>NZ_BEWV01000137.1 GCF_002933775.1 Prevotella sp. MGM1
TGTCTGTCTTTTCGCCGATAGATTGTATTTTCCTGCGTTCCATCAGCTTGTCCATATCTCTGGAGATTTTATCATCGGTTATCCGTGCATACCCCTGTGTCGTCCGGATATTGGAATGTCCCATCATTTTAGCGATGCTCTCGATAGGTATATCCGATGAAATCAGGAACGTACCGAAGCTATGCCGACTTTGATGATAGGACAAGTTGTCTTCTTTCCCTATGATTACACCCAGCTCATGAATCTCAAACCACAGGGCATCCCGATTGGGAAGCGGGAACACGGGATGTTCATCGTCAGTCGTGTTATACAGCGACAATATCCGCTCCGCTATGGGATGCAGTGGAATGAACGCCTCTATCTTTGTCTTCTTGCGGTTGATGCGGATGTACCGCCTACCATCCGCATTCGTCCCGATATGATGTGGATGCAGGAGCATTATATCCACATACGCCAGTCCGGTCAGGGTCGAAAAGATGAAAGCCCGTCTTGCCAGTTCCATCCGCTTGTCATACATCGGGGTGGAAAGTATCTTCTTGAACTCCTCACGGCTGATATACCTGTGCCTTGCCTCCGGCTTGGTTTCATATTCCATTTCCTCACAAGGGTTCACGCGGATAATCTCCTTATCGACTGCCAGATACAGCAGGCGGTTCAACCAACGCAGGCAATGGTTGGTTTGGGAAGCCCCGAAATTCTTGCATCTCTTCAAAAACGCTTTGTAGGCTTTGCCGAAATCTTCCGTCACTTCCTCAAGGGCGATGTCTTTCTTCCCTAAAGAAGCGAGATAATCCGTCAGGTACTTCTGGTAGTACATGGAGTGTCGGTAGGAAGAAGTTGAGTCTATTTCCTCGGAATGTTTCTTCAAACGCTCCCTTTCCCATTCCCCCATTTGCAGGAGGGTCGTCGGATGGATGTTGTTCAAGGTGATATGGTTCTTCAGCATCTCCGCACTGACCACACCTTGCGATTTCAATATCTCATTATAGGCTTCTTCCATCAGGCGCAGGTATTCCCGTAAACGGTTGTTCTCCCTTGCGGACTTTATCTCGTTCTTCCTGCCGTTCCAGTCTTCCGGTCTGCAATAAATTCCGGGACTGATGACGGTCTGTTTGCCGTCAATGGTTATACGACACAATACGGCGGTCGTACCGTCAGCCTTTACCTTGCTGCGGTTGATGTAGGGTAATAATGAAAATGTACTTCGCATATTATTCTTTAAGTGTTAAAGAGTGAGTTTGAAATCTTCGGTCGCTTTAATGAACTTGTCCATGTCCTCAAATAGTTTTTTCGGGCTTACACGGGCATATACCTGAGTGGTGGAGATATCGGAGTGTCCCAACATCCTGCTGATGGTCTCTATCGGAACGCCTGCTTCAAGCGTTATCAACGAGGCAAAGCTATGGCGGGCCTGATGGTAGCACAAGTCATCCTTGATTCCTGACAATGCCGCCAACGCTTTCATGTGCCTTCTGAGATTTGACCAGCGAAGTAAAGGAAACAAGGTTTCCCTGTCCTCACTATGGTACTTATTGATAAGCGCAATAGCTTCGGGCAATAGTTTTACGCTGGCACGGAGTTCGTTCTTCTTTCTGCGGTATTTCAGCCACAAAGCCCCGTCCTTATCCGTATATAAATTGGTATGTGTAATTGAAACGACATCTGCATAAGAGACTCCGGTATAGCATCCAAAGAGAAACATATCCCTTGCCAGCATGTGGGATTTGCGGTAAGCAGGTATTTCCACATCCCGGATTTTCTCAAACGATTCACGGCTTAATGCCCGTGGTGTCGTTTCAGTCTTCTTCGGCAAGGTAAAATGCTGGAAATGGCTCCTGTCGGCATACCCCTTCTTATAAGCCAGACGGCATATCTTCTTCAGGATGGCAAGATGATGGCGGACGGTATCTATCGCATATCCCTTGTTTTCCATAGCGAATGCTTGATAGTCGTGGATGAACTGTTCCGTCAGTTGCCCGAATGACAGGTCCTTGACCTTGTACTGATGCTCGATGAACTCTCCGAGGGTCAGACGCATATAGTGATAGCCGGGATAAGTTCCTTTCGCGCGGTCTATGCCGATACGGGCTTTGAGGTCGTCACAGACAACATCCGTCATTTTCATGAGAGTCATCTGTGTTTCCATGCTGCCTTGAAAATGATTCTTCACATCGGTGGCTTCAAAATCCACTTTACGACTCACAAGGCTGTTGAAAGCGTTGTTCACCGCCAACAGCAGTTTTTCAATCCTGGCATTGGTTTCCACCGCTTCCTTGCTCTTGCCGTTCAGACGGCTTTCACGTGGATTCCACAGTTCGGGAGTGCAGGACAGCTTAGATCCGAACTGCGCCATCGTGC
>NZ_BEWV01000138.1 GCF_002933775.1 Prevotella sp. MGM1
CGCCTGCACGGGGCAAGGATAGGAGGATTTGTGAGCATCATGCGCGGCTGCAACAACTTCTGCCACTACTGCATCGTGCCATACACACGGGGCCGGGAGCGAAGCCGTGACATAGAAAGCATACTCCGTGAAGTGAGAGACCTGCGCGACAGGGGGTACAAAGAAGTGACGCTGCTGGGACAGAACGTTAACTCATACCGATTTGAGAAGCAGGCGGCAGACGGCACTGAGAACGCCGGACAGACGGTGGCAGACTTCCCGGGATTGCTCCGCGCCGTGGCCGGGGCAGTGCCGGAAATGCGAGTCAGGTTCACTACCAGCCACCCGAAAGACATGAGCGACGAGACGCTCAGGGTGATTGCCGAGATGCCGAATGTGTGCAAGCACATACACCTGCCTGTACAGAGCGGCAGCGACAGGATACTGAAACTGATGAACAGGAAGTACACCCGCGAGTGGTATCTCGACAGGGTGGCCGCGATCAGGAGAATAATTCCCGACTGCGGGCTGTCTACAGACATATTCGTGGGCTACCACAGCGAGACAGAAGAAGACCACCGGCTGTCGCTGTCACTGATGCGCGAGGTGGGATACGACTCGGCGTTCATGTTCAAATACAGCGAGCGACCCGGCACATACGCATCGAAGCATCTGCCGGACGACGTGCCGGAGGATGTGAAGATAAGCCGCCTCAACGAGATGATAAAATTGCAGACAGAACTGTCGGCCGAGGCAAACCGGCGCGATGAGGGCAAAACGTTCGAAGTGCTTATAGAAGGATACAGCAAACGTTCGCGCGAACAGCTCTGCGGACGCACAGAACAGAATAAGATGGTGGTATTCGACCGTGGCGACTATCATGTGGGACAGACCGTCAAAGTGAAGATAACAGGCAGCACAAGCGCCACACTGATGGGAGAACCGGCAGGCCTGTAAGCGGCTTGCGAAGATGTGGGACAGGGATTGAAGATGGTGGCAAGCATCATCACCCACCGAAAGAAAGGATGTACCACCCCAACAATAAATAAAACAACAAACCGGAAAATGAAAGAATTCATACAGGTGATGCGCCGCTTCGTGCCGCCATACAAGAAATATCTCGTCGCGTCGATCGTGTTCAACATACTGTCTGCCGTGCTGAACATATTCTCGTTCATGACGCTGATACCGATACTGAACATCCTTTTCAAGACAGAAGAGAGCAAACGGGTGACGGAACTGATGCCCGTAGGCTGGGACAACCTGAAAGAAGCGGCGATGAACAACGCCAACTACCACATCACACAGCTGATAGACAGCGTGGGGGCGACCACCACCCTGCTCATCATAGGACTGCTGCTCGCCGTGATGACATTCGCCAAGACCGCCGCCTACTTTTTCAGTTCGGCATCGATAATTCCCATCCGCACGGGCATCGTGCGCGACATTCGCAGCCAACTGTACAAAAAGATAACATCGCTGCCGCTCGGTTTCTTCACCGAAGAACGCAAGGGAGACATCATAGCAAGGATAACGGGCGACGTGGGAGAGATCGAGAACTCGATAATGTCGTCGCTTGACATGCTTTTCAAGAACCCGATACTCATCATAGCGTACTTCTCGATGCTGCTGTTCATCAGTTGGGAACTGACGCTTTTCACCATAGCCATAGTGCCGGCGATGGGCTGGGTGATGGGCATGGTGGGCCGAAAGCTCAAGGCACGGTCGCTCAAAGCGCAGTCGCTGTGGAGCGATACGATGAGCCAGGTGGAGGAAACACTGGGCGGACTACGCATCATCAAGGCCTTCTGTGCCGAGGAGAAGATGAACGCCCGCTTCGCAAACATAAACAACGAGCACCGCAACACCATCATGTGGGTCAACATCCGCCAGCAAATGGCACACCCGATGAGCGAGTTTCTCGGCACGGTGATGATTGTAATCGTGCTCTGGTTCGGCGGAATGCTCGTGCTCAACAACTCAACGCTATCGGGTCCGGTATTCATCTACTACCTCGTGATACTGTACAGCATCATCAATCCGCTCAAAGAGTTCTCCAAAGCGGGATACAACATCCCCAAGGGACTGGCGTCGATGGAGCGCGTCAACAAGATACTGAAAGCCGAGAACAATATTAAAGAACCGGCAAGCCCGAAGCATATAAAGGATTTCACAGGCAAAATAGAATTCCGAAACGTGTCGTTCGCTTACAACGCTGAGGCGGAAAACAACAAAAGCACATCTCCCTCCACACCACACGTACCACACTCCACAAAAGAAAACCCGAACATCCGCTGGGTATTGCGCGACATCAACCTCACGATAGAGAAAGGGAAGACAGTGGCACTGGTAGGCCAGAGCGGCGGCGGCAAGTCGACTCTCGTGGACCTGATACCGAGATATTACGACGTGCAGGAGGGCGAAGTGCTCATAGACGGCATCAACGTGAAAGACATCGGAATACAAGACCTGCGCCAGTTGATAGGCAACGTGAACCAAGAGGCAATATTGTTTAACGACACATTCCGAAACAATATAGGCTTCGGGGTGGAGAACGCCACGCAGGAACAAATCGAAGAGGCGGCGAAGATAGCCAACGCGTACGATTTCATAATGGAATCGGAACACCGGTTCGACACAAACATCGGCGAACGGGGCGGCCGTCTCTCCGGCGGACAACGCCAACGGGTAAGCATCGCACGCGCCATTCTCAAAAACCCGCCGATACTTATCCTCGACGAAGCCACGTCAGCGCTTGACACCGAAAGCGAACGACTCGTACAAGACGCGCTCGAAAGGCTGATGAAGACACGCACCACAGTGGCAATAGCCCACCGGCTGTCCACCATACGGCAGGCCGACGAGATATGCGTGCTGCACGAAGGACGCATAGTGGAGCGCGGAACGCACGACGAACTGATAGCCCTCGACGGATATTACAAGAAACTCAACGACATGCAGAGCAAATAAACATGGAAAAGGCCGCGCTTAAAATTGAAGACACAAGCGCGGCCTTTTATATTGTCAGGCTCCTTGCCTTTCAGCCTTTCATCCACCGGTCCTCTACCTTCAATACTACACCGACAGCCAACGGCATACCATTCCAGAACCATATCGTATTGACACAGGTTGCCGTCAACTTCTCGTCACTGAAAAGATGAAGCCACAACATAAGCAGTATGGCAATCCCTTTGAGCTGCAACGTAGTATTTTTCCGCATCACATTTATTTAAATTGCCACAAAGATAACGAATTTAAGGCGAATAACAACGTGTATCAAGTTTTTATCCGTATCTTTGCACAAGATTAAACGCATCATGGGCAAAGCCATTAAAGTATCATGGCGCTCATCCGATCCTTTATCAAACATGACAAAATATAATACCGACGGAAATCCATAAAACAGCATCGGACAATGAAAGCAACGTATTATATCATCCATACGACAATGTATCTGATATCATTGCTACCGCTCTGGATTCTATACCGCATCTCAGACGGTATCTATCACATCATATACCATATAGCCAAATACCGCCGTCCGCTGGTACGCAAACATCTGAAAGACTCTTTCCCTGAAAAAAGCGAGACTGAAATAATAAAGATTGAAAAAGGATTCTATTCATGGTTCGCCGACTATATAGTGGAGACAATAAAGCTGTTCTCCATGAGTGAGAGACAGATTAGGAAGCGGATGAAGTTCAAAGGAACGGAAGAGCTGGACATCTGCGTGGCAAACGGACAGTCGTGCGGAATATACCTGGGGCATCACTGCAACTGGGAATGGATAACATCATTGCCGCTTTGGACTACCGGAAAGGCGCACTGCGCACAGATATACCACGTGCTGGAAAACAAACAGTTCAACAACCTGTTCCTCCGGTTGCGCCAACGCTTCGGGGCCGAGTGCATACCGATGGCCGAGACACTGCGCCAAATAGCCCGGTACAAACAGGACAACCAACCGATTGTACTCGGATATATATCGGATCAGGTGCCGTTCTGGAACAACATACACCACTGGCTCGACTTCCTGAACCACGATACGCCGGTACTCACAGGTACGGAGAAGCTGATGCGCTCCACAAAACAAGCCGTTTTCTATGCCGACGTGCGCCGAATACGCCGCGGATATTATGAGTGCGAGCTGATACCGATAACCAGACATCCCGAAACGACCGGGCAATGGGAACTCACCGACACATATTTCGCGATGCTTGAAAAATCAATACGCAACGTGCCGGAGTGCTATCTGTGGACACACAACCGCTGGAAACGCACCCGCGAGGAGTTCAACATCCGATATGACACCGCCACCGGAAAGGTCGACTTGGGAAATCTGGATGATATCAAGAAACGAAAAGGCATCAAATAAAATACCGACATGATATTCGTAAAAGGATACGGACAGATGTGCAACAACTGGTTGCAGTACGCTCACATCTATGCTTGGGGACTGGAGAACGGAGTAAAGACCGTATCCATGAGGTTCTCATACAAGTACAAATATTTCAAACTGTCGGAACTGCCTTATCATAACTTCGCTACATACCTGCTCGCGAAATTCCTTATAAAGACCAAACTGATAAAATGCCTGTGGCTGCAACATCCCAAATACAGTACGGATGAAAACATATTGCGCATGCTCCGCAATACGCCGACAATCGCGGCAGACGGCTGGGCGTTCCGCCATCCGGCCTTGTTCGATAAATACCGCGACGAGATAAAGCGCCTGTTTGCCTTCCGCCGAAAGAAAATAGCGGCCAAGAAAGAGTGGATGGAGTCGCTTCCGGAAGCCGACATACGTCTCGGCATACACATACGGCGGGGCGATTACGCAACGTGGCAAGGCGGATTATACTATTTTGACGACCGCATATACGCCGAAATGATACGCCGGTTCAGTGAATTGCACAACGGAAAGAGCATCCAGGTATTCATAGCCACCAACGATCCGAAAACCGACGTGGAGCTGATTAAGCGCATATCGGGAACCGACTGCATCTATATGAGCGACGGAAATCCGGGCGAAGACCTGTTCGTTCTCTCCGAATGCCAATACATCATGGGCCCGAAGAGCACGTTCTCGCTCGTGGCCTCGTTCTACAACGACGCCTCGCTGCATTGGATCGAAAGCAAAGACGACAAGATAACGGAAGAGAGTTTCCGCAAATTCGATGATGTTTTCATGGATGTGTAAACACCGCCCAACCGCTTACAACCGTCAGGGCAATGCCCCTGCATATAATGACAAAGCGCAGAAAGACATGACAACGGAACATTATCGGATAAAAGACAACCACTCTCAACCATCGTATGCAAACATTACGGAATATCAATACAAGAATAAAGACATGAAAATAAAATCACCGAAGACAACACTTCTCATCACTACATACAACTGGCCGGAAGCACTGGAACGGACCGTAAGGAGCGCATTCGACCAAACAGTGGCTCCCGATGAGATTGTCATTGCTGACGACGGGTCGACAGACGAGACCAGGCAACTGATCGAACGATTGGGAAACGAAAGCCGGATACCAATAATACACGTGTGGCAGGAAGACAAAGGGTTTCTTCGCACAACCATACTTAATAAAGGCATAGCCAAGGCTTCGGGGGAATATATACTGCAAGTGGACGGCGACGTGATACTAAGCAGACACTTCGTAAGCGACCACCTGGAACTGGCCGAGCCAAACTATTTCGTATGCGGCAGCCGTGTCAAACTGTCACCGGAAATCACACAAAAGGTATTCGCCAACCCCGACTTCCATATCAGCCTGTGGAACATGCCGCCCAGCTTTGCCCTCAACAGCCTGCGCTCACGCCTCTTGCGCCGTTTCATGTCTCTGCGCTACGGCAAGAAGATAGACCACCTGCGCGGATGCAACATGGCATACTGGAAAGCAGACATCATAAAAATCAACGGATACAACGAGAAGCTCACCCAGTGGGGACACGAAGACGGCGAGATGGCCTACCGCCTTCACTTTGCCGGAGTAGGAAAGAAATCACTGAAAATGGGCGGATGCGTGTATCATCTGTACCACAAAGAAGCGTCACGAGACAACGAACAGACGCATACAGCCGAGCAAAACAGGGTGATAAAAGAGCGGTTGCGCTGGTGCGACGACGGTATAGACAAATATCTGTAAAATCGTCGGAAAGCATTTACCGCGTTTTTGAAAAGTACTGATAACACTTTCTGAAAATATCCGCAATACCAACGGGATGTATCTGCAACACCATGGTAAAGCATTTGTAACGACATTAACAACTATCATACAAGAATGAACAACCTGAAAACCGGCATATTGAAATTCTTCTGCACACTCATCTCAGCGATTGTGCCGGTAAAATCGTGGCGGCACAAGGTCAGATATGCACTCAATCCGCTTAACGACAGACGATGCACGGCATACTTTACGAGAAAATATGCCGCCCTGCCATATAACGGTTTCAGCGTAAAAGCACTCTGTACGCTGCCCCCCGCCACCGAATGCCTGTGGCTCTGCTGGCTGCAAGGCGAGCAGCAGATGCCCGAACTGGTGAAAAACTGCGTGCGGTCGGTGGAAAAACACAAGAACAAAGACCAACGGATATTCATCATCACCGAAGAGAACTACGGCCGGTACATATCCCTTCCAGATTTCATTATAAAGAAACGAGAACGAGGAGCGATAGGAAACGCACATTTTTCCGACATCCTGCGGGTATATCTGCTTGCCGCATACGGCGGATATTGGATAGACGCCACGTGCCTGATGACAGACGCTTTCCCCGAGGGGATGTCCCGCCTGCCGTTTTTCATGTATCACTCGCAGGGAGAATTCGCATATACAATGATACAAAACTGCTTCATACATGCCAAGAAAAGCAACTATCTCATAACCCGGTGGGCACAACTGACGACCGAGTTATGGCATAACGAGGACAGACTGCGGCACTATTTCCAACACCACCTGATGTTCAAGGCCATGATATCGTCCGACAACAGGGCAAGAAAAGAATATGAGGCAATGCCTTACGTAAACGAGAAAGACACGCATACCATACAGGAATGGATGAAAGGGAAAGTTGTTTTCAGTACCGGTCTGCTTGAAGAAGCGATGGAAAAATCGTTTATCCACAAACTGACATACAAACTCCCGGCCGACGATACAGACGGAACGGAGACATTCGCAAGCCATTTCTCACAGCCGGGCATCAACCTGCCACAGGCAAAACAGCACTCACTTACTTTTTCCTCCGCCGCTCCTCGATGAGCTTCGCCACTATCGCAAACTGATATACGGCATCCAACGTCGCGTGTATCAGGCCGGGCATACCGTCGAGAAACCCTCTTTTCAGAATGTAAGACTTGAAGAAACGGAACGCCGGGCGATATACAACCGCAAACAGTCCGTAGTTCTTATGCCTCCGTCGGGGCAGCTCGTGCTCTGAGTAAACATCCGTCTTTCGGATAATGGCGCTCACGGAATCGTTCGCAAGGTGCTCTAACGCCAGCCCGGTGCGCCAGGCCGGTATCTTCACCACCGTGCCGTCTACCCGTGGCGATGTGTGTATCACCGGAGGCCATACGGTCACACGGCGGTCAAAAAAACGCAATACATAGTCGGGATAGCAGCTGTGCATGAACCGCCCCATGAAGTAATTGCGCCGGGGTATGGCTATCCCGGCAGGACACGAACCGCCGGCAAGCATCCCGTAGAGATAGTTCCGCAACTCATCGGGCACCAGCTCATCGGCATCGACCACCAGCACATGATCGTAAGAGGCGCTGTCTATGGCAAACTGGCGGGCCGGCTCCACAATGTCGCAACCGTCTTTGGGAAACGTCACCACCCTGCAACCGCACCCGCGGGCAATCGCCACCGTGTCGTCGGTGCTCTCCATGTCGCAAACCAGTATCTCGTCGAACCCCGTCACCGACCCAATCACACGCTTCAAGTGTGCCGATGCGTTGTAGGTGTTTATCACCACAGATATTTTCCTGTCGTTACTTGCTTCTGCCATACCGCCGTTTATAGATTGTTTACAAAAGTAATCGTTTTCCGCCAATACTCCAAATTTCGCGTTCCATTATACTGTTTATCTCTGAAAAACTTCTTACTTTTGCACGCATGAAGACAAGACTCACATATATAATAAGGTTATACGCCGTCATTCTCGCCATGTTTGCAGTGCAGAAGCCTCTGTTCATGTGGCTCGACAAGGCCGAAGACCCGTCATACTCGGCGGCCGACACGCTCGCCGTCGTTGCCCACGGGCTGTTGCTCGACATCCCCGTGACAGGCTATCTCATAGTATTGCCGCTGCTAATTACCGTTGTTTCAGTATGGACAGGCCGTCCGCTGCCGCTGCGCCGCCTCGCGTCGTTCTACTATCTGCCCGTGGCCGTGCTCTCGGCACTCGCCTTCGTGGCCGACACCTCGCTCTATCCGTTCTGGAAGTTCAAGCTCGACGCCACCATTTTCTATTATATCGACTCGCCGAAAGATGCCTTTGCCAGCGTGTCCGTGTGGTACCTTCTGGTCCGCCTTGTTCTTATTGCCGCATGCACGGC
>NZ_BEWV01000139.1 GCF_002933775.1 Prevotella sp. MGM1
GGGCGAGTATATTGCCGTGACGAGCTTCACACACCATCCCTACCATAAGTTTGCAGATCTCGAACTGCCCGACAACTATAACCGCGATCGCTTCTACAACCTGCCGCTCGACACGATGATGAGCGTCCTCGAGCATGCCGTAAGCCATGGTCGTGGTGTATGTTGGGAGGGCGATATCAGTGAGCCGGGATTCTCGTTTGCCGACGGCACGGCCGTGCTCCCTTACCGTGCACAGTCTGATGCCGCTGCCCGCCAGAGCGCTTTCGAGCGTTTCGACACCACCGACGATCACAGTATGGCTGTTGTTGGCATGGCCCGTGACTCATCGGGCCGCCGATATTTCATAATGAAAAATTCGTGGGGCACGGACAATCCATTTGGCGGACTGATGTATCTGTCGGAAGATTATGTGCGGATGAAGACCATAGCCCTATTTCTTCCAGCCGACTGCGTGCCTGTGCGAGATGGACGATGAGTGCGGGACATCATCATGTTGTCAATAAAATATCATGGATGTGGCACTTTGTTTTCTGT
>NZ_BEWV01000140.1 GCF_002933775.1 Prevotella sp. MGM1
GCGGTTCGCTCACCAAAGAGCTTGCGCCGTCGGCTTTCTTCGGACACGTCAGAGGCGCATTCACAGGTGCGGACAGTGCCAGGAAAGGTTATTTCCATGAGGCGGAAGGCGGCACGCTGTTTTTGGACGAGGTGGGCAACCTCGCACCGGAAACCCAGCAAATGCTTCTGCGCGCCATACAGGAGCGGCGATACCGCCCGGTAGGTGACAAATCTGACCGTAGTTTCAATGTCCGCATCATCGCCGCCACCAACGAGGATCTGGAGAAGGCGGTCCATGAAAAGCGTTTCCGGCAGGACTTGTTGTACCGTCTGCATGACTTCGAGATAACCGTCCCGCCGTTGCGCGATTGTCAGGAGGACGTCATGCCGCTGGCTGAGTTCTTCCGTGAAATTGCGAACCGGGAACTGGAATGCGATGTCATCGGCTTTGACGGAGAAGCCCGCAAGACATTGCTGACCCATGCGTGGCCGGGCAATGTCCGCGAGCTTCGTCAGAAAATCAT
>NZ_BEWV01000141.1 GCF_002933775.1 Prevotella sp. MGM1
GCGGTTCGCTCACCAAAGAGCTTGCGCCGTCGGCTTTCTTCGGACACGTCAGAGGGGCGTTCACTGGTGCGGACAGTGCCAAGAAAGGCTATTTCCATGAAGCCGAAGGCGGCACGCTGTTTTTGGACGAGGTGGGCAACCTCGCACTGGAAACCCAGCAGATGCTTCTGCGTGCTATACAAGAACGGAGATACCGCCCGATAGGTGACAGAACGGACAAAAATTTCAATGTCCGTATCATCGCTGCCACCAACGAGGATCTGGAGAAGGCGGTCAATGAAAAGCGTTTCCGGCAGGACTTGTTGTACCGCCTGCACGACTTCGAGATAACCGTCCCGCCGTTGCGCGACTGCCAGGAGGATGTCATGCCTTTGGCTGAGTTCTTTCGTGAAATTGCGAACCGGGAACTGGAATGCGATGTCATCGGTTTTGACGGAGAAGCCCGCAAGGCATTGCTGACCCATGCGTGGCCGGGCAATGTCCGCGAGCTTCGTCAGAAAATCAT
>NZ_BEWV01000142.1 GCF_002933775.1 Prevotella sp. MGM1
CGTTATTAAAGCCAATTAAAGTCCGATTAAAGCCCCGTTAAACACCGATTAAACGGACCGCCCCAAAAATTAAAGCCGGATTAAAGCAAATTCAAGTTTTTGCACGTTTCGTTTTTCCCGACCAACCACTCCCAAACCGCCAAAACACACTGAACATCAGCACATTTCACAGCCGACCGACATTCACACCGTTGCTCGCTTCGTTTTCATGCCCATAGGTAGAAGAGTAAATAAGGTATAAAAACTGCGTTTAAGCTAAACCGCACACCTCCGAAAGTTTTTAACTGCACCCCAAAAGTTAGACAAATAACTTTTGGGGTGCAGTTTTTTATACATGGTGACTCTTACTTTTTTACCTTTCTACCTTTTTACCTTTAAACAAATTATCTGTTTCCCAAGTCGTCATATATGCTTTGCATAACGGCTTTTCCAAGTTCGGCTCTTCTGTCGGCGGCCGTTTTGTCGCCGGATGTCGTTGCCGGTCGGTATTCCGATATCCGGTTTCCGATGATGTCGTATACGGTGTGTCCCGTGCTGTCGGCGAAGCCGAAACCTTCCTTGAAAGTGAAGAACGCGAACGGGTAGCGGTATGCCGGGCTGAGCACGTCGCGGCTGAACGTATAGTCTTCGTGGCCGATGCCCAACTGTGCGAGCAGTGTGGCCGCCATGTCGCTCTGGTTCATGACGGTGCTTACCGTCTTATGCGCTTTCACTGCCCCGCCTATCCACAACATGGTGTTGCGGTGGTGTTGCTCGTGGGTGATGTTAGCTGGATATTGGAAACCGTGGTCGGGTATGCAGATGATGAGCAGGTTGTCCCACAGCGGAGTCTTGCGCATGCGCTCCACGAACCGTCCGAGACACTCGTCCGTATATGCGAAAGCGTTTGGTATCTGCTCTTTGAGCCTGTTGTAAGGTACTTCGAACGGCTCGTGACTGCTCAGCGTGAGGAAACCGATGTGCCACGGGTGGTGCTTCTGCGCGCCGATGATGCTGAACAGACTGTCGAACGTCACTCCGTCGTCGGCTCCCCACGGGTTGTCTTTCTTCTTGTCGGCAGGGAAGTCGCTGTCGCTGATAATAGTGCCGTAACCGCCCGTGCGCAGATAGCTCTGCATGTTTGTGAAATTTATGTCGCCGCCGTACAGAAACGTGCTTCTGTATCCCTCGGCGTTGAGGGTGTTGGCCATGCAGGGCAGCGTGCGGCTCTTTATCGGCAGTTTCATCACCGAGAGGGTGGGGAACGCCGGATAGCCGCTCAGTGCCGACACCATGCCGCGGTCTGTGCGGAAGCTGTTTGAGTAGCAGCGGGTGAATATCACGCCCTCGGCGGCCAGCCGGTTGTAGTTGGGAGCGATGTCGGCCCGTCCGCCGACTGCCTCTACAATCTGCCCGCCGAAACTTTCCATCAGTATCAGCAGCACGTCCGGCCGTCGTGTGTTGAGCAGCGAGGCAGTGTCTGCGGGTGTCTGCGGGTAGAGGCTGCGGAAAAGACTTGCCCGCCGCGGCTCGTCGAAATATTCGAACTCGTCGGCATAATTCTCGGCCTTGCCCAAAGAGTAGAGCATACTGAACATCGGATTGACGGCAGAGTGGTTCAGATACTCGTCTTCGCTGAAATAAACCTTGCCTATGTTGGCCGTCGACTCGCCCAGTCCGCCGCGGATAGAAATGCCGAGCGGTATCATGAGCAGTATGAAAG
>NZ_BEWV01000143.1 GCF_002933775.1 Prevotella sp. MGM1
TCGTTTTTCTGTCCCCGCATGAGTAGGATTACAGTCAGTCCGTTGATGATAATCCCGGCGGCGGCTGTCCATGACACTGCCGCGCCGTTCACTTCAGTCGGTTCGTAGAATTTGTGCGCGCTCTCTATCATTATCGCCCCGACGGCGGCGAGCAGAATGATTGCGTTGAGCAGCGATATGAGTACGGTGCTCTTTTTCAGTCCGTAGGTAAATCTTTTTGTGGAGTGGACCCTCGACAGTCTGAAAGCCACAAGCACGAGTGCGAGCGAGAACACGTCGCTCAGGTTGTGTCCGGCGTCGGATAGGAGCGAGAGCGAGTTCTCCGCCAGTCCCACCACAGCTTCTATTGCCACGAAAAGCAGGTTGATGAGTATGCAGAATATGAAAATCCTGTCTATCGTCCGCGGGGCGTGTACATGTACGTGTCCGACGTGTGCGTGACTGTGTCCGTTATGGTTGCCTTGTTGTTTCATTTCTTCCATGTTTTTGCGCAAAGGTAATGAAACGTCTGTGCAATCCGGTTGCAAAGTGTGTGAAAAAATGTTCCGGCTATGTTTTCCGGTATTCTTCCGGCTCGTGACCGGTGATTTTTTTGAAAAAGGCGTTGAAACAGCTTTCCGAGCAAAAACCGAGTGCGGCCGATATTTCGGCTGTTGTGAGGCCGTGGTCCATAAGCATGGTCTTGGCGGTCTTTATGCGGTTCAGGCTCACATAGTCCGCGGTGTGCTTGCCTGTCTCGTGACGCAGCAAGTCATCGAGATATGCCGCCGATACTTTCAGGCCGGGTGCCATGTCTTGTGCTGTCGGCATCGTGCCTGTTGCCGCCCGTCCTGCCGCCATGTATTCGTCGATAGCCTTGTCGATGCGGCTTATCAGCGCGGTGTTGACATCGTGTCGCGTGATGAACTGCCGTGCATAAAACCGTTCCGAGTAATTGAGCAGCGTCTCGATATGGTTGCATATCAGTGTCTGGCTGAACTTGTCCACTCCGTGACGCAGTTCGCTCTTCACTCCGTCTATGCACCGCTGCGCTGTTTCCGCCTCATGGAAAGACAGGTGCAGTGCCTCGTCTCCGGCATATCCGAAGAATGTATGTCTGCCGAATGCCAGTCCGAGTGGCGTACAGCTAATGATGTCGGGGTGGAACAGGAGTATTGCCGCCTTGTCCGCGTTTTTCGTTAAAACGGTCTTTCCCGGCCTGCGAAACTGCATTGTGGCGTATGAGAAATCGCATCTCATGCGTCCGAGATGCCGCCCGCCGTCAGGAAAAGACGCCATCATCACCGAATAACAATCACCGCACCTGAATGCCTTGTCTTGTCCGTCGGCACATACCACGCCGACAAGCGGGTGTCGTGTCTCTTCGCCGAAGAGACAGTTGCATCCACAGACTGTGGATGTCTCCGTTATGTATCCCATCTTACGTGCGTCAGACCGTTTCCTTCCTGTATTCGCTCGGTGTCTTGCCCACCCCGCGCTTGAAGTATCTCGTGAAGTGCTGCGAGTACTGGAATCCGAGGTCATACGATATTTCGTTTACCGACTTCTTGGTGCCCAGCAGTTCGTCTTTCGCCAGTTCTATGATTTTCGTCTGTATGAACTCCTGCGGGGTACGGCCCGTCTCTTTCTTCACCAGGTCGCCGAAGTAGTTTGGCGACAGGAAGCACCGCTCGGCGAAATACTTTACCGACGGCAGTCCGTCGCGCCGTGCCGTGCTGCCTCGGAAGTAGCCGTTCAGTTCGTCCTCAAACCGTGTCAGTATGTCGCGGTTCGCCTCGTTGCGGGTGATGAACTGCCGCTCGTAGAAGCGCATGCAGTAGTCGAGCAGCAGCTCGATGTTGCGGCATATCAGTTTCCGGCTGTGCTTGTCTATGGGGCGTTCCAGTTCGTCGTTGATTTTTCGGAGACAGTCCTTGAATATCCCTTTCTCTTCTTCCGACAGGTGCAGGGCTTCCCGCGACGAGTAGTCGAAAAACGAGTACTGTTTTATCTCTCTGCCGAGCGACGTGCCGCGGATGATGTCAGGATGAAACAGCAGGCCGATGGCGTTGGGGCTGAAGTCGGGCAGATGCTTCACATGCACCACCTGTCCCGGGGCGAAGCTCGTCACGGTGCCCTCCTGATAGTCATACGGTTGGCGGCCGTAGGTGATGTCGCCGCAGTATGTCTGTTTGAGAAACAGGGCGTATACCTCGTACCGGTATGTCACCTCGGCGGGGCCGGGATCGGTGCCGTTGAGGTCGACCACGGTCACGAGCGGATGCCGTGTCTCGAATCCTTGACTCTTGTTGTACTCGTCTATCGAACTAATCGTAATCAGGTTGTCCATCGTTCCAATGTTTTTGTTTGTTCCTACTGCCCGAATTCCGGGCATAATGGTTTTTGCAAAGGTAGCGAATAAATCCCGATAACACCGCAACCCGCATTACAGAAAAATGCAACCATATTACGTTTGGTTGTTTATGCGTGCCGTAAAGCATTGTTAAAATATCGTGGTGTATATGGAAGTGTATCGCGGTGAGGCTTGCTTCGACTTGCTTTTTATGTTAAATTTGTTGCGTGTTGAAACTAATTTAAACGTTGGAATGATGATAAATGTTTACAAAATAAAGCATGGGCATATGGGTGTGATACGCCGGAAGTGTATTTTTATGCAGTCTGACGATACTTTGATTTCTGATAAACGGCCGGTAGAGAAGTAGTTGCCTACATATTAATATCGTAT
>NZ_BEWV01000144.1 GCF_002933775.1 Prevotella sp. MGM1
TATGCTTTTTTCGCAGAAATCACGTTTTTTTATTAACTTTGCAGGGTATAAAGGCAGCTTGCCACAAGCTGACAGGCACGGCAGGCGGTACGGATGAATATCACCCGGCAAACCGTCGGCATCATGTTTGCGTATATAGGCCAAGAAATGTGACAGTTATCGGTGTGAACTCACAACATCAATATTTCATGTCTGCTATATAAAAACAAGGAATGTGACAGAAAGAGAGCAAGACCGACATGCCACAGTCACGTTTCCACGCTGTCGCGCACACAATATATTAATTACGAACAAAATATAAAAAACAA
The DNA here is from genome assembly GCF_002933775.1 of Prevotella sp. MGM1. Lineage (GTDB taxonomy): Bacteria > Bacteroidota > Bacteroidia > Bacteroidales > Bacteroidaceae > Prevotella. The sequence goes on from NZ_BEWV01000144.1 coordinate 309, forward strand.
CCATAATGAAAGAGCAACAGTTTAAACGCACCACCGTGACGGCGGCACTGCCCTATGCCAACGGCGGTGTGCATATCGGGCATCTGGCCGGAGTATACGTGCCGGCAGACATCTATGTGCGCTATCTCAGACTGAGAAAGCAGGACGTGGTGTTCATCGGCGGCAGCGACGAGCACGGCGTGCCAATCACCATCAGGGCACGCAAGGAAGGCATCACGCCGCAAGACGTGGTAGACCGCTATCACGGAATGATTAAAAAGAGCTTCGAGGACTTCGGCATCAGTTTCGACATATACAGCCGCACGACATCGGAGACACATCATAAATTTGCCGCCGATTTCTTCCGCAAACTATATGACGACGGCAAACTGACGGAGAAAGAAAGCGAACAGTACTACGACGAGGAGGCAAAACAGTTTCTCGCCGACCGATACATCACGGGCGAGTGCCCCCACTGCCACAACCCCAAGGCTTACGGAGACCAGTGCGAGAAATGCGGATCCGACCTCGACCCGACAGAGCTGATAAACCCGCAGTCGGCAATCAGCGGCTCAAAACCGGTGCTGCGCAAGACTAAAAACTGGTATCTGCCACTCGACGAGCATCAGGAATGGCTCAAAGAGTGGATACTCGAAGGCCACAAGGAATGGCGCCCTAACGTGTACGGACAGTGCAAAAGCTGGCTCGACCTCGACCTTCAACCTCGTGCGATGACCCGCGACCTCGACTGGGGCATCCCCGTACCCGTAGAGGGCGGCGAGGGTAAGGTGCTCTACGTGTGGTTCGACGCCCCGATAGGCTACATATCGAACACCAAGGAACTGCTGCCCGACACGTGGGAGAAGTGGTGGAAAGACCCCGAGACGCGCCTCGTGCACTTCATCGGCAAGGATAACATCGTGTTCCACTGCATCGTGTTCCCGACAATGCTCAAAGCGCACGGCGGATATATCCTGCCGGACAACGTGCCGTCGAACGAGTTTCTCAACCTCGAGAACGACAAGATATCAACCTCCCGCAACTGGGCCGTGTGGCTGCACGAGTATCTCGTAGAGATGCCGGGCAAGCAGGACGTGCTGCGCTACGTGCTCACGGCGAACGCTCCTGAGACGAAAGACAACAACTTCACATGGCGCGACTTCCAAGACCGCAACAACAACGAGTTGGTGGCGGTATACGGCAACTTCGTCAACCGCGCCCTGCAACTGACAAAGAAATACTGGGACGGCGTGGTGCCTGCATGCGGCGAACTGACAGACACCGACCGGGCCACGCTCGATGAGTTCAAGGACGTGAAACAACGGGTGGAGGAACAGCTCGACATATTCAAGTTCCGAGAGGCACAAAAAGAGGCTATGAACCTCGCCCGGATAGGCAACAGGTACATCACGGAATGCGAGCCGTGGAAAGTATGGAAGACAGACCCGAAACGGGTGGAGACCATTCTGTACATATCGTTGCAACTCGTGGCCAACCTTGCCATTGCGTTCGAGCCGTTCTTGCCTTTCAGCAGCGCACGGTTGCGCAAGATGATAAACATCGACAACTTCGAGTGGGACAGTCTCGGACGCACCGACCTGCTCACGGCTGGCCATAAGCTCGGCGAACCGGAACTGCTGTTCGAGAAGATTGACGATGAGACCATCGGCTATCAACTCAACAAGCTCGAAGAGACGAAGAAGGCAAACGAGGCCGCCGCATACAAGGCCGGTCCGATAAAGGATACCGTGGCCTTCGAGGATTTCGAGAAAATAGATATCCGTGTGGGCCACATCAAAGCATGCGAGAGGGTGAAAAAGGCCAACAAACTGCTGAAATTCACGCTCGACGACGGCTCGGGCACCGACCGCACCATAGTCAGCGGCATAGCGAAATACTACGAGCCGGAAGACCTAATAGGCCGCGACGTGCTCTTCATAGCCAACCTCGCGCCCCGCAAACTGATGGGAATAGAGAGCCAGGGCATGATACTCTCGGCCGAGAACTTCGACGGCGACCTGAGCGTTACCACCATACTGCGCGACGTGAAGCCGGGAAGCAAGGTGTGCTGACACCAAGCATTGCACCTGCCGGACAAGTGCCTCAACGCCTTAAAGCAGGCGGAAAGACAGCAATGATAATACAAGCAAAATCATTATACTCTCGGAAAAGCGGTTGATTACAACCGCTTTTTTCATATCCTGAGTAGAAAGCGGACGGGCATTGACACCGATATACGGCTTGTCAAAGAGCTGTCCGAAGTAATGGTGCGGCCCTCCGAAACGACAGTCGAGGGCCCCGGCGAGCGCAGCCTCGGGCCAACCGCTGTTCGGACTGGCATGGCAACGGCCGTAACGGGCCACGAAACGGAAGTGAGACATGCGGGCACCGCAAGACAATACCATTAGAAAAGCCGTGATACGGGCGGGCAACCAGTTGGCTATATCGTCGAGACGGGCGGCAAAACGGCCGAAGTCTATATAACGCTCGGTGCGGTAACCAACCATGGAAT
>NZ_BEWV01000145.1 GCF_002933775.1 Prevotella sp. MGM1
CCCTTGACGTACACGTTATACGCCGTGGCACCGTCGTATATGTCCCACCTGACATACAGCGACTCGTTCCAGCCCCGTGCCTCGGTTATCTTCACGCCGCCGTTCTGAATGTCTCCGCTCTGGCCCTGATCCGCGGCTTTCGAGAATGCTATGTCGCTCACGCTCTTGGTGTACACGTCGGTCCATTCGGCCGCTTTGGGCGTCACGGTGACGGTGCCGGCCTGCCTGTCGATGTCTATCGAGCCTATATTCTCCGTGTCGTAGTATTTTATCACGTTTCCCGCCGTGGTCAGCCGTGCCTGGTTTTTCGCCGTGTTTAGCGTCACGGAGTGGTCGCCGGGTGTTGTCGTCCCGCCTTGTCCTCCGCCCTGTCCGTCGGTCACGGCGATGCTGTAAACATACATCCCGCCGGTGTTTTCCAGTGTCACGTCACCATCTTCCGTCACCGTGCCCACGTTTGTCTGGTCGTCAATTGTCGTCGTCCCGAAATATCCCGACACGGGCGTAAGGTTGGTCGCGTTTATCCCTCGTGCCGCCGTCTTGCTCGATGTCTTGCAGTTCATGGTAAGCGTCATTCCTTTCCTGAGACCGGATATGGTGATTTTCATCACCTTGTTCATAGCCATGCGCTTTCCCTTGATGTCCACCCGCACAGCGTCGGCGACATCGGCCGTGACAGCCAGCCCTTTCGTAAATTCAAGTTCGGCACCGTTGGCTCTCAACGGCTCCGCGGCGTATGTCGTCCTGTTCTTGTACCTGTCGTTGCTGCTACTCAACTCGTGCTCCCAACCGGCGGCATCGGCAGCCAGATTGGCCTTGTCGGCACCGCTCACATACGAGAAATCCCATGTCTGCGCCACCGCCATATATGGCATGAGCATCATCAACAGCATGGCCGCACCGTATATAATAGTAGTATGTATATGTCTTTTCATGATTGCGGGTTATTTGATTATCATTTTCTTTCCATTCACGATATATACGCCTTTTGGCAACCCCTCGGGCGAGTCTCCGGCATACTGTCCGCCGATGGTATATATCCTGCGGGCGGTACTGCCCGATGCGGCATCCACATCGCTGATCGACGTGTCTTCGGCATCGTAAGATAAGGTTATGTTCACCTGGGACATGTCTGCGGCCATCGTCCTGCCGTCGTCAAAGAGCAGCGCGGCGTTGTCGCCATCAAATGTAATACGTGTCACAAACCCTTCTACGGCAGAGCCGCCCACGGTGACTGTCCCGCCGGTATCGGCCTGTCCCGCAAGGGCAAGCATGGCGAGACATGATGAAAGCATGTAATTCTTTTTCATACAGGTTAATGTTAAATAGATTGTCAAAAAACAGTTTACCTGACAAATATACGTCATTTAAATTGATATATTTACATAATATAATAAGTTTCTGCACGCAAACGATTACGCCTCGCCAATATTCTTTCACAAACAACAGTTATACGCCATATCGCTTACACAACGTTGCCATGCGGCCTGATCAGACATGTACCAACAGGGAGCATCCCGTCCTTTCAGGAATAATATTTACAAAACGCTATCCATATTTCGCCCGTTTCAAAATTAAAAGCCAAAGGCCGGAAATAGGCGGATTATGGGCCGCTTTACGCAAGTGTCTGTGCGTCAACCCAATACATCTACCGCACCTACATCCCCTACCAAACCAACCACACCTACCCTCACTATTTTTTCCATTCAGCGTCCCGTTGCCTCGCATTCAGACGCTAAACGCAAGCCAACGGG
>NZ_BEWV01000146.1 GCF_002933775.1 Prevotella sp. MGM1
CATCGGAAGACCTCAAAGAGAAGATTACAGACAGGGCAAGGCGCATGGCCAAGCCCCGGCGGGCACACCTCATGCCGTGGATTGCCGCAGCCTGCGCGGCCGGAATACTCGTGATATTCCTCACGCCGCCCAAGAACGGCGACACCGCCACGGCCCGGAAAGCACCGGTGACAGACACCGTAAGCGCGCAACCGCCACGGCAGCCGGCACCGACGGCAGACATACGGAAAGAAAACAACCTGACGGCCACGGCCTCACCGGCCGTAAAGAAAAAGCCGGCGCCGAAGCGCTCGGAAACCCGAACGCCACACACCAGCAGCGACAGCAGACAGGCCGAGGCACCCGCCAAGGCCGCAAGACGGAATATCACCGGGCCGATGCCTGCGGCAATAAGCATGGACGGAGCCTCACCGGACAGGATAATATCCGAGGCTGACCTGCCAATCACCAACCGGGAGAACTTCGAGTACACGGCCGAGGAAATAGAACAGATAAGGCGGCTGTCAGCGAAAGCCTGTCTGGCAAGGATGAGACTGGAAGTGGAAATAGCGAAGTACAACATGGAACAAATGGCAAACATATAACGGGAGCCTGTAATTTAATTAAAAAACAACTAAAACAATATTGATATGAAAAAGACAATCATCATGCTGCTCATCGCTTGCGGCATAAGCATGGCGGCAAGTTCGGCGGAGGTTAACGCACCGGCAAAAGTGCCCGAGAACCTGAAAAAGGCCCTTAACAACCTTTGCACGAAAGGCGGCAACGAGAAAGCCATGTCCGTAAAGAAAGACGTCGACCCGAATACCGGCTTGCTGAAAGAGATGTATAAGGGAACAAGCATCACGGTAAAAGCCGGCGACAAGCTGCTGCAAAAAGTCATAGAGGCATTCGAGAAAGACAAGGACTGCGGCTACCAGTATATCCACATAGCCCCGGGCGACAAGCCGAATGAAGTGATCAGCATGGGCAGCGGGCAGCTGGTATTGCGCGAGAAACCGGGAGACGAACTGTGGATGCTCAACACCAAAAATCCCGACAACCCGTCGCTGCGTGACTGCTATGCGCTCGTGCTCGACAACGGGAAAGACGTAAGGAAAGGAAAGATATTCATAATCACCTCTGCCCGCCCCGACATTGAAAATGATAAAGAAATCAAATACAACGGCTACATAACCTATCCGGGAATAACTCCCGCGGCCGGCGTAACGAAGAGAAGCGGCAAGTTTGTCATCGAGGGCACCGTAGACGAAGCCATTGCCGACTCGTGCTACAACATTTACATTGCCGACGACGATGACGTGATAGCCGACAACGACATTGTCGCGTGTGTACCGGTGGTGAACAAGAAGTTCCGTTTCGAGACAGAACTCGACAATATCAAATCCGGCCGCATACGTGCCATATTCCCGGGCAACGAGCTTTGCACGGCATGGATAGACATATACTTCATTCCCGACTTTACGGTCTACATGACGGTACATAACGGTCACTATAACATACAAAACCAAGGGGAATACTCCCGCATAGTGAACGAATACATTAACAGGCGCAACAACACCGGCGGCATCGTCCCGGTAGTGAAAGACAAGGAGTCGGATGAAGAAAAAATGAACAAGATGAGAGCATCGATAATACTTTACAGAAATATGATTTCCGACATAAAAGATCAGATTAGGAACATCCGCAGCGGCATGGAAGCCGGCCACGACAACAAAAAGACAGCACAGAAACACATCGACCGGCTGCACCAACAGATGGAAGACATAATGAAAAAGATGCAGTCGCTAATAGACAAGTTTGCCGAAAGCATCGACGAATAGAAAAAAGACATGGCAAACGCCGTATGGCAGACGCGGGACAACCGACGTAAAACAGATTAAACGGACGAGAGGTAAAAGGTGGTCGGGGCACCACTTTTTACCTCTTGTCCGTTTAATAACATTTGCATTTTTCCGAATTTCACATCCGTCATTTCACATTTACGCATCCGACATGATCAAAACTCCGATTATTTTCAGTAATTTTGCAGCGTAACCAAACAAAACAAGGCAATGATATTACTCAGTTTTGACACCGAAGAGTTTGACGTTCCGCGCGAGCATGGGGTGGACTTCACGCTCGAAGAGGGCATGAAAGTATCCGTGGAGGGTACGCGCCGCATACTCGACTGCCTGAAAGAAAACGGAGTTAAAGCGACGTTCTTCTGCACATCAAACTTCGCGGAGAACGCTCCCCAAACCATACGGCGCATCATCGAAGAGGGACACGAGGTGGCATGCCACGGTTGCGACCACTGGAAACCGGCGGCCACAGACGTGGAACGCTCCAAGAGGATACTCGAAAAAATCACCGGACTGACGATGAACGGCTACCGGCAGCCGAGAATGTTCCCCGTGAGCGACAGCGAACTGACCCGCATGGGGTATAAATACAACTCGTCGTTAAATCCCGCTTTCATTCCCGGCAGATACATGCACCTGTCTGCCCTGCGCACGTATTTCATGCGCGACGGCGTGATGCAGATACCGGCCTCGGTCACACCGTGGCTCCGCTTCCCGCTCTTCTGGCTCTCGCTGCACAACCTGCCCGAGCGGTTATACCACTCGCTCACGCGCCGTGTGCTGCGCCACGACGGGTATTTCGTGACCTACTTCCACCCGTGGGAGTTCTACGACCTTAAAGAACACCCGGAGTTCCGTATGCCGTTCATCATCCGCAACAACAGCGGGCGCCGCATGACGGAACGTCTCGACAGGCTCGTCAAGATGCTCAAAGCAGACGGACGGCAATTCGTCACATACACCGAGTTCGTGAATTTAAAAACAAACCGATCATGACCAAACTGGCAATAGTGTCTCCCTGCTATAACGAGGAGGAAGTGCTCGAAAGCTCTGCCCGCCGGCTGACGGACCTGTTAGACAGCCTCACGGCGTCGGGAGAAATCGGCGTAGACAGCTTCGTGCTCTTCGTGAACGACGGAAGCCGTGACAGCACATGGC
>NZ_BEWV01000147.1 GCF_002933775.1 Prevotella sp. MGM1
TGTACTACCTTATAGTTATGGGATTTGCCCTCCCGGTCGCCGGGCGTGATCGAGCCGCAGTCCATCCCGGCAAGGGTGAACATACCGCAAGCGGCACCGCACGTAAGTCTCATACGTCCGATGCCGCCTCCGAACCCGGCGCTGAGCCTCAACGCCTGTTCTTCCGTGTACCCGTAAATATCGGCAAACGCCGCCACGACAGACTGCGAGCAGTTGAACCCCTGCATAAACAGTTCCTCGGCACGGCGTATCCGTTGTTCCTTATCTATCGGCATGGTTATTCATTACAGTTGTTTATTTTTTTAAGACAGTCAAACCGAACGCAATGAAAGCCATTTCAAATTGCCGAGGCGCAGACTATCTCCTTGCAAAGTTAACCTAAATTCCGATGAATACAAAATAAAAAAGCCGCAAATATGACAAACCGGTCGTCAGCGTGGCAGCACGGCCGCCATGCGGCGCAGTCCTTCCATCATCCGCTCTCTCGGACAGGCAATGTTTATACGGATGAACCCCTCGCCCGCCTGACCGTATATTGTTCCGCTGCTGACCATCACCCGGCCCTCTGTAAGCAGCCGTTCGGTGACTTGGTCGGATGTCATGCCAAAAGCGCTGATATCCGCCCACACAAGATATGTGCCCTCCATAGGCAC
>NZ_BEWV01000148.1 GCF_002933775.1 Prevotella sp. MGM1
GCTCCAATTCTTCGCATATACGAAGTCGGCTCCTTGGAGTGCTTTCATCTGGTCGTACTCGATACGGGCGTCACCGGCAAACCGCGGATCCAGTTCGTAGCCTTCGGGGTGGGTGATGACGAAATCCACGTCTGCGGCGTTCATCCATTGCGCGAATGAGTTTGGCACGGCTTGTGGGAGCGCACGGCAGTGCGGTGCCCAGGTGAGCACTACTTTAGGCCTTTTCGTGGTCTTGGCGGCCGGTTCCCCGCTATTCGTTCCGCAATCCTCACTTTTCGTAAATCCGTTATCCTGACGCTCGCTCACAGGGCGGCAACCGTCCCGGTTCTCGGTGATGGTTATCAGGTCGGCGAACGCCTGCAGTGGGTGCACCGTGGCCGTTTCCATTGCGAAGACGGGCTTCCCGCTATATTTGATAAACTGGTGCAGAACCGTTTCGGCATAGTCGTAGCCGCGGTCTGTGAGGCCGGCAAACGAGCGTACTCCAATCATGTCGCAGTAGCTCGCCATCACCGGTATGGCTTCGAGCAGGTGCTCGCTCTTGTCGCCGTCCATTATCACTCCGCGCTCGGTTTCCAGTTTCCATGCTCCCGCGTTCACGTCGAGCACAATCACGTTCATGCCCAGGTTCATGGCCGCTTTCTGTGTGCTGAGTCTTGTGCGCAGGCTGTTATTGAAGAAAATCATCATCAGGGTCTTGTTCTTTCCCAGATGCTGATATTTGAACCGGTCGTTCTTTATCTCTTGTGCCTCGGCCAGCGCTTGGCGCAGGTCGCCGATGTCTTCCACGTTGATGAATGTTCTCATTGCTGTCTGTCGTTATTGATTGTTATCTCTGTGCCTCTGCCGTGACGGCATGGTCTCATATTGCCGTGCCTGTACGTCAGAGGCTGTCGTTTATTCTATCTCCTTGTTTGTCCGTCACCGTCTATCAGCCACTTGTATGTCGTAATCTCTTCGAGCCCCATGGGGCCTCTTGGGCCGAGTTTCTGGGTGCTTATTCCTATTTCGGCTCCCAGTCCGAACTGTGCCCCGTCCGTGAAACTCGTCGGTGCGTTGACGTATACGCATGCCGCGTCGGCCTGTGAGCGGAACATTGTGGCATGCCTCTCGTCTTCCGTGATGATGCACTCGCTGTGTCCCGAGCCGTACCGGTTGATGTGGGCTATGGCCTCATCGAGGTCTTGCACTGTCTTGACGGCCATTTTATAGTCCATGAACTCCGTGCCGTAGCTGCTCTCGTCGGCCGGCATCAGCAACCCGGCGGGATACTTGCCCCGCAATGCGTCGAATGCCGCTTCGTCGGCGTATATTGTCACCCGGCTTTCCGCCAGCCGCGCGCACAGGTATGGCAAGTCTGCCAGCCGCCTGGCGTTTACTATGAGGCAGTCGAGAGCGTTGCACACGCTCACCCGCCGTGTCTTGGCATTATGTATTATGCGCTCGCCTTTATCTCTGTCTCCCGTCTCGTCAAAGTAAGTGTTCACCACTCCCGCTCCCGTCTCGATTACCGGCACCCGTGCCGTGTCGCGCACGAAGTCTATGAG
>NZ_BEWV01000149.1 GCF_002933775.1 Prevotella sp. MGM1
ACTTTATTCGTACAAAATAGTATCGGAACAGGCCTTTCCTACTTCACCGGCATGACATTATGACGATGTGAAAGCCAACAGGCACAGTGGCACGCCTACCACAGGCAAATCATTGATGCGGAAAACCGTCTCGCCACCATACCCAAGTCATCAAACGATAAATATACGGTGAAACATACTAATTATATGCGATAATTTACCGATAAGGCAAAATGTAAGAGCAAAACCGGCACCAAAACTTGGCCGAAAGGAAATAAAACACTATTTTTGCAACAACGATAACGGATGCCGATTGCCGGAAGACAACCGGCATCGGCATTCTGTATATCAGCCAAATAAAATAACCTACCGATATGAAATCAATATTCACGGCCGCCAAGACGGCAAGCCGCAGTCTGGCACTGCTCACCGACAAGAAACGGAACGAGGTGCTGACGGACGTGGCGGCGGCGATTACCGAATGCAAGACCGAGATACTGGAAGCCAATGCCGGGGACTTGAAGAAGATGGGACGGGGCAACCCGCTCTACGACCGGCTACTGCTCACGCCCGAAC
>NZ_BEWV01000150.1 GCF_002933775.1 Prevotella sp. MGM1
TACCATGCAAGACGAGACACAACGAGGTGGCGCCAAACCAGTTTGAGCTGGCTCCAATATTCGAGGAGACCAACCTGGCGGTAGACCATAACATGCTGCTCATGTCGCTGATGAAACGTATCGCCCGCAAGCACGGCTTCCGGGCATTGCTCCACGAAAAACCGTTCGCCGGCATAAACGGCTCGGGCAAGCACAACAACTGGAGCCTGAGCGCAGACAACGGAGTGCTGCTTCATGCCCCGGGAAAGTCGCCTATGGACAACTTGCGCTTCGTGGTGTTCATAGTAGAGACGCTGATGGGAGTATACCGGCACAACGGCCTGCTCAAAGCGAGCATCATGAGCGCCACGAACGCACACCGGTTGGGAGCCAACGAGGCGCCACCTGCCATCATTTCGTCATTCCTCGGCAAACAACTCAGCGAGCTGCTCGACCACATCGAGCTGGCGGACAAGGACGACCTGTTCGGACTCATGGGCAAACAGGGACTCAAACTTGATATTCCCGAGATACCGGAACTGCTCATAGACAATACCGACCGCAACCGCACAAGCCCGTTCGCGTTCACCGGAAACCGCTTTGAATTCCGGGCAGTAGGCAGCGAGGCCAACTGCGCGTCGGCCATGATTGTCCTCAACTCGGCCGTGGCGGAAGCGTTATCTGACTTCAAACGCCGTGTGGACGCACTGATAGAGAAAGGTGAAGACAAGACAAGTGCCATCATAGACATTGTGCGCGAGGACATAAAGGCATGCAAACCGATACGGTTTGACGGCAACGGATACAGCGACGAGT
>NZ_BEWV01000151.1 GCF_002933775.1 Prevotella sp. MGM1
TACCATGCAAGACGAGACACAACGAGGTGGCGCCAAACCAGTTTGAGCTGGCTCCGATATACGAGGAATGCAACCTTGCGATAGACCACAACATGCTCCTCATGTCGATGATGAAGCGGGTGGCGCGCAAACACGGATTCAGGGTGCTGCTGCACGAGAAACCTTTCGACGGAATAAACGGATCGGGAAAGCACAACAACTGGAGCCTGTGCGCAGACAACGGAGTGCTGCTGCATGCCCCGGGAAAGTCGCCGGAGGAAAACTTAAGGTTTGTGACGTTCATCGTCGAGACGCTCGTGGCCGTCCATCGGCACAACGGCCTGCTCAAAGCGAGCATCATGAGCGCCACGAACGCGCACCGGCTCGGAGGAAACGAGGCACCGCCGGCAATCATCTCTTCATTCCTCGGCAAGCAGCTCAGCGAGCTGCTCGACCACATCGAGCTGGCGGACAAGGAAGACCTGTTCAACCTGAAAGCCAAGCAGGGTATGGAACTCGACATACCGCAGATACCGCAACTGATCATAGACAATACAGACCGCAACCGCACAAGCCCGTTCGCGTTCACCGGAAACCGCTTTGAATTCAGGGCGATAGGCAGCGAGGCCAACTGCGCGTCGGCCATGATAGCCCTCAACTCGGCAGTGGCCGAAGCGCTTACGGACTTCAAACGCCGTGTAGACACACTGATAGAGAAGGGGGAAAGCAAGATTAGCGCGATACTGGACGTGCTCAGGGAAGACATAAAGGCATGCAAACCGATACGGTTTGACGGCAACGGATACAGCGACGAGT
>NZ_BEWV01000152.1 GCF_002933775.1 Prevotella sp. MGM1
ATCATAGGCAGCGACTATTGGCCGGGGCTTGATGTGGTGCCCGTAGTGATGGTGGCGGAGATAATGATGGGAGTATACTTCAACCTCTCTTTCTGGTATAAGCTCATCGACAGGACGATATGGGGGGCGTGGTTCTCCGGCGTCGGTTGCGCCGTGCTGTTGGCGATAAACGTCATTTTCGTGCCGCGATACGGCTATGTGGCGTGTGCCTGGGCCGGTGTCGCCGGTTACGGCACGGCCATGACACTGTCGTATGTCGTCGGTCAGCGTTACTACCCAATTCGCTATCCGCTCGGTGAGATAGCGGCCTATGTGATTCTTGCCGCCGCTCTCTTCGCCGGTATCACCGTGTCAAACGCCGGTCTGCCGCCCATTGCCGCCGTCGGGGTGAACACAGTGCTCGTGGCCGTGTTTGCCGCCGTGGTGGTCAGGCGCGATTTTCCGCTCTCTTCGCTGCTCGTTGTGGGCAAGTATTTCCGCGGCAAGCGTGGCGTTTAGCGGAAAAATAGCTATCTTTGCACCTGGCAAACGTGATGGGGCGGGCACCGCAACGACACGATACTTAGACAGTCGAACGACAATTTGATTGTAATTACGTCAGTCCTACGGTTGACGGATGAATGTCAGGATATGCTGTCACGGTGACGAGACGGCGCGTGTGCGTTCATTCATAAGCATATCTGAATGAGGCATACTGTCAAAATCACTAAACACTAATCTCAGCATTAGGAATAATACAAACATATATAAAAGATGAAGAAAATAACATTGACAGCAGCGTTGGTGCTCTCCATCACGGCGGCAAAGGCCGATGAGGGCATGTGGACGCTCTATGATCTGCCCAATGCCGTATACGAGCAGATGCGGGCGGAAGGTTTCGCCATGCCTTATGATGGCCTTTACAACAGTGACAACGCCATAAAGAACTGCGTGGTGAACTTCGGCGGCTTCTGCTCGGGTGTGGTGGTGTCGCCCGACGGCCTTGTGTTCACCAACCATCACTGCGGTTTCGAGGCCATACGCAGTCACTCTACCGTGGAGCACGACTATATGCTTAACGGTTTTTTCGCCAAGTCTTACAAGGAAGAACTGCCCAACAAGGACTTGTTCGTGAGTTTCATGGTGGAGCAGAAGGATATTACCTCGAAGCTCGACAGCATGGGGCTTAACGACATGTTGCCGTCCCGTCAGGCTGTGTTCCTCGACTCGATAGAGAACGTATGGTCCAAGGACGTGAAGGCTAAGGACTCCACACTGCGACTCGAAATAAAGCCTTTCTACGAGGGTAACAGATTCTATGCCACCACATACCGTGATTTCCGTGACCTGCGTCTTGTTTTCACCATTCCCAAGTCTATGGGAAAATACGGCGGAGAGACGGACAACTGGATGTGGCCGCGCCAGACTTGCGACTTTTCCGTGTTCCGCATATATGCCGATCCTAAGACAAACGGTCCGGCGGATTACAGCGAGAACAACGTGCCCTATCACCCGTCGTCATGGGCTCCCGTGTCGATGGACGGATATAAGGACGGTGATTTCTCGATGACGATAGGCTATCCCGGCAGTACCAGCCGTTATCTCTCGTCTTACGGTATACGCC
>NZ_BEWV01000153.1 GCF_002933775.1 Prevotella sp. MGM1
CTCCGACGGGCATCCCGTTGCGGAAAATCGGCAGAATGACCTGCTTGCGATAAAAAGCATATCGCACCGCATATAGCGGTGAGTATCGTATTCGTTTTCTATCTTGACGAAAAACAAAGTGTTAAATCCGTGATATTGTTATTACAAAAAAGCCTTTTCGTGAACCGGGAGTATGCCTGAAAGGCGGGAAGACAAAAACAGAGGACGGAAGGGAGTGGCTCAAAAAGCAATATACAGAAATCAACTCTCAGATAACTTCCTTTGCCTGCCTGGCTTCGCAAAAAAATATTTTTCCTTTTCGCCGGCACAGTCTTCCATCGTTTTTTATCCCCTTTGCCCTTTTGTGTTTAAGAACCTTCCGTATCCTCAAATTTCCTCGTAAATATTGCCCCTTTGTCGCTAAAAATCAGTATCTTTGCCGAGATAAAGCAATAATTGGACATGAAAATAGCATTGATAGGATACGGCAAGATGGGCAAGATGATAGAGCAGATTGCCCTTAGCCGCGGTCATGAAATCGTAAGTATAATCGAAGTGGACAATGTTCATGACTTCGACAGTCCCGAATTTGCCTCGGCCGACGTGGCGATAGAGTTCACCGCTCCGCAGGCTGCGTATGGCAACTTTCTCAAAGCGTTTGATAAAGGCGTGAAAGTGGTGAGCGGCTCTACCGGATGGATGAAGGACCACGGTGACGATGTGCGCCGGATGTGTGGCGAAGAGGGGCATACGCTGTTTTGGGCGTCCAACTTCTCTATAGGTGTCGCCATCTTCTCCGCCGTAAACCGCTATCTCGCCAAGATGATGAACGGCTTCGGACAGTATGACGTGCAGATGGAGGAGGTGCACCACATACACAAGCTCGACCACCCGAGCGGCACGGCGATAACGCTTGCCGAGGAGATAACGGCCCGCCTGGACCGCAAGGACGGTTGGACGGTTGGCACGGTGACAAATCCCGACGGTACCGTGGAGGGCACGAAAGACACTCCAGCCGACAAGTTGCGTATAGACAGCATACGCCGCGGCGAGGTACCGGGAATACACAGCATATCATACGACAGCGAGGCAGACCGTATCACGATAATACACGACGCGCACTCACGCAAGGGGTTTGCGCTGGGCGCGGTGCTCGCCGCCGAGTATACCAAAGACCACAGCGGCCTGCTGACGATAAGCGATATGTTTGATTTTTAGGAAAGGGGAGCTTCCGGCTTTTTTTGCGGCAGACACCTGTCAGCCCTCCTGCTTATCGCCGGCATCCCTTTAAATAAAAGCCAATGACAAATAAATATAAGATGAGAAAAGAAATAAACATGCGCACGCAATGGATCAAGTTTATCACCGTGCTTGTGCTTTATCTGGCTTTCCTCCTGTGGGTGGAGAGCTGGTGGGGACTTGTGGTTGTCCCGTTCATATACGACGCTTACATATCGAAAAAGATAAAATGGCAGTGGTGGAAAGAGTCGCCCACGCCCGAAGTGCGGTTCATAATGTCGTGGGTCGACGCGATAGTGTTTGCCCTCGTGGCCGTATATTTCATCAACCTGTTCTTCTTCCAGAACTATGTCATACCGTCGAGCTCGCTCGAAAAGTCGCTCCTTACCGGCGATTATCTCTTCGTCAGCAAGGTCAGCTACGGCCCGAGGGTGCCGCATACGCCGCTTACCATGCCGCTCACGCAGCATACCCTGCCAGTGCTCCAATGCAAGTCGTATATCGAGTGGCCGCAATGGGAGTACCGCCGCGTGAAAGGATTGGGCAAGGTGGAGCTTAATGATATTGTCGTATTCAACTACCCGGCCGGCGACACTATATGTTCGGCGCCCCAGTATCAGGCACAGGATTTCTATATGATGTGCTACGGGCTCGGATACCAGATATATCCGCAAGGCCCCGATCCCGACTCGCTGTCGGTGACGCAACGCCTGCGCTACTTCGGCGACGTGTATGCGGCCGGCCGCTCATACATAGCCGGCAACCCGCAGGAATACGGCGCGATAGACACGCGCCCCGTGGATCGTCGCGAGAACTATGTGAAGCGGTGCGTGGGACTGCCCGGACAGACGTTGCAGATAAAGAACCGGATAGTATATCTCGACGGAAAGGCCAACAAAGAGCCGGACAACGTGCAGTACACCTATTACGTAAAACTGCGTCAGGCCATTCCTGACGGGCTGATGGATGAACTTGGAATATCGATGGAAGACCTGCAGAGCCTTAACACCGCCGGTTACATGCCGCTGACAAAGCGGGCCGTGGCGGCGCTCTCGGCCCGCAAGGATATTGTGGAGCGCATAGAGCTCAACACCGCGGCAACCGACAGGGACATCTATCCGCTGAACGGAAACATGCACTGGACTCGCGACAACTATGGCCCGATATGGATCCCGGCCAAGGGAAAGAGCATAGACCTGACGCTCGATAACATAGCGATATACGAGCGGCCTATACGTGCTTACGAGGGCAATGACCTCGAGGTGCGCGACGGTAAGATAATCATCAACGGCAAAGAGGCATCGAGCTATACTTTCAAGATGGACTATTACTGGATGATGGGCGACAACAGGCACAACTCGGCCGACTCACGTTACTGGGGATTCGTGCCCGAAGACCATATCGTGGGAAAGCCTATATTCATCTGGTGGTCGTCAAATCCCGACAAGAGTTTCTTCGGTGGAGTGCGCTGGAACAGGCTGTTCCGTTTTGTGGACAACATCAGGTGACGGCCGGGGCATATCAGGCAGCAGCTGATATACCACACATACGGACACGGATATTAATATAATGTGATGGAGGATGTATGAAAGCCGGTTTTAAGTTTATACTTGCTTTTGCGGTGGCGGCATTGTGCATGCTCGCTTTCCGCAGCCTGGCTTTCACCCTGCTCACCGTCGACGGCAATGCGCTCGAACCGGTGCTCAGGCGAGGCGACCGTGTGGTTGTCAACCGGTGGAGCTACGGCCTTCGTGCGGGTGGCAACGGCAGTCTGTTCAGTTACGGCCGGTTGTGGCGCTCGGAGGTGAGGCGGGGCGACATCGTCGCTTTCGACAGTCCGTCCGACTCGATATCGGGCATCGTAGTGTGCCGTTGCACCGCATTGCCTGGCGACACGGTGAGAACAGCCGGCGGCACGGTCACCGTACCCGGAAAAATAAACTGTGACGAGGAGGATTGCTACTGGATGGAGTCGCTCAACAAAGCGAACACCGCCGACAGCCGTGTCTTCGGGTTTGTGCCCGAGAGCCTGATAATAGGCCGTGTATGCCTCATCCTGTACAATCACGACGACAAATTGCCGCCATTCGAGGGCTACGACCCCGACAGACTATTCTTAAAGGTAAAAAGGTAAAATGGTGGAAAGGTAAAAATATGAGATCTGGCACTTGATGTTTTCCATGTTGTCACCTGCCATGTAATGGCTGGCATTTACCGTATTGGCATCTGGCATTTACCGTGTTAACATCAATCGTCCGGCATATTGACATCCGCCACCTGCCATATAACATCAAAATCCTCTATGTATCCAATTCTATCCACAACATATTTCGGACCCGTCCAGTGGTATCAGAAGCTGGCACGTCACGGCTCGGTGCTGATGGAGGGCTGCGAGAATTATCAGAAACAGACGTTCCGCAACCGTTGCGTGATAGCCACGGCCAACGGTCCGCAGGCTCTCACCATACCTGTCGTGCGTGGCGACAGCGACTGCCTGAGAGACATACGTATCAGCGATCACGGCAACTGGCGCCATGTCCACTGGCATGCGTTGCTGAGCGCATACAGCGAATCGCCGTTTTTCGAATACTATGCAGACGATATACAGCCGTTTTTCGAGCGTCGGTGGACATTCCTTCATGACATGAACATGGATATATGCCGCAAGATTTGCGAGCTTGTCGACATTCGCCCCGATATCCGGTATACCGATGAGTATATGCCTGCGGACGCCCTTCCGCCTCATGTCATAGACTATCGGGACGCCATCCGCCCTAAAAATCCGGTGCCCGACGACGAATTCGAGCCTCGCCCTTACTATCAGGTGTATGCACGCAAGCACGGTTTCCTGCCCAATATGAGCATCCTCGACCTGCTTTTCAACATGGGTCCCGAGAGCATCTTCTATCTCGTCGGGTAGCGTGCCGCTCCCCGCCGATTGGGAACAGAGATACAAGAAATCATGGAAAGTAATGTGCCAAGGTATAAAAAAACATGGGTTTCAGCGATAAAAGACTGAACCCCGATTGGTATTTTTAGAGTGCATATAGGAGCGACGGGGCCTCAACTCTTACAACCGCCCGCCATTGTAGGCCACGCACAAGCCAACAACCTCGTCGCCGGCCTCCTCCACAGCCACCGGCGCGTTGCGGTAACTGTACTGCGGTCATCGCGCCGCCTTTCAACAATCCGTATCTCCATACTTATTTATTCACAGACCGTTATCACAATCCTTCGATATTTACATAAAGGATATTCGGAATCGTTATCTGACACGCGGAGGATAATGTGGATGGCCTTGCCTTTTGCCTCCTGAGGAATTATAATAGTTGGCTTCACTGAATCCGCTCCTTCTATTTTCACTTCTCCCTGATAGGTTGACGGTGCCTTGTAATATTCCCAATTATACGAAAGTTCGTCATGATCAGGGTCATAACTCTTTGAGGCATCCAAAGTGAGAGAATGTCCGGCCTTGCCTTTTAGGCGAATGATGCTTTGCGCCTTGTCGCCATTCACGATGGCGACAGGATGATGGTTTGCCTCCGAATAGCTGTTTGTGACGCTCCATTGCATACGAGCCTTGAAATCGTTATGTACGTCCTGCGCCCAACGAGTCAAGGCCATGTTCCCCTCAGACTCTGCGCCGTGCATGAGGTAAGGAGAGTATTGCATCTCGTCAAGATTATTCCTCTTTACCCAGTCCATAGACGGAATATCCGCTTTCTTTTCGAGCGAGAATCGGCCTCCCCAGCCTCCATAATCTATGTTTTCCGGGGAATTAAGTCCGTTATTGACGCAATAAAGGAACGAAGGCGTATCTCCCTCCGTGGCCCAAATCCGCGATGCGTAAGCTTTGCCAAGAGACCCCACCTCTTGCACATATTTTCGATACCAAGCGTCATCCTTCGGCCAACCGTAAATCTCCTTATTGCGGATGTAAGTCAACTGCGGAAAATTCTTTGCGATCCAAGCCCCGGCATCGTCCTGCCCCAACACATCGTACACCCTTATCTTGCTGACAAACTTCTCCACATCTTCTTTTGTTCTTGTGTGGCTAATCTTCCAAAGCGCCTGAGCCAAGGTATTCATGCCCGACCAAGCCGCGATCCAAACAGGGCGTTTGTCTTTTCTGTCAACCACTTCGATAATCCATTCCGAACCGTCACTGTCCTTGCCTTCGCCCACACCGGCCATTGCGGCTTGGTGCTGTCCGACTTTCACAATGGTCCTCAGGCTTTCAGCCTCGGGATAACGCTTGTCATGGACCGTCAGATTAGGCAATGTCTGCTCGTAGGCGGCAATGACAGCCTCTATGTATTCGTCTGCGCCGGTTCCGTAAGGCACCCACGCATGCTGCGATATTATACCTTCTAAGTCCACATCGTTGAGCATTACCATGAGATGCACCAACGACTGTATGTCGTCAGGGTCAGACCCGCCGATGTCCGTGGTGACTATCAATCTTGTATTTTGGCTCTTGTCTTTACCTAAGATGCAGCAAGTCGTGGTCAATAGCATTGCCGCCAAAACCAGTATTTTTCGGGTTAAATCAGAATATCGAC
>NZ_BEWV01000154.1 GCF_002933775.1 Prevotella sp. MGM1
GTTGCGGCGGGTGCTCCGGCGTCATCCGCCTGACGGGCGGCATTCTCTGTCTGCGCGGTTGCCGACAGCGCCGCCATTGCCGTCATGATAATCATAAATCGTCTCATGATGTGTTCTTTTAGGGAGGATTTCGGTTGCCGCAGGCCGCTATTTGTGTTCCGGCGAGCGGTATGTTAAAACAAAAACCGCAGACCCGCATCCGTCAGCCACGGGCTGTTCCGGTTGCGCCTGTCTGCGGCATTTATCTCTCGGAATTATTTCAACCCGAGCTGTGTCTTCACCTGGGTGGTGACATCTGTGCTGAGTGTCGTGCTGATGTAGGGCACTCCGCCTGCGATATCCATTATGTAGACATATCCTCCTGCCTGACCCACCTGCTTGATGGCGTCGACGATCTTGGTGGTGATAGCCTGCATCTTCTCCTGCGATGCCCTGCCGAGAGCCTGCTGGTTGTCCTGATAGCTCTGCTGTATCTTCTGATACATCTCCTGCAGCTCCTGCTCGCGGCGCTGACGGATATTCTCGGGCAGCTTCTCGCGCTCCGTCTCGTATGCCTGCGACTTCTTGGTAAGCTCGTCCTGCATGCCTTTCAAGTCGTCCTCATACTGTTTCTGAAGGGCGTCGACTTCTGTTTTCGCCTTTGTGTACTCAGGCATCGCCTGGATAATCTCCTGCACGTTCACGTGTCCGAACTTCTGGGCGAATGTGGCCACGGGAGCGAACAACATGAGCATTAAAATTAATTTCTTCATTGTCGTTTTATATTTGTTTGTTATTGATATTTTCTTAATCCCATCAGTTATATCCCAACTTTTGCAGCACCTCGTTGCTTATGTCTATCTTCGGGCTTCCGAATATAATCCCGGCATCGCTCGCCCTGTCGAGGATAAGCTGGTAGCCGCGCAGGTCGGCGATGTCTTTCACCGCGTTGTATATCTCTTCCTGTATAGGTGTCATCAGGCTGGTACGCTTCTTGAACAGCTCACCTTCCGGCCCGAAATATTTCTTTTTCAGTTCGGCTGCCTGCTTTTCCTTTTCCACTATTGCCTCCTGCCGGGATTTTTTCTGCTCCTGAGACAGGAAGACGACCTCGTTCTGGTAGTTTTTATACATTGTCTGGGCCTCGGTGGCGAGGGCTTCCACCTCTGCCTGCCATTTCTTGGAGACCTGATTGAGCTGCTCGTTGGCACGCTCGTAAGCCGGAACGTTCTTCAATATGTAGTCCATGTCTACAAGCGCGAACTTCTGTGCGCCTGCCTCAGTGGGCAACAGGGCGATGGCCGCTACCAGCATGATCGCCCTGAGTGTGTTGATAAGTTTCTTTCCCATGGTTCTTAACTGTTAGTTGGTGAATAATACGCGGTGGCGAGACAGGCATACGAGCCCGCCGCCGCACTATATCAGAACTCCTGTCCGAGAATGAAGTGGAACTGGCTGCCGCCCTTCACGCCCGTGGAGAGTGTCTTGTCGAAACCGTAAGCCCAGTCGATACCCATCAGACCGACCATGGGCAGGAAGATGCGCACACCCGCTCCGCCCGAGCGTTTCATGTCGAACGGATTGAACTTCTTCGTCTCGCTCCATGCGTTTCCGCCTTCGAGGAACGCCAGGCCGTAAATGGTGGTGTTGCCAAGCATGAACGGATAGCGCAGTTCGAGCGTGAAGCGGTCATAGGCATATCCGGGTGCCGAGTAAGGTGTGAGAGAGCCGTTCTCGTAGCCTCGCAGTCCGATCGTCTCCTGGGCATATCCGGTCGAGTAGCCGCTCATACCGTCGCCACCCATGTAGAATGTCTCAAAGGGTGATTTCTTATGGCTGTTGTACGAGCCGAGCAAGCCGAACTCCACACGCGTCATGAGCACAAAGCACTTGGTGCCGCCTGTCAACGCGGTATATGTCTTGGTCTTGAACTTCCACTTGTGATACTCTATCCAGCGGTATTTTTCCTGCTGTTCGGCCTCGAAAGTGGCCGAGTTGGCGTTTGTGGCGAGGTTGCTGTAATCCTTGTTGTCGAATGCCGACCATGGCGGCGTGAGGGTGACCGACGCCATGAACTCCGAACCGCGACGGGGGAAGAGCTGGTTGTCGGTGCTTACACGCGACAAGGTGATGCCCAGGTTGATGTTGTTGCAATTACCGTTTGAGATTATGAAGTAACGCCAGTCGCGCAACATATAGCGCTGATAAGCGAGGGTTGCCGAGAGTTGGAAGTAGTCATCTGGCCAGCGCAGACGCTTGCCCCAGCCGAGATAGAGGCCGAGAAGCTGCACGTACTTATCGTCGTCGAGATAGCTCTCGTAGTTGTTGTAGTAGTTATTGTAGCTGCCGTAACCTCCGTAGTAGCCGTAATAGTTGTTCATCCAACTGTTGTTATAGTAGTTGCTCGACACGTCGGTCTGCTTTGAATAAGACACTCCGACGTTAAATGCGTTGGGACGCTTGCCTCCGAACCACGGAGCCGAGTAGTTAAGGCTGTACGACTGATAATATGTACCGTTGGTCTGGGCACTCAGCGCAAGTTGCTCACCGTCGCCGATAGGCATTATTCCGCGGTGCATCTTGTTGCGTCCGAACAGGTTTCGCATCGAGAAGTTGTTGAGTTTGAGAGACACACGGCCCACGACACCGGTCTGTCCCCAACCGAGCGACAGCTCGACCTGGTCGTTGGACTTCTGCTCAAGAGGCCAGTTCACGTCAACAGTACCGTCGTCCGGATTAGGCTTGATATCCGGCTCGACCTTCTCCGGGTCGAAAAATCCCATGGAGGCTATTTCTCTCGCCGAGCGCATCAGCGCATCCTTGGAAAACAGGTCGCCGGGTTTGATACGCAGTTCGCGGCGCACCACCTCTTCATAAAGACGGTCGTTACCGAATATTCTCACAGCGTTGATATGGGCTTTGGGGCCTTCCGTGATCCGCATCTCCAAGTCGATGGAGTCTCCCACGATATTGACCTCCGCAGGGTCAAGCTCGTAGAATAGATAACCGTTGTTCCAATAGAAGTTGCCCACGGCGTCTTCATCCTCACGCAGACGCTTGTTCAGCTTCTTCTGGTCGTACACATCGCCTCTCTTCATGCCCAGCATGTAGTTCAGCATGTCGGTCGTGACCACTGTATTGCCCACCCACGTGATGTCGCGGATATAGTATCGCTGGCCTTCATCTATCTTGACATAAATGTTCACGTGGTTCTCGTCATGATTCCAGACACTGTCCTCGAGTATGGCCATATCCCTGTAACCCAGCTCATTATACTTGTCTATAAGATTCAGCTTGTCCTGTTCGTATCTCTCGGTGGTGAATTTCTTTGATTTCAGGAAAGAAGACAGCTTGCCGGCCTCGTGCGTCTTGGCAAAGGCACCCTTGCGGAACAGTCCGCCCTTGATTTTGGACGCGCTCAGGTTGTTGTTGCCTTCTATGATGATCTGCCGCACTTTCATCTTGTCTTTCTTGTCGATATCCACATCAAGAATTACCTGGTTCTTGCCGGTCACGTCGTCGCGCTGCGTTATGTTTATCTCGGCGTTCTTGTAGCCCTTTTCATCAAAGTATCTTTTGGCGAGTATCTTGGCCCGGTCTATCATGTTGGGCGTAATCTGACTGCCTTTCATAATGCCCAGTTTCGCCTCCATATCCTCACGTTCCGACTTCTTCAATCCGGTGTAGTTGATGGTGCTTACCCTCGGGCGCAGGGCGAGATTGACACACAGATATATTCTGTTTCCTACGATAGAGTCTGCCGTTATGGACACTTGGGAGAACAGGCCGTGGCGCCAATAGCGGCGCACGGCCTCCGTAAGCTCAGCGCCCGGCACGCTGATTTGCTGTCCGATGGAGAGTCCGGATAGTCCCGTGAGCATGTAATCCTCATATTCCTGCACACCCTTGACGGTTATTCCGTCTATTATGCATATCCTGGGAGTTCCGGAATAAGAGATGTCCGGATTTACGATTTTCTCCTGAGCGGCCACCCGCGAGATCATTCCCAGCGCGACGGCAATCAGCAGCAATATCTTATTTATGTGACACATTATATGATTATTATTCATTGTTGTTTACTTGTTGTTCTCCTCTTTCTCCACCTGCGCTCCTGTCTTGCCAAACCGACGCTGCCTGCCCTGATAGCTCCCGATGGCGCGATGCAGCTCTTTCTCATCGAAATCGGGCCAGAACGTGTCGCAGAAATACAGTTCGGAATAGGCAATCTGCCACAGAAGATAGTTTGATATGCGCTGTTCTCCGCCTGTACGTATGAGCAATTCGGGATCCGGCATGAACGCCGTCTGCATGTGTCTGCCTATGGTCTGCTCGTCAATGCTGTCGGGAGATAGCGTTCCCGCCTGCACCTCTCCGGCTATTTGGCGCATCGCGTTCGTTATCTCCCACTTAGACGAGTAACTCAATGCGACAACCATCGTCATCGCTTTGTTGCCGGCGGTGTGCTCCTCCGTCTCACGCAGTTTCTCTCTCACTGCCTCGGGCAGTCTGTTCATATCGCCGATAACCCTGAAACGCACATCGTTTTTCATGAATATCTCGTCTTCGAGCGAAGTGAGCACCAGTCCCATCAGCGCCGATATTTCATCGGCAGGCCTGTTCCAGTTTTCTGTCGAGAAAGTATATAGCGTAAGATATTTCACACCCAGTCGTGTACACTCCGACGTGATGCGGCGCACAGCCTCCACTCCCGCCTGATGTCCGAAACTGCGTTCACGCCCGTGCTGTGTGGCCCAACGTCCGTTTCCGTCCATTATCACGGCTATGTGGCGCGGTATGCGCTCCATGTCTATTTGGCCTGTCATATTTATTCTTTCAGTCTCTATCGTTATTACAAGTCTTGCATTTCGCCATGATGTCATACGTGACAGACAGTCGCAGCGTGCTATAACAATCGGTGTTCTTGAACATTCCGTTGCTCTTTATGCCGTATGGGTCTTCCACACCGTCGAGTTTGTCGCTCAGCGAGAAGCTCATTATCCATTCAAGTCCGAGGTTCAGCCGTTGGCCTATCTTGTATTTCACTCCGGCTCCAATCGGGATATTGGCCGTGAACACGCTTTTCTCCTGCGTCTTGGCTATCGTCGTGCCGAGTCCCATCGCCACGTAAGGGGTAAACGGGCGTGCGCCCCGATACTCACGCCCCGTGCCGTATGGCCAGAAATTATACTCAAACCGCAACCCTACGTCGGTGGTCGCGTTGTTGAACTCTATAGTCTTATCGCTCGTCTCGGGATACCACGTATCGGTGTTGTCGCTCGTTCCCTTCAGTTTGCCGTGTGTCACGCTCATTGCAAGCGCCATGCGCGGATTGAACTTATACCTGCTTACGAGAGAGAATGCCGGTTGCATGTTTTTTGTCAGACTACCGTTGAAGTCTCCAAAATATGTCATCAGCCCTGCGCCCACACCAATCTCGGCCCTGTACTCGGGCTCTTCCTGTGCCGCTACCCTGGTAAACGACAGCATACAGATGGTGATTATGACTACAAGGTGCCTCATTCATTTCATTATTTGCGCGCCGTTTACAACGCTTCGTTCGTGTATCCCTATTGTTTCCGGACGGTTCAGACACCGAGCTTTCCTCTCCATACCTGCCCCGTACCGCCGCAGACAATCCATATATTACCGTTCATATCCGTCACGGCGGCCACCGACGTGGCGGCATTGTCAATGCTTTCAGGCAGGGTATGCTTTTTGTTGGCTTTCCATGTGATGCCTCCGTCTCGGCTTTCATATATCGGCGAGAGAATGGTACCGCCGCCGTCTTCGACCGCTTTCAGTCCCACGGCATACTGATTGCCGCCGAACCCGAACAGACAAAGACTCTTCATTGCCGGCAACGGATAGCGGTAAGAGTCGTCCTTACCGATATTCACCCACTTGCCCGGCATGCTTCCCGCACCGTACTCAACGATCTTTCTCCATACCATAGGGTTGGCATCCGTCTCATTGCGGGTCACGGCCATCACGGCATAGTCTGTATTATCGTTGTATTTGAATGCCGAACAGTCGTAGCTCACCGCATATGCGGGCAACATGACCTTGTCGGCGGCATTGTCAGCCTCAGCCCTATCGGCCGCCCACGTGCGTCCGCCGTCTGTAGAGACGGCCGGCTCGCCGGTTGCATAGATGGCGTGCAACTCTGTCGTGCCGCATCCAACGAGACGCGCCAGACCGGTAGATGCGGCCAGGTCGGCAAACGATAGTCCGCCGTCTGCCGATACTTTCACCGTCTCCCCATCGAGAATGAACAGCGAATCGTTTCTCACCGCCACATTATTATATATATCCGCTCCGAGAGTGACATTTCTTTGCGTCCACACGCTGCCGTCCGTTATGTCGCAAGCATATACCGACGTGTTTGTCCCGTCGCTTCCAAAAGCATATACAGCATTGCCGTCGGCGAGAATCCTCACGCCTTTCATGCTTTTGAAATATTCGCAATCGGGCAATCTGCTCCATTTCGACACGCCCGTTTCCTCCTGCCTCACGTTGACGGTTATGCGGTATCTGCGTGACGAACTGTTGTCCGACGCATGTACCTGCACATATCTCGGCACCCTGAAATCGGTCGAGTCAGTGGTTGAGAAATACTTCACCGAGTCGTTCAGCACATTCTCAATGAGCACATATCCGTTGTTTTTCGTGTAATATGCACAGAGAAGTTTCTCCGCGTCAGTGCCCAACGGCAACGAGTCCACATTGTATATCTCGCCACGCTGGTGGTCTATGCTGAACGGAAACCTGCTAACCGTCTCGTCCGTGATGATAAAGGTGGAGTCCTCTCCTTTTGAAGAGAGGGTATGTCTTGTTATTTTTGCGCTTGTTATATGAAACCCTGTGATGGCTGTATCGTCATAGAGTGTTACGCTGACTTCATCTTCGTTCATACATGAAGGCAGGATAAATGCCGCCGACAAGAGCAGGCATAGAGTACTGATGTACTTTCTCATCAATGTTTTAATTTTAATTTTTAGCTGCAAATTTAATCACAATTCCGCAAATAGCCGCATTTTTAATTGTTTTATTAAGTAAAATATGTGATAATGCGCCTTATTTTAAGTTCTGTTAGTTTAAAAGAAATGAAAGTAGCATAAAAAAAGAGTGCGGTATGACTCACTCACTCCGCACTCCTTCGTAACGTCTTCCGGCACCGATCGCAAGCATCACTTGCGACACCGCAATAGCGGTTTCATGCCTTCAAGTCCGTTGTCTGAAAATCTAATAACATAATCTTTACCTTAAAAATCTATTAACTACTAACCTAATGAATAACAATGTATTCTCACGAACACGATGCAAAGTTAGCTATTTCTGTGTTCGCACACAAATATTTTCACCTCGTTTATTTTATATTCACTTTTATTTTTGATATAAGTCAAAATTCAATGTTTTTAGAGTGCTGCATCAATATGTTTTATAACGTATGCGCTACAATTAACCCATAAACACATTGATATATAAAACCGCATTAAAAGAAAGGCCGTTACAAAAGAATTTCACGTTAATCATACACAAAAAAAATGAAGAAACTTTGATATTCTATTGACTTCTAACCACCTGACAGCCATTTGATGATTGCGAACAACACAGGTTAAGGCGGCAGTCATACATGGTATCGTTACCGACAGAATATACCTGGCAACACAAGCAAACCACATGGTTAAACATAGTCCCATACTGTATAACAAGAAAACAAATTGCCTTAGATCAGTACATGCACCGGCATAAAAGGCAACAACATGCCGTTTTAAACAAAATCTCCCGCAGGGACAGCTTACCCTGCGGGAGATTTTACCTATATAAATATTCAAATTTTACTTCTTATAGCTACGGACCTGCCGCCACGAGTGCCTTGCCGGCCTCGTTGCCCGTGACTTCACGAAGTTCTTCTGGAAGCGTGCTTACCAAGTTCAATACCATACCTGTCTGTTGTCACGATATTCAAATATACGCTCCTCATGTCCTTTTGTCCTGTCTTTTAACAATAACAAGGCACCTGACGGTATTCCGTCAAAGACAAGGTGATTGCACTTTGCCACTTCACGCCCCGCAAGACGCCATCCTATATCAAAATAATACAGTTCGTATAAATGTCCTGGCTCAACATTGTTCGTATCAGACTTTGGAGTAAATCTTATCCTTGTCACGATATGCTTTCAAGATCATTATAACATAAAAAGCAGAGAACAGGAAAACTCCGGCCACACCACCCTCTACGGCCTGCTCTATATAGTCATTATATGCCATCGAGACAAACGAAGCATTATGACATTCTTCAAGCGACTGCTCCCCTGAAGCGAAATGCTTTGCCTGCCGTAAATTATAGTTGCGTTCAAAAAGGCCGTATCCATAGCCCTGAGGGTGCTCATATATCATCTGCACAGAAAGTTTCCATATAAGCATACGGCCATCAGCAGAGTCTTTTTTGAGTTTATACGCAAACACCGCTCCTGTGGTAATTAAACAAACGGCCACAATACATGCAGTTATCTTCCTGCCGATACTTAGCTGCATGACACGCTGTCGCAGACACTCAGACATAAAGCCATATACCGCAACCATTACCATGAAACCTATCCACGCCGTACGGCAACGGAGAGCTAACAGCAAGCCAATGACGACCAATCCTAATGCAGCGTACAGGATGCGCCCTCTCCTTTCAGACATTCTGCCATAAATAAGAGGTAATACGCCTACCATATACATTGCCGTGATATTTGGATTTTCATTAGATCCCGTTATTTGGAAATAGTCCGACAACGGATCTATCAATCCTAATTTTTGCCCCGCAACAAAGATGATATGAATACAAGCGATAAGCAAAAGTCCGTTGCCTACTTGACGAAAGGAATTTAATCCTATACGCAGAAGTCCCGACATCGCAAGGAAGAAGACAATGCCGGATAACATATAATACATGCGATATGTCTCGGCAGGGACGAAAAGTCCGTATATAACAATATATATTCCCCATATCGTCATAAACACACTCATCAGTGTAACGGTGGTTTTTCTCACACATATCATCATAGAACAAATCGCAAGAAACAAAGAACAGAGGGAAAATGCAAGCGATTTTGATAAAGACGGATACACAAAAAGATGAGTGTCCACAGTACATAGAACACACAGCAAAGTAAAAACTATTGCTGACATATTACTCATTACATTATGAACATTCATCTTTTTGCTTAGAGTATTATTTATTGGTATAATAAATCATGCCGTTCTTAATTTCCAATTCTGCAACTTCAGCTTCATTGTAAAGTATGTTGTCGTCATGATATTCAACAGTATTTAGCTGTAACTTTAGTTTCACAACATTACCTATTGTTTCCATATCATTTATATATCCCTCTTTATTGTATACCAAAGTGGCCTTACCATTACGAAGAATGACAATCGTTGTGAATGGCGGCTGACTGCCTATTGTTATACCGGTAAACACCAATGCCTTGCAATCAGAAGAAAGGTTGAATTCTTTAAAAGGTGTATTAGGACTTTTAATATAATCTTTTGCCAAATAAAAATAATTCCACCCGTCATCATATCTCATTTCAAAAACAGATCTACCGTTACACAATATCTCTATCACATGATAATCTCCCGGTTCATTTTCCCAACCTTCATATCCTTTCAACTTGACAGAATATTTAAAAGAAGACACAGGCAGGGATACTTCTTTTATCAAAGGACATGAAGCCGTCTTGTTCGGATTTGTATCAATCGGATCCAAGAAAGCCGACTTCGCTTTGATCGTTCCATCTTCCCCGTATGAGAAGACCGATGTCTGCGCATACGACAAAATTCCGAAAACGACACTAATTGTTAATATTAATAATCGTTTCATAATTAATTTGTTTTACTTATATAGTATAATAAGTATACTTTATTAATTCTTCATATAATATATTTTGCCGTCTCCAAACGACAATGTTGCCAAATCCTCTTTTTCATACGGCTTGTTATTTTCATCATATTCAATGGTGTTAAGTCTTAATATAAATCTTGTTTCTTTACCTGCTGTTTGTATATCTTTCATAAACGCCGGCTTATTATACACAATTTCCGCTTTTCGATCCCTGAGAACAATAACCGTTATAAATGGTGGCTGACTTGCTATACTGACTCCGACAAAAACCAAAGCCATACAAGATGATGACAGATTCACGGCATAAAATGACTTATTAGGCGTATTAACAGCTTCATTCTCACAATAAAAGTAGTCCCAACCTTCATCATAAGTGAACTGTGATTTATAACTTCCTGAACTGATATCTATCACATTATAGTCGCCGGTCTCATCTTCCCATCCTTTATATCTGAGCACATTTACAGTATAAGTCAAACCGTATTGAGTTACCGATTCCGTATGTTTCAATGTGTATGGAGTAATATCCGCTCGAGATAAATTATCAAAAGACTCTACATTGTTTGTCACTGCAATTATACTATTTTCATTATATATCAATGTCTTACTATTCTGTGAATAAGATGTGACACTGACAAAAAGAATAACAAATAAAAAAACTTGTTTCATGATTGATGATATTATTTATATAAAAAGAACT
Organism: Prevotella sp. MGM1; assembly: GCF_002933775.1. Lineage (GTDB taxonomy): Bacteria > Bacteroidota > Bacteroidia > Bacteroidales > Bacteroidaceae > Prevotella. Next base: position 10,575 of record NZ_BEWV01000154.1, read on the forward strand.
TAACTCCACTTATTTTTTCCCTTGCAAAACTGTTGCTTAATTTTTGGGAACTTGATCTCATATTATAACCTGTATCCATTGTATTAGGAACTTTTTTACCCCAATTTTCACTATAACGTTCTGTTCCCGGAACAATGACAACAACATGACCAGAACCACCAGATGGGTTTATCCACCCCGCCACAACAAAATAGCCCTGATTTGCATATCCTTGAGCTTGTGACATTGCTATTTCCTGCCACAAAGAAGGATTATTCATCCAATATTTTACCATACTGTTTGCATTGCAATTCATGCCGGCCGGCAATTTACCAAATAGACTTTTAAAAGCTCTTCTCACTCCTTCGCTACATTGTGCATCCGTCCCCGGAATACTCTTGGCTACACTTTTAGCCATATTTGTTATCTGTGAAGCTGTCTTTTTATGGCTACTTGTTTGAGAAGAACCGCCGGTTGAACTTCCTCCCGAAGAGGAACCACCGCCTCCACCGGTCGAGCTGCCTCCACCGTCATGCCATCCATCTTCCCATTCATCACCTCCACCGGAATTATTACATTCATGCAATCCAGCTTCATCACAAGGAAAAGAATCGTCACAATGAGGACACGGCATGATACAAATTACTTGGTCACATGGATAATAAGATACATATTCTCCTATTTCCTCATCATCACAAATGTAGTAATCACCGCCCTCATTACCCATCCTTTGAGCAGAAGCCGTTGACATTCCAACTTCTATTTGTCCGTCTTTGAAAACAGGCAACAAATTTAATAAAAGTATTAAAAATAATATATACTTTTTCATTTTATTCAGTTCTTCTTCACAACAACAGTTCTATAATGACAGGTTCCGGCTGTTACATGAAGCACATACACCCCCTCAGGTATAGAGGGTGCCACCGTAAACGAATGCTTGCCAGGCTGTAACGCGCCAAGAGTCGCTGCAAATACCGGCATACCAGACTGGCTATAAAGAGTTATAGAACCGGATTCAACAGATTCTGACAAATCTAAACCAAGTGTTACATTTCCTGAGAAAGGATTCGGCCATGCGTAGAGCCGTGTATCGTCTTTAGCAATTTCGTTTGCTATATCTCCATCAGAATAATCTTTTTGCAGACATATATACATCGGCCGTTGCGGTTCCTGCTCGGAAACAGAATAGAGCCTGATACTTCCTGTCACGGAATTTTCTCCTACATTTACATCCGCACTCTCAAATCTATAAAGCACAGAGTCCTTTGTTATATACCTGTCTGTCTGCCGCGTCATGCCGCTGAGAAACTCTATACGCCCGTTTTCCGATACCGACGCCCGGAAAGCGACAGTGTCTTTACCTTCACACCAATATCCATGAAGCCACCCGCCATTCATCTTCATATTCACAGATAGCGGTCGACGGTCAATCACATTTTGTCCGCTCCAATCATAAACCACAAGAACACCCTGATAGTTACCTGCAAGCGACGATGTATCCACTGCCGCCGGGGCTATTCCCGGCATTGTTTCCGGTACTTCCATCGACTGTTCGACAATGACAACCATGTCATTTATGCTGTTTTCCGGATTTACTCTTTTCAGTTCTTCCACCGCATCACGATAATTAAACATTGCCGCACGGTCAAGATAGAACATGGCACGTTCCTCGTCACGCTCAACTCCATAACCATTACGGTAGCACAATCCAAGCATATAAAGACACGGAGCATGGTCTTTGTCGGCACCACGCCTGAACAAGTCTATGGCCTGCTTGTAGTCCTGAGCACATCCCAGGCCTTTATACAGCATGTAACCCTTATCGTATAGCGCCATCACCGAACCTGCATCCACGGCTTTGGAGAAATATCCGTAAGACCGTGTGAAATCCTGCCTCACTCCGCCACGTGAATACTTATACATCATTCCTAAATTATGAAGAGCGATCGTTGAACCATGTTCTCCGGCACGTTCAAGCCACATCGTGGCCGCCGTCGTGTCTCGTTCTGTACCGATACCGTTCATATAAACTATTCCAAGAGCATTCATCGCATATATATTGGAATCCTGTTCTGCCGCAATGCGGAGAATATTTACAGCCTCCGTCTTGTTGCCCGCGCCATCCATTCCTTTAAGCACTTCGACAGCCTTTATCACTTTATCATCTGCCGCCGCATTGCATACCGCCACGACAAACAGCAGCACGGACGCTACGGTCATGACTTTTCCTATAAAGTACTTCATAATTATTCCGGTTATATCATAGTCGCTACCATACGAGTCCCTTTGTCTCTTCACTCTCGGATTTCTTCGCTTCACGCTCTTTTCTTGCCAGGGCATAATACATCTTCACCGCTTTCGGCATCTGCTTGTCGTTTTCCGCCAATCTTTTCTTCCGTTCAGTCGAAAAATTCTTATATACGCTCTTTATTTTCTCTTGTTCCATATAGAACATATACATGCGGGCGCAGTCTGACACACTGTCAAGCCCTTCCGTCAATCCGGCGTCCCGCAACTTCTTCCATGACTCTTTCATACGTCTCGTCACTACGGAAGCGTTTTTCTGTATCAGGAAACTGTTGAACATCTTTTTCCCGAGAGTATTCCGCATTACGGCCATTTCCTCGTCCCAGACATCAGCCTTGCGGTCTTTACGCATCTTATGGCACATTTCAACCGCATGCTTCATCAAGTATTCATACTGTGCGTCATCAAGCCTGAATGCCTTGCGCCTGCGCAACAGAAACGTAATGTTTTCTCCCGACATCTTGTTATAAGGAATCAATATCTCGTCTACATGATACTGATATACACTGTCGACAGACAATTTGGCTTGTGCCCTTAATCGCGGCGACGATGGATAGATATAGTCGTAGACCGCTTTCCGCCGTTCTCTTTCCACAAGCATGGAGGCCAATTTCTCACTTTGGCTTTTAGGAACATTGTATTTCATGCACAGCTCCGCATGTGCGTCCTCACCGGCAATCCTTGAACGGGATATTATCTCGTTCTCATGTTCTTCAAAAACCTTGCGCTCACTGTCGGTAAACTCATTCTGTGCGTATGCCCCCAAAGTCACAATGACTGTCAGCACGCACGACAAGACTCTTTTTCCCATCATCTTTTTAGTTAATTGTTTTTCATTAATTATCGCCCTATATCTTGCCGTCATCACTTTTTATCAGGACAAGACATGACAAGGCGTCTCTTTCCGTAAGCATAATGGATAATACCAAGAAAGTTTCTCACAATATTTCATGATTATGCCGATTTCCGCCGCAAATATAATAAAAAGAACTTACAAATCCAAATTCCGGCAGCCTTTTATACAAAATGGCGGTAAGGAGTCACAAGAAATCCTACAGGTGATTTGCCAAGCCAAATTTCCAGACAAACTTCCGAAAATCCCATAATGACAGGGGAGGCGCCTTTTTATAAAAACTCCATCACAACAAAAAAAATCTCCCGCAGGGACAGCTTGCCCTGCGGGAGATTTTCCTTATATAAACATTCAAATTTT
>NZ_BEWV01000155.1 GCF_002933775.1 Prevotella sp. MGM1
CCTCTGCTTGTAAGGCAGATGCTCTAAACCAGCTGAGCTAAGCGCCCTTACTTGTTGTAAGCGGTTGCAAAGATAGTGTGTTTTTTTGAAACCTCCAAATATTTTTGTTGTTATTTTGCGATTTTATATGAAATATCCATTTTTTTACAGTGCTCTGTCGGGATACATCCTGCTGTAAGGGTGATTTGCCGGGCTTGTCTTCAGATGTACTTTTGGTTTGTGTATTCGAATGGTAATGTTCGAAAAACGATAAAAGGGTGATGAGAAAAATCTCATCACCCTTTTATTATCGAATTTTAAAACTGTTCCTTTGATTTATTTCAGAACAACAGTCGCACGACGGTTGTAAGAAACAGGAGAAAGAACGTTTACGCCACCTGCTGCTACAGTCTCGATGTTATCGCGGTTTACACCCATCTTAACAAGTTCGTTGACAACAGTGTTTGCACGTTTCTCGCTGAGCTTCTGGTTGAATCCTGCGCTACCGGTCTTGCTGTCTGCATAACCTGTAACAACAATCTTAGAACCGTTAGCCTTTGCAACTTCAGCGAGTTCCTTCACGTTTTGCAGATCTTTCTTAGATGCAACGGTAGACTTGCCGATGTTGAAGAATACAGAAACGGGAGCTGCGACAACTTCCTTAACTGTCTGACCCTGCTGTGCAGCGGCAGCGGCCTTCTGGTTAGCCTCGTTGAGCATGTTCTTCAACTTAGCGTTCTCGTTCTGAGAATCAGAGAGCTGGGCGTTGAGAGCGTCAATCTGACCCTGTGAGAGAGCGTGGATAGCGTCTACGTCAGGAGTCTTGTTCCATTTGGCTTTGCCGAGGTTGTATGTCAAACCGACCTCAACAGTGAACTGATGATCCTTGTTCTTCAGCTTGTTGATACCGCCTCTTGTAGAGCCGCCACCTTTAACTCCGCTGAAATCGGGCTCGTATATGCCGTAACCGAATTCGAGGTTGGCAGCGAGTTTGTCTGTCAGACGGAATGTGTTCAGGATACCTGCGCTCAGACCCATAGCATATGTGTCATAGCTCATGTTGCGGGCAACACCACCACCGATATAGGGAATGAAGTTCCATACGCGTGTCTCGCTGTAACCGCAGAGCATGTTGCTCAGGTTGAAGAGCACCTGCTCGTTCAATGTCCAATATTTGTTTGCGTTGTCTTTCTTGTCTGTGCCCATAACTGTGCGACCCCAAACACCATTGAACTTGGTACGAAGACCGAGACCCGGAGTAAACCATTTACCGATGGCTACCGAGAAACCGAGGTTGTTGCGGAAACCCTTGAAAGGACTCTTGTTCAGATTCAGACCCAATTCCTCGTCGCAATAGAAAGCGGAACCGGCTACATTAGCCTGAACAAACCAATTACTCCAAAATGAATTTGTAGCGACACTGTATTTTTCTGTCGGTACAGTCTCATTCTCCTGAGCCATAGAGGCTACGGAAATGCCGGCGAATGCCAGCGCGATTAATAACTTTTTCATACCTATATTTAATTACTTAATAATTATGCGCTTTGGTGAATTGTAGTGCAAAAGTATATAATAATTTTTTAACAGCCAACCAAATTTGAAGAAAAATTACATTTTTCCAATATTTTATGCTTTTAATTGTTGTTTTTTCAATAACTGCCTGATATATATGTTTATTTTAATGTTAATTAAGCAGATTTTCTATCTCTTTTTGAGGTAATATCCCTATTATGGCTTTCCCGTCGGGGGTGTAGTTCACGTTCGAACATGCGAACAGTTCGTTTACCACGTTTTCCATTTCGTTGTTGTCCAAAATTTGTCCTTGCGGTATGGCTGTGCTGCGTGCCATGCTCAGTGCGAGCGATTTGTTTATCTCGTCGGCGGAGTCGCCGCTCTTTTCGGTCGCGTCGCTGACAATGCTTTCCAGCAGGGTTGTGAAGTTGAGGCCGTCTATGCCTGATGGCACGCCGTTGATGGCATAGCTGTCGTGTCCCATGTCGGCAAGGTCAAATCCCATATCGGTGAGCTCTGGAATGATTTTGCGCAGCATGACGGCTTCCGACGGGGAGAACCTTATGATTTCGGGGAAGAGCATCTTTTGGGTGCCCCCCGATGTGCGGGAGTGGATGGAAGACAGGTATCTCTCATAGCGTATGCGTATGTCGGCGCGGTGCTGGTCAATTACCATCAGGCCCGATTTGACGGCTGTCATGATGTATTTGCCTTTGTATTGATAGTGCGCGGGCGATTTCTCTTCTATTATCATGTCGCCCGACGGAGTGCCGTCATTGGATGTGTCGGGCATGTCGAACATGGGCAGTTGTTCGGCCTGGCATGCCGTTGCCATCTCCTCGAACGTGGGTTCCGGTTCGTCATACAGTTGTTGCCATCCGGTTGGTACGGAAGCATGGCGGGGCGACGGACTGAACGGATTGTATGTGGGGTTGAGCGATGTCGTTGGCGGAGCCACTGTCTGAGACGGGTCGAAGACCGGAATGTCGGGTTTGCCTTCTGTGTCGAAGTCGATAGACGGCACTTCGCAGAATTTTCCTATCGCGTCTTTTACTGCGGCCGTGAGTATTTGCCATACGGCCTGTTCGTTCTCGAATTTTATTTCGGTCTTTGTGGGATGTATGTTGACATCAATGTCGGCTGGATCGATGTCGAAATAGATGAAGTAGGGTATGTGCATGCCCATCGGCACCAGTCTGTCGAACGCACTTGCCACAGCCTTGTGAAAGTAAGGATGTTTCATGTACCTGCCGTTTACGAAGAAGTATTCGTGCGTGCCCTTGCGTCTTGCCGCCTCGGGTTTGCCCACGAAGCCGCTGATGCGGCACATGGCAGTGTCTACTTTCAGTGGCAGTATATCCTGGTTGAACCGCTTTCCGAACACGTCGGATATACGTTGGTGCAGGCTTCCGGCACGTAGGTTCAGAAGTTCGTTGCCGTTGCTGTACATGATAAAACTTATATCGGGATATACGAGCACTATCCGCTCGAATGCGGTCATGATGTTGTTCAGTTCGGTGGCGTTCGTCTTAAGGAATTTCCGGCGTGCCGGCACATTGTAGAACAGGTTCTCAACAGTGAAATTGCTGCCCACGGGACATGATACCGGTTCCTGGCTCATCACTTTGCTTCCGGCGATGGATATGCTTGTACCGATCTCGTTTCCTTCGAGCCGGGTTTTCAGTTCGACCTTTGCCACGGCGGCAATGGAGGCAAGGGCTTCGCCCCTGAATCCCATCGTGTGGAGTGCGAAGAGGTCGTCGGCCTTCCGTATTTTCGATGTGGCATGGCGTTCGAACGCCAGTCTGGCATCTGTGTCGGTCATTCCGCGTCCATCGTCTATGACCTGTATAGATGTCCTGCCGGCATCTGTCACAAGCACCTTGATGCAGTGTGCTCCCGCGTCGACGGCATTTTCCACGAGTTCTTTTATTACGGAGGCCGGCCGCTGGATCACTTCTCCGGCCGCTATCTGGTTGGCTACCGAGTCTGGCAGCAGTTGTATTACATCGCTCATAGTCTGAAAGTGGTCTGTATTTATATAGGAAACCTCCCCGTCAGCAACCAATAGGCAAATAAAAGCAGTGCGGCTATGGCAACTGTGGATGTGAACCATTGTGTGGTGAGGATGGCTTTGTCTCTTTTTTCTTTTTGGCGTCGCACATGTTTTGTGGCTCCCGAGAATGCTTCCCGGATGTATTCCGGTGCGCGATGTTCGTCGTCGGGCATGCCGGATTCGTGTTTTGCGCGCTCTTCAATCTTTTTGAACCGCTCTTTTCGTTCGTCGGAATATATCAGCCTGTGGTTGAAGCGGCGCGGGCGCGGTGAGTAAAACAAAGTCATTTAACAACCATTCACGTATTGCCGGGGTTTTTCTCCGTTGTGTTTTTATTGTTCTTTTGTTGTGCTTGTTTGTTCTGCCGGCATTTTATCACCGTCATCCATTGGGCCTGTCGCACCTGAGGGTATAGGCTCTTGTCCGTTGCCGTCAATGCCTTGTGCATTGTTTGTCTTTTTGTTTTCCTCGTTTGGCCTGATGTTTCCGCTTCTGCCTGTGTCAGGAAGTTTCGGCACTGGCGCTTCGCGGCGTTTCACTTCTTTCAGTTCCGTTCCTGCCTTCTTGCTCCGCCAGTTGAAGATATCATCTTTGTCGAGCGGCCGTATGTAGTCAAACCATGCGTAGTTGGGCAGATATTTTTTGTCGGGCGGTATCTGGGTCATTGGATAGAACACCCCGTTGGCTTTCGGCGCCCATATCCTTTTGAGTCTTCTGTTTTCGAGAAACATCCTTATTTTGGTCGTTTCCATGTAGTTCATGGCTATCAGCGAGCTGTCACTGTCGTCTATCGGGTGATATATTGCCAGCACATTGTCTATCGCTTCGGCCTCGTATATCTCGCCGTTGTTGAAGTATGCGAACATTTCTGTCGATGCCAGCTGGTTGAAATGAACCGAATCATGCATTTGTTCCACCGAGAGCGCCTGGTTGATTACGTGTGCCCTGTTGATGGTGGAGTCTTTCATATATACTTTTATCATCTCGCCGAGCAACTGCTGGTTTACGTTCCATACGATGGGGTCTCGGTACATTGTCATGCAAGAGTCCTTGCTGTTGTATACCAGAGAGTCGCATACCGCCTGAACGTCAGTTCTGTAAGCCCGCACTTTATTGTATGCGTGTGCCACGCGATACACAGAGTCGGTGTTGATGTTATAGGTATAGATCTTGAATGTGTCGGCGTGCATGTATAGGGTATCTTTTTGCGAGAAGTCCATTGCCACCGCTTTTTTGGTCGCCATTCCGTAGCCTGTCTGCTCGTTGTAGAAACAGTAGTCGCAGGTCAGCCTGTTTTTGTTTACGGTATCTGTGTAAACTACATTCCGGAAAGCCTCGTTCGTACCGCTCTTACTGTCGTGATACACGCTGTCTCCGATGATTGTCTTGCCGTTGTTGGTCACCACGGAGCGTGCGTAGAGTTTCGATTTGTCATGTTTGGTGTCGTAATAACCGTCTTCCGTGTATATCTTGCTTTCTCCCGAGGTTATGTTAGACGGCCCGACGGCATGAGCCATTGATGTGTTTGTATTATAGTATAATGTGTCTGAGGTCAGGATAAAATTCTGTCCTCTCAGTTTCACGTCGTAGTTGAATATCGCCTCTTTGCTGTCGGTGTGGTATTCGCCCCAGTCGGCGGTGAGTGTGTTTCCCTGATCAACGAGTTTTCCGCCGTCGAAGAAATATCCGATGTTGTACAGCCTGTCGTAGTTGAGGCTGTCGGTGTACAGCGTCGACTTCCTGTTTTTCAGCACGACGTTATATCGGGCCTCAGCCATCTGCTCATTACCGTCATAGTAGGCGTACTCGCTGAACAGCGAGAGTGTGTCTCCCTGGTACATCTTCACGTTCCCGAATGCCTTGAACGAGTTTGACATTTCGTAGAAATATGCGCTGTCGCAGTACATTGTGGCTCCGTTGTGGCGGAAAGCCACGTTGCCGGTGAGTATCTGCGCCTCGGGGTTTTTATACATGTCATACCGCAGTTGGTCGGCATGCAGGAGGTAGACACGGTCTTTTTCCGCTTTCTCCTGCTGCTTGTCCCTGTTTTCCTGCTTCTTGCGCACCTGTTCTTGAGAGCCGTGCATCGAGCCGGCGGCGCATAGTCCAAACAGGCATAGAGCCACTATTAATGTGATTCTATGCCCGTTTGTCTGTTTGTATGCGGTCTTTCTGATTGTCATTTAATCCAACCTTGATATTCAAAATCGCAGTTCTTGTACTTGTCGTTTACCCTTACGTAGGTGGTTTTTATCTTATTTGTCACCCAATCGCGTATCTTCTGTTCTCTTCGTTTGGCAAGAACAAGATTTTTCATTACTTGAAAATCTTCCGTGATGGTGGCTTTGTGACCGTCGATACGTTTTTTTAGCTTCACTATCGCGCATATCGTTTTGCCGCGTTTGTTTATCATCAGGAACGGAGCGGATATGTCTCCGATTTTCATCGTGTCGACAACACGTCCTATTTCAGGCGGTAAATCTTGCATTCGGAATTTCGAAGTATGTCCCCTTTCCATTGTGTTGGCCATGAGGCCGTGATTGCTTCGTGTATCCTTGTCGTCAGAAATCATCGAGGCAGCCAGTTCGAAAGTGAACTTATTGTCATTGATGTCTGTGCGTATGGAGTCCAGACGGTTTAAGGCTGCTGTCACGGCATCGTCCGATACCTGCGGTTTCCTCAATATGTGGCGCACCTTTATCTTGTCTCCGCGCTTGTCTATGAGCTGTATTATGTGGTATCCGAATTCCGATTCCACGATCTTCGATATTTTCTTCGGGTCTGTGAGGTTGAACGCCACAGCGGCGAACGCAGGGTCGAATGTGCTACGGCCGGCGTAGTCAAGCTCTCCTCCGCGTCTGGCACTGCCCGGGTCTTCGGAGTAAAGTCGTGCGAGCGTAGAGAAAGAAGACTCCCCCTTGTTTATGCGATCGGTGTAATCGCGCAGCTCGTTCTTTATCCTGTTGATTTCCTCTTGTCCGATTTCCGGTGTGTGGGTGATTATCTGCACCTCGACCTCGGTAGGGACAAACGGCAGGCTGTCTGCCGGAAGATCTTTGAAATGGCGGCGAACCTCGGCGGGCGACACCTTGATGTCTTTCACCAGATGTTCTCTCATGCGCTCGATGATCAGCCTGTCGCGGCATGGGTCGTGCATCTCTGCTCTCAGTTGGGTGATGCTTGCTTTCTTGTATTCCTCCAACTTCTCACGAGAGCCGATCTCGCTAATCCAATATTCGATATACCGGTCTATCGAGGCGGATATCTCCGACTCCGTAACCTCGATACTGTCTATCGCCGCCTGATGAAGAAACAGTTTCTGAACAGCAAGCTGTTCGGGCACCATGCAGTCGGGATCTCTTGTCCAGCGTGTTCCCTCTTCTTGCATCTGTTGCCTCATGGTCTCCACGTCCGATCTGAGGATGGCCTCGTCTCCGACCACCCATACAACCTCGTCAATGACACCTTTCCTGTTGTCCTGTCCGTCATCACCGCCGTTTACCTGTGCCGTTGCCGTCATTGCGGCCACCGGCAATATCGCGAGTGCCATGCGGCAGATATTCTTTGTTCTCTTCATCAGAATCCGATTAATGGTTATTTACGGTCTTCAACACTTCCTTGTCAACTGTCACTGTGTATTTCTTGCGCAGCTCTTTCACCCATTCCTTTTCCAGCATGTCCTGATAGTCGGCCGTGACGAGACCTTTCACATCGGTGTACTCTTCCGGTCCTTTCTTCAAAATCTTGCCGTATGTGGCGTCGAAAGGATAGTCTTTCATTGGGGTCGTTTTCACTTTCTGCTTGAATACGTCACGGTCTACAAGCGTGTTGTCTCCTTTCTTGAATATGCCTTTCTCCACACGGATGCGTATCGTGGAGTCGTTGTTGAACGTCTTGCGCAGCGTATCCGCCCAGTCTGTGAAAGGAATTTTCTTAACGCTGTTTTTCACAGCCTTTATATCGTCCTTTGTTTTCACGTGATAGGCCATGCCTTTAAATCTCGGAGTGTTCCAGGCATACTTGCTTTTGTTCTTCTTGAAATATGCTTTCAGACCCGCTTCGTCTTTTGCGGCCTTCTCCCATACATGCCGGTTGCTTATCTCGTAGAGCAGCAGTCCGTCGTGGTATTCCTTTATCAGGTTGTCCATCTCGGGGTCGGCTGCTCTCAGTGAGTCGGCTCTGCGTGTCATGTATTCCTCTTTCGATATGTCGGCTTGTGTGGCGAGCGTGTCGAGTTTGCGGTTGATTATTCCCTCGCGCAGCTTGCGTTGCTCGATGTATGCCATGATGCTTGTGCGCAGCGAGTCGTAAGGCTCGAGCTGCTTGCGCTCTTTCAGCAACACTATATGATAGCCTGCGGGCGACATGAACGGCTCGCTCATCTCTCCGGCGTTCAGCTTGAAAGCCACGTCCTCAAATTCTTTGAGTGTCTGGTTCCTGCTTATCCACGGCAGTTCGCCGCCGTTACGCGCCGAGCCTGGGTCTTGTGAGAGTTGCCGTGCCAGTTCGCCGAAGTCGGCTCCGGCTTTCAATGCGGCGTATATCGAGTCTATCCGTGTCTTCGCCTTCGCTATGTCTTCCTGCGGGGCTTTCTGACCGAGCATCAGGAATATGTGTGCCGGGCGTATCAGCCCTTGCTCGCCGATGCTTTCTTTCGTCGTCGTGTATATCTTCCTCGCCTCCTGCTCCACGTCATTGTCTGTGATTAGTGTGGGGCGTACCTGCTGGTCGCGGTATTGGGCAAACTCTTTCTTGAACGATGTAAGCGTGTCGAGCCGTGCGTCGAGGGCGGCCGCCACTTTGAGCTTGTAGTTGACAAACAAGTCGACATATTCTTCTACAGTCTTCTTGTCTATCACTCCTCCGGTATTGTTTTTATTATATGAATATTCGAATTCGGAGCGAGACACCGGTTGTCCGTTTACCGTCATCACAGTGGGGTCGCTCTGTGCGAAAGCCGTACTTTGCGCTATGAGCGCGGCGGCAATCAGCGATTTAATCTTTCTCATGCTTGATATTAGTCGTTAGGCCGCGAGTAGTTCGGAGCTTCGCTTGTGATTGCGATGTCGTGCGGATGGCTTTCCATCACTCCCGCGTTTGTTATTCGTGTGAATTTGGCGTCGTGCAGTTTCTCTATGCTCTGTGCTCCGCAGTATCCCATGCCCGAGCGTAGTCCGCCCACCATCTGGTATACCACTTCCTGCACCGTCCCCTTGTAGGGTACACGCCCGGCGATACCCTCAGGAACGAGTTTTTTCGCTTCCTTGGTGTCGCCTTGGAAGTAGCGGTCTTTCGAGCCGTTCTTCTGCTCCATGGCTTCGAGCGATCCCATGCCTCGGTAGCTCTTGAACTTGCGTCCGTTGAAGATGATAGTCTCTCCCGGACTCTCTTCCGTGCCGGCCACGAGCGAACCGATCATCACCGAGCTTCCGCCGGCGGCCAGGGCCTTGACCACATCGCCCGAGTAGCGCAGTCCGCCGTCGGCAATGAGGGGCACTCCCGTGCCTTTCAGTGCGCTGTATACGTCGTAGACGGCGCTTAGCTGCGGCACTCCCACGCCTGCCACCACGCGTGTGGTGCATATCGAGCCGGGGCCGATGCCCACTTTCACTGCGTCTGCCCCGTTGTCTACGAGCAGTTGTGCGGCTTCTCCCGTGGCTACGTTACCCACCACGATGTCTACCTGCGGGAACGATTTTTTTGCCTCGACAAGCTTCTCTATCACGTATTTCGAGTGTCCGTGTGCCGTGTCTATCACAATGGCGTCCGCTCCCGCGTCAACGAGAGCCTGCATGCGTTCGAGCGTGTCGGCGGTAACACCCACGCCGGCTGCCACGCGCAGGCGGCCCTTGCTGTCCTTGCAGGCCATCGGCTTGTCCTTTGCCTTGGTTATGTCTTTATATGTGATGAGGCCGACCAGGTGGTTGTCCTTGTCCACTACGGGCAGTTTCTCTATCTTGTTCTCTTGCAGAATTTGGGCTGCGGCGGTCAGGTCGGCCTGCTGCGTGGTGGTCACGAGATTCTCGCATGTCATCACCTCGTCGATTTTCCTGTCGAGATGGCGCTCAAAGCGCAGGTCGCGGTTGGTCACGATGCCCACCAGCCTGTTGTCTTCGTCTACCACAGGTATGCCGCCTATGTGGAACTCGGCCATCATGCCGAGTGCGTCTTTCACTGTTTTGCCGCGGCGTATCGTCACGGGGTCATATATCATGCCGTTCTCGGCACGTTTCACTATCGCCACGTGACGGGCCTGATCTTCTATCGTCATGTTCTTGTGAATCACTCCGATACCTCCCTCACGGGCAATGGCAATGGCCATCTGCGACTCTGTCACGGTGTCCATCGCCGCGGTTACGAAAGGTATGTTCAGTTCGATGTTACGGGAGAACCGTGTTCGCAACTCTACCGTTTTTGGCAGTACCTCTGAATAAGCGGGGATTAACAGGACGTCGTCGTATGTCAAGCCGTCCATCACGATTTTATCTGCAATAAAAGATGACATATATTATTATGCTTTAAAAATTATTGCGTGCAAATTTAGCACAATTTTTTCACATATTTATATATTTACCGCATTTTCTTTATTTATTAACAACAATTATAGGCCGGATAAGCGACAGGTTCTCATTATGCGGTCGCAGCATGGGGCAAGGTTGTGAAATAATATTACAAACGGTCTCTCATATTTCGTTTTTTTGAAAATAGAAGTCAAGTGCCCGCAAATACGCGGATTATGGGGTGTTTGTGTAATCGCTTGTGTTTTAGCATGTTAGGTTTGATGTGCCGGATTAATTCTAAAAAGCGCCTGTGTTTGCCGTACTTATTTTCCGCAATAAGCACCTCGTTGCGTTGCGTTTGGTATCCCGTTGCATCGTAACGGGATACCAAACGCAACGTAATTGGCAACTAAACGCATTCCAACGGGAGTCCCGTCGCAAAAAAACCGCTTTTCACCATTTGGCGAAAAGCGGCCTGTCGCATTGTATATAGCGATGTATATCGTTTCTGTATTTCTATTTCACGAAAAAACAAAGTGTTAAATCCGTGACTTTTATCTTACAAGTTTTTTTTCTTTGCCGTGCCGTTGCACATTATATGGATACGTGACGTGATGCCGACGGTCTAATTTGCCATTTCGGAGATGAACTTGATGCGTACGAGTCGGATTTCGTCTTCCGGGTAGTCTTCTCCGAGTTCGTCCATGGCGGCCTGCAAGTCATCCGTTTCCGATTCGCGGAAATACTCGTATATCTCATCAATGTTGTCTTCGTCTATCACCTCTTCAAGGAAGTAGTCGATGTCAAGTTTGGTGCCAGAGTATACTATGGCCTCCACTTCCGTGAGCAGGTCGCCGAATTCTATGCCTTTTGCGTTTGCTATGTCGTCGAGCGCTATCTGTCTGTCTATGCTTTGGATGATGCTTACTTTCAGCATTGACTTCTTCGCTACGGTGCGCACACGGAGATCGGCCTGTCTCACTATATCGTTCTCTTCGCAATAGCGTTTTATGAGTTTGACAAACTCAGCCGCATACGGTTGCTTCACCTTGCCTTCACCTACGCCTTGGATGTTTTTCAGCTCGTCGAGTGTCACGGGATAGTCCGTGGCCATCTGTTCGAGCGATACGTCTTGGAATATCACGTAAGGAGGACGTTCCATTTTCTTGGAGACTTTCTTTCTGAGGTCTTTCAGCATGGCGTTCAGTGTCGGGTCGAGCGCGCTTGTCCCTCCGTCGTGATCGGCGGTCACTTCGTCCTCGTCGCCAAACTCATTGTCTTTCACGATCATGAACGGTTGCGGTGACTTGATAAACTTTCTTCCGGCGGCCGTGATTTTGAGCAGGCCGTAGTTCTCCACGTCTTTCTTTATGTATCCGGCAATCTGTGCCTGACTGAGAAGCGGCGCCCATATCTTCGGGTCGTCGTCCTCGCCGGATCCGAACTCGTCCAGCTCATGATGCTTGTGCGCTGTTATCTCGTCGGTTTCCCGCCCGGTGATGAAGTCGGTAACGTAGTCCGGCCTGAAGTTTTCTTTGATTGCAAGGATAGCTTTCAGTGCCGTGACAAGCTGGTTGTCGGCCTGAATTTTCTTTTTCGGATGCAGGCAGTTATCGCAGTTTCCGCAGTTTTCCTTGTCATAATCTTCGCCGAAGTAGTGCAACAGCATCTTTCTGCGGCATACGGAAGTCTCGGCATATCCGGCTGTCTCTTGCAGCAGCTGGCGGCCGATGTCTTGCTCCGCCACCGGTTTGCCCTCCATGAACTTGTCGAGTTTCTGCAGATCCTTGTTCGAGTAGAACGTAATGCACCGGCCTTCTCCTCCGTCTCTTCCGGCCCGTCCGGTCTCCTGGTAGTATCCTTCAAGGCTCTTAGGGATGTCGTAATGCACCACGAACCGCACGTCGGGCTTGTCTATTCCCATTCCGAACGCAATCGTGGCCACTATCACGTCTATCTTTTCCATCAGAAAGTCGTCCTGTGTCTGTGAGCGTTTTGACGAGTCGAGGCCTGCGTGGTAAGGCGCGGCCTTTATTTCGTTGGCGCATAATATGGCTGCCAGCTCTTCCACTTTCTTGCGTGACAGGCAATAGATGATGCCGCTCTTGCCGTGATGCTGCTTGATAAACTTGATGATGTCCTTGTCTACCTCCTTGGTTTTCGGCCTTACTTCGTAGTAAAGATTGGGGCGGTTGAACGAGCTTTTGAATTCCCTGGCATCCGTTATTCCCAGATTTTTCTTTATGTCCGTTCGCACTTTGTCTGTGGCTGTGGCCGTAAGAGCGATTACGGGTGCCGTTCCTATCTCAGTGATTATCGGTCGTATCCTCCGGTACTCGGGGCGGAAATCGTGTCCCCACTCCGATATGCAGTGTGCCTCGTCTATGGCGTAAAAAGATATCTTTACGGTTTTCAGAAACTCCACGTTGTCCTCTTTTGTCAGTGATTCCGGCGCCACGTACAGCAGTTTGGTTCGTCCTGCTTTCATGTCGGTTTTCACCCGGTCTGTCGCCGCCTTGTTGAGCGAGGAGTTCAGGTAGTGTGCTATTCCGCTCGACTCGCTTATGTTGGTGATGACGTCAACCTGGTTTTTCATAAGCGCTATCAGCGGCGATATCACTATTGCCGTCCCTTCCATCAGAAGCGACGGCAACTGGTAGCACAACGACTTGCCGCCGCCTGTCGGCATCAGCACGAACGTGTCGTTGCCGGCCAGCACATTGCGTATTATCGCTTCCTGATCGCCCTTGAACTTGTCGAAGCCGAAATATTTTTTGAGGGCTTCCGTGAGGTTCACTTTGTCTGTCATAGATTATGGTTAGGTTTTAGGTTATTGGTCACCTCTGCTCAGATGTGATTTTTCGAGTTGTGCCTGAGCGTATTCGAGTGATACGTCGAAAGTCTTGGCGCGTTTGGAGGGAGCCTCGAACATGGCGTCTGTCATGATGCTTTCCACGATAGAGCGCAGTCCGCGGGCACCGAGCTTGTATTCCACGGCCTTGTCTACTATCAGCGCCAAAGCCTCTTCGCTGAATGTCAGGGCGATGCCGTCCATCTCGAAGAGTTTTATGTATTGTTTTATTATCGAGTTCTTGGGTTCCGAAAGTATTTTCTTCAATGCCTCTTTGTCGAGCGGATTGAGATAGGTGAGCACCGGCAGACGTCCTATTATCTCGGGGATGAGGCCGAACGATTTGAGGTCTTGCGGCAGTATATAGCGCATGAGATCCTCCTTGTCTATGTTGCGCACGTTCTGCACCGAGTTGTATCCCACCACATGGGTATTCATCCGCTGGGCGATCTTGCGCTCAATGCCGTCGAACGCTCCTCCGCAGATGAAGAGAATGTTTCTCGTATCCACATGGATATAGTCCTGGTCAGGATGTTTCCGCCCGCCCTTCGGAGGTACGTTGACCATTGTTCCCTCGAGCAGTTTGAGCAGTCCCTGCTGCACTCCCTCTCCGCTCACGTCCCGTGTGATTGAAGGATTGTCGCTCTTTCTTGCGATCTTGTCTATCTCGTCTATGAATACGATGCCGCGCTCGGCTGCCGCCACATTATAGTCGGCCACCTGCAGGAGGCGTGACAAGATGCTCTCCACGTCCTCGCCAACGTATCCGGCCTCGGTGAATACCGTGGCGTCCACAATAGTGAACGGTACATCGAGCAGTTTGGCAATGGTTCGCGCCAGCAGGGTCTTGCCCGTTCCGGTGCTTCCCACCATTATGATGTTGCTCTTTTCAATCTCAACCCCGTCGGTGTCTTCGGGTTGCTTGAGTCGTTTGTAGTGATTGTACACGGCCACGGAAAGCGTGCGTTTGGCTTCGTCCTGGCCTATGATATACTCGTCGAGATACTGCTTTATCTCCTTTGGCTTGGGCACTTTCTTTATCTTGAACTTCTCTTCTTTCTTCTCCGGCTCTTCCGCCAGTCCGGCTGTCTCTACAATCTGGTATGCCTGCATGGCGCAATCTTCGCAGATATAGCCGTTTAGGCCGGTGATGAGCAGGCTTACTTCTTTCTCGCTCCTGCCGCAGAAGCTGCATTCTTTCTTCATCGGTGATTATTGCTTCTTCCTTGTCAATACATTGTCTATCATGCCGTACTCCTTTGCCTCGTCGGCCGTCATCCAATAGTTGCGGTCGGAGTCGTTCCACACCTTCTCGTAGGGTGTGTGTGAGTGGTCGGCGATGATGGTGTAAAGCTCTTTCTTGAACTTCATTATCTCCTTTGCCTCGATTTCTATGTCGGATGCCTGGCCTTGCACTCCGCCGAGCGGCTGGTGGATCATCACACGGCTGTGGGTCAGTGCCGAGCGTTTGCCTTCAGCTCCGGCTACGAGCAATACCGCCGCCATGGACGCCGCCATGCCTGTGCATATTGTGGCCACGTCGCTCGATATGAACTGCATCGTGTCGTAAATGCCCAGTCCGGCCGTGACGCTGCCGCCGGGAGAGTTTATATATATGGATATGTCTTTCGCCGGGTCTACCGAGTCGAGGTATAGCAACTGTGCCTGCAACGTGTTGGCGGTGTAGTCGTCTATCTGTGTGCCGAGGAAGATGATGCGGTCCATCATCAGTCGTGAGAACACGTCCATCTGCGTGACGTTGAGCTGGCGCTCTTCAAGGATGTACGGGTTGAGGTATTGAGCCTGGGAGCTTACGACCTCGTCAAGCACCAATCCGTTGATGCCTAAATGCTTCGTCGCATATTTTCTGAAATCGTTCATAATATCTTTATATCTTTGCTTTGTTTCGGTAAAAAACAAAGAAGGTTATCGACCTTTTATCTTTGTTCGTAGGAACAAAATTAATAAAAAAAGTCGATAACCTCCTTAAAATATGAGATTATTTTTGATGGTGCGCTTTATTTTTCCTGCATCATCTTGTTGAAATCATCGAGTGATACCTGTTTGTTGTTCAGTTTGACAACGTTTTTGAGAGCGCCGATGAGTTTGATGTCGATGGCGCGGTCTACAAGGCTGTCCACGTTCTTGCGGTCTTTGAGCATCTCGGTGGCGTAGTTGTCGAGATATTCCTCCGGAACGTTCGACATGCCATACTGGGCAAACTGTATGCGGGCGGTCTCCTTGGCTACGTTTTTGATGTCGTTGTCGTCGATCTTGATCTGATTGGCGGCCACGAGCTGTTCTTTGATGAGATGCCATTTCAACTCCTTTACGCTTGCTTCATAGTTGTCCTCAACGAACTTCTCGCCCTTGTCCTTATTGTTGTTGAGCATGATACGTTTGAGCAGCGCGTCGGGGAACTGCAGTTCTCCAGCCTTGTTCTCCAGGTAAGCGCGTACGTCGAGCAGGAACTTGTAGTCTGTGTCTGTGGCAAGCTGCGCCTTGATTCCCTCTGCTATCTTGCCGCGGAACTCAGCCTCGTCTTTCACGGTATCCTTGCCGTATACCGAATCGAACAGTTCCTGGTTGATTTCGCTTTTCACGAAGCGTGAAACCTCTGTCACCTGGTATGTGAAGTCTGTGGTTGCCGCAGCGGCAACGTCTTTCTCCACCTTTAGCAGGGCGGCCAGCTCGGTGTCGCTTTCATAAGCCTTGCGGGGATTGAAAGTGATGATGCTGCCTAAGGCCGCGTCGTTGAAGAGGGCCTTCTGTTCGTCTACCTTGATATACTCGGGCATGATGACGGCGCCTTCTACCGTGATACCGCCTTCTTTTGTGCTGCCGTCGGCGTCAAGCTCGCGGAGGTCTCCTTTGAGCATGTCGTTCTGTGCGGCATCGTATTTTTCTACCTTGTCATAGTGTCCGGCACGAGACTGGAACATTTCGATTTGGCGGTTTACCAGCTCGTCGTCCACGTCGATGTCGTAATAGTCGATGCTGTCGTCGGCAGTCAGGTCGGCCTTGAACTCAGGAGCCACGGCGATGTCAAACACAAACTCGAATGTCTCGCCTTTCTCGAAGTCAAGCTCTTTCTGCTTGTCGCTCGGCAGCGGGTCGCCGAGCATCTGGATTTTGTTCTCGCGCACATACTCATAGAGTTTCTCTCCGAGCATCTTGTTGATTACATCCACTTTCACGGATGTGCCGAACTGACGCTTAACCAGTCCCATCGGAACCTGACCCGGGCGGAATCCCGGTATGTTGGCCTTTTTGCGATAGTCTTTCAGTGTTTTGTCTACCTCTGTCTGATAGTCTTCTTTCTCGAAAGTCATGGTCATCAGACCGTTGATCTTGTCGGGGTTTTCAAATGAAATATTCATCTTTTTGCTTTTATTTTTATTTATATATGTGCAAATTTGAGGTGCAAAATTATAGATAAAAGGTGTAAAAGCCTAACAATTACATAAATTTAACAATTTGTCGTGATTGTGTTTGGATGATGGAGTGTTTTGATTGTGCGGTTGGTGAAATACAGTGCTTATAGTCGTTATCTGTCAGGTTGGCGGGTGGGTGGTGGATGAAGAGGAGTTATTGGAAAACGTTTTTTTGTAGAAAGGAGCCTACTGCTTTATGTTCTCGGTAATCCGGTGTGTTGCAGCTGGACGGTGGTTGACGTGCGTTTAACATGCTGTGAGGGGGTGTTGATGTCTTCTCTTTGGCGAACTTGGATGTGTCGGGTACGTTTTGGTATGTATTAATGGTAACTTGTTGAAAAAACATTTGCGCATGTTGGGACAGGTAGTGCCTATGTTGTCGCGCACGATATGCCCCCTTGCTCTTTCAAGCATGAAACAGGCGCGCTTGTCGGATTCTTTTCTTTATTGAGCCGATAGCGGCCATAATGTTTGTTCCTTTAGTATGGGCAGTCGTATCTATGGAGTGTGCGTATTTCAATTTCAGGGTGTTGAGGTCTGCCAGGGAAGTCAAGCTTGCAAGATTGTGCATATACGTTGTGTTTTCAGTATGTTGGCATACAGCTTTCCGTATGTGTACGGTTTAGTGTTTGTTTGTGTCTTCTTTGTATGTTTGGGATTTTTTTTTGCCTTGAAGATTACGAAAAAAACGGCTTTTATATGCCGTGATTGAAAATTTTCACGAAAATGTTTGGCGGTTTCGGAAAAACATATTACCTTTGCAACCGCTTACGACAAGTAAGGGCGCTTAGCTCAGCTGGTTTAGAGCATCTGCCTTACAAGCAGAGG
>NZ_BEWV01000156.1 GCF_002933775.1 Prevotella sp. MGM1
CTATGGTTGTATTTTTGCAGTTCCCCGTTCGGACTTGCTAAATATGAATCTATTTGGTGTGTATTTGCGGTTCCAATGTCGGTTATGTTTTTCTTTGAATTTGTAACTTTTTTCATTTTATGAGGTGGTAGGATTTGCCATCATCCATTATTCCCGAAAAGTAATTACTATAAAAAGTTTCCGAGCCAGGGCAGCCAGTCCGGCTCTTTTACGTTATACTTATACCTTTGTAACTCATACTCTTTGTCGTTTAAGTATAATGTTCCGAACGGATAGTACTGGTTTGTTTCCAATCCTTTGGAATATCCGTCTAATTTTGTATACTATTCAGTTCTTTTCATAATAAATAGCGATTATTCTTCCATCTGATTTTTGAATACTAAGATTTCCGGTTCCTCCACCAGAAAGAGTCCCTCTGATATACCACAAAGTTTTATCATACAATTCTATCTGAATAGGTTGGCTTTTATGAAAATCTATTATTTCATACCCAACTTCGGCTGCCGTCCGAGCATCTTTTATAACGCCATTCGGTAATTCATACACTGTGCTATCTGGCGTATATCCATATTTTGAGATATAATTATTATCTTTTTTAAATCTGTTAATCTGTATTAATAGTCTCTCTATATCTTCTTTGTATTGCTTGTTTTGCTTCTTATTTGGATTCATTGAGATATGCAGAACTCTTCCATCATTTTTTTGTATCATTAATGTACTATGAACAATGGTGTTATATCCACGAACCAACCACACCCTATTGTTTATCAATGTGACTTTATATCTTTTATATGTCGCTACTAAATTCTCTCCATGTATAGCCTTAAATATGATTGAGCTTATTTGGACAGCTAAACCAGGTGTTGTAACTTTGGGAACTATTGAAGCGTCTATAAATATATCCATGGGTAATTCTCCGAAATCAGGAGCTTGTTCCTGAGGTCTTTCGTGTTTCCTAATACCGTTAAATTCATATAATTTAGGTTGAGGCTTAGGCTTCTGATTTTCTTGTGTTGTTCCTATTATTATCAGACATATAACAATAGAAATAAAAAAAAGTATTCCGTATATGCATTTATTATTCTTTTTCATAATTGTAATATGTTATGGTGTCATTAAATATTGATTGAATGAAGGAAAATCTTTTATGTCAAGAAACATACTTTTATCCTTTTCAAAGAAAGGTGAAATGCTATTTTGCCTATCAGGGTCATTGGGGTCGCTTGGCATTTCGTTTGATAATACTTTTATTTTACCAGTCCTATGGTTGT
>NZ_BEWV01000157.1 GCF_002933775.1 Prevotella sp. MGM1
GCTCCCGGCTGTGGATCGCGGCGTTCCTTAATGCCGCTTTTATCAGTTCCGGGCACTCATGGTCGCCGACGGCGTAGCCCATTGGATAGTCGACGCACGGGTCAAGCACTACCACGATTGTAAGGCGGTTGGTGTAGGTCGTTATGTTGTGTCCCTTGCTGTCCGTCTTGGTTTTCTGATACAGCAGCTCGACGGTCCAGCCGTCAAGCGAGCACATCAGGAACGGGGCGGTCGGTCGGCTGCGCTTAACCTGCATGGTCTTGCGGTTTCGGAAGTTGGTAACGCCTAACCGCCCGGCGGCTGCCTCTAATTACAATTTCTCGCGCCATACTCCCACGGCGGCCGCTGTTATCTCTTTCCAGCCCAGTGCCCGGGCTTTCACGTTGTAGGCTTTCGCCACCACAGTGTCCTGCACGTTGTTGGGGTTGCTTATCAGCGTGGCGAGATAACCGGTTTGTTCATCGGTCAGCACCTTGCCGGCGTTGCCGTTCAGGAATTTGCCGGAAATAAAGCACACATAACCGTCGCGCACATACTCCGCGAATTTCATTTGCAGACGGCGCGGGCTGCCGGGCAGTGAGTGGTTGAAG
>NZ_BEWV01000158.1 GCF_002933775.1 Prevotella sp. MGM1
GCATAAACACATACTTTGCGGCGGCCGGCCGCATGGCTGTGGGTTAGCACCCGCTTTGCGAACGCATACCCGAATCAGCACAAGTATAGCGAATAACACTCCAATCACAAAAAACGAGGCCCCCGGTGCTATGCATCGGGGGCCTTATTGCTTTGCAACGGGATACTCGTCATGCTCCGTTTAGATACTCGTTGCATTCCATTTAGACGCTAAACGCAAACCAACGGGTATCCCGTTGCAACACAACTACCGGACAAACATGAAACAACCGTTTTTTTCATCATAATGCGACGAGAAACATATCATAAATCAATGTAAAAAGCACCTTTCGACAGTGAGCGCATCATGAAAACGGAAGACAGAACAACCGGGTCGCACCTTGATATTTATTTTACAAAGCACAAATACTTTCCATACTAAATATTCAGATATTTTCATCCAACGAGCATCTTAGTTCGCATGCATGGCGGGTGAAAGCGGCTTCGTCTGCCGACAGCCGCCACACATCACCGAGAAATGCCGCACCGCCGAACCCCCATCTCCTCAACGCCCCGATATTGCCGAGCGAGACACCGCCAAGAGCCATGACACGACTGTCTATCGTGCCGTCGGACGAGGCCCGGCAAAGCGCTTCGTCGGAATAGGCGGCTGAGTAGCCACGCTTGGATATGCTGTCGAACACCGGACTCATGAACACATAGTCGCAACCTGTCTTACGCTGCCGCACCTCGGCAACCGAATGGCACGATGCCGACACCGAGGCTGGACACAATCCGGACGGGACAGCAGGGTTGCGACAGTTGAGATGAACACCAAACAGACCGTAATCACCGCAAAGAGAGAAATGGTCGTGGGTCACGATGCGGCGGCGCACCTCGGCCGGCAACTCATCAAGAAGCTGTGCACAACCGGTGACAGACGAACCGGGCTTGCGCAGATGCAGTATGTCAAGGCCGCAATCAAACAACCGACGGATAAAAAAAGCCTCCCCCGGGATGAACTCGGGAGAGGTTATCACTATGAATTTCATACGCTTTCGGTTTACTATCGCACACTATACCAATATCACTTGCCGCAGTCTTTGAGTGAGTGGCTGATACGGGCGGCACAGAAATTCGGACCGCACATGGTGCAATACTCACCCTCGGTCTTGTTGGATGTCTTGTAGTATTCAAATGCGCGTTCGGGATCGAGTGCCAGATTGAACTGGTCTTTCCAACGGAAGTCGTAGCGTGCCTTACTCAGTGCATTGTCACGCACTGTGGCACCGGGATGCCCTTTGGCCAAATCGGCGGCATGGGCGGCTATCTTATATGTGACGACACCTGTACGCACATCGTCCTTATCGGGCAGGGCGAGATGCTCTTTCGGTGTCACATAACACAGCATCGCCGTGCCATACCACCCTATCATGGCGGCTCCGATGGCACTGGTGATATGGTCGTAGCCGGGAGCGATATCGGTAACGAGAGGACCGAGGGTGTAGAACGGCGCACCGTGGCATTTCTCTATCTGCCTGTCCATATTCTCACGTATCTTGTGCATCGGCACATGCCCCGGGCCTTCGATAAACGCCTGCACGTTCTTGGCCCATGCACGCTCCACCAGCTCACCCATAGTGTCGAGCTCGGCAAACTGCGCCGCATCGTTGGCATCGTGCGTGCTGCCCGGGCGAAGACCGTCGCCGAGGGATATGGCAACATCATACTTGGCGCAGATGTCACATATATCATCGAAGCGGGCATAAAGGAAACTCTCTTCCTGATGCACCATGCACCACTTTGATATAATGCTTCCGCCACGGCTCACCATACCCGTGAGGCGACCTTGGGAAAGATGTACGTTTTTGAGACGTATGCCGCAATGGATGGTGAAGTAGTCCACTCCCTGCTCGCACTGCTCGATCAGAGTATCCCGGAATATCTCCCACGTCAGGTCTTCTGCCTTGCCGTTCACCTTCTCGAACGCCTGATACATGGGAACGGTGCCTACCGGCACAGGACAATTGCGCAAAATCCACTCCCTTGTCTCGTGTATATTGTCGCCTGTAGACAGGTCCATGAGCGTATCGCCGCCCCACTTGCAACTCCACACGGCTTTCTCCACCTCCTCATCTATGCTCGACGTGGTGGCCGAGTTTCCTATGTTGGTATTTATCTTGACAAGGAAGTTTGTTCCGATAATCATCGGTTCGGCCTCTGGATGGTTTATATTGGCGGGAATGACGGCCCGGCCTGCGGCCACCTCATCTCGTACAAATTCCGGGGTGATATGCGTCGGGATGCCAAGCTCGGCACAGTTCATGTTCTCGCGAATGGCTACGTACTCCATCTCTTGGGTGATGATCCCGCGCTTTGCCAGAGACATCTGCGTTTCTCCGTCCCGGCGGCTCTCAATCCACGGCCGGCGGAGTTTCGGAAGACCTTTGGCAAGATCAATTTCCACGTTCGGATCACTGTAAGGACCGCTCGTATCGTATACATACACGGGGGCGTTCTCCGTAATTTTTTTCTCTCCGTTCTCTATGTTTACCGTCGGTGTGAGACGCACACGGCGCATGCCGACACGCAGTTCGGGATAAAGCGAACCGCCAATATATACTTTCTCCGAACTCGGATAAGTGATTTTAATGTTGTTGTTCATATCGTTTGCTATTGGTTTTAAGAAATTGTTATATTGATGTAAAGATGTTATACCCATTGATGTTACCGCATCGCATTTCCAAGTTTACTGTATTGACAAAGCCTGAATGCAATGCCGGCACACTCTATAAACTCATTATCCGGGCGGTCTCCCGCACAGGATCACCGGCATTCAGGATTGCCCCGCTGAGCGCAATACCGTCTACTCCCGTGGCCATGACGGCCGGAATGTCATCGACAGTGATGCCGCCGATAGCAACAACCGGCAGTTCAATCCCTGCGGCACGCATGGAGCCGATTATCGACCGGTAACCGTCGAGACCGAGCACTGGCGACAGATTCTTTTTTGTAGACGTGAAACGGAACGGACCGCATCCGATATAATCGGCTCCCAGACGCCACAACCGCTCAATGTCTTCAAACGTATTTGCCGTGCCACCGATGATAAACTCCTCACCGAGAATACGCCGAGCCTCATCGACGGGCATGTCGTTGCGGCCCAGATGAACTCCGTCGGCCTTCAGTTCCTTGGCAAGTCCGACACGGTCGTCAAGCAGGAATACGGCCTCGTGCTCACGACAGAGAGGCTGCACAATGCCGGCGACCTGCCGTACCTCGTCGTCGGTAGCGTCTTTCATGCGTAACTGTATCCATTTGCAGCCCCCTTCGAGAGCCATCCGGGCACCGTCGGCATACGTATACCGGTCATTGCTATGTGTGATAAACTGTAATTGTTTCATTGCTTTATTATTGTCTCGTTATTGTTTCCCGGCCGACTTACTCATGATCCGCTATCGTTCTTACCGTCATTTCACTTCGATTGCAGTTCTGTCTGCCGTATACGGGATTTTGTTTTTATTCTAATTTACGGTCTGCGTTGCCGTCTTCAAGCGGCAATTTAACCAGTGACTTAGGAGCAAAGAAATGGTTTACAGGACCATGGCCGGCTCCTATCACGACATCGGCACCCGCTTTCAAGGCTTCGGTGACATACTCCTTGGCGCTTGCCACGGCTTCCGTCAACGTACAACCCAAGGCGAGATACGACGCTATGGCCGACGATAGCGTGCAGCCTGTGCCATGAGTATTGTACGTCGGGATGTCGCCACACCCATATTCATACTGTCCGCTACCATAAAGGCGATCTATCTTGGAGCCGCACAGATGACCGCCTTTTATCAAGACGGCAGCGCACCCAAGAGCCATTATCCGCCGGGCAGCCTCATCCATCGTATCTTTATCTCTTATTTTGATGCCGCTGAGGATTTCGGCCTCCGGTACATTCGGCGTGAGAAGAGTAGCCAAAGGCAATAATTCGGCCTTAAACACATCAAGGGCATCTTCCTGCATGAGCCTCGAACCGCTCGTGGAAACCATCACCGGGTCTACAATCAAATGCTCAATGGCATATTCGCGGAGAGTGGCGGCTATAGCCTGGATGGTCGAACGGTCGTTAACCATACCTATTTTGAGCGCTTTCGGACGTATATCGTCCATTACCGCACGTATCTGTCCCGCCACGATATCGGGCGATACGGCCTGAACGGCAGTCACTCCGATAGTGTTCTGCACTGTTATTGAAGTAATGACAGAAGCCGCATAGCACCCTACCGCCGACATCGCCTTGATGTCGGCCTGTATGCCGGCACCTCCGCTGCTGTCGCTTCCGGCTATGGTGAGCGCCACAGGATAAGCAAACTTACCGCCGTTCATCAGCTGCTCTTCTTTAAATCAAACACGGCGTCCCAGTTTTTCCATACCGGCTCAAGACCCAGAGCACGCAAATCGCGCTCCACCTCACGTGCCGTACGGCTGTCACTGACACTGAACTGCTCCAAAGACGAGGGCTTGCGACAATATCCTCCTGGGTCTGTGCGACTCTCGGCACTCATCGTCGTCACGCCGAGCGACGCCATATTGTTGCGCACGGCGGCCGGCTCTCTGGTTGAATAGGAAATATCCACGTCGTGATCGAATATACGCAGGGCGAAAGTGAGCTGGGCAAGCTCACGGTCTGACATTATGACGTTTGGTTGGAAACCACCGTTCTCAGCCGCACGCATACGCGGAATGTTTACGCTGTACTGCGTTCGCCAGTACGTTTTCTCCAAATACCGCAGGTGGCGGGCGAGCATAGCATACTCGGTACGCCAGTCTTCAAGACCGACCAGTACGCCCATGCCTATTTTATGAACCCCGGCCATGCCCATGCGGTCGAAGCCGTTGAGACGCCATTCATAGTCCGACTTTGGCCCACGGGGATGATATACCTTGTATCTCGCCTCGTTGTAAGTCTCCTGAAAGCATATTACTCCGTTTAGCCCGTGACCTCGAAGCTCGGCATACTCTTCCGCTTTCAGCGGCATGACCTCTATCTGCAAGTTGTTGAAATAACGCTTTGCCAAGTCAAGGGCACGGGCGATGTAAGGCACTCCGGCCTTAGCCGGATTCTCGCCGGTGACTATCAGCAGGTTGTCGAACGGGCCGAGCTTCTTGATTGCCTCATACTCACGCACTATCTCATCCTCGGTGAGAATGGTACGGGCCATCGGGTTCTGCACATGGAAACCACAATACACACACGAATTGGCACACGAGTTTGTGAGATAGATAGGTATAAAGAGATTGATTGTATTGCCGAAACGCTCACGGGTATACATACGGCTGAGCCGTGCCATCTGTTCAAGATATGTGTCGGCCGCGGGAGAGATCATGGCCATGAAATCTTCTATGTCGCAACGCTTCCTTGAAAGTGCGCGGCGCACATCGGCATCCGTCTTGGCCATTATCCTGTCGGTGGTATCCGACCAGCCGTATTTTCTTATTTCATCTATGAACATAGCCATTATCCTCCGCAAAACGCTTTAAGAATGACTATCTCATCGCCGTCTTTCACCACATGCACACCCCACTCTTCGCGCGGCACCAACTCATTGTTGAGCGCTACCGCAACACCCTTATCAGGCAGCCTGTTTGCTTCCGCAACCGTCTTTACGGTGGTTCCGTCAGCCAATTGATGTATCTCGTTGTTGATTTTTATTTTCATTTCTTGTCTCTTGCTGTATGTTTTATAAATATCGAATACCGAAAAACACGAGTGCCACGCTCGATTTGCGGTATAGTGATTACGCTCAATCATTAAGAAAAGAGGTCAGCGGCGAACTGGCTTCCGCCGTCATGTCCATCGACTGCCGACCGAGTCCGGCCTCGTATGCCTCGCGTCCGGCCTCGACGGCTTTCTTGAAAGCACGGGCCATAGCCACGGGATCGCCGGCGACAGACACCGCCGTATTCACGAGCACGGCATCGGCACCAAGTTCCAAGGCCAGGGCCGCATCGCTTGGAGCACCGATTCCGGCATCCACCACAACAGGAACTGTTGCCTCCTCGATTATAATATTTAGAAAATCACGTGTGCGCAGACCCATATTCGTACCGATTGGGGCACCGAGAGGCATCACAGTGGCTGCTCCCGCTTCGGCAAGACGCTTGCAAAGCACAGGGTCGGCCTGGCAATAAGGCAGCACTACAAAGCCCTCTTTCACCAACCGTTCGGTGGCTTTCAGTGTCTCTATCGGGTCGGGAAGAAGATAGCGTGGATCGGGATGGATCTCAAGTTTCAGCCAGTTGGTCCCGAATGCCTCACGGGCCATCTTGGCGGCAAACACAGCCTCATCGGCGTTTCGCGTTCCGGAAGTGTTGGGCAGAAGCCGGATGCCCGGTATGGCGATATGTCGCAACATATCGTCGCCGCTGTCGGCGAGGTCTATTCGCTTCATAGCCATGGTCACCATCTGCGTCTCGGACGCCTCTATGGCCCGCCTCATGATTGTGTTTGAACTGAATTTTCCCGTGCCCATGAACAGCCGGGACGTAAATTCCTTACCTGCAATAATCAATTTTTCCATTGCGAGTGGTTATTATTTGGATTATACGAATAAGGAGCTTTTGAGATTAACGCATCGGCATCCGATAGTTTACAGATACAGACAAACGTATGGTAGCAGTCCCTCCGGCGGCATTATCCGCATCAGGTGTTACGGGTATAATCTCAGCCCTGACAACAGTCAGAGCACCCCTACCGGCCGATCGGCCGGATTTAAGATCGGCACCGTCTTCACGCCAGACGACAATGCCATGATCATGGCAAAAGTAATAATAAAATCCGATTCGGGCAAATATTGGAACAGGAAATATCCATATCGGCATTTCAAGAACATGTACACAAGGCCATATATCGCATCCATCTTTTGGACAAATGAAGTACATGTCAATAACTTAATATGAAAGAAAAAACATAGCTAACGTCTGTCCGATATAACAAGTACGTAACTCTATCCCCATCAAGAGACGGACTGATTTCTTATCCGAATCGAAACATTCTGACTCAATAAAAAACGGCATATAGATAATGAAATCATAATGCCGTCTGATATTATTCCTACTTGTAAAAGACTTAGCAACCTTTGTGTGTCATTATATCAAGCACCATATCATCAGTCTTGCCCATAGCCTCCGCACCAATCGAGGTGAGGTTGCGTATGCTGCAATCGACACTGTCATCAACTATCCCTTCCGCACTCGACACACACTTGCCTTCCATAGATAGCAGGGCCGACAGTATGGCGGTCGACACACCTGATGATATTTTCAATGAGCAACTGGGTTTCGCTCCGTCACAAATCATACCCGTAAGATTGGCTATCATATTCTTCACCGAGCGGCATACACGCTCATAATCACCACCCATCAGATAGGTTATTCCGCAACTGCTGCCAATTCCGGCCACCACACAACCGCATAAAGCGGACAGCGTGCCAAGGCTTTGTTTGATATATATTGCCGTAAGATGGCTGAGAGTGAGCGCCCTGATGAGTTCCTCCTCTGTATTTTCGTTCTCCATTGCATACACCGCCACAGGATTAGTGGCGCATATTCCCTGGTTTCCGCTGCCCGAGTTACTCATCACCGGTATCAGTGCGCCACCCATACGGGCATCACATGCCGAGGCTGTCTTGGCTATTATCTTCGAGAAAATTGTTTTTCCGAATATGCCCTGGCTCAGCGGACGGTCTATCGTCTTGCCGAGATTATGCCCGTAGTTGCCTTTCAGCGCCTCCTTTGCGGCATTCATGTTATAGTCCATCGTGGCAAGAATAAACCTTATTTCCTCCTGTGGAGCCGTTGTAGCAAAATCATATACGGTCCTCATGTCAAGGCAAATGTCTTCCAGGTCCTCAACATCTCCACCTTCTTTCCGTCTGTCGACAATTGTTTTCCCGTCTTTTTCTATATATACTATGTTCGTATGACTGCCCGATATTATCACCGTAGCATATCCGGACACAGCAGTTACCGTCACCTCTATATATAGTTTCTCGGCAGTATCTTTCTTCTGCAAGATGTCAATCCGTTTCTCTCCAATATACCTTTTGCCCTCCTCTATCGCATCAGGAGTCACGTCTTTCAACACTTCAAGATTATAGACCGACTTTCCGATTATGGCTCCAAGAGCGACTGCTATAGGCAATCCTATCATACCCGTACCGGGAATACCCACCCCCATTGCGTTCTTAAGAATGTTGGCACTCAGAGATACCGAAATCTTATCTGGACGACAACCGAGTTCTTCCATCGCACGGGCGGTACAAAGGGCCACGGCCATAGGCTCTGTACAACCTATGGCCGGCACGACGTTCTTTTTTATAAGAGCCGTTATACGGTCTCTCAATGCTTTGTCCTGCATGCTACTTTGAGTAATTATCAAGTCCTGTGCGCAGGAATTTAACGTACTCGCTGATATCTTCATCATAAGAGCGGCTGCCATTGAGCGGCATACCGTCGTTATCGAGCAACACATATACGGGCTGTGTGTTGGCACCTACTTTCGTCCGTTGAAGATAGCTCCACTTGTCACCCACGGTACGCAGCGTTCTTTGCTGTCCGTTTTCAATCACCTGCACAGGCTCTTCCAGCGGAGTTTTGTCATCCACATATAGGGATATGAGAACATATTTATCGTTCAGTATCTCAGCCACCGTAGGATCAGTCCACACCGCGGCCTCCATCTTGCGGCAATTGACACAACCGAACCCTGTGAAATCTACCATCACCGGTTTGCCAAGATGCCGGGCAGCGGCCATTCCCTCATCGTAATCAGTGTATTTGGCCTCCACTGCCGACTTTTGCAGATTGAAATCCTGAGTATTCATCGGAGGCGCGAAAGCGCTTATCGCTTTCAGAGGCGCTCCCCACAGACCGGGAATCATATATATAGCGAATGCCAATGAGATCATGGCAATAAAAAACCTCGGCACATTAGTACGGTTACCCTCATCGTCATGCGGGAATTTCAACCATCCGAGCAGATATATTCCAAGCAGTCCGAATATTACAATCCACAACGACACAAACACCTCACGGTCAAGGATATGCCATCCATAGGCCAAATCAGCCACGGAAAGGAACTTCAACGCAAAAGCCAGCTCTATAAATCCGAGGGTCACCTTGATGACGTTCATCCAGCCGCCCGACTTGGGAGCCGATTTGAGCAGGCTCGGGAACATGGCAAAAAGAGTGAAAGGTATTGCCAAAGCTATAGCAAAACCGAGCATTCCTATCGTAGGGGCGATGATGCTTCCCTGTGTGGATACGGCCACAAGAAGAAAGCCAATTATCGGGCCGGTGCACGAGAACGACACGAGCGTGAGAGTGAATGCCATTAGGAATATGCTGAGCATGCCCGTCGTATTCTCTGACTTACGGTCTATCTTGTTGCTCCACGACGATGGCAGCGTTATTTCAAACGCTCCGAAGAATGAAGCCGCAAAAACGACAAGAAGCAGGAAGAACAAGATATTGAACACGGCATTGGTGGAAAGGGCATTCAACGCACTTGCCCCGAAAAGCCATGTTACCACCAGTCCGAGAAGTACATATATCACCACTATAGACGCTCCGTAGACAATCGCCTCACGAATTGCTTTGGAATGATCTTTATTCCGTTTAAGGAAGAAACTCACCGTCATGGGAATGATCGGCCACACACATGGAGTGAGCAAAGCAAGAAAACCGCCGGCAAGCCCGGCAAGGAAGATGTAGAGCAACGAGTTGTCCGTCGGATTGTCTTCGTATGCTTTAAGCTCGTCTATCACCGGTGTCCACAGGTCTTTGTCACCATGCGCCACGGCTGCCGCAACCACAGTCGTATCAGTTTCTGCCGTGTCTTGCTTTTCCGCAACCACAGTGTCCTGTTTCAATGCGTCGTCAACTTTATCATCGGCTTTCACGTCATCGCTCTTGCCTATGACAGGCGACTTACCGCTCTTCACGAACGCCACTTGTGAGGGTGGCATGCACATCTCATCGTTGCATGCGCCGTATTCCAGATAACAATCAATGGTATATTCGGCTTTGGTAAACTTTATTTTCTGGACAAACGAGCCGCTGTTCTCAAAGAAACGCAGTTTCATCCCGAACATTTCGTCAAACTGTGCTATCTCTTTTCCTACCGGTCTCAACTTCCCCACCGGTTCGGCTCCGCTCATCTTGTTCACATTGAACGTGGCCTGAGTCGGGCCGTCACTTCCCAAATCGGTTGAATATAAGTGCCAACCTTTGTCTATCTTTGCCGAAAAAACAATCTCGGCTTCATCGCCTCCAAGCATCTTCATGCTTGCAGTGAAATGCACCGGATCGGCCATCTGTGCAAAAACACTGACAGTCAGCACCGAGGCGAGAAAAAATAAAAATACAAGTCTCTTCATTACGATTTCTTTATTTCGGTTGCAAATGTACGAAATAAATGTCAGACTTCGTAATAAAGAGACTTGTATTTATGCCTGACGTCAGGCTGTCTCTATTTTTTTGGCGGAGTTGTCCGCTACTTTCTTCATGGCATAACCGGTATCTTTCACCGTGCTTGCCATGCTCTCTTTTCCGTTTTTCACGGCGGAACTTATAGCAGCGGCGGCCACTTGAACTTTGTCTTTAATCTTGACACTGCCCGTCTGAGCATAAGTTGCAAGTCTCTTTCTGTTGTAAACTGCCGCGCCGACAACTGCGAGCGCCGCGGCAAAAATAAGTACGTTTTTCATAATTACACTTTTTAAATTAAACATGTTATCCTTTTGTATTAACTCGTCTGCAAAGATAAGCCATTTATCGGGATAATGCCCAATATCCCTCTGTCTTTTAACCATCCTTATCCTTAATACATTTTATTTGAATACAGAATGTTAAAACAGCGTTTCCAGTGTTGTTTTTTGTTTATACGTCACCTCAATTCGAGAACTACCGGACAATGATCGCTACCGAAAATATCCGTGTGTATCCCGGCATCGGCAACACTACCGAACAAGCGCTCTGAAGCCACAAAATAATCGATGCGCCAACCGGCATTTTTCTCACGCGCCTTAAATCTGTACGACCACCATGAGTAGGTCACCTTGTCGGGGTACAACGCACGGAAAGTATCTACAAATCCACTATTCAATAATGTGGTGAACTTATCCCGCTCCTCGTCCGTAAACCCTGCACTGCGACGGTTGGTCTTCGGATTTTTAAGGTCGATCTCATTATGAGCCACGTTAAGGTCACCGCATACTATCACCGGCTTGCGCTCGTCAAGCCGCATTATATATCTCCTGAAATCGTCTTCCCATTGCATTCGGTAGTCGAGCCGGCGCAATCCGTCTTGCGAATTGGGTGTATATACGGTGACAAGATAGAAATCGTTCATTTCCAATGTTATAATACGCCCCTCATGGTCGTGCTCATCTATACCCATACCGTAAGTCACGCCCAACGGCTCATGACGTGTGAATATAGCAGTACCGGAATATCCTTTCTTGTCAGCGTAATTCCAGTATGACCTGTATCCTTCAAATTCGAGATCGAGTTGACCTGCCTGCATCTTCGTCTCTTGCAAACAGAAAAAGTCAGCGTCCAGTTGTCTGAAAGTCTCGCTGAACCCTTTTCCCTCACAAGCTCTTAAACCGTTAACATTCCAAGATATGAATTTCATTGTCCTATTTTTTATATCATTAGCTCGGCAAAGATAATCATTCCTCCTGATATAATCATGAGATAAAGCGGATTTTTAAACCGTATCATTACTGTTTTCATGCCCTGCCGCCAATCCCGTCTGGTATGCCACGGCCGTATACCGTATGCATCGCTATGGCAACCTTTGGCGACAATAGTAATACCACAATATTTCCACCAACAGTTACCGACTGTACACTTCATCAATATCGCTGCAGACAGCCTTAAACTGTCTGAAAAAAAATGAGGGCGTGCCTTTTCAGCAGGCCGCCCTCGTCGTTATCAATCCTGAAAGTTATTAGAATTTTGCCATTTTGATTGCGTCTATGGCGCACTCGTCACCCTTATTACCGAGTTTTCCGCCGCTTCTGTCTTTGGCTTGCTGCAAGTCTTCCGTTGTCAGCAGACCGTAAATCACGGGGATTTCACTTGTGGCATTCAGATGGGCGATACCTGCCGTCACGCCTTGACAGATGTAGTCGAAGTGAGGTGTCTCACCACGTATCACACTGCCCAATACTATTATTGCGTCAAAACTGCCGTTGAGAGTCATCTGATGCGCTCCGTATATCAGTTCAAAACTGCCTGGAACGGTTTTGACATGTATGTTTTCGGGGATTGCCCCATGCTTTTCAAGCGTGCCCACGGCACCATCGAGCAACGCACCTGTTATCTCGGGATTCCACTCCGCCACCACAATGCCGAAGCACATGTTGCTTGCGTCGGGAATACTCTCGAAGTCATAGTCTGACAAGTTGTGTAATGCGGTTGCCATTTACTTAGTGGTTGCGCGTTCGATATACTTGTCGATAGTCTGATATTGCATGGAGTTGAAGTACTTGTTCTTCACCTCTTCATAGAGTTTGAGAGCCTCTTCTTTCTTTCCCTGGCTTTCGAGTATCTCGCCCGCCTGTATAAGGAATGTTGGCGAAAGACTGTTGTTGTCCGCCTTCTTGGCCGCCTTTTTAAGACAATCTACCGCCTTGTCAAGTTGATTGAGATGTGCGTATGCGTTTCCGAGAGCACCGATTGCAGCGGGGCTTATCATCATGTCACCTTTCGTATCGAACTTTTCAAGATACTCTGCCGCTTCCGTCCATTTGTCAAGCTTGGCATAGCATAGTCCGGCGTACAGATTAGCAAGATTTCCGGCGTCTGTTCCACTGTAATCGCTCGCAATGCTCAAGAATCCGGCAAAGCCAGCCTTGTCACCGTTGAGTGCCTTATCAAACTGCTCTTCACCGAAAAGCTCCTGTCCCTTGGCCAGTTCCGTGCTTGCCTTTTCCTCACGAGGACCAGCAACGTATGTGTTGTAGATTATAGCTCCGGCTATGATTACTATCAAGGCTATCACTCCATAAATGATGACTTTCTTGTATTTATCAAAGAAAGCGTCTTGTCTGCTGAGGGTCTCTTCTACGTTCTGAGCGCTCATGCGGTCTTTGTTATTTGCCATTATAATTATATATTTTCTGTTATCAAAATCGCAGACAAAATTACTTAATTTATCGGATATAGTGAAATTTATCATCAACTTTTTTCGTTTTTGACTGATAAAACACGTAACTTTGCAATAAATTAGCTATAAATCAGAGGGATGATTCTGCGAAAACTGTCAATTATCAATTATCGGAATATAAAGACCGCTACCCTTGCCATGTCTCCGAAGATGAACTGCCTTATAGGCAATAACGGAGCGGGGAAAACCAATGTGCTTGACGTTATTTACTACCTGTCGTTTTGCAGAAGCGCACACAATCCCATCGACTCGCAGATCATAAGACACAATCAGGACTTTTTCGTGATAGAGGGCGACTACACGACTGAAGGCGGGGAACCGGAGGCTGTATACTGCGGCATGAAACGTGGCACGAAAAAACACTTCAAACGAAATAAGAAAGAATATAAACGGCTGTCTGAACACATCGGACTGATACCGCTCGTGGTTGTATCGCCTTCAGACACCATGCTGATCGAAAGCGGAAGCGAGGAGCGACGCAAACTGATGGACATCGTAATATCGCAGTATGACCACGGATATATAGATGCGTTGAACAGATATACCAAAGCGCTGCAACAGCGAAACTCACTGCTCAAAGCGGAACCTGCACCAGATCTTGAAATGCTTTCAATATGGGAAGAGGCCATGGCAGCGGAAGGAGAGAAAATATATGCCAAGCGAGATGCTTTCGTACGTGAGCTAACGCCCGTATTTCAAGATTATTACAGCACAATATCATCAAACAAAGAAGAGGTCGGCTTGAGCTATATCTCCCATTGTCAGCGTGGCGCTCTGATTGATGTCATACGCCGAGACAGACATAAAGACCTTGCGGTGGGCTACTCGCTGCATGGTGTTCACCGCGATGACTTGGAGTTCACACTGGGCGGTCATCAGATGAAACGCGAAGGAAGCCAGGGACAGAACAAGACATTTGTAATAGCATTGAAACTCGCGCAATTCGAGTTTTTGAAGCGTACAAGTTCACAGACAACCCCCTTGCTGCTGCTTGACGACATTTTCGACAAGCTCGACGCAGAGCGAGTGGAACAGATAGTGCGGCTTGTGGCAGGCGAAGGGTTCGGCCAAATATTCATAACAGACACCAACCGCGATCACCTCGGGAGTATTCTCAGCGACTGTTCGTTCGACTATAAGATTTTCCTCGTGGACAACGGAGAGATTATCGAGCGTGAAACACAACTGCAACCGTAATTGAAACACAACTGCAACCGTAATTGAAACACAACTGCAACCGTAATATTAACCTCGGACTATGATTCCGAACATTTATACGCAAACAATCGCATCACAGCATAATGACAGTCACGATTTGCCCATACAGCTGTCCATACAGACAACCCAGCCCACCATACCATCGGATACATTGATATACATATAATATTTCGGGAAGGATGTTCAAAAGAGAAGTACAATCCATTAAAGATTTGATAATGCGCAACATGCGTGTTCAGGGACTCGAAACACCACTGCTTCAAAAACGGGTGATGGACGCATGGCCGCTGATTGCCGGTCCGGCAGTGGAACGCTATACACGAGAGACATACATAAGAAACCAGACCATGTATGTCCAACTGACAAATCCGGCTCTGCGCGCCGATCTGAGCATGAGAAGACAGGAGTTTGTCAGATTGCTGAACAACCATGTCGGAAGCAATGTCATCATAGATATAAGGTTTAATTGACAACGGATTGTTTCAGAAGAGTTAAAACTTTGTTTTCCGATAAGTCAAATGGCAAAGGCTATTGTCACCCGACATTCCTATTTTGGATTAATCCGACAGATTCAAGACATGAAAGCCATTTTATGAAAATACGAAAAACAGACTATGAAAACCATACTAAGAAAAAAACGGAAGTCATAATTTGAGAAACAATTGACCGCTCAACAAATGACTTCATCCACAGGAACGTCTGTCGGTTCGACCGGTATAGAATCCAAAAGCTGAAACGGAAAGCATATACCTATCTTATATTTATATCCTATCAATGGCAAAAGACGGTCGTAATAACCTTTTCCACGGCCGAGACGATTGCCCGATTTATCAAATGCCATACCCGGAACCACGGCAAGGTCTACAGCCGAATAGTCGTTAAAGAGACTACCGACAGGTTCCATTATTCCATAGACTCCGATGCTAAGGTCGTCAGGACCGGTATATACACGCAGCTCCATAATGCCCTCACCAGTCACTTTCGGCAGTAAGACACGCTTATCACTCACCGTATTCAGCAGAAGGCGGGTATCCACCTCATCGGCCAACGAGTGATAAAGCATCACTGTACGTGCCGCGACAAAACGAGGATGGGCCATCAACCGTTCAATAACAGGAAGCGACAATCTGCGCAAATCATCATGCGTAAACTGCCGCTTCCCGGCCCTTATAATGTTTCTAAGCTCTTTTTTCTCCACTTCAAAGCTATTCCTTTTGCCTTGTTATTATTGTCTTTAAACCGCTTCTTCCATTTACTCACCTTGATTTTATCCTTTTGCCGTAAGCGAACAAGATACATGAGTACCCCGATAATCATATCCTTTACCGAAAACCGTCATGGCTGTCTTTCCCCCTTTGTCCGCTTTCCGAGGCTCAACGGCTTTCTTAGGGAAAGCCTGTTTAGCCTTAAAGACATCGACAGCCTTCTCTATTGCCGGGTCATCCAGATTGAGATATTCTATCCATGCCTCATCATCGAGCATGTTGTATATTATCCTACTGTCAATAAACCGTTCTAGCAGATGGTGTGATTTCCTTATCATCAGGTTGCGGCGGCGCAGTCCCTTTCGGTCAGCGTATGAAGCAAAGCGCTCCACCATATTCTGTTTCTTGAGATAATCAAGCAGAGATTCCATATCCGTGAACTCTCCAAGTCTGGCCCTGTTCTCATCGGTATAGTCATAGGCAAACTGAAATATCAGTCCGGTCATGCCGGCTTCCTTGTAATAAGACGTGACACCGAGAGTATCCTCGGCCACGAATATATCGGGGGTTATACCTCCGCCGCCATACACCGTGCGCCCGATACTCGTGTGATACTCCGGACCCTCATGCTTGATACTGTCTTGCGAAAAATACTCGCCGTGCTGATATCTCATCATCAAGTCGTCCTCATAATCCTTGTCAGAACCGGATGTGTACGGTTTTTGTATGCAACGTCCGGAAGGAGTATAATAACGGGCAATCGTAAGCCTTATCATCGAACCGTCATTGAAAGCCATCGGCTGCTGCACGAGTCCCTTTCCAAACGACCGCCGGCCGATGACCGTGCCACGGTCGTTATCCTGTATGGCCCCGGCAAATATCTCCGATGCCGATGCCGAACCTTCATCTATAAGCACGACAAGTGGTATTTTCTGATAACTGCCGCGCCCGTCGCTTCGATATTCCTGCCTTGGCGACTTTCGTCCCTGTGTATATACGATAAGACGGTCTTTGGGCAAGAACTCGTTCACCATCTGAATGACAGCCATCATATATCCTCCCACATTGCCGCGCAGGTCGACAATGAGGTTTTGCAGGTCTTCCTGAGAGAGCTTCGCCAATGAAATGAGCAACTCGGGATATGTGTTCTCGCCGAAACTTTTCACCTTGATATACCCCGTATTATCATTTATCATATACGTGGCGCTGATGCTCCGCTGCGGAATATCGTCTCTCGTGATGGTCACATATCTAACCTTTTTCTCACCATACCCCAACAGTCCGAGTTTCACCTTAGTATCCTTAGGACCTTTCAGGCGCCGCATGGCCTCATCATTAGTGACTATTTTACCCACAAACGGCTTTCCGTCGACAGACACTATCTTATCTCCGGCCTTTACTCCGGCACGATCTGCCGGACCGGCATTTACCACGTTCTGCACTCTTATGGTATCTTCACGTATCGTAAACTCTATTCCCACTCCCGAGAACGAGCCTTTCAGGTCGTCGTTCACGGCCTGCACGTCTTTCGCCCCGATATATACCGAGTGCGGATCAAGTTCGGCAAGAATCTGCGGCATGGCATCTTCCACGAGTTTATTGATGTCCACCGTGTCCACATACTGGTCATCGACAATGTGCAACAAGTTGTTGAGCTTGTTGCCGCTTGAATTGATTATACTGAGTCTGTTACCCGAGAAATGGCTCGTATAGAACGTTCCTATCACGACTCCCACGACCACACACACCGCCATGATGAGCGGCATGAGACGGTTTGACTTGTTTCTGTTCATTTATTCTTCCGGATTTAGGTATATCACTTCTATCCCTGCCTTTCTCAACAGGTTTATGCCGTCTTCCAGACGGTAGTGCTCTCCATACACGACCCGCTTTATACCGGCCTGTATTATCAGCTTAGAGCACTCTATGCAAGGCGATGCCGTGACATAGAGCGTGGCTCCGTCGCTGTTGTTAGAGCTTCTGGCGAGCTTCGTTATGGCATTGGCCTCGGCATGCAACACGTATGGGAAAGTGATGTTGGCACTGTCTTCGCACACGTTCTCAAATCCGCTCGGCGTACCGTTATATCCGTCGCTGATTATCATCTTGTCCTTAACCACGAGCGCTCCCACCTGACGGCGTCGACAATAGCTGTTCTCCGCCCAGATGCGTGCCATACGCAGATAGCGCAGGTCGAGTTTTCTTTGTTTTTCGTCCACCGCCTTATATTCTTTCTTGTTATTTTCTTTTCTTAGGTCTCTTTATCCCGTTACGTCTCAGCAAAGCGTCTATAGTAGGCTCGCAGCCGCGGAAACGTTTGTAGAGCGTCATAGGATGCTCGGTACCGCCGCGTGACAGTATATTGTCACGGAAGCTCTGTGCCGTCTGACGATCAAATATTCCGCGGCGCCTGAACACGCTGAAAGCATCGGCATCAAGCACTTCCGCCCACTTGTAGCTGTAATATCCGGCGGCATATCCGCCTGCCATTATATGGCCGAACTGCACCGTCATGCACGTATCCGGCAGTTGCTCGGTGACAATGGCTTTCGCCCATGCTTTTTTCTCGAACTTGATGATATCGTCGTCAAACGGCTCTTTCTTCGTATAATAAGCCATGTCGAGCAGTCCGAAGCTCACCTGCCGCATACAAGCGTAGGCCGCCATGAAATTGCGGCTCTTCACTATGCGGTCTATCAGTTCGTCGGGCAACGACTCGCCGGTCTGATAATGGAAAGCGAACGTGCGCAGAAAGTCTTTCTCCACGGCATAGTTTTCCATGAACTGCGAAGGCAGCTCGACGAAGTCCCACCACACATTCGTTCCGCTCAGACTCTCGAAGCGGGTGTTGGCGAACATGCCGTGCAGTGAATGTCCGAACTCGTGCAGGAATGTCTCCACCTCACTGAGCGTGAGCAGCGCCGGCTTCTCGTCTGTCGGCTTGGTAAGGTTCATCACCACGCTCACATGGGGTCTAACGTTCTCACCCTTACGGTCGATAAACTGTCCTTGGTACTCGGTCATCCACGCTCCTCCCTGCTTGCCTTTGCGGGGGTGGAAATCTGCGTAGAACACGGCAAGATAAGACCCGTCGGCATCGAACACCTCGTAAGCCTTCACATCGGGATGATATACAGGTATGTCCTTGTTTTCCCTGAATGTTATTCCATAAAGACGGTTGGCCAGCCCGAAAACCCCGTCTATCACTTTCGACAGTTCGAAATATGGGCGCAGCATCTCTGCGTCGAGATTGTATTTCCGCAACTGCAACTTATGAGAGAAGAAACTGAAATCCCACGGACGCATCACAAAGTCCCTGCCCTCCATCTTACGTGCCATCCGCTCCAAGGCATCCACCTCTTTCAACGCCGCTGGCCTGTATGCCTCGGTGAGGTCGTCGAGCAGGCGGTACACATTCCGGGTATTTGTAGCCATACGGTGTTTTAGCACGTAGTCGGCGTATGTCTTGTAGCCGAGCAGTTGCGCTATCTCGCGCCTTAGGTTAACGATGCGCTTGCATATCTCGATGTTGTTCTCGCTGTTGTCTTTCGTGCAGACGGTGTTCTTCGCCATATAAAGACGCTCCCGCAATTCACGATTGGCGGAATATGTCATGAACGGGCCGTAGCTCGGATGGTCGAGCGTCACTATCCACCCATCCTTGCCG
>NZ_BEWV01000159.1 GCF_002933775.1 Prevotella sp. MGM1
AAGACTCCCGCATCTGAGGCTGAATAAAAAGGATACGGAAATAACGCACAGACAGTGGTTTCAATGCAACGCAACGATACTCATGACACACGGGCGAGAAACAAATAGGGTGGCACCCGCATGAGCACCACCCTATCTCCGTTTATCGTGATAATATCCCAAAAGAGATATCACTCTCTTACTGCCATGTGATTATTTCTTGATGAACTTCTTGCCATCTTTAATCAAAAGACCTTTAGCTGCAACATTCACTTTCTGTCCCATCAAGTTATAAACAGGAGCCTTGGCATTTGCACTTGTAGTCACATCCTCGATAGAGTTTGGATCCTGACCCTGAAGAACAGGAATCACAACCTGCTTTCCATAAAGTTCAAGCACGATGTTTCCGCTACGGTGGGTCTCCCCTGCCGGAAGAGCGTCAGCGGCAAAATAGAAAGCGATAATACCATTAGACAAATATGAGTCATCTACTTCAAGGCCACTAGCCCACTCTGGAGCGGCAACAAGATTCCACTGGCCTGGACCAGACAGGGTATAAACAATATAGT
>NZ_BEWV01000160.1 GCF_002933775.1 Prevotella sp. MGM1
GGATATAGCCGTGTGTCGTTTTCGTTTTGCATAAATATTATCTTTATGCGCATAAATATTCGGTTGGCGGCAGTATATTGTTGGCTGATGTTTTGTTTACATTTTATGGCGCCGGCATATTGACGTGCCGATGTTTTTTTTGATAAATGACATCCGGTATCGGAAAAATTCGTATCTTTGCAATAAGACAGGCTACACCTTGACCCGGGATGACGTGCGTGTCGGAAGATTTGAGACATGTTTCGCGGCTCTCTGTTTGCGCTGTCTTTGAATAAGCGGAAAAAACTGTTGATTACTAAAACATACAACTTATTATATGAAGAAAAACGACATTCGCCTGGGCGGCATGATGGCGGCTCTGAGCGTCGTTCCGGCAGCCTCTCAGGCGGCAGACAACAGCCCGAAGGCCACTCCGGACAGGCCTAACATCATTTTCATACTTGCGGACGATATGGGATATGGAGACCTTTCGTGTTTCGGCAGCAAGCATGTGAAGACACCCAACATAGACCGGCTGGCGGCCACCGGCACCACCTTCACACAGTGCTATGCGGGCAGCGGAATATCATCCCCGTCGCGTTGCGCCCTTATGACCGGAAAGAACACAGGCAATACCACGATCAGGGACAACACGTGCACGGCCGGCGGCATAAAGGGGATAAAGATTTCGCCGAAAGGCGATACCACGTATATACGCCGGGCAAACCTGTTGCCTACGGACACCACTCTGGCCACGGTGGTGGGCGCGGCGGGTTACCGCACGTGTCTGGTGAACAAGTGGCATCTCGACGGGTACGACCCGCTGTCGGCTCCAAACCATCGTGGCTTCGATGAGTTCTACGGATGGACGATAAGCACGGTTCACTCAAACTCGCCTTATTATTATCCGTATTATAGGTTTGCGGGCGACAGTCTGATAACGATAGACGAGAATGCGCACGACCGGCATGTGAAGCACAACACGGATCTTTCAACCGAAGACGCCATCAAGTTCATCCGGCGCAACAGGGAGAACCCGTTTTTCCTTTATCTGGCATACGACGCGCCGCACGAGCCTTATATCATCGACAACACCGTGTGGTATGACGACCGGGACGACTGGTCGGCCGACACCAAGCGGTATGCCGCCCTCATTACCCACATGGACGAGGCGATAGGCAGGCTGATTGCCGAGCTTGACAAAATGGGGCTGAGGGAAAATACTCTCGTGATATTCGCGTCTGACAACGGGGCGGCCGTGCAGGCACCGATTGCCGAGCTTAATTGCAATGCGGGCTTCCGGGGACGCAAGGCACAGTTGTATGAGGGCGGCATCCGTGTGCCAATGATTGTCAACCAACCTGGGCGTGTGCCGGTACGCAAGCTTGAAAACCTTGTTTATTTCCCCGACATCATGCCCACGTTCGCCGCTCTCACCGGAGCGACGTCCGCACTGCCGCAGAGGCTCAACGGCATGAACATACTGCCGCTGTTCTACGGCGGAGAGGCGGATACGGACGACAGGCTGTTGTACTGGGAGTTTCCTGGAAAGCAGCGCGCCGCGCGTCGGGGCGACTGGAAGTGCGTGACAATAAAGCCTGGCAGGCCGCTCGAACTGTACAACCTGAAAGACGACCCGGAGGAACGTGTCAATCTGGCCGA
The DNA here is from genome assembly GCF_002933775.1 of Prevotella sp. MGM1. Classification (GTDB taxonomy): domain Bacteria; phylum Bacteroidota; class Bacteroidia; order Bacteroidales; family Bacteroidaceae; genus Prevotella. Next base: position 1,642 of record NZ_BEWV01000160.1, read on the forward strand.
CAAGTATCCGGAGATGGTGAAACGGTTTGACGAGGAGATGAAAGCCATGCGCACACCGTCGCCAAATTGGCCGCTTGAAGGTGAGACATTCTGATGTGTCAAAACGAATGTGACTGTATGCTCGTCGTTTAATCACTATTTATCGGCAAGTATTCCATTGCATCTTCCCGTTGTTGATTTTTTTATTATCTTTGCATCAGACAGGCTGTGTCTCGGTAATTTGAAACGAGTTTCATTACACTCGACTTGCACTGTCTTTGTCCTCGACTTGCGTAGCCTTGTCGACTGAATACGATAATAATAAAGATGCGACAACTATTATATATAGCGGGTATACTGATGTTTCTCACGGTGGGTTGCGGGAGAAACGATGACACGGGGCACATCAGTGAGGAGACAAGAAGACGGTTGAGGACTCTTGACGACTCGATAGATGCCATGTCGCCAAAATCATTGTCAATGATAGCAGGCGGCATGGCATCTGCCGTTGACAGCCTGACATGGTATGGATATTACCTGAGATACGCGAGATATTACTATCTGTCGCAGACTCCCGACTCCATGTTGCCGTACATCGACCGTACGCTCGATTTCGCGGATAGTCGCAAGCCTGGGCCGGCGGTGAACGGAATAAAGGCTTTCGCCCTTGAATTGAAAGCTGACTACAGCCACATGTACCGTAAAAATCACGATGAAGTGATAGGCCTTCACACCGAGGCTTACGACTTGATGATGAGGAGCGACAATAAGGGAAGTCTCCCCGAGATCTGCGCTAACCTTGCGGATGCCTATGCGCAAATCAGCGACATGGCACAGGCGGCCGCCTGGTATCGGCGGGCGCTGTTTCTTGTCGATTCGCTGAAAATGCCCGACACGAAAAACATTACCCTCTATCTCGGACTTGCCAACATATACATGCAGCTCAAAGACTATGACTCTTCGCTGCGCTACTATCAGGAGACGAGCAGATACTACGACCTCATGGCGCCGAACATGCAGGCTTATTATCTAAATAATTTCGGCAATTACTATTATTTCAGAAAAGATTACGGTGAGGCGCTCAAAGTGTTCCTCAGACTGGAAAGCATGCTTGACAAATACGGAAACGACGGAATGGCAATGGCTACATGCCGTGTGAACCTTGCCGATGTGTACTTGAACCTTGGCGACGATTTGAAAGCCGAGGAGTATGTGGCGCAGGCTGAGCGGTTTTTCGCCGGCCACAGTGTGTATGCGGGAATGTATTACGCCAACTCGATACGCATCGCACTGGCGGTGAAGGCAGGACGGCCGCATGAGGTTGGGAAGATAATCGCGTCGGAGAAGTTTGCCGCTCCGGGTGATCATGCGCTCGTGGGGATACGCAACAAGTACATGAGGCTGTATCATGAGAGTACGGGCGGATGGAAAGCGGCCCTGAGAAGTCTCGAGGACGAGATGCGCGTGAGCGACTCGATAGAGGAGGCACGCAGCCACATGAGGGCTTCGGAGATCATGCAGAGACTCAAGGAGGACACGCTGTTGCTGCATCATGCCATTGAGATGAACGCCAAGGATATCGAGCTTAGGAACATGTGGGGCGTGGTGGCGGCGATAGTGGTGCTGACGCTGGTGGTCGCAATGCTCTGGGGCACATACACATACAAGCGTAAGCTGCGTACGGAGATGGACATGATGTATCTCAGGCTGGCGAACGTTAGAAACAGGATATCGCCGCACTTCATGTTCAACGTGCTGAACAATCACATGCATACCATGCGTGCGGAAGAGCGTGAGAGGCTGATGATGCTCGTGAAACTGCTGAGAGCGGATCTCGACATGTCGAGAAACATGTTCATCAGTCTTGCCGACGAGATTAATTTCGTAAAGTATTACGTTGATATCGAAAAGCCCATATTGGGCGATGATTTTGAATTTACGGTGGAAGTGCCCGACGATGGGACGCTTTCGGAAATCAGCGTGCCGTCCATGTTTGTGCAGATACTGGTGGAAAATTCAATAAAGCACGGCCTGAAAGGGAAAGACGGGACAAAGCGGCTGATCATAAAGGTGGATGCACTGCCCGGCTGTACTGTTGTCACGGTAGCCGACAACGGCAACGGATTTGACATGAGCCGTGTGCGTAGCGACAGGACAAGGACCGGGCTTGACATAATACGCCATACCATACGCATTATAAACGAAAGGAGAAAGCGGAACTTTATGAGGTTCGACATATCAAACCTGACGGATGGTGACGGAAATACGGCTGGGTGCGAGGCAAGGCTTACGATACCGGCCGATGTGCGGCCGTGAGTGAGGCGGATGTAACAAAACGAAACTGATATATGAGTATGAGAATAATAATAGTTGATGACGACAAACCGGCGATAGAGTCCCTGTCGGACGCTCTTGTCAATTTTCCCGATGTGGAAATAGTGGGCATGGCGCTGACAGGCGAGAGCGGACTGAGACTGGTGGAGGAACTTGAACCGGACGTGCTATTTCTCGATGTGGAAATGCCTGACATGTCGGGGCTTGACTTTCTCGCTACGATGAACGGCGGTGGGGTTGACTGCGATGTGGTGATATGCACCGCTTTCGATAATTACATGCTGTCGGCATTCAGGCAGAAAGCATTTGATTTCCTTCTGAAGCCGGTGGATTCGGACGAGTTGGAGATAGTGATGCAGCGGCTGACGGAGAAGAGGGACAGGCGTGGAGCAAGGCTTGCGGACGGCATGAAAAAGCCGGATGAGGGCACTTTCATATTCTATACCAACTCGGTGGATTTCAGGATGGTGAAGATAAAGGATATAGGAGTGTTCCAGTATAATCACGAGATGCGCTCGTGGGAAGTTGTGGTGGCGGGATGCAAAACCCCGATAAGGCTTAAAAGGAATATGACAAACGACAAGATACTGTCTATCGACAACCGCTTCAGACAGGTAAACCAGAAATATATCATCAATATCGATTATCTCTTCGAGGTGAAAGACAATGTATGCTGTTTCTATCCGCCTTTCGAAAATATCGGATATGTGAAGGTGGGAAGCTTCTTCCGACGCCGGTTCATAGAGCGGTTCAATAAGTTCTGAGGCTTGTCTCCGATTTCTGGGGTTGTGGCGTTCTTATAGTGCTTTAGGAATACCGGGATCATAAAAAAAACAAACTGTGCCAGGCTGTTGTTTCAGTTTGACACAGTTTTTCTTTTTCCGTCATTCATGGCAGTCTTCTACTCTCTGCCGTAGAGGGCTTGTTTGCCGAGCTTTTCCTCGATCCTTATCAACTGGTTGTACTTGGCCGTGCGGTCGGTGCGGCTCAGCGAGCCGGTTTTTATCTGTCCTGAGTTTGTGGCCACGGCAATGTCGGCAATCGTGGTATCCTCAGTCTCTCCCGAGCGATGGCTTATCACGGTTGTGTAGCCGTGGCGATGAGCCATTTCGATAGCATCGAGTGTCTCGGTGAGCGTCCCTATCTGGTTTACCTTTATGAGAATGGAGTTTGCCGCTCCCATCTCTATGCCCTTGCCGAGAAACTCGACGTTGGTGACAAAGAGGTCGTCACCCACCAGCTGGCACTGTCCGCCGATGGCTTTGGTCAGTTTTACCCATCCGTTCCAGTCGTTTTGGTCGAGCGCGTCTTCGATGGAGTCTATCGGATATTTGGTTATCAGGCGTTCCAGATACGCTATTTGCTCCTCGTCACTGAGCTTCTTGCCGTGCTGTTCTTTCGGCATTCCGTTTTTGAGCCTGCTGTAATCGTAGTAGAACTTGCCGTTTTCGATCACCGAGAACTCACTCGCCGCGCAGTCGATGGCTATCGTGACATCGGTTCCGGGAGCGTAGCCGGCATTGCTGATGGCAATCATGATGCAGTCCAGAGCGTCCTCGATACTGTTAAGTGCCGGGGCGAACCCGCCCTCATCGCCTACCGCCGTGGTCAGGCCGCGGTGTTTCAGCAGGGCTTTGAGCGCGTGAAACACTTCCGCTCCCATCCTTATCGCTTCTCTTTCGGTGCTTGCGCCCACGGGGCGTATCATGAATTCCTGAAAGGCTATGGGGGCATCGGAGTGTGCTCCGCCGTTTATTATGTTCATCATCGGTACCGGCATGACGTATGCGTTCGCTCCGCCGAGATACCTGTATAACGGCAGACGGAGGTAGTTTGCGGCCGCATGGGCCACCGCGAGCGACACTCCGAGTATGGCGTTGGCTCCGAGCAGCAGTTTGGCCGGTGTGCTGTCGAGCTTTATCATCGCCTCGTCGATGGTGCGCTGTTCCAGCGCCGATAGCCCTATCAGTGCCGGTTCGATGATGTTGTTCACGTTTTTAACGGCTTCCAGCACACCCTTTCCGCAATAACGCCTTTCGTTTCCGTCGCGCAGTTCAAGTGCTTCGTGTTCTCCGGTGGAAGCTCCCGACGGTACGGACGCTCTTCCTGTGATGCCCGATTCGAGGGTCACTTCAACCTCGACAGTCGGGTTTCCCCTTGAATCGAGTATCTCTCTTGCATGTACTTTGTTGATATTCATGGCTTAAAAGTTTTTTGAATAGTTGATAATAACTTGGTTTATATGTGATAATGAGTTGGTTCTGATAATGACCGTATCTTTTGTGTGCCCGCCTCACGTTTCCCTGCGTGCCTTGTACGGTGCAAATATAGTAAAAAAAGCCGTCCCACAGCGTGATAAGGCTCTGTAAGACAGCACTATTGTTTTATTTTATCTCTTTTTAGTTGATGTTTTGTTTATAAATGTTGAAAAGCCGCTTTGCGCTCGAATATCATGCGTTTCCCGGTGGCAGGGTGGGTGAATTCGAGCCGGCAGGCGTGCAGAAAAAGACGCCCGGCTTTGTGTCCGTACAGTTCGTCGCCTGTTATCGGAGCATTGAGACCGTCGTGATGGGCGCAATGTACACGCAGCTGGTGTGTGCGTCCTGTCTCGGGATGCAGTTCGAGAAGTGTTGTTCCATCTTTTGTTGCCACCGCACGCCATGTTGTTATTGCTTGTCTGCCTTTCGTCTTGTCTACAATCTGCATCGGACGGTTGAGCGTGTCGGGGCGTAGCGGCAGCGAAATGCGGCCGCTGCCGGTCAGTTCGACGTCTACCAGAGCGGCGTATGTCTTCTTTACGCTTCTCGTAAGAAACTGTTTTTGCAGGTTGCGGTAGGCCGCTTCGGTCTTTGCTATAACCAACAGTCCCGAGGTCGCCATGTCGAGACGATGCACTATCATGGGGCCGGTGGCGTCGGGGCATCGCTCACGCATCATGTCGAGCACCGATTGGCGGTTCGTCTTGCCGGGTACAGACAGCATTCCGGCCGGTTTGCATATTACGGCAATATGCCCGTCTTCGTATATTATGTCGGCCGTTTCATGGTTGTCGGCGGCCTGCGGGTCATCATCCACATCGAGTCCTTGCAGCATGTGGGTGAGTATCGGCAGGCATTTGCCGCGGCATGACGGGTAGTAGCGGCCGTGGTGGCGCACTTCCGACTTGGGTGCCGCGCCCCACCAGAACTCGGCCATGCATACGGGATGCAGCCCGTGAGCGTATGCGTACTGCAGCAGTTTGGGCGCACAGCACTCTCCCGCACCCGCCGGTGGTACCCGTCCGGCAGTCTCTTTGAATATATCCGTGAGGTCACGGCATTCTCCACGGGCGTTAAGCATCTTGAATTGGGAGAACAGCCATGCCTGCAATTCATCCGACATGCGTCTCCGCCGTTCGCGGAGAGCGGCTATCTCGTTATCAAAAACGGCCAGGGCCTTTTCCGTTGCGGCTGTTGCCGCTGCGTGACGGAGCTTTATCCGTCGCAGTTCGGCCTTCAGATATTGGCTTTCCCGTATCAATCTGCCTTCCTCTTCCTGCGTCAGCCCGTCGGGACAGGCATTCCGTAGCGCGTCTCTTTCGGCCTTTGCCTGTCGCATTTTATGTCTGAACCCATCCTCCTCGGCGACCGCTTTGGCCTTAATGTCAGCCAGTTTGGCAAGCAACGACAGTCTCTTCTCGTTGTTTTCAAGTTCGGTCACCCGCTTGTTTACCGCCGTGATTTCCGCTTCACGCCTTTTGAATGTTCCGTCGGGGTGTTGGGCATCGAACACAGGCGGCACGAAAAACGGCAGGTCGTTGCGCCCGTCGAGCAATCCGGAGTAGGCCGCGAGATAATAAAGCCGCTCCCCTTGCTTCACAACAAGGACTCCGAACATCTTTCCCTCGTCGGCAAACGCCTTAATATCGCTTGCCGATATATAATCCTGTACCTCCCTGACGGCCGTTATGCACAGCTTGTGAGGCTCATAGCAGAATGGGAAGGTAAACCGTCCGGGTGGTTCTATCGTAGTGTCGAGAGGGTGAATAATGTCTGTCATGACGGCAAAGTTACGATTTTTTTTATTACCTTTGTATGTTCGGAAAACGATAATTATGCTTTCGCTGGCCGATAAGTGATTTCTATTAAAGGGATAAATGAGTCCTGTTGATGGGATAAACTCTTTTTGCGTAGGAAACAAGCAGTTCCTTATTAAGTGGATAAGCGCTTCCTTTTAAGTAAATAAATGCTTCCTTTTATAAATAAGTGCTTTGGGTAACGCTGATAAACACTTACTGTAGGGTAAATTTAAATGTTTTCGCATATATACAAATCAAATAAACAATCAGGCAAAATGAATAAACTACTGACATTGACAATCGTCATATTGATTTCTTTTACGGCCTACGGCCAAGGCGTTTACACCCGTGAATGCAATGACAAGGTGCTTCAAAAGAAAGCCGCCAAGTGGGTGAAGAAAGGAAAATGGCGCAACGGTTTTACCGCTGCCGCGCCTCACGAGACTGTAAACTCGGTGGAATTTTACGAGCAATATGCCAAGAATACCGACCAGTGGGAAGCCATGTTCCGCTGGCTTGCCTCAACGGACCTGCTCGCCATTCCCGCCGGCAAGCACCCGATAGAGGGTACGGAACTTGTGACAAGCGTGGAAGACAGTGAGAACGGAGAGCTTGCCAAGCGCCGCAGCGAGAGCCATTACCACCATGTCGACTTCCAATATGTTGTCAAAGGCACTGAACGATTCGGAATCATCGACCACAACACGAGCGAACCGAACACCAAGTACCGTCCCGACGTGATACATTACAGATACGATCCGGACAAGACACGGTTCTACGACTCCGCTACCGATAAGTTCTTTGTCTTCTTCCCGTCAGACTGGCACATCGCAAAGATAAAGACAGACGGTGACAGTCAG
>NZ_BEWV01000161.1 GCF_002933775.1 Prevotella sp. MGM1
CATTTACATCTTAATGTGCAATAATTATACGCACACAATGATTTTCCCGAATGCCGCATCAGAAATTTTACGACGACTGGCTTTAACGCTGATGGCATACTGCCAATCAAAACTTCAAGAAGAACATCCGGAAACCACTCATATGTAAACAAAATATCACGACACAATGCGGTATGGACTGCAATCGAAACTGTGCCTGCATTTTGAATATTTATGCACAAACGCCAAGGACAACGAAAATTCCACCATTGAAAAATGACAAAACAACGATTTGAGCCGAACGGCCAACAACCCGTAAAGCGAAATATCGGCGACCATTTGCATTAAGTATCCCGTTGTCATGCAACGGGATACTAATTGGAATGCATTTAGCGTCCCGTCAGCTTCCGTTTAGACGCTAAACGCAACCCAACCAATACCTTAATACAAGGCAAAAATATGTCTCCAACAAAGAAAAAATGCTTCCGGAACAAAGTCCCGGAAGCATTTCGGTTTCACCCAGCATATACATATATGCGGAAACAAATCACCACATACGAATTGTCATGGTACAATACACGACGCATATATAGCCAAGACATTATATATATCCGGCATCTGACATCAGCAAACCGGATGCCGGCACAGTACATTTATCAAAAATCACAGCCAGATCCGATTGCATAAATATACATTTCAAAGCAGACTTACAGCCGCTTTCAGATATCAATGACTGGAAAATCATAAACTTTTTGTAAATTATTATCATAGTTTTCGTGTTTTTTAAACGTTTTTTAGTCCACAAATTTACTTCAAAAAAACGCTGAAAACAAATTCCGATGCGATACACTTCACGATACATCCGAAAAACATTCCGATATATTAAGTTTTACTTAAAAAACGCTTTTTATATAATTTTTCGACAAAAAATATATAACTTTGCACATTACTAAATATTCTTAAACATCATGTTTGATAAAGAGACATATATCCGCCGGCGCGGAGAACTGAAAAAACTAGTTGGCGGAGGTATCGTGATACTATTCGGCAACAACGACGCACCGGCCAACTATCCTGCCAACGCATATTATCCTTTCAGGCAGGATTCCACGTTCATATACTATTTCGGACAGCACCGTGACGGTCTTGCGGGCGTTATAGACATAGACAACGACACGGAGACACTCGTAGGCAACGATATTGACATTGAAGACATCGTGTGGTTCGGCTCGGTAGACAGCGTGAGTGACATGGCGGCACAGGTTGGCGTGCGCCATACGGCGCCGATGAAATCGCTCGAAACGATCTGCGCCGATGCGATGAAAGCCGGCAGGAAGCTACACTTCCTGCCGCCATACAGGCACGACACGATGATACAGATAATGGACCTGACGGGCATTCCCCCGGCCAGGCA
>NZ_BEWV01000162.1 GCF_002933775.1 Prevotella sp. MGM1
AGTATAAGGAGGAGCATCCGGGGTACAAGGTGGTGAGCTATGTGAACACCACGGCCGCCGTGAAAGCTCTCACCGACGTGGTTGTGACGAGCGGAAACGCCCGCAAGATAGTGGAGGCGCTGCCTAAGGACGAGAAGATAATCTTCGGGCCCGACAAGAATCTCGGTTCCTATATAAACGAGGTCACGGGCAGGCAGATGCTTCTATGGAACGGCGGTTGCCATGTACACGAGCGTTTTTCGGTAGAGGCGATAGCGGATTTGAAGAAAGCGCATCCCGGAGTGAAGGTGCTGGCGCATCCTGAGTGCAAGGGTACAGTGCTGGCACTGGCCGACGTGATAGGTTCAACGGCGGTGTTGCTCGACTATGCTGTAAAGAGCGGTGACAGGGAGTTTATAGTGGCTACCGAGTCGGGGATACTGCATGAGATGAACCGTAAGTGTCCCGGTAAGACATTCATCCCCGTGCCTCCCGAGATCGGTGAGGGAAGCATGGGATGTTCCTGCAACGAGTGCGACTACATGAAGATGAACACGCTGCTGAAGATATACAACACTCTAAGATACGAATGGCCAGCAGTAGATGTCGACGCTGATACCGCTCGCCGGGCCGTGAAGCCTATCGAGAGGATGCTCGCAATGAGCTGACGGCGGCGATACCGGCTATTGCGAACGGCAGGGAGGCATTGAAATACGTAATGTCGTACATAGAGTTGAAAATCTCCGTCCATGTGCCGTGTGCCAGCATGCTGTGGGTAAATGCCGTGGCGGGCAGCAGAACCATCATCACGGACGTGAAAACGAGCATCCGGACGTGATTGCCTTTCCATTTGAGAGCGAGCAAGAGCGCTGCCGTCAGCGCGATGACTGAGTCTGGGGGTGTCCCCTGCCGTGTCTGAAGCACGAACGGGTTGTATTCGGCTCCTGTGAGGGCGTCGAAATCCCACAGGGCGAGCGGCAGGAAAGTTATTATAAAGGTGATGATAACCGTCAGTGGGACGGTTATCATTATTTTTTTGTCTGTCCGCAGATAGCCGGGCAGCAGGCAGATGAACAGCGGAAAGGCCGTGGAAAGGCGTGTGCTGAGCCATAGCCCGCAGCATACCGACAATATTATGGCATGGTTTGTGAAGTCTGTTTGCCGCCGGCATATATATAATATGAAAGCACACAGCAGCATGAAGTTTGTCATCATGTCGCTCCTCACGGCTGTCTCGTACCACAGGCTGACGCTCGCCGTAAGCAGAGCGGCCGATACAATGGCGGCTGTCGTGCCGTAAGCGTACCTCACGCTTAGTATGAAGACAACTGTTGCGGCGATTACGGACAGTCCTACGTTGTTCAAAAAGTAGAATGGTATGTGTAATACCATCCACACGGGAAAAGGAGACGCAAAGCCGCCCAAATGCGTCTCGGCCATATACGGGTATTCTCCGCCAAGCAGAGCGGCTATCACGTTATGGATGGCCGACCAGCGATCCACTTGTATCTGCATGGGGTCGAAGTGGTATTGAACGGCTATCATCATAACAGTCATGGCAGGGATTATGGCGTACAGGGTCTTCGGCGAACGCATGACTGCGCTGTCTTTGTATTTATACATTATATGTATCAGTGAGAGGACGGCGAACAGATATGACATGATAATGTACCCGAACATGTCTGTCACGCGCATGGTATACTTGCATATCACCATGTATCCCACTCCGGCGTATATGACCGTGGCGGCCGATGTTATGCCGTTTCCCGGCTTGGCGATGAACTTGTCGAGTTTATAAAGAAAATAAGCGAGTAGGCAGGAAAAAGCCATGTATAGCGGAATCACTGCCGCGTTATTGTCAATATGGGCCATGAACGGAGTGTGAACCATGAACAGTTCGTATGTGGCTAAGCCTGTAACGGAGAGTATTCTTGATTTTGTTGCCTCCGGAAAGAAATACGGCAGTGTGATGACGAATATTCCCAGAGGCATTTTGATGAGCAGCAGTATGATGTTGTAAGGCAGTGTTCCGATAAAAGCCCTTACGCAGTGAATTTCTTTCAACAGCAGGAATGTCATGCCCACGGCAAGCGATGACAAGCCCACGGCAAGGATTTTACGGGCGTTCCATTGCCGGATACTGCCTATGTGGCGCGAGGCCATATAGCCGGCGAAGAACGAAAAGGCTTGTTCGCTTTCCAGTTGCGGCAGAAAAACATTGGCGATACCGAACAATGCCAGTGCCGTTGTTTTATGGCGACATAGAAAACGGTTTGCCATCCAGAAGGCGGCATACCACCTCAGTAGGAAGGTTATGAACCAGAAGTCGCATTTTACGAAGAAGATATTATTGAAAAGCCACTCGGGAGTGAACTCTGCTCGGAAGGGAATGACAAGCAGCGTGAATATCCAGAACGGTATGATGATGCGTTTGAACTTCTTGGTCCAAAAACCGTCGATGCCTTTTGACTTGTAGCTTTCGTTGAGTCCGAAGCCCGATACGAACATGAATATTGCCACTCCGATGCTTGCCGGCAGGTTGAGAAATCTCGGATAACCGTCTGTCTGCATTACGTAATGCAATGCCATTATAATGATGATAGACAGTCCTTGCAGGCATCTTGTGTGCTTATGAGACAGTATTTCGGCTGCCGGCAGTGTTCGTATCATGTGTTTCGGGTGCTTTACTGTTGTTCGTTCTGTGGCTTATTGTCGTCTTGTTCGGCGGCTTTCTTTGTCTGTTAGGAATATTGTCTGTTATAGGGTGGTTGCCGGTATTTTCATCAGTTGACTATCGCTATCTTGCATACGGTGCCTTTCGAGCCGTCGGCCTTTGCCGTATGCACCATATATACGCCCGAAGCCACTCTACGGCCGTCTTTGTCACGGCCGTTCCAGGTAAACATTCCGCCGTTGCTGCGTCCCTGAGCCACTATCGCTCCGTTGGCCGTGGTTATCTTTACGTCGGCGTTCATGGAGAGACCTACCACGGTGATGAGTCCTGTGTGGTCGGGTGTCACGGGATTGGGATATGCGTATACGTTGTCGTCTGTCATGTCGTCGCTTGGCGTCGTGGCGTCACTCATGTATGAGCAGAGCCCTTTGTCTGTGCCCATGAACACCTCTCCGGTGCTGTTGTTTACCGCTATCGACTCGACGGTATTGGATAAAAGCATGCTGTTGTCGAACGTGAAGTGATGTATTTCCTCGATGTTGTCGTCGCTGATGAGGTATACTCCGTTGCCGTCGGTGGCAAACCATTTCCTGTTGGCACCGTCGACTACGATGTCTCTTATCCCGATGCCGGCCAACAGGTAGTCGGCAAGGTTTGTTCCGTCGTTTCTCGGCACTTTGACCTGAGTGAATTTATAGTCGTCTTTGAATATGTCTTCTTTCTCGATGACTATCGGCCCGATGTTTGTTCCTATCCAGATGTTCCCTTCTTTGTCTTCCGTTATGGCCGGAAGTGTGGTAATGCTGCCTATGTTGGCACCGTCCTGGTTGTAGAACCTGTCGAATGCTTTGATGCCGTCGGTAGCCGGATCATAGCAGAATACGGCCGGTTTTTCCCAATAGTCGAAATTAAACCAGAACAGTCCGCGGCTGTCTTCAAACATCTTTATCATATATGTCTTCGATATTCCGTTTTTGTCGAGCAGCTCTTTCTTGTTGTGTGTGGTCCAATTACCGTCTCTTTGTAGTGCTATTACCGACTGGCCGGGTGCCATGCTGTTCAGGCACCACAACGTTCCGCCTTTATCGAAAGCGCAGGTGAACACACAATTGTAGTTATATGAGTTTAAACCTGATTTTATCGGACTGTTGTCCATGGTGTATTCCTTTTCCAACCTGCCGTTCCTGAACTCGTAAATGCCTGTCCGTCCGCATGCGAACACATGTCCGGCGTCTTTCGGATCAACATCGACGCTCATTATATCGACATAGTTATGCTCGTCTGTTCCGAAGTCATCCTGATATATTGTCCAGTCATCGGATATGTTGTCGGAACGGTCGAGCACCTGGACTGTGCCGGGACGCATGAGGTCCGACAGTATGTTGTATCCGCAACCGACGGTATATAGTTTGTTGTTTCTGATCCGCATGAAGCCGAAATTATTGTATTTGGGTCCTCCGGGATTGAGTTTCGAGACGGTGGGCAGCAACCTGTCATAATCGCTCGTGTCGATATCGAACATGCTTGCGTCGTAGTCTTGGGTTATAGTCCAATTGTTTCTGTCCACTAAATTGTCGGACATAGATGCCGACATCACAATGTTATCTTTTCTTTTGACGTAAATACGGTTGCCGCTTACAACAATGCGGGCCATGCTGATGCCGAAGATATTATACGATTCACTTATCTCAGCCCTGTCCATGTCTACCTTTACCGCTCCGAAATTAGTGGCGAGATAGGCGTGTTTGCCGTGTATGAAGATGTCGTTCACGGTCTTGTCTTCCGTCATGGGTTTTGCGTACAGCGCCGAAATGTTATTCACATTGCCGTTGATGTCGATGAGGTCTATGTTCGAGTTTCCGTATACGGCTATCAGGCGGCGCGCCGTTTTCGACCATGCCATATGTGTGATATACGTGTCGTTAAGGCCGTTTGTACGGTCGTAAACGGTTATCGACATGTCTTTTTGGTTATAAGAGAACAGGTTGTTAGACGCCCTTACGAACACATCATCGCCTGCCGGTACTATCTGTTGAATGTCGTGGTAGGCCAAATAAGCGTTCCATTTGCCGGTGGCGGCATTCGCCAGGCTGCCGGATATTGTGCCGATGATGCAGAAAATATAGACTGTGATTGTTCTTTTCATATTATTACGCTTGTTTTGATGTATGTCCGTAAGATGCCTTATGTCTCTCTGTCAGCAGGTAATTGTAGTTTTTCCGGCATGTGGTCATCGGTATGTCGACAGATGGGTATTCCTATCGGTAACCAATCACCGTGTTTCGGAAAACCAATGGTTAATCGTATGGTATCGGCATGCTACCTTTCCAACAGGTAACCGGCCAGTTTCTTGACCGCTCTCGCACGATGGCTGATTTGGTTTTTGATGTCGTTTCCAAGTTCGGCGAATGTCTTTTCATATCCATCGGGACAGAATACGGGGTCGTATCCGAAGCCTTCCCCACCCCTTCTCTCTCGTATTATGCTGCCGTTGACGATGCCTTCGAATGTCATTACGGTGTCGGCCGCTTGCCCATCGCCTGTCAGTATCATTGCTATCACGGTGCGGAAGCGTGCCTTCCTGTTGTCGTTGTCTCCGAGTTCGGCCAGCAGTTTGTCCATGTTGGCCTCGCTGTCGTGCCCTGCTCCGCCCGCATACCGTGCGCTGTAAACTCCCGGCGCGCCGCCGAGTGCGTCCACTTCGAGACCCGTATCGTCGGCAAATACGCTCAATCCGTAATTGCGGCGTATGTAATAGGCTTTCTGCATGGCGTTCTCTTCGAGGGTGTGCCCCGTCTCGGGTATGTCTGTCGTGCACCCGATGTCTTTCAACGATACTACTTCTATATCGCTGCCGAGCATGTTTCTTATCTCACTTAGTTTATGCTCGTTGTTTGTCGCGAATACTATTTTCATGTTATGAGGGAGTTAATGGAGTTAAAGGATTTATAGCGGACTGCGTCCGCGGGAGTTAAAGACAATGGCTTTTTGTTCTTTGAATAGTTAAAGAAATAAGGGAATTAAGAAATTAAGACAATGTTTTCAGACTTGAAAGCAATCATATCTTTGTACTTATCGCTAATGGTTCAATACTTGAAAGCCATTGTCTTTGACTCCCGCGGACGCTGTCCGCTATAAGTCCTTTAACTTCTTTAACTTCAAAAATCATCTTACCAAGCCCTCAAAAACAGGTTTTTGAGGGCTTGGTAAGATGATTTTATTTAATAACCACGTTCACCATGCGTTTCGGCACGATGATAACCTTCACTATCTGCTTGCCTTCAGTGTATTTTGCGGAGCGCTCGTCGGCCAGCACGGCGGCTTCTATCTGCTTGTTGTCGGCATCGGCGGCAAACTGCATCTCGAAGCGACGCTTGCCGTTGAAGGCCACACCGAGCTGAACGGTGCTCTCAACGAGATATTTCTCGTCGTGTTCGGGCCATGCGGCATCGCACACGCTGCCATCGCCTCCGAGTGCGCTCCACAACTCTTCGGCTATATGCGGGGCGAACGGAGCTATGAGAACGACAATCGTTCGGAGCAGTTCCTTGTTGCGGCACTTCTGTTGCGACAGTTCGTTGACACATATCATGAACGCCGATATCGACGTGTTGTAACTGAAATTCTCTATGTCCTGCGACACTTTCTTTATCAGCTTGTGTACCGATTTGAGCTGTCCGGCAGTCGGTTCGCTGTCGTCCCATGTGGCGTTGCCGCTCTTTTGGTCGTAGAACAAGCCCCAGAACTTCTTCAAGAAACGGTGGCAACCGTCTATTCCGTTGGTGTCCCACGGCTTGCTTTGCTCCACGGGACCGAGGAACATCTCATAGAGCCTGAGTGTGTCGGCGCCGTATTTCTCCACGATCATATCCGGATTGACCACGTTGTACATCGACTTCGACATTTTCTCGACCGCCCATCCGCACACATACTTGCCGTTTTCGAGTATGAACTCGGCATTGTTGTATTCCGGTCGCCATGCCTTGAAGGCTTCGGTGTCGAGTATGTCGCCGCTTACTATGTTCACGTCAACATGAATAGGAGTAACGTCGTATTCGTCTTTGAGGCCCAGTGAGACAAATTTATTGGTATCCTTGATGCGGTATACGAAGTTGCTACGTCCCTGTATCATGCCCTGGTTGACGAGCTTGCGGAACGGTTCTTCGCTGCGCGAGTATCCGTAATCGTAGAGGAACTTGTTCCAGAAGCGCGAGTAGATGAGATGACCGGTGGCGTGCTCGGTGCCGCCCACGTAGAGATCGACGCACTGCCAGTATCCGGCCGCGTCTTCGCTTACGAGCGCACTGTTGTTGTGCGGATCCATATAGCGCAGGTAATACGCGCTCGAACCGGCAAATCCCGGCATGGTGTTCAGTTCGATTGGGAATACTTTGACGTTGTCTATGTTAGTGTTGTCCGTTATCTCGTTTTTCTCAGTGTCCCAAGCCCATTTCGTGGCGTGTCCGAGCGGCGGCTCTCCCGTCTCCGTGGGCAGGAACTTAGCCACTTCGGGCAGTTCAAGCGGCAGCTTGTCTTCCGGAATCATGTATGGCATGCCGTCCTTGTAGTATACGGGGAACGGCTCGCCCCAGTAGCGCTGGCGGGAGAATATGGCATCGCGTAGACGGAAATTTACCTTCACGTGGCCCAGATTATTGGTTTTGACATACTCCTTGGTCTTGGCGATGGCCTCCTTTACTGTAAGTCCGTTGAGCGAGAAGCCCCCCTCTCCCACTCCGTCCGTTGAGTCGGCGGCGGCCGGCGAGTTCATCACGATACCCTCTTTGGCGTCGAAGCTCTCCTCGCTCACGTCGGCTCCCTCTATCAACGGGATAATCGGCAGGTTGAAATGCTTGGCGAAGGCATAGTCGCGCGAGTCGTGCGCAGGCACTGCCATGATGGCTCCCGTGCCGTATCCGGCGAGGACATACTCGCTGATCCATATCGGGATGTTCTTTCCCGTGAACGGGTTGACGGCATAGCTGCCCGAGAACACGCCCGTGACACGTCGGTCACTGATACGTTCGCGCTCGGTGCGCTTCTTCACGTATGCTATGTATTCGTCCACTGCGGCGCGCTGTCCGGCAGTGGTAAGGCGGTCTACGAGTTCGCTCTCGGGTGCGAGCACCATGAATGTCACACCGAATATGGTGTCGGCGCGGGTGGTGAAGATTGTGAAGCTATCGTCCTCATCCATAAGTGGGGATGAAGAGTCGGCGTCCCGGCGGCCATCGTCTGACGGCTCTACCCTTTCGGGTGAGCCTGATGGTGTTGCCACCTTGAACCTCATTTCCGTACCCTCGCTGCGTCCTATCCAGTTGCGTTGCGTCTCTTTCAGCGAGTCGGTCCAGTCTACGTTGTCCAGTCCGTCGAGCAGACGCTGTGCGTATGCCGACACGCGCAGACACCACTGGCGCATCTTTTTCTGCACCACGGGATAGCCGCCGCGCTCGCTTACTCCGTCCACCACTTCGTCGTTTGCCAGCACGGTGCCCAGTTGCGGACACCAGTTTACCATCGTCTCGCCAAGGTAGGCTATGCGGTAGTTCATCAGTATCTCCTGCTGCTCTTTCTCGGTCATGGCCTTCCACTGCTCGGCAGTGAAGTGAAGTTCCTCGCCGCAGGCCGCGTTGAGACCCTCGTTCCCGTGTTTTTGGAAAGCGTCCGTGAGTTCCTGTATCGGTCTTGCCCTGTTAGTGTCGTTGCAGTAGTAGCTTTCAAACATCTTCTTGAACGCCCACTGCGTCCAGTGATAGTATTCCGGATCGCAGGTGCGTATCTCGCGGCTCCAGTCGAACGAGAAGCCTATCTTGTCGAGCTGCTCGCGGTATCGGCCGATGTTAGCCTCGGTAGTCACCGCCGGGTGCTGTCCCGTCTGTATGGCGTATTGCTCGGCGGGCAGTCCGTATGCGTCGTAACCCATCGGGTTCAGCACGTTGTATCCGTTGAGACGCTTGTACCGTGCGTATATGTCGCTGGCTATATATCCGAGCGGGTGGCCTACGTGCAGGCCGGCTCCCGAGGGGTAGGGGAACATGTTAAGCACGTAGAACTTCTTTTTTTCCTTGTCTTCCGTCACTTTGTAGGTGTTGTCTTTCACCCACTTCTCATGCCATTTTTTCTCGATTTCTCTGAAATTGTATTCCATTTCCGTATCTTGTTTTTTTGTTTTTCGCTTTTCGCGGATGTGCCGCCGTCATCGACAGTCGTGTCTCCGGGCAACGGTTCGAGCGCTGTTGCCTGCTTTTATATTAATGTGCAAAGATAGCGAAAAGCAGGATAATAACAAAACAAACGGCTCGTTTTGTTTTCCGCCTGTTTACGGTCGTTTTCCCGTTTGTGACATTTTCAGCTCCCGCCGCACACTTGTTTTATATTTATTATTTGTAAATAAAATATCATGCGTTTTGCTCTTTATTTTCCTATGCCTGTCTATGTTTTATCGGGCGTATGGGATTCGGTTTTCATTTGTATTTTGATAAATATCCGTTGTTGTCGGTTTGCTGTACCGTTGCGTAATGTTGAAATATCTGTCTTGTCGCGTTCGGTACCCCGTTGTCATGAGTTTGGCGTCCCGTTATGTGTAACGGATATTGTTTTGTAAATATTATTCATCGTTTTTAATGCTTTTTCGTTATTTTACCGTAAACAAAATTACGGCAAAAACCAAGCTGTCATATATATAACTGTGATGCAGATGACGATACGGCGGTGTTTTAATTTATGTTTACGAAAGGGAAATAAGCCTGCCAAATGTTTGAGTGAATGATATATTTTAATTAAATTTGCATACAGAAAGTATAATTATCAACAATTTAAAACAGTATTATTATGATTAAAGATTTACGTTATTCATTAGTTGTGTTGTTTGCTCTGATAAGCAGCCTGTCATTCGCTGATGCTTATAAGACTTTGACTTTCCCCGAAGGAAACAGCGAGGAAATAAGTTCTTACACAGCTACATGGACGGTGACATTGGACAATTTCACATGGACTATCGAGAACTTTAACAACAACAAGAACCAGTGGGCATACGTCAAGTGTGGAAGAAAGAACGCTGAGTCTATAGGTTATATAACCAATTCGACAGTGATGGACCAGGCAATCGGTTCTGTTGTTGTAACTATTGATGCACTTACGGCTTCAAAAGTAAATTCAATTTCACTGACAGTGGCTTCCGATAATGAGTTTGCTAATGTGGTGGAGAAGATCGAAGCCAAAGAAATAGCCAAGGGAGACATGACTTTCAAAGTGACAAAACCGACGGCTAACTGCTATTACAAGCTTACATTTGATTGTCAGTCAGGTTCGTCAAACGGTCTGGTACAGGTTTCAAAAGTGTCTTACTACAAGGAGGGCGATGAACCGCAGATAGTTGATATTTCCAATACTCCCGAGACAGCGTATACTGTTGCCAAGGCACATGAGTTGATAGCTGCCGGCGAGGGTTTGACGACAGACGTGTATATAAGAGGCATTGTCTACAATGTTGAAGAAGTTTCATTGGAGTACGGAAACGCCACTTATGTTATTTGCGACGACGCAACAGGTCAGAATCCGCTCAAAGTGTACCGCGGATATTATCTCAACGGTGACAAATTTACGGCCGAAGATCAGATAAAGGTTGGCGACGAAGTTATTGTTTACGGTCAGTTGACTGTCTATAAAGGCGAAAATCAGGTTGGCCAGGGTAACAAACTCCACTCCCTGACAACAGGTATCAGCGACATCACGGCTGATAAGGCTGAAGGCAGCGGAGCCATCTACAACCTTGCCGGACAGCGGATTGAGAAGATGCAGAAAGGCATCAACATCATCAACGGCAAGAAATACGTTGTGAAATAATAAACATGAGCTTGTAGTTTTAGAGTGATATCGGGCGGAAGCAAATGTTTTGCTTCCGCCTTTTTTTTGTTGTGGCAGGGTGGGGTAGGTGTTACTTGTCGCTGCGGTAATTGCGGATTGGAATAGGCGGTATATCCGTCTGAGTGGGACAGAGGTAGGGCGCATGTATGTAGGAAGCCATACAGTAGTGGAAACGACTGTCGACTGACATGTGCCGCATAGCCGGATGCAGGCTTGTGAAGGGCTTAAAAACGAATGTTTTATTTTGTTTTTAAGCCCTTTTGCCGTACCTTTGCAGAACATAAACAATGCCTCGGCACGGTTGATGAGTTTTCGGATTATTGCGGAACAACCACGATCGTGCCCTGTTAGCATCATCTTTGCAGTAAAATAAAATACGCAGACATGACGAAGAAAGACAAGGAACTGACCCCGATGATGAAGCAGTTTTTCGACCTTAAGGCACAGCATCCCGACGCTGTGCTGCTTTTTCGTTGCGGAGATTTCTACGAGACATATTGCGAAGACGCCATCACGGCATCGCAGATACTTGGCATCACGCTGACACGGCGCAGTAACGGAGGCACGGAGATGGCCGGTTTTCCGCACCATGCGCTCGACACGTACCTGCCGAAACTGGTGCGTGCCGGCAAGCGGGTGGCTATATGCGACCAACTTGAAGACCCGAAGCTGACCCGAAAGCTGGTAAAGCGCGG
Organism: Prevotella sp. MGM1; assembly: GCF_002933775.1. Lineage (GTDB taxonomy): Bacteria > Bacteroidota > Bacteroidia > Bacteroidales > Bacteroidaceae > Prevotella. The sequence goes on from NZ_BEWV01000162.1 coordinate 11,215, forward strand.
TATCACAGAGCTTGTCACGCCGGGAGTGGCCATGGCCGACAACGTGCTTAACTACAAGGAGAACAATTTTCTGGCGGCCGTCCACTTCGGGAAAGCCGCCTGCGGAGTGGCTTTTCTCGACATATCCACCGGCGAGTTCCTCACCGGCCAGGGCACGTATGACTACGTAGAGAAGCTGATGGGCAACTTCTCTCCCAAGGAAGTGCTGCACGACAGGGGCCGCAAGAAAGACTTCGAGCGGTATTTCGGCAACCGTTATTTCACGTTCGAGCTCGACGACTGGGTGTTTACCGACCAGAGCGCGCGCCAGAAGCTGCTAAAACACTTCGGCGTGAAGAACCTGAAAGGCTTCGGCGTGGACCACCTTGAAAGCGGAGTGATAGCCGCCGGCGCAATATTGCAGTATCTCGAGATGACGCAGCACACGCAGATCGGCCACATCACGGGTATCGCCCGCATTGAGGAGGAACGCTACGTGAGGCTCGACAAGTTCACCATCCGCAGTCTCGAACTGCTCAATCCCATGCAGGAAGACGGCTCGTCGCTGCTCGACGTGATAGACCGCACCGTGTCGCCGATGGGCGGCCGCATGCTGCGCAGGTGGCTGCTGTTCCCCTTGAAAGACGAAAAGCCCGTTGCCGAGCGTCTCGACATGGTTGAATACTTCTTCCGCCGGCCCGATTTCCGCCGCTGTATAGACGAGCAGTTGCACCGTATGGGCGACTTGGAACGTATAATGTCGAAGGTGGCTGTGGGCCGTGTGTCGCCACGCGAGGTGGTACAGCTCAGAGTCGCGTTGCAGTCTCTGCTGCCGATAAAGACCGCCTGCCTGTCGGCCACCGACGAAACGCTGCGCAGGGTGGGGGAGAGAATAAACCTTTGCGAGTCGCTCCGCGACAGGATAGAGCACGAGGTAGAGTCTGACGCCCCGCAGCTTGTAAACAAGGGCGGCGTGATACGCAGCGGGGTGAACGCCGAGCTCGACGAGCTGCGCCACATAGCATACAGCGGCAAGGACTATCTCTTGAAGATACAGGAGCGCGAGATGGAGGCGACGGGCATCGCAAGCCTTAAAATAGGGTACAACAACGTGTTCGGATATTACCTCGAAGTGCGCAACACGCACAAGGAGCGGGTGCCCGAGGGATGGGTGCGCAAGCAGACACTGGCCAACGCCGAGCGTTACATCACCCAGGAACTGAAAGAGTACGAGGAGAAAATTCTCGGGGCTGAAGACCGCATACTGGCTCTGGAAGCAAAGCTGTTTGGCGAGCTTGTCATGGCCATGCAGGAGTTCATACCTCAAATTCAGATAAACGCCGGCATCGTGGCTCATCTCGACTGTCTGCTGTCGTTTGCCAAGACGGCCGAGGAAAACAACTACATACGTCCGCAGATAGACTCCACCGACGTGATAGACATAAAGCAGGGACGACACCCCGTGATAGAGAAACAGTTGCCTCCGGGAGAGGATTTCGTGCCGAACGACATATATCTGGACAGCGACAAGCAGCAGATAGTGATAATAACAGGACCGAACATGGCCGGAAAATCGGCTCTGCTGCGTCAGACTGCGCTGATAGTACTGCTCGCCCAGATAGGAAGTTATGTGCCGGCAGAGAGCGCCAGAATAGGCCTGGTCGACAAGATATTCACCCGTGTGGGCGCGTCGGACAACATATCGCTCGGCGAATCGACATTCATGGTCGAGATGACCGAGGCTTCAAACATACTGAACAACGTGTCGTCGCGCTCTCTCGTGCTCTTCGACGAGCTGGGACGCGGCACTTCCACATACGACGGCATAAGCATAGCGTGGGCAATAGTGGAGTATATGCACGAAAATCCGCGGGCACGGGCACGCATGCTCTTCGCCACACACTACCATGAGCTGAACGAGATGGAGAAGAATTTCGACCGCATAAAGAACTACAACGTAAGTGTGCGGGAGGCCGGCGGAAAGGTGATCTTCTTGAGAAAGCTCGCCCGTGGCGGTTCGGAGCACTCTTTCGGTATTCATGTCGCCGAGATTGCGGGCATGCCGAAAAGCATTGTCAAGAGGGCGAACACTATCCTGAAACAGCTCGAAGACGACAACTCTTCCGTTGGTTCGGCAGGCAAGCCGGCCGTCACGCTCGCCAATCCGGCGGCCGACACGCAGCTGAACTTCTTCCAGCTCGACGACCCCGTGCTCTGCCAGATACGCGACGAGATTCTGGGTCTCGACATAAACAACCTCACTCCCATGGAGGCTCTCAACAAGCTGAACGATATCAAGAAGATTGTAGGCGGATAAACAGGGTGGGGCAGGCATATAACGAAAATCCGGTGACAGTGAAAAAACATTTTTCCTGTCACCGGATTTTCGGTTGATAATTTTCTGTTTATTATTGTTTGTTGTACGTAATAGACACGAATCCGCACGAACTTGAAAACTTGCTGTCATTTCTTTTCTGTCGTTTCATAGTCTTGCCGTTGTGTTTTTACTTCGTGTTTGTAATGTCCTGACTTTATATTTGTGTCGTTTTCCTTGTGTTTTCATGTCGTTTCTGGTACGTGGTTATTGTCATATTAGTAATAATAAATTCATGAATTTAACATTTTTATTTTCTTTAAAGTAGGATTTTTTAACGCTACGCATCGCTATACGCAATGCGATAATATTTTTATTGAAAGATGACGATTTTGCAGATGTTTTGCAACGGGACGCTCGTTGGAGTGCGTTTGGTTGGCCGTTGCATTGCATTCAGTATCCCGTTGTAATGCAACGGGATACTGAATGCAATGCAACGAGGTGCTAATTCTCCCCCTCCGACTCTCTCGAGGGGGAGAATTTGGAGCAGAAACAAATTAAAATCCTTATATAATACTGACACACAGATATTTACAAAAACCGTAAAATACGGAGATATTTTCGCCCGCCGGATTTTTATTTTGAAATAAAACGAATTATGGAGAGCGTTTTGTAAAGATAGTTCCGAGTTTTTGTTGTGTCTGTCGATGATCTTTATTTAAATGCGGGATAAGTTGATTTTAAGATGTGATTTTTTGGTTATTCCATATTATTTTTGCTATCTTTGTGGTGTGGTTGGGATTGCCCCGACCACTACTTTTAGGAAATAGGAGCGTTGTGTCCTCATCTTGTAAGTGCGAAGCCTGAGAAACTTATCACAAATCGACAAGAGTTGGCATGACAGTTCCCACGTTATGGCGTGGGCTGTTGTCACCATATCTTTCGATTAAGGTTTTCTCAGGGCCTGCACTTTAAGACGTGGCGCATAGCAGGCCACGCTCTTTTAATTTTTATTTAACCGCTTCCGCATGGCCTGAGGAGCTAAATTTATGATTATGAAAAAGGTATTATCGGTTGTGTTGGTTGTCATGCTGGCTTTGGCTGCGCATGCACAGAAAGACGTCACAAAGTTTCTCGGTATTCCTGTTGATGGCAGTAAGTCGGAAATTATACAGAAGTTAAAAGCCAAAGGGTATAAATATAATTCTACTTATGATTTTTTAGAGGGGGAATTTAATGGTAATGATGTTCATATATATGTTGTGACTGATAATAATAAAGTATGGCGAATAATGGTAACTGATGAAAAAAGTATAGATGAAACGAGTATAAAACTACGGTTTAATAAACTTTGCAGGCAGTTTAATAATAATAAAAAGTATGTCCAATCATCATTAAATGACTTTACAATACCGGAAGATGAGGATATAAGCTATGAAATGTTAGTTCATAAAAAGCGCTATGAAGCATCTTTTTTTCAATTACAAGGAACTGAAAATGATAATCCTTACAATAGATTTGTTTGGTTTATGATAAGGGAATTTGAAGGTAAATATTATATAACAATGTTTTATGATAACGAATATAACAGATCTAACGGTGAGGATTTATAACATTATAAAACAATGAAATCATGAAAACAGAAAATCAAGAGAAAGAGATTGTCATCAGATGTGGCAAGACTACAGACAACTTTGAGACACTGAAAGAACTGTGTGAGAAAGAAGCCGAGAAATTATCGGAAACGATAAGAGTTACCGAGCATGAGACGGTCTCTGTGCCCTGTTGGACAGAGGATGCGCCCGAGCTTATCTGTGTGGCTCGTTTTGAGATAGGCAACGGTGGTTCGATAGTGTATAATTTGGATTTCTCCGAAACAACCTTATAAGTATTTCACATATTAACAAACAAATATTCATCACCAACGGGAAAGGCAAATGACGCTTTTTCTGTTGATGATGAATATTTGTTTTATTTGTTGACATATTACCGCCGCCGCTTTTTGGCGTTGACATTATGAGCGGGTGTACAGGCATTCGGCGGCTTTCGGATATTAATTCCCATCCGTAATATCCTCTATGTTCTCCATTATCTCACGGTATTTGCGTTGTATCTTGAAGTGAACGGAGAAGCCGGCTATACCTCCGGCGACACCTCCTATGGCTCCGCCAATAAGTAGCGGCATTCCGTTGGTGATGTTGTATCCTTCGTAGCAGAACCAGCCGAGCCATACGGTGACGAACGGTATTCCGAGCATCAGCCAGTCGGCATCCATCTTTTTGGCGCGGGCTATGCCGCGGTTTGTCTCTATGAGGCTGTTTTCGGGCTTGAAAGCCTGTCTGAGGGCTTTCATGTTGTAATACGTATATACTCCAGCCGTGATGAAAAAGAGGCTCGTGACGATGTTGAACGGCAGCGAGAAGCCAATCCATCGCATGGCCGTCATGGTGTAGGGGACCATCAGCACGCACGCAATGATGGATATGATGTATTTCCGTGATATCCATTTGCTGTTTCTGTTCATTGCCCGGCGCAGTATCTTGTCGTTGACAATGGTCTGTTTTTCGAGTATGCTTTTCAGTGCCTGCATTTGTGATTGCAGGTCGTCTTGCCTGTTTACGTTTTCCATTTTCATTGTTTTTTTGTTGTTATACATTGAGTTTTTCCGGTTATCGCGATACCGTATGTCTATTTTTCAGACGGTGTTTTCTGTTTTTCGGGGTGCCTGTCGTCCCGTTTCCGGGAGGCAGCAGTGCCGTGGCGGTGTGTTTGCGGTGTCAGTCGGACATGCGTTTCAGTTGCTCCTTAATCCTGAACAGTCGCACGGAGACGTTCTTTGCGCTTATTCCGACGATGTCCGCTATCTCGTCGTAGCTTATGTTTTCGAGCCACAGCAGCACTATCGCGCGGTCGAACGGGCGCAGCCTGCTTATCCGTCGGTGGAGCAACGAGGCTTGTGCCGTGTCTTCGTTGTCGGTCTCGAAGAGGTCTACCGTCATGGTGAGATCGGCCGATTGCCGCCTTTTCTTCTTTCGCTCGGTGGATATGCAACTGTTGAGTGCCACCCGGTATATCCATGTCTTGATGTCGCTGCGGCTCTTGAAGCTGTCAAATCCATTCCACAGTTTTACGAGAACTTCTTGAAACAGGTCAGCGATCTCGTCGGCATCTCTGGAAAACATGTAGCAGACGGTATAGATAGTGCCTTTGTGTTCTCTCACAATCCGTGTGAACTCTTTTTCGGATGTTTTCATCATTTAATTTTGTTTGTTAATCAGTTTCTGTATGTTAGACGCTCCGTGTGCCGGAAAAACTACATTATTTTTGGAAAAAGGAGTTTTGGTTTATTCAAGAGTTGTGTAGTGAGAGTAGTATGGAGTAAGTGAATATGCGTGGTTGGTTAAGTCTGTGCTTTCAATACATTGGATGGTGGGTAGGATATGATAAGTGGATATTAATGGGATATGCGGTAAGTTTTCTAGGAGTTGAAGGGCGATATTAATGAGATATGCGGTAAAAGGAATTAGGGGAAATTTACCGTAAATTTCCCCTAATTCCTTTCCCGTTTATACTTCTTCCGGTAGTATATTTACTACTGTTTACTTACTGATCGCCTGTCGTTTTCTTTCTTTCGGTATACCGTCCTTTTTCTATCAGTCTTGTGTTTCTTTTCTTTTATCCTCATGCCGGACGGCTCTATCCCAGCTGTTTTGCCGTCATTTTATCTTTCTGCTCCTTGCCATGCACACAGCGCCGAGCACGATGAACGGTATGCTAAGCAGTTGTCCCATGTTCAATATCATGTCGGCCTCGAAGGCTTCCTGTATATCTTTGGTGTACTCGATGAAGAAACGGAAAGTGAATATGTATGCGAGACAAAGGCCGAAGAAGAAGCCTGTGCCCACCTTTTCGGGGTGCTTGCGGTATAACGCCCAGCCGATGAAGAAGAGAACGGCGTAGGCTATCGCCTCATAGAGTTGACCGGGATGCCGCGGCATGGAGTCTACGCGCTCGAATATGAACGCCCATGGCACATCGGTTATCTTACCGATAATCTCAGAGTTCATCAGGTTTCCGAGTCTTATGAAGCACGCCGTGACGGGCGTGGCTATGGCGATATTGTCGAGCACGGTCCAGAGTTTCACTCCGGTACGCTTCACGTAGAGCCATAGGGCGAGCATGAGGCCGAGCGTTCCGCCGTGGCTTGCCAGTCCCTCGTAGCCTGTAAACTTCCAACCGCCGTCCGGAAGAAAGTGAATAGGCACTATCATCTCGATGAAGTGTGGCACCGACGTGAGGAAATAGTCGGGCTGGTAGAACAGGCAATGCCCAAGGCGGGCACCTGCCAATATGCCTATGAAGCAGTAGAAGAACAGCGGTTCGAACAGCTCTTCCTTTATTTTCTGCTGCTTGTAGAGCATTTTTACTATGATATATGCCGCCGCCAGACCTATGAGCCAGCACAGGGAGTACCAGCGTATGCCCGCAAATGCGGTCAGATCGGGGTTCCAGACGATATAATTAAGTATGTTCATAATTGCAAATGATTATTGGTTCGCGGTTTATGGTAATTCGTTTCGGAGTTTATTACTATTCGTTTTGCGGTTTATGATAATTCGTTTTGCGGTTTATTATGCTTTGGTTCGGGGTTCAGCCGATAAGTGTCGAGTCATGATTACTTTCATTTCTTGAAAGCACAGGCATAGCCGCCAAGCATATCTACTTACTCCATACTACTTACTGCACAACTCCTTGATAAAGCGTTTGTCGTCAACTTCCAAACAAAAACTCCTTTAACTTTCCTCAAAAGAGCCTACACATTAAACCGGAAGTGCATGATGTCTCCGTCCTGAACGACGTATTCCTTGCCCTCGATGCCCAGCTTGCCGGCCTCCCGCACGGCGCTCTCGGAGCCGTATTGGATATAGTCTTCGTATTTGATTACCTCGGCGCGGATAAATCCTTTCTCGAAGTCCGTGTGTATCACGCCGGCGCATTGAGGCGCTTTCCAGCCCTTGCGGTATGTCCATGCCTTCACCTCCATCTCTCCTGCGGTGATGAATGTTTCGAGGTTAAGCAGCGAGTAGGCTTTCTTTATCAGTCGGTTCACGCCGCTTTCTTCCAGCCCCAGCTCGTCGAGGAACATCTGCTTGTCCTCATACGATTCCAGTTCGGCGATGTCTTCTTCCGTCTTTGCGGCGATAACCATCGCCTCGGCACCCTCTTCACGGGCCAGCTCCTCCACGCGGCGGGTCTTATCGTTGCCTGTCTTAGCGGCTGTCTCATCCACGTTGCATACGTATAACACCGGCTTGGCGGTAAGCAGAAAGAGGTTGCGCGCGGCCTCCTGCTCATCCTTACTCTCGAACTCCACGGTACGTGCGTTCTTTCCCTGTTCCAGCGCCGCTTTGTACGCTTCGAGCACTCCTACCTCTATTTTGGCCTCCTTGTTGTTGCCCACAGCGGCCACTTTGGCCTGCTTTTGCAGTCGAGCCTCTATCGTTTCGAGGTCTTTGAGTTGCAGTTCGGTGTCTATTATCTCCTTGTCGCGTATGGGGTCTATCGTTCCGTCTACGTGTGTGATGTTATCGTCGTCGAAACAGCGCAGCACGTGTATTATGGCATCCGTCTCGCGGATGTTTCCGAGAAACTTGTTTCCGAGACCTTCGCCTTTCGATGCACCCTTGACCAGTCCGGCGATGTCCACTATCTCGCACGTTGCCGGCACTATTCGCCCGGGGTGCACAATCTCGGCGAGCCGTGTCAGCCGCTCATCGGGCACGGTGATCACGCCCACATTGGGTTCTATCGTACAAAAAGGGAAATTGGCCGCCTGCGCCTTTGCGCTCGACAGACAGTTGAAAAGCGTGGACTTGCCCACATTGGGCAGTCCCACGATACCACATTTTAAAGCCATATCTATTTTAAACGTTTAAATTCCGTATAGTCGAAACATCGCTGTCATATACCGGAGAACGGCACCGTGCGGTCATGCGCTTGGCTTGTCTGCCTGCCGGGTGACCTGTGTTTCTTTTGCAAAGGTAGTCTAAATAGTATAAAAAGCAAAATAAATAATGTTTTGTTTGCTTTCAGACATGCAAAAGTTATTGTCGTCGTGCTCTGAAAACCATGGTGATACATGGCATGACAGCCGCTCGGACGTTTGTTTCCTGCTTACCGCTTTTTGGAACATGCGGGGCAGGCGGTGCTTCTCCTCACGGCTATCTTCATGAAGTCCATCGTGCGGGCGTCGAACCGTAGAAGCCTGTCGGTCAGCAGGGTGCCCGTGCCCGTGAGATATTTCAGTGCCTCGGCGGCCTGTATCGTGCCGAGCATTCCCGCTATGGCGCCCAGCACCCCCGCCCCGGCCTTGGCTGGCATGACGTCGGGTGGGGGAGCGGAGCCGAAGATGCAGCGGTAGCATGCCGTGCCGGGCGTGTGTGTGAATGTGTGACCCTCAAACTCGAATATTGCGCCGTGGGAGAACGGTTTGCCTGTAGCCACGCAGAGGTCGTTGATGAGTATCTTGGCGGCGAAGTTGTCTGTGCCGTCTATCACGAAGTCATATCCGTCCATGATGTCCAGGGCATTGCTCTCCGTGAGCATCCCGTCGTGTGTGTGCACCGTGATGTTGGGGTTTATAGCTGTCATCCTTTGCCGTGCCGACTCGGTCTTCTGTATGCCCACCATCTCTGTGGTGTGTATCACCTGCCGTTGCAGGTTGGAGAGGTCTACCGTGTCGCCGTCGGCTATTCCTATTGTGCCCACTCCCGCCGCCGCGAGATACATCAGTACGGGTGAGCCGAGTCCGCCCGCTCCGACCACGAGCACCCGCCCGCGCTTGATTTTCTCCTGGCCCTCGATGCCTATCTCAGGTAACAGTATATGCCGGCTGTACCGTTGCCGTTCCTCTTCCGTCAGGTGTGTCATATAGCTTGTCTCGATGATTAAACATGTGCAAAGATAATGCTTTTCACGTGAAACATGTCCGCTTGTCGGGATAAAACGGTAACTTTGCAGAAGACAAGCAAACTTAAAGACAACAAACAATGAATATCGTTTCTGTATTTGGCACATGTCCGGCCTGTATTTGGCGTACTGTGTTTTCACGCATCGCCGCCATGCTGGCGTTTGTGTTTTTCGTTGCCGTCCCGGTAGGGGCGGGAGAACCGGATCCGCAGTTTGACGGACACCGCCGCATAGACCTTTGGCAGGGTGTTAAGATGCCGAACAGCCGGGGGCTTCACATCACAGACTCCGTCAGCAACCATCGCACGTGGCGCATTGCCAGTCCGCGGCTATATGCCTTTCAGCCGTGTGCCGACGAGCGTACAAATACAGCCGTGATACTCATTCCCGGCGGAGGATATGCCAAGCAGGCATACGAGGCTGCCGGCATAACGATGGCCCGGTGGCTCAACAGTATAGGCATCACGGCGTTCGTATTGCTGCACCGTCTGCCCAACTCGCCCGACCTGACAAATGGCTGGGAAGCACCTGTGCAAGACGCGCAGCGCGCCGTGAGATATGTGCGTGCCAATGCGGCCGAGTATGGTATTGCTCCTGATCGCATAGGGGTCATGGGGTGCAGTGCCGGCGGCCATGTATGTGCCTGCGTGTCAACGATAGCCGACGACATGAGCCTTGCGGGCGACTCGCTCGACAGACACTCGTTCCGTCCCGACTTTGCGATACTCGTCAGTCCGGTGATAAGGATGACAGACGGCCTTGAAAAGCATTTCCTATGCTCCGAGGCGGGCAATGAGGAGCTGCTTGCCCGTTACAGCATGGACCGCCACGTGACACCGGCCAATCCGCCTACACTGTTCATCCATGCGTCTGACGACCGCACGGTGAAACCCGTTCATAGCCTGTCGATGTATCAGGCGCTGATAGACAAGGGTGTCACACGCTCGTCGATACACATATTTCCTTTCGGGCGGCACAGCATTGCCGTGCGCCGTCAGCCGGGCACGACGGCCCTATGGCCGGAGATTGCCGAGCGATGGATGGAGGAGACAGGGTTTCTCGAACCGCTGAAATACGGGAGATGAAGAAAAAACGCTGTGTTTCACAGCTTTAAAATGTAATGATAAAGTCACGTATTTAACACTTTGTTTTCTGCTGAACAGAGAAAGCGAAGACGATACGCACCGATATATGCAATGCTATATGCCGCTTTTCGCCATAGACGAAAAGCGGCGTTTTTCCGCGACGGGCATCCCCGTCGCATGGTGTTGTCAGTGTGCTTCGAGCCAGTTTGCGCCCCAGCCGCAGTCTGCCGTGAGCGGCACTTTCATCTCGAAAGCTCCCTGCATCTCTTCAAGCACTATGCGCTCTACAAGCTCTTTCTCATCGGCCGGCACGCTGAAGTTGAGTTCGTCGTGTACCTGCAATATCATCTTGGCGCGCACTCCCTCGGCCTTGAAGCGGCGGTGTATGCGTATCATCGCCACTTTTATTATGTCGGCGGCCGTGCCCTGGATTGGGGCGTTTATGGCGTTGCGCTCCGCAAAGCCGCGCACGGTGGCGTTTCGCGAGTTTATGTCGGCCAGATAGCGTCTCCGTCCGAATAGCGTGTCCACGTAGCCTTGGCTACGTGCCGTCTCCTTGGCCTGCTCCATGTATTCATGCACGTGCGGGAACGTCTCGAAATAACCGTCTATCAGCTGTCTTGCCTCGTCACGGCCTATGTTTAGCCGGTCGGCCAGTCCCCACACGGTGATGCCGTAGATGATGCCGAAGTTGGCCCGCTTGGCTTTTGTACGTTGGTCGCGCGTCACGCTGTCGATAGCCTCTTTGTATATCTTGGCTGCCGTGGCCGCGTGTATGTCGTGCCCCTCACGGAAAGCCTCGATCATGTTTTCGTCGCCGCTGAGGTGCGCCATGACGCGCAGTTCTATCTGGCTGTAATCGGCGGAGAAGAACAGGCAGCCAGGCTCCGGTATGAAAGCGCGGCGTATCTCTTTGCCGTCCTCGCCCCGCACGGGGATGTTTTGCAGGTTGGGATCGCTCGAAGATAGTCGTCCGGTGGCCGTGACCGTCTGGTTGAACGACGTGTGTATGTGCCCGGTCCGGGCGTTGATGAGCTTCGGCAGGGCGTCCACGTATGTGCCCAGCAGTTTCTTTAACCCTCTGTGCGCCAGTATGTCGGCTACAATCTCGTGCTTGCCTTTCAGTGTTTGCAGCACATCCTCGCTCGTGACATACTGTCCTGTTTTCGTCTTCTTGGGCTTCTCTATGATTTTCAGTTTGCCGAACAGTATGTCGCCAACCTGTCGTGGCGACGCGATGTTGAACCGCTCGCCTGCCAGTTCGTATATCCGCCGTTCGAGTTCTTCCATCCGTGCGGTCAGTATGTTAGATGTTTCGGCCAGTGACCGGGTGTCTATCCGCACGCCGTTCATCTCCATTTCCGCCAGCACGGGCATGAGCGGCATCTCTATTTCGTGGAACAGTCGCTCGGCGCCGTACTTCTTTAATTCAGGTTCGAGCTTGTTTTTCAGTTTCAGTGTGATGTCGGCGTCCTCGGCGGCATACTCGTATACCTCAGTCGGTGTCAGGTCGCGCATGTTCTTCTGGTTCTTGCCTTTCGGGCCGATAAGCTCGTCTATGTGTATGGTCTTGTAGTTGAGATACACTTCGGCCATGTAGTCCATGTTGTGACGCAACTCCGGTTGTATGAGATAGTGGGCTATCATGGTGTCGAACATGGGGCCGGCCAAGGTCACGCCGTAGTTTGCCAGCACTTCAAGATCATACTTTATGTTTTGCCCTACCTTGACTATTTTATCGTTTTCGTATATCGGTTTAAATATATTAACAATTCTTTGGGCTTCTTCACGGTTGGCCGGTACTGGCACGTAAAAAGCCTCATTTTCCTTTACGGCAAAGCTCAAACCGACCAATTCGGCGTCAATCGCGTTCATTGAGGTAGTCTCCGTGTCTAAACTGAGAATTTCTTTTGTAATAAAATAATCATAAATTTGATGCAAACCATCCTCTGTATCAATGAGTTGGTAGTCGTGAGGGGTCGTTTTAAGGCTCTCAAAACTCGAAAATTCCGCGCTGCCTGTGCTCTCGCCCGTATTTTCCGCAAATAAATCGAGTTGTGTATTATCGCTTTTTTGCTTATTTTCAGTTTTTTTTAGAAATTTGTTTGCAAAGCTTTTGAACTCCAACTCATCGAATATTTTTCGCAGTTCGTCCTCGTCGGGGTCGGCCACTGCGAGAGAGTCGAGGTCGAGTGGGATGGGGACATCGGTCTTGATGGTGGCGAGGAACTTCGAGAACACAATCTGTTCACGGTTCTCTTCCACTTTCTTTTTTATGGCGCCTTTCAGCTTGTCGGTGTTTTCGAGCAGGTTTTCGATGCTTCCGAACTCGTTGATCAGTTTTGCGGCGGTCTTCTCTCCCACACCCGGGCATCCCGGAATATTGTCCGACGAGTCGCCCATCAGCCCGAGCAGGTCTATCACTTGCAGAGGCGACGATATGCCATACTTCGCCTCCACCTCTTTCTCGCCCATTATCTCGTATCCCGCATTGCCGTGTCTCGGGCGATACATGTATACGTTCGGCCGGATGAGCTGGCCGTAGTCCTTGTCGGGTGTGAGCATGTATGTGGTGACGCCGGCTTCCGCCGCTTTCACGGCGAGTGTGCCTATGACGTCGTCCGCCTCATATCCTTCCGCCTCGATGACAGGTATGTTGAACGCCCTGAGCATGTCTTTGATGATAGGTACCGATGCCTTTATATCCTCGGGACATGCCTCCCGCTGTGCCTTATACTCGGGGTAGGCCTCGTGCCTGAATGTAGGGCCGGCGGGATCGAAAGCCACTCCTATATGGGTGGGTCTCTCTTTTGTGAGCACCTCGTTCAGAGTGTTTAGAAATCCCATTACCGCCGATGTGTTGAGGCCTTTCGAGTTAACTCTCGGGCTTCGTATCAGGGCGTAGTATGAGCGGTATATCAGCGCGTATGCGTCTATGAGGAAGAGTTTATCCATAATTCTATTTAATTTTAAGCGTAAAATTACGAAAAAATAATCAGTATACCGATAAAAATCAGTAATTTTGTGCCAAATTAAATTCGATGGACTATTTATCACTGATAAGGAAACCAATAGAAACCGAATTGAGCGATTTCATCGGATTGTTCAACGATTCGCTCACGCATACAGACGGACTTCTCTCACAGGCTTTGGAATATATTCGCCGCCGCACGGGCAAGCAAATGCGCCCCATGCTGATATTGCTGATGGCGAGAAACTACGGGCTTGTGACTGATGTGACACAGAATGCAGCCGTGGGTCTTGAGCTGTTGCACACGGCAAGCCTCGTGCACGACGACGTGGTTGACGAGAGTTGCGAGCGGCGCGGGCAGGCATCAGTGAACGCCATGTACAACAATAAGGTGGCGGTGCTTGTGGGCGACTATCTGCTTTCAACGGCGTTGCTCCGGGTGGCCTGTACGAGAAACGCCACGATAGTGGAATATCTCTCGGAGCTTGGACGTGTTTTGGCAAGCGGAGAGATACTTCAGCTGTCCACCACACATAACCAGGAGATATCGGAAACCGTTTATTATCAGGTGATAAGGCAGAAGACAGCGGCGCTTTTCGAGGCCTGTTGCGCCATGGGGGCAATGTCTTCAGGTGCCTCTGTGTCGGGCATTGAGGAAGCAAAGGCATTCGGACGCAATCTCGGCATCATCTTTCAGATAAGAGACGACATATTCGATTACTACGAGTCGCCCGAGATAGGCAAGCCCACGGGCAACGATATGGCCGAAGGAAAATTGACACTTCCCGTCATACATGCCTTGAAAGCTACAGGCGACGGGGCCATGCATGCGCTTGCCCTGCGGGTGCGCAACCGCATCGCCACCCAGGAAGAGATAAGCATGCTCATCGGTTTCGCAAAGGCGAATGGCGGAATAGAGTATGCCGAGAGCCGGATGAAAGACCTGCGGGGCGAATGTCTCGCTTTCATAGACAGGTCTGTGGCTGCGGAAGACATAAAGACCGCGCTCAGGGCATACATCGATTTCGTGATAGAACGTAGCAAGTAAGGGGATATAGCGGAGCAAATAAGAAGATAGAACGAGGCAAATAGAAATATAGCAGGACATCATAGCAAAATGCACGGAAAGCGCTGTCATGGCTTTCCGTGCATTTTGTGTTTGGTATCATCATGCTTGTATGTATGAGGATAAAGCGCTGCCCGTCATCTTCCGCCGCTTATGATTTTGGTAATCGTGGGCATGGTTCTGCTCATCACATGATATATCATCAGGCAAATGGCAATCGTTATTACCGGCACGGCAAAGAAAACGGCAATCAGCAGGTATGGAGATTGCGGGTGCGGTGCCGTTTATCCGTAAGCATTCCAACGTTTCAAGACGTTTGTTCTCAGAAGAACTTGGTCTCTTCGCCCGTGATTTCGCTCAGCAGCATGTTGGCCAGCCTGCTCGTGCCGAGGCGGAACCATTGGTTGGTGAGCCATTTTTCGCCCAGCACCTCTTTCACTATCGTATAGTATATCAGTGCGTCCATCACGCTGTTGATGCCTCCGGCGGGCTTGAAACCTATCTGTATGCCTGTTTTGTCGTAGTATTCCTTTATAGCCTGACACATCACGTAGGCGGCTTCGGGTGTTGCCGCGGGTTCGAGCTTGCCTGTCGATGTCTTTATGTAGTCCGCTCCGGCATACATTGCCAGGATAGACGCTTTCTTGATGTTCTCGGCTGTTTTGAGGCATCCCGTTTCGAGAATGACCTTCATTTTCCTGTCGCCGCACACCTCTTTCAGCTCGCCGATTTCGTCGGCCACGCTCTCGTAGTCGCCGCTGAGAAACTTACCCACCGACATCACGATATCAATCTCTGTGGCGCCGTCTTTTATGGCGAGCGCAGTCTCGGCCACCTTGACCTCTATAACGGCCTGAGAAGACGGGAAACTGCCCGATACGCATGCTATTTCAACACCGTCCACCTCGAGCGTCTCGCTCACCACGTCGGCAAAGCATGGATATACGCATACGGTGGCTATGTGGGGTAGGTCGGGGTATGTGTTGTCGAACTCGTTGACGCGCTCGGTGAACGCCATTACGCTTTCCGGTGAGTCGGTTGTTTTCAGTGTGGTAAGCTCGATGCTGCCCATAAGGAATTTTTTCACCTCGGGTGTGTCGTTCTCGTGTACTTTCTCTGCTATTATCTTCTTCACGGCCTCGCGCACGCTGTCGTCGGACGGTGCGCTGCCGTACTTACCGAGAGCTTCTTCGATCTTGCTCTTTCCGTGGGCATGCTCATGCCGCTGCCCGCATGTGTCTGAATGTCTTTCCGTCATATTCTTATTGTTTTTTTTGTTTGATTGTATGTTTATATATTGTTTTTCGTGGATTGTGAGTTGGATGATTGAGGGTGGGGCGGCTCAAGACTGTGTTCACTCTCCTCCGAGCTTCTTGTTGTTGATGTGCCTGTCCTTGTCCCGTGCGGTCTTTTTCTCGATGTTGCGGCGCAGTTCCTCGGTGAGGTCGATGCCTGTCTGGTTGGCTATGCAGAGCAGCACCCACAACACATCGGCCATTTCGTCGCCAAGGCTGTCTTTCTCACCGGGCTTGAAGCTCTGGTCGCCATAGCGACGGGCCATTATGCGCGCCATCTCGCCTACCTCCTCGGTGAGGACGGCCATGTTGGTGAGTTCGCTGAAATAGCGCACGCCGTATGCCTTGATCCATTGGTCTACAAGGCGCTGCGCCTCGCTGATGGTGATGGCTGTACTTTTTTCCACGGATGGATGAGGTTTCGCTGCCATGCTGTCTTCTTCTTTCATTGCTTTATGTTGTCTTTCAATGAATATATGCTTTATGCCGTTGTTTTCCATTGCCTTTGTCGGAGTGGGGCGGGACTTTACTCCGGATTTTTAGAGTCCATGCAGATTGTCACGGGGCCATCGTTGAGCAGTTCCACCTTCATGTCTGCTCCAAACTCACCCGTGCCCACGGGGCATCCTGTGGCTTCGCCCAGCAGCGTGCAGAACTCTTTGTACAGCGGTATGGCGGTCTCGTGGCCTGCGGCCCGTATCCATGACGGGCGGTTACCCTTTTTATACGACGCCATGAGTGTAAACTGACTTATCACCAGCGCCTCTCCGCCGATGTCTGTTATCGGGCGGTTCATCACGCCGTTGTCGTCTTCGAAAATCCGCAGGGAGGCTGTTTTTCTGGCCAGCCACGCCGCGTCTTCGCTTGTGTCTTCGGCACATACGCCGAGCAGTATGAGAAAGCCCCGGCCTATTGCCGATTTTACTTTCCCGTCTATGCTCACAGATGCGTGCGCCACGCGTTGTATCACTATTCTCATCCTTATTATATCGCTTGTTTCAACTATTCGTTGTATCAATATGCAAACTTACATATTTTTTCAGACATAGCGTAATATTTTTGGCCTATAAAGCCATAAATGTGGTTAATCTTTATTTCCGGAATACTATTTCTCGCGGGCTGAGACACATGTTGGTGATCTGTATTTATCCATTCAATGATAACGGCATTTTGATGAGTGCCGGTCCGCATCGTTAGTGTTCCGTACACGCTCATTTCCAGTCATGTAAGTTCGCATGTTTCCATGTGTCGTTTTGGGTGTTTGTTGCCGGATTTATATATATTTTTCGCTGTATGAATATTTTTTATTGCCGGTTGATGGCGTTCTCTTGATTTGTAGAATATAGTTTGTGAACTATTTTTACAAAACATGCTTTATATTTCGCCAGTTTCAAAATTAAAAACCGCCTGCCGAAAATACTCGAGTTTTGGATGGTTTTGCACAAATATCTGTGTGTCAGGGTGATACGCTGGCCATACCTGCCTCGACTGCAAATACAACCTTGCCTGTACTCCCGATTTTTTCCGTTTAGCGTCCCGTTGGTTCGCGTTTAGCGTCTAAATGGAGTGCAACGGGATGCTAAACGCAACGCGATTGGCAACCGAACGCACTCCGACGGGCATCCCGTTGCAGAATATCGGAAGGATTTTTGAGTTTGAAATGAAAGCATATCGCTTTGCGTATCGTGATTGGTATCGTACTGATTTTCTATTTCGTGAAAAAGCAAAACGCTTTTTTTATGATAATTATATTACAGATCCGGGAATGTTTTTACGGTTTTGGGTTACCGCTCGGGCATGTAAGCGGTTGGTTGGCTTGGTGGGTAAGTAGCACCGGCGGGTATCGGCGGTGCTACTTGCTATTGTGTTTTCATCATTAAAGAATAATGCTTTGCTGTTTTGAAAGAGTTTTTTGTATTCGGTCATTTATTGAAATACTCGTATATGAGTTTCGCTTTTGCCGTTCCCACGATGGAAGATAGAGTCTTTTCGTCTGCCGATTTTATCTGCTTCACGCTTTTCAGTTCTTTAAGCAGGGTCTCTTTGGTCTTCGGGCCGATGCCTTTGATGTCGTCAAGCTCGCTGTGCAGGGCGTGTTTTGATCGCTTGTCGCGATGGAAAGTGATGGCAAAGCGGTGTACCTCGTCCTGTATGTGAGTGAGCAGGCGGAACAGCTCGCTGTCTGTTTTCATGCCAACGGTGACGGGCGGAAAGCCGTATAGCAGCTCGTTGGTGCGGTGTCGGTCGTTCTTGGCCAGTCCGGCGATGGGAATTTGTAGTCTCAGCTTGTCTTCGACTACCTGCCGCACCACCTCCATCTGTCCCCGGCCGCCGTCGGTTATGATGAGGTCGGGCAGGGGCGCGCCCTCTTCCAGCAGGCGGGTGTAACGCCGGCGCACCACCTCCTGCATGGATGCGTAATCATCGGGGCCGCTGACGGTCTTTATGTTGTACTTGCGGTAGTCGCGTTTGCTCGGCCGCATTTTTTTGAATACCACGCAGGCGGCCACGGCGTCGGTTCCGCTGATGTTCGAATTGTCGAAACACTCTATCTGATAGGGCATTTTGGGCAGTTTCAGGCAGTCTTGTATCTCTTTCATGAGACGCACCGATTTCTGTTCGGGATTTAGCTTTTCGGCCTGTTTCAGGCGGTCGAAACGGTACTGGCGGCAGTTCATCTGCGACAGGTCGAGCAGCGTCTTGCGATCGCCACGCTGCGGAACGGTGAGTGTCACCCCGTCGAGCGGCAGGTCGATAGCCATGGGCAATACAATCTCGCGCGAAGTGCTCTTGAACCGTTCGCGCATCTCCACGATGCCCAGTGAGAGCAGTTCCTGGTCGCTTTCATTGAGCCGTTTGCGGTATTCGAATGTGAACGACTGGTTGATGTTTCCGGCCGTTACGTGGATATAGTTGATGAAGGCAGTCTTTTCGTCGCTCGTGATCGAGAAAACGTCCACATTATCTATAACATGGCTCACCACCTCGCTCTTTGCGCAGAAACTCTCTATAAGAAGATACTTTTTCTTTATCTCCTCGGCTTCCTCAAAGCGAAGCTCTTCGGCGAGCTTCTCCATCTCCGCTCGCATGTCTCGTAGCACACCCCGTGTGTTTCCTTTGAGTATCTCTCTCGCACGGGCTATGTTTTTACGGTATTCATCGGCTGTCTGGCGACCTATGCACGGCCCCTCGCAGTTCTTGATGTGGTATTCGAGGCACACGTCGTATTTGTTGTGTCTGACGCCATCTTCTGTCATGGGTATGCGGCATGTGCGCGGCCGGCAGAGCTTTTTTATCAGTTCGAGCACGGCATACATGGAGTTCAGGTTGGAGTAGGGGCCGTAAAACGTGCCCCACGACTTGTTGATGTTGCGGGTCTTGAATATGCGGGGAAAAGGCTCGTTGGTTACGCAAATGCTCGGATATGTCTTTCCGTCTTTCAGCAATACGTTATAGCGGGGATTGTATTTTTTTATCAGACTGTTTTCGAGCAACAGCGCGTCTTCCTCTGTATTCACCACGGTATAGGATATGTCGTGTATCTTGCTGACAAGTACTTTTGTCTTGAAGCGGTCTACCTCTGTGTGGAAATAAGACGACACACGGTTTTTCAGGTTCTTGGCCTTGCCCACATAGATTATCGTTCCGTTCTCGTCGTAGTACTGGTAGCTGCCCGGCTTGCCCGGCATGCTGCTCACAATGGATTTCAGTCTGGCTAACCTTTGCTCGTTTTCTTCCTTTGTCATGTCCGTAACTCGTTTATATTAAGCACTTTTTGATATTAAAGTTTCACGTGAAACTTATAGTGCATGTACCTTGTCTTTATGTTGCGGTGCAATGCTGTATGCGCCTGTGTTAATAGTAAAGCGCAAAGGCGCAATGGGTATAAGATTTTGTTTTGTTTGTGGTTTCCCTGTAGTGGGCTTTCTGAAAATCTTTGTTCCTTTGCGTCTTTGCGCTTTGTCGCACGTTTGTTTTGCGGTAATGCTCTGTTCGCTGTGCGGGACGTGTGTCTTTACGCCGCTATGCTTATACGGTTATCAGTGTGGTCACTTCGGTCTCTTTGTCGAAGATAGCACGTCCGTTCAAGCCCTCATCGGTTATTTCTATAATGAAATTCACCATTATGTTCTTCGGGTTGAACTTGCGCACAAGGTTGTATGCGGCTTTCATTGTGCCTCCGGTAGCCAGCAAGTCGTCGTGTAGCAATACGACATCGTCTGCCGATATGGCGTCTTTGTGTATTTCTATCGTGTCGCGTCCGTATTCTTTGGTATAGCTTTCCTGGACCGTCTCGGCCGGAAGTTTGCCGGGTTTGCGGCATAATATTACTCCTGCGCCCAACCGTATGGCCAGGGCTGAGGCCAATACAAACCCGCGGCTCTCTATTCCCACAATCTTGGTGATGCCCTTGTCTTTGTAGATTTCATAAAGTTCATCGACCATAATGTTAAGACATTCGTTGCTTTTAAAAAGTGTAGTGACATCACGGAAGATTATTCCTTTCTGCGGAAAATCCGGAATGCAACGCAAGTTCTCCATTAATGTTTTGTTGTTCATACTCAATGAGTTGTAATTTTATGTTTAATTAATTTGTTTCACGTGAAACTTTGGTTTATGTATCTCCTATTTTCATGTGTATTTGCTTTGCCGCTCCGTTGCGGCCGCATTTCTTTTGTTGCCGTATATGGCATTTCGTGTTTTTATATGCGGTTTATGTTTTGCTGTGTTCAGTGTCCTGCCGCTTTCATACAGAGGTGTGTATGCATTGTTGGCGGGCGGCCTTGGTTTATTTCCGGGTTTTCTTTATCTTTTCGCCCTGTGTGGCCTTGGTGTTTTGTCATCGTTTCATCAGCACGAGCATAACGTTTATGTCGCTCGGAGATACACCGGGTATCCGGCTTGCCTGTGCAAGGGTCTCGGGGTCGATGGCTTGCAGTTTTTGTCTGGCCTCGGTGGAGAGCTGCCGCATGTCGGAGTAGTTGAACCGTCCTTTTATCTTTATGTTTTCGAGTCTGTGCATCTTTTCGGCCACCATTCGCTCTCGTTCCACATAGCCTTTGTATTTTGTCCTTATCTCTACGGCTTCCGCTATTTCCTCCTTTCGGTTGGCGGGCGAGTCCAGTATTTCCTTAAACGACGGTATCAGGTCGGCAAGTATCCGGATGCTAAGTTGCGGACGGCTGATGAGATCCGTCAGTTTGCATCCTTCGCGGAGTGGGGTGGTGCCGAGGTTTTCAAGCGCTGGGTTTATGTCTTGCGCTCTTACAGGAGTGTTTTTGCAGAAATTCTCAATCCTCTCTATGTTTTCCTGTTTTTCTTTCCACCAGTCGTAACGGTCTCTTCTTGCCAGTCCGAGGCTGTATGCGCGTTCGGTCAGTCGTGCGTCGGCATCGTCCTGGCGCAGCAATATGCGGAACTCGGCCCTTGAAGTGAACATGCGGTAGGGCTCGTCCACGCCCTTGGTCACCAGGTCGTCGATAAGTACGCCTATGTAGCTCTCGTCTCGGTGCATCACGAACGGCTCGCCTCCGCTGCATGACAGGGCGGCATTCACTCCGGCCACGAGGCCTTGTCCGCCGGCTTCCTCGTATCCTGTGGTGCCGTTGACCTGTCCGGCGAAGAACAACCGTCGGATGATTTTCGATTCAAGAGAATGTTTCAGTTGGGTGGGGTCGAAGAAATCATACTCTATCGCATAACCGGGGCGGTATACTTTGACGTCGCGCAATGCCGGTATTTTTCGCAGGGCGGCTATCTGCACATCCATTGGCAAGGAGGATGAGAAGCCGTTAAGGTACATTTCGTTAGTGTTTTCGCCCTCCGGTTCGAGAAACAGCGGGTGCATGTCTTTGTCAGGGAAGGTCACGAGCTTGGTCTCGATTGACGGACAATAGCGTGGCCCGATGCTCTGTATCTGTCCGTTGTAGAGCGGAGAATCGGCCAGTCCGCCGCGCAGCGTGTCGTGGACATCGCGGTTGGTATAGCATGTCCAGCATGGCAGTTGTTTAAGAATACGGCCGGCTCCCATGAAGCTGAAGCCGTGATAGTCTGTCTCTCCATCCTGGATCTCCATGTCTTCGAAGTGTACCGAGCGTCGGTCGATACGTACCGGTGTGCCGGTTTTCATTCGTCCGGCCGTTATCCCATGTCTGGTGATGCTTTCTGTAAATCCGGTCACGGCTGGTTCGGCAATGCGTCCGCCGCATACCTTTCGCCGCCCGATGTGCATCAGTCCGTTGAGGAACGTGCCTGCCGTGACGATTACACTCCCGGCTCTCAGTTCGGCGCCCCATATCGTCCTTATGCCGACAGCCTGTCCGTTTTCAACGAGCAGCTCTTCGGCCTGGTCTTGCCAGATGTCAAGGTTGGCGGTGGCGTCGAGCGTGGCTCTCCATTGCCATATAAACTTCTCTCTGTCGCACTGGGCGCGTGGGCTCCATACTGCCGGTCCCTTGCTGCGGTTGAGCATACGGAACTGTATAGCCGTGGCGTCTGTCACGAGTCCCATTTGTCCTCCGAGCGCGTCTATCTCCCTGACGATTTGCCCCTTGGCTATACCTCCCACCGCAGGGTTGCAGCTCATCTGGGCAATCTTGTTCATGTCCATCGTCACGAGGCATGTCCTGGCGCCCATGTTGGCCGCCGCCGCCGCCGCCTCGCATCCTGCGTGGCCGCCGCCGATTACCAATACGTCGTAATTCATTTTCATAATTAACCGCAAAATTACGCATAAAAATTGATTTTTACTTTAAAAACTTTGATTTATCATTAATTTATTGTAATTTTGCCACCTAATATTAATGAGGTGAAAGACTGCGTATCGTCACGCTCAAAGCCCGGATATTACATGGTGAAAGTCATAAAATTTCATGATGTGAATGTGAGGTTGCGTGATGAAAATACCGGTATCGGGTGATGCCAACCTGTTTGTTCTCGGGTGATTTCCTGGCAGTCAGGTGGTTATGTGGTTATGTGGACGGGTGTGGGCTGTTCCGAGGCCGCTTTGCGGCATGGCGGTTGCTTTCGTTTGGGGCCGTGCTTGCACGCCCTCCGGCTTCTGATAATTTTAATTCTAACTTTTAAATAATTTAATTTCAATCATTTATGTGGTTATTTAATTCATCTATTGGTCGAAAGGTTGTGATGTCCGTCACCGGCGTCGCGCTCATTCTGTTCCTGACGTTCCACATGTCCATGAACATTGTCGCGCTCTTCTCGGGTGATGCTTACAACATGATTTGCGAGTTTCTCGGTGCCAACTGGTATGCGGTAGTCGCAACGTTGGGTCTGGCTGCGCTGGCAGTATCCCACATTGTTTACGCTTTTCTGCTCACCATGCAGAACCGTCGTGCCCGCGGTGCAGAGCGTTATGCCGTCACGGCGCGTCCCGCAAAGGTGGAGTGGGCGTCTCAGAACATGCTTGTGCTGGGAATAATCATCGTTCTCGGCTTGCTGCTTCACTTGTTCAACTTCTGGTATAACATGATGTTTGCCGAGTTGTTCCACATCGCCGACCCGCTCGGAAATCCCGCGGACGGCTATGGCTACATCAAGGAGACGTTCGCAAATCCTGTGTATGTCGTTCTCTATGTCGTATGGCTGGTTGCCATCTGGTTCCACCTGTCACACGGTTTTTGGAGTGCCATGCATACATTGGGATGGAACGGCAAGGTATGGTTCTGCCGTTGGAAGGTGATCGGTATCGCTTACTCCACGCTGCTCATCCTCGGTTTCCTCGTGGTTGTGTTGTACTTCGCCATCCGTCCATGTCTCGGATGCTGCGCCTGATAATCCAATCATGTTCAAAATAAATTCATTTTAAGAAAAGAATATTATGGCAAAGACATTAAATTCCAGAATACCGGAAGGCCCCGTGGCCGAGAAATGGACCAACTATAAAGCCCATCAGCGTCTCGTAAACCCGAAGAACAAGCTCAAACTTGACGTTATCGTCGTTGGTACGGGTCTTGCGGGAGCGTCCGCCGCTGCCTCTCTTGGCGAGATGGGTTTCAACGTTTATAACTTCTGCATACAGGATTCTCCCCGCCGCGCGCACTCTATCGCCGCCCAGGGAGGTATCAACGCCGCCAAGAACTATCAGAACGACGGCGACTCTGTATACCGTTTGTTCTATGATACCGTCAAAGGCGGTGACTACCGTGCCCGCGAGGCAAACGTATACCGCCTTGCCGAGGTGTCGAACGACATCATCGATCAGTGCGTGGCACAGGGAGTTCCCTTTGCCCGTGAGTACGGCGGAATGCTCGCCAACCGTTCGTTCGGCGGCGCGCAGGTGTCTCGTACGTTCTATGCAAAGGGCCAGACGGGCCAGCAGCTCCTTCTCGGCGCATACTCATCGCTGAGCGCACAGATAAAGGCTGGCAAGGTAAAGCTTTTCGCTCGCTATGAGATGGAAGATCTCGTGATAGTGGACGGCCGCGCCCGTGGTATCATCGCGAAGAACCTCGTGACAGGACAGCTTGAGCGTTTCAGTGCCAACGCAGTGGTGATAGCCACCGGCGGATACGGCAACGCATACTTCCTGTCTACCAATGCCATGGGCTGCAACTGCTCTGCGGCGATGGCTTGCTACCGGAAGGGAGCATATTTCGCAAACCCCTCTTACGTACAGATACACCCGACATGTATTCCGGTGCATGGCGACAAGCAGTCGAAGCTGACACTTATGTCTGAGTCTCTGCGTAACGACGGTCGTATTTGGGTACCCAAGAAACTTGAGGACGCAAAGAAATTGCAGTCTGGCGAAATCAAAGGCTCCGACATTCCCGAGGAAGATCGCGATTATTATTTGGAGCGTCGCTATCCTGCATTCGGCAATCTCGTGCCTCGTGACGTGGCCAGCCGTGCGGCCAAAGAGCGTTGCGACCACGGTTTCGGTGTCAACAACACCGGTCTTGCCGTGTTCCTCGACTTCTCCGAGTCAATCAACCGTCTCGGTATCGACCAGATCATGCAGCGCTATGGCAACCTCTTCGATATGTATGAGGAGATTACCGACGTCAATCCCGGAGAGCTTGCTAACGAGATTGACGGCGTGAAGTACTACAACCCGATGATGATATTCCCCGCCGTGCACTACACTATGGGCGGTATCTGGGTAGACTACGAGCTGATGACAACCATCCCCGGCCTCTTCGCTATCGGCGAGTGCAACTTCTCAGACCACGGAGCAAACCGCCTCGGAGCCTCTGCCCTCATGCAGGGACTGGCCGACGGATACTTCGTTCTGCCTTACACAATCCAGAACTATCTTGCCGATCAGGACATCTGGCCCCGTCTTTCGACAGACCTTCCCGAGTTTGCGGAGGCAGAAAAGGCTGTTGCCGCAGGCATAGACAAGCTCATGAACGTCAAGGGCAAGCGCTCGGTAGACTCCATCCACAAGGAGCTTGGCCACATCATGTGGGAGCACGTGGGCATGGGACGTACCAAAGCAGGACTCGAAGAGGGCCTGAGACTCATCAAAGATGTCCGCAAGGAGTTTGAGACCAACCTCTTCATCCCAGGCAGTAAGGAAGGCCTCAACATCGAGCTTGACAAGGCGATCCACCTGCGCGACTTCATCACCATGGGCGAGCTTATCGCCTACGACGCACTGCACCGTGAGGAAAGCTGCGGAGGTCACTTCCGTGAGGAACATCAGACGGAGGAAGGCGAGGCAAAGCGCGACGACGCAAACTTCTTCTATGTCGGTTGCTGGGAGTATCAGGGAAGCGACGATAAGGCTCCCGAACTCATCAAAGAGCCGCTCGAATATGAAGCAATAAAGGTACAAACACGTAATTATAAGAACTAAGTAATATGGCTAAGAATATAAGTTTCACACTGAAATATTGGAAGCAGAACGGTCCGAAAGACGAAGGCCGCTTCGATACACGCGAGATGAAGAACATCCCCGACGACACTTCGTTCCTCGAAATGCTCGACATCCTCAACGAAGAACTTATCAGCGAGGGCAGCGAACCATTCGTGTTTGACCACGACTGCCGCGAGGGTATCTGCGGCATGTGCTCGCTCTACATCAACGGACATCCTCACGGACCCGCCACGGGAGCGACGACCTGCCAGCTATACATGCGCCGTTTCAACGACGGTGACGTCATCACGGTGGAACCGTGGCGTTCGGCCGCATATCCCGTGATAAAGGACTGTATGGTAG
>NZ_BEWV01000163.1 GCF_002933775.1 Prevotella sp. MGM1
GGCCTAAAACGGTGCGTGTGATGATAGAAGCGAACACCACCGAGGACCTGGCGGCGAAGCGCAAGGCATTAAACGCGATGATCGAGGCCAAGGGCTACGGCCCGGAGGCACTGCGAGAACGGCCGCGACCGGCGAAAAAATAAAGAGCAATGGGCAGAGCGATAAGTAACAAAAACGTGCTGGCGGCACAATTCGAGACCGCAGACTTCGACGGGCCGTTCCTGGCGAGCTTCGGCCGCCCGGAGCTCCGCGGGGTGTGGCTTATCTGGGGCGACAGCGGCAGCGGCAAAACGACTTTCACGCTCCAGCTCTGCAAGTATCTGGCCGGCTTCCGTCGCGTGGCTTACGACAGTCTGGAACAAGGTCTGAGCCTATCGCTTCAAAAGGCATGGGAGCGCGTGGGCATGGCGGAAGCCGGCAGCAATATAATCCTGCTGAACAAAGAGGACTTGCCGGAACTGTGCGCCCGACTGCGGAAGCGCAAAAGTCCTGAAATAATCGTGATCGACAGCCTGCAATATCTGGACAAATTCTACATGAAGCAATTCAAGGATCTAAAAGCTGAATTTCCTGACAAACTGTTCGTGTTCATAAGCCAGGCCGACAAGGCAGGCAAGGATCCGGACGGGCACATAGCGAAAAAGATACGCTATGACGCGGACATCAAAATCAAGGTCGAGGGCTTCAAGGCATTTGTAACAACGCGCTACGAGGACCGGGACAAAGGCGAGGGCGGCGCGGACTTCATAATCTGGGAGCAGGGCGCAAACGACTACTGGGCCGAACAAATCAAATAATTACGACTATGGCAAAAGAAAACAAGACAATGGACGAAATACACCGCGGACTGCTGAAAAAATATCATACCCTTTGCACAGTTCTGGGGCTTGATGATGAAGCGAAGCGTGCGATCCTGACAAGCTGGGGTGTTGAGAGCAGCCGCGACCTGACGCAGCACCAGCTCATAGACATCTGCGGAAAGCTGAGCGCCCAGGTGGACGAGAAGCAGGGCACGGCACGACTTGACAAACTGCGCAAGCAGGTAATTGCGGCAATCGGCGGCTGGCTCCGGGAAACCGGGCAGCAGTCGAACATATCAATCATTAAGGGCATAGCCATGCGCGCCAGCGGTTACGCCGATTTTAACAAGATACCGAGGGAGCGGCTGCGCAACCTCATAGCGACATTTAACAACAAAGTCAAGGACGCCCGGGCGGTTGACGCTCTGACCGACGCGATGCTGATGCAACATTATTCGGCAGGCGGCGAAATTGACCCCACGCTAAACTAACGAGCCGATGAAAAAGGACAAAAAAGTGTGCTGCATCTGCGGCAAAGAATTTACAGAGTATGGAAACGACCCATACCCTGTAAAAGAGGACGGCGAGTGCTGCCGGTCATGCAATTGGGGCGTAGTTATTCCCAAACGAATAGAACTAAGCACAATAAATCAAGACCCACGAAATTATGACCCACGAACTGGAAAAAATTAAAGCCTACATACTGGAGCAGACGGAGGGCATGGCAGAGAACGCCAAAATCGAGCTGCTGGACGCCCTGGCATGGTGGGCGAGCGAGGAAGCCGGGAACCTCAATTTCGAGAGCCCGGACGCAGAAGATTATGAATAACGCTGAGCC
>NZ_BEWV01000164.1 GCF_002933775.1 Prevotella sp. MGM1
TGATAGAGGTGAGCCGTGTGGCGATGAGCGACACGGCCACCGTGCTTCACGTATATGCCAGGTTTACCCCGAAAAACTGGATAAGTATAGCCAAGACGGCAGCGCTCACCGACAACAACGGCCGCAAGTATGCCTGTCTGGGCGGCGACGGCATCACTCCCGGCGAAAAACTATGGATGCCGGAGAGCGGCGAGGCCGAGTTCAGGCTCATCTTCGAGCCTGTCGACCCGAAGGCGGCGACGGTGACGTTTACCGAGGATGAGGGGAAAGGCGGTTGGACAATCTGCGGCATACGGTTGGACGGTGCCCGGACGTTGCCCGCTCCCGAACTGCCGGCCGCTTTCGCCGCATGTAATTATAAGGTCGACAGGAAGACCGCCCTGCCCGAACCGCTGTCTGCCTATGGCGTGGCGACGGTGAAGCTCCGTCTGCTCGACTATTCACCCGCGCTGGGCAGTAGGGTATCCTACAATCAGTGCAGCATATTCCGTGAGGTGAACACCGTTCCGCGCAGTATTGATGTGCCCGCCGATGGCACGTTGTCTTTCTCCCTGCCCGTGGCCGGTACCACCGCGGTGAGTATTTACATGCTGCTTGAAAATCCGGTCATAGTCTTTGTCGAGCCGGGAAAGACCACCGAGGTGTGTGTCAACCTGCGCGAATATGCGCGCCGCGAGTCGGTGTTTCATAAGGACGACAAGCCCTGCGGACTGCCGATATATGTCAAAGGGCCGCTGGCCGACGTGGCTCAGGAGTATGCCTGCCATGCCGGCGGGGCACAGTTGGAGGAC
>NZ_BEWV01000165.1 GCF_002933775.1 Prevotella sp. MGM1
CGTCTTATCAGGGTCGAAGCGCTCTCCGTAGAAGCGATATATGCGACGCACGATGTCGGCCGCCATGTCGGCCTCGGCCACATTCACCTTGTCGGAAAGCCGGCCAGCGTTGTCATCCTCAACAGGGATGAATATCATTCTACGTACTTTCAAAAGTCCGTCCATGGCATCCTCTGCCGGAAGGTCATAACCGAGCGAGGCCTCAAGCTGGTGAGAAAGGGGCACAGGCCGCAGGTTCTCCCCGGTGTAGAACATGGTTTCGGCAAACCGCGCCACATCAGGGTGCATACGGCCCTGCCTGTCCAAAAGTCCGACAAAACACTTACGGCCGCCGCGCCGCTCTATGTTCATCAATCGCTCGAACAACGAGTTTCGGCAGTCGGTCAGCCCGATGCCATGAAGCAGAGGGTCGTCTACCCGCGAATCCGTTTCACTTTGCTGAACCACGGCAGGTAACTGCTTATGGTCTCCCACAAGAATAAAGCGGTCTATGCAGCAACGTCCCGCTCCGTCGTGCGCCGACAATATGCCTATAAGCGCCGGTTCGAGTATCTGCGACGCCTCGTCGACAATGGCAAGGGAGAAGTGTTTCAGGCCAAACACGGATGGACGCGACTGCAACATTGACGTGGTACCGACAATGACAGCAACCGAACGCACGGCATCGCGCATATTCTCCACGGTATCGAGACCGCCGACGGCATTCTCAAAAAGCCTGTCACGGAAGCGTTCGTCACACGAACTCTCGCCGCCTATACGCAAAAATCCTATTCCCGCATCATTCAGCATAGCGCAAATCTCGTCTACCGCCATATTGGTATACGCAGTGAGAAGCACTCCGCATGTACCCCTGGCAATCTCTTCCTCTACCATGAAACGCAGAGCCATGGACGTCTTGCCTGTTCCCGGAGGACCGACAAGCAGGAAAAAGTCTTGCGAACGGAAAGCGGAAAGCAGCACTTGATCGTAGTGAGGGTGGTATTTCCTGGTAAGACAGACAGTGTTGTCAGACACCGGTTCACGACGGCCGAGCAACAGGCTGCGCCGCTCTTCGGGCGCAGTAATAAATGTATGCAGAGCACGTATGGCACACGATGTTCCTGAATCGCTTGCCATGTGCTCCATGGCAAATGTCTTGCCATCGAACAAAGACGCGCTTCTCTGCCTGTTTACAAGCCTTACCGTAACATCATTGCCGCCCAGCCGCTCCACCGTGGCGGTATGCAGCAGACTGCCGCACACATCAGGCTCACGGTCATAGCCGTATATATACACCATGTCGCCGCGTCTGAAATTAGGCATGAAGTCATCTCCCTGATCGGGATAAGAGAATGTCAGTGTTTTAAATGTCTGCCCGTTGTCTTCCGATGTGCCGGCATCCGCAATCCTCATGCCGGTTATAATGTTTCCCATCTCCTGCTTTTTGTATACAGGCAAGTTCCAAAGGTCGGCGGCACTCCTTGTTATTTCCTCGAAACCACCGGTCTTTGCGACAAGCTGTTCGCGATACACGAAAGTCATCATACGCTCGAAGTACGCCCGTTCGAGCGGCGGCATGGCATGCAACGGATCCGTAACCTCCTCAGTCTGCGGACGGATGTAAAGCTCGAAAAACCTGTTTTTCATCCCACGTTCGTTGATTGTATCTGCCGACAGATGACGCAATATATTGCCGATACCGCCCCGAGCGACAAACAACTCGCCCGCTACAATACGGTTGCGCAAGGCTATGGCTTCGTTGAACAGTGCATGGAAATAGTTGACATAAAGCAGACCGTCACGTGCCGGATAACCCGAATAGAGCAAAAAGGACGATATGTCACGGTCTTTAAGCCCGAAATTACAACGTAACACGCCAAAGTAAAGAAGCAATTGGACGTAGTGTGGTTCGAGATGGGAAATGCTGTCTTTCGGTGAGCGCAAAGAGTGTACCGCAGAAGAAGAAGCTGAAGACCCGTCATTATGCTCCCCGCGACACCTTATGCCGCTATTCCCCATAAGCCGACCACCGCCCGAAAGCAAACTTTCTATCTTTCCGTTTCTTCCGGACTTCTGCTCCACAAGCAATTGAAGATCGGCTGTCATGAGGTCTACACGCCCCTGAATGCCGAGACGTTCGCACACAAAAGACGGCTCCACCACTACCTTCGAAATGTCGAACGGCCGCCGGCGGCCGTTCGCATCTCTACCGAACAAAGCCCCGACAGCCTGTTTTATGTTTTCGGCCTGCAAGCGGGCCTTGTCTTTCAAGTCCGCCATGCTTAAAGAACCGTCGGCACAAAACGACAGCGACCGCTGCCGGCAAAAACCGGAAAATATTTCCTTGAAATCGAAACCGGCATCGTTCAATACACCGTCGAGAATATCTCCGGCAAGATTTCCCAGTTGTATAGCCTGGGAAGAGACCTTCTTCCGCATCCTGTTGATAGTGTATGCAAGAGGATGATGGCCGTAGTCAGTGAAACAAGCGGCCACAGAGCTGATGTCGACAAGAAAGTCTGGCTCTACCACTATCAGTCCCGGCGTTATCATGTCTCCCGATGTACGACAGTCAAGCAGGTTCAGTTGCATTCCGGGACGCAGCAGTTTTCGCAAATAAGACATATCCACACCATGGTCCTTGCTGCCATAGCCCACTCCCACCGTATGCCCTCCGTCGGCGCTGTCTGTGACAACAACAATCCTTTCGCTGTCGAATTCGACAACAACGCAGCGAATATAGGGAAGGTCTACGGCCGTATTGACGGCACGTTTGCGCCCTATGCGCGGTATGACGGCAGTGAGACGCGACGGAATATCAACCCCGAAGACAGCGGAAACGAACACGCAAAGAGCACGGATATCGTACATCAAGTCTTCATCAGGAATAATATCCTTACTGTTGGAATGACGCCGGGCGGTCTGTATCTCCCTGCGGTCATCCTCGGAAACGCCATACATACGGCACAGACGGTCTACCTGGGAGAACACGTTTCCGAAGCCCGAACCTTCCGGTGATGCCGCAGCGCATGCCATTACAAGCGTCTCACGCATACGCATATTCACGGTAATACCCTGCCGCCCGCAAGCAACGGCCATTTCATGACAACTGTCGAACAATTCTTCGGGAGTGACAACATTCATAAATGCAAAGATACGAAAAACAAGACAATAACGTAAACAAGAAAAGACAACTTTATATTCACAACCGTTTTATCGTGGCATAAGACAGCAATATCGTTTCGTTTACATCCCATGCTTGATGGCAAACAATTCTCCGCGCCATGGCACGGGACAACAATACCTTTTTGTCTGCATCCAAATAAAAAAAACGTTACATTCCGAAATACAGGCCATATTGTTTCATTACCGTTATATACAACCGGTTTATGGACACTGGCGTCATACGGCACAATCCATACCGCATCAGACAGTCACACGGCATAAATACGTGACTACAAGTCAAAAAATACTTTATAATATTGCCGAAACGAGCCTTTTGTTATAACTTTACCACACATTTGAGATCTATTATCATTATTGACAACAAGAAAACAATAACATGGGAAGAAAGAAAATCACACTGCTCACAGGTGCCGGAATGTCGGCAGAAAGCGGAATAAGCACGTTCAGGGACGCAGGCGGACTATGGAACAAATATCCAGTCCAACAGGTAGCATCGCACGAGGGATGGCTCGCCGACCCCGAACTGGTGACAGAGTTTTACAACTCGCGACGGGCCGAACTGATAAAGACAAGCCCGAACGACGGCCACAGGCTGGTGGCGGAATTGGAACGTGACTATGACGTGACTGTTGTCACCCAAAACGTGGATAATCTGCACGAGCAGGCCGGTTCGTCGGAAGTGATACATCTGCACGGCGAACTGATGAAGATGTGTTCAAGCCGCGACGTTGACAATCCGCGGTTTCATGTGACCCTCACGGCAGACAACTATCGTGTGGAACCCGGTACAACGGCCGGTGACGGCTCATTACTGCGCCCCTTCATTGTTTTCTTCGGCGAAAGCGTACCTATGATAAGCATCGCCGCCGACAAAGCGGCCGAGGCAGACATATTCATCATCATCGGCACGTCACTCAACGTATATCCGGCGGCCGGACTGGTGGATTTCGTAAGACGGGGAGTTCCCATATATCTGATAGACCCCAAACCTGTAGCCGCACCATCGAGATCAAACATTACCCACATACACAAAGGCGCGTCGGAAGGCATGCGGGAACTTATGAATATATTGGCGACAAGCACTGAATGATGTTCAGAATAAGAATTGAACTGCCAACGGGCATGGAAAAACTGCCGGACAGGGAACTCGTGATAAGAATAGACGATGACAACGGACTCTGCATACGGCCTAAAAGCACGAGAAGCAAGTCGGATGAGCGCCTGCTCCCATTTATGAGAAACATAACAGAAGAACTGCTTGCCGAGGGACGGGAACGAACCGCCGAGACATACATGAGCACCTTACGTAGTTTCAAGGAGTTCATGAACGGCAAGGACATAGCCATCGGAAACATTACCTGCGACACGACAAAAAGATACGAACAGTTCCTACGGCAAAAAGGGCTGAGCCTCAATACCGTATCATTCTACATGCGGGTGCTGCGCGCTGTGTACAATAAGGCTGTAATAAAGGGAAAAGCCATTGACATAAAACCATTCAGAAACGTATATACGGGCATCGCCAAAACCCGCAAGCGGGCACTCACCATAGAGGCGCTTAGGGCAATGAAGCGTCTCGAGCCGAAATCGGATGCGATGGCATTCGCAAGAGACATGTTTATGTTCAGTCTATACACCAGAGGAATGTCGTTTGCCGACATGGCCGCGCTGCGGCATTCGAACATCCGAAACGGTGAACTTGTATACACGAGAAAGAAAACAGGACAGCGCATAAGGGTTAAATGGGAAAAATGTATGCAGGACATAGTGGAACGTCACTACAGCAGGCATAAAGAAAAAGTGCCGGGGAACGATGATCTCCTCCTGCCGATAGCCGTAGACCCGAAAACAGGAAGGCTGCGACGGTATAAAAGCGTGCAATGGAAGGTGAACTACCAACTCAAAAACATTGCCGCCATACTCGGAATAACCAATGGCATCACCATGTATGCCGCGCGGCACTCATGGGCCAGCATGGCAAAGAACATGAACATACCACTTTATGTGATAAGCGACAGTATGGGACATCACTCACAAAACACCACACTAATATATCTGGACACGATAGACCCAGAAGTAATTGACCGTGCCAACATGAAAATAATAAAAGCGATATGACGCATCCGGCATGTAATTCATATATCATCAAAAAGAAAAAGAGGATGCCGCACAACACCAACAGCCGAAACGTACTCTTACTATACGAATCAAATGTTATCCCGAACAATTAAAATCAGGTAGTACCGATGAGTATACTTCCCAAATGATTCTCATGTGTCTATAAACCTTTCTTTAAAGGTTTTCTTTTCACGACTCCAAATCTCTTGCAGAGTTTTACTTTTCGACGCAGAAACGGCCGGCAATCGAATGAAAACGATTGCCGGCCGTTTTTTATGCCGATGAATTATCGTCTTTATTTCACGTACTCCGCGAAATCCGTCAGTTTCATATCGCCTTTGCGCGCCAATGTATCGTGCATGGCGAACGCCGCCGACAGACAGTGCTTCGTATGACCGCCGGACGACAGTTTGAGATAGTCCCAAAGCAACTGGCGATAGTCGGGATGAGCACAGTTTTCGATAATGCACTGCGCCCGCTGCATCGGGCTTTTGCCTCTCAAGTCGGCCACGCCCTGCTCTGTCACTATAACGTTCACGTCGTGCTCCGTATGGTCATGATGGCTCACCATAGGCACGATAGAACTTATCATGCCGCCCTTCGCCACGCTCGGACAAGTGAAAATGGATATGTACGCATTGCGCTCGAAGTCTCCCGAACCGCCAATTCCGTTCATCATCTTCACGCCGCTGATATGGGTCGAGTTGGCGTTTCCGTATATGTCGCACTCCAATGCCGTGTTGATGGCAATCACGCCGAGACGGCGTATAAGCTCGGGAGAGTTCGAAATCTCGCTCTGCCGCAGCGTAAGGTGATTCTTGAAGTAATCTATATTGTCGTAGACCTTCATCAGACTGTCGTTCGTCACTGTGAGAGAGCATGCCGACGCCTCCTTCACACGGCCTTCAAGCATCATGTCTACCACGGCGTCTTGCAGCACCTCGGTGAATATGTTGAAGTCGGGCACGTTCTTGTCCTGGCTCAGCGCGGCGAGAATGGCGTTTGCAGTAGAGCCGACACCGCTCTGCAACGGCAGGAACGACTGCGGTATGATACCGCGCTTCATGTCGGCCACGAGGAACTCGGCCACGTTCATGCCTATCTGTGTAGTCACAGGATCAAGATCCTTGAAAGCGCGGGCCTCGTCGGGTATATGGCATTCCACCACTCCCACGATTTTGCTTGCGTCTATCTCCACGTATGGCGTGCCTATACGGTCGCTCACTCCCGTGATTGGAACAGGCTGGCGCAGCGGCGGGTCTTGCAGCTCGTATACGTCGTGCAGATACTTGGCGCCGGCACTGTGGAAAGAGTTCAGTTCGAGAATGACATGCTTGGCTAGCCGGGCGGCCGTCGGGCTGATACCTCCCGCCGACGTAAGATAAGCCTTGCACGTGGTCTCTCCCTCCTCTATGTCACACACCTCGAGTATCGCCCAGTCCACCTGTCCCATGAATCCGTAACGCAGTTCTTGTGCCATCTGGCTCAGGTGTATGTCGTTATATGCTATCTCGCCCATGTTGACGTGCTTGCGGAAATCGGGGTTCGTGGTATACGGAGCGCGGTATTTTATCGCCATGGCGTTTGCCAGGTCGCCATCGGTGCTCTGTCCGGTAGACGCTCCGGTGAACAGACCCACTTTAAACTCACGTCCGGCCTCATGCTCGGCCACGGCTATTTTAGCCAGTTCCTTAGTCACGGCCTTTGCCGTTCCCGAGGGTGTAAATCCGCTGAGAGCCAGGTTTTCTCCGTTTTTAATCAACGCTGCTGCTTCGGCAGCGGTCATGCGTGTGTATGCCATTTTGGTTTTATTGTTTTGTTTGTTATTCACTAATGTATATAAGCGAATGCAAAATTACTGAAAATCAGTCTTATGGCAAAACAAATCACCGTGTTTTATTTCCTCGTTTGCCCATTTTACCGTATCTTTGCAGGCGGAAAAAGCAATTATAAAGCCAAAAAGCGATGGAACAGAAACTTTTGATATACAACACTCTCAGTCGCCGCAAAGATCCGTTCACAGCACAGCACGCC
>NZ_BEWV01000166.1 GCF_002933775.1 Prevotella sp. MGM1
ATTTGTTATACCTTTGTAGACATATAGGCCGGTGGCAGTGAAGTGCCTGCCGTGGCCGGACAAGTCAAAAACTATTATCATGAACAAAACTGTTTTTACGATCATTGCCTTTGCGGCACTGGCATTCGTACCCGTCAAGGGACAGACATACGCATCGTTGTGGAACCAGGAGAAGGCGGCTGAAAGAAAAGACCTGCCCAAGACACAGATAGAGGTGTTGAGGAAAATACAGGCCAAGGCCGCGGGAGAGAAAGACTACGGGCAGTTGCTCAAGGCCGAGATGAAATCGGTGTCACTGTTGTGCGGCCTGTCGGTAGACTCGTTGGGCCCGGCGACAGACCGGTTGAAGGCCAAAGAGAAAAACACGTCAGATGCCGTGCTGCGTGCCGTTTACAGTGCGATACTGTATAAAATTTTTTCCGGAGAGATACTCGACGGCTGCTCGTCAGACTCGCTTGCCGCACACTATAAGGCCCGTGCCGTCGCCGATGTGAAGACCCTCGCCGCCACCCGCGTGTCGTTGTACGAGCCGTTTGTGATAAAGGGCTATAATGCGTCGGTATTTGGCGACGACATGCTAAGCATCATCGGATACGAGACGCGCAACCATGAGGCCATGCACCGCTATTACAGTGCGGCAGGCATGCGACAGGCGGCCTGCATTACAGCGCTCGAGATGTTGCGTGGCAGCGGCATGGAGAGAGGCGGCAAAATGAATAAATCGGGCTATATAAAATCGCTCGATTCGCTTATCAACGAATATTCCGATCTCGACATAGTCTGCGAGGCGGCCATAGAGCGGTATGATGCCATGAACATATGTACTGACGTGACAGTGGAAGACAGGATAAGCTACATAAACTACGCTATCGGAAAATGGGGCGGCTGGCAGCATGCCAACGTGCTGCGTAACCGTAAGAAGTCGCTGACCGACTCTCGCTTTGAGGTATATTCCGAATACAACACGGTGGCTCCGGGTGTCGGCAGTGTCATCAAGCTCCGGGAATTGCGCAACATATCGTCGCTGACGATGAATGTATAT
>NZ_BEWV01000167.1 GCF_002933775.1 Prevotella sp. MGM1
AATAAAATTGACCCCCGCCGCCAGGACTTTTAAGGGGTCAATCTTATTATGCCCGAGGGGGCAAATCCCGCGTGCCCGAAGGGGTCAAACTCACGCGCCTTTTCCAGGGTTGTCATCAGCAACATTCTTGAAGACAATGCTACGGAAGAACAGAAAGCCAATGGTCTTGACATTGCCGACTTCCTATTGATGACGGAAACACCGCATATGGCACTACAAAGGCTGATAAAACAACATCCGCCACTCCAGCGTCTGATAGACAGCCTTGGGTTGGTGTTGGTAGAAGAGCCATAACACTACTGGCAGCAGTTATAACGAGTTCGCTTGCGAACATATCCCTTGGGTGGAGCTTAATACACCGAGCAAGCTCAGTAATTAGGGCAAACAGCCATTATATTTGTACAGCAAGCTGAATTTCATATGTACAATCAATTAAAACAAGCAATTTTATGAGCGATAATAAGAAACAGATGATGGACATTCAAAAGGTCAAATCTTTCAGCGTTGCTGTCAGCGATGAGCATCAGCGTAATTGGGGCGATGACCTTTTTTCAAGGAAGGAGAACGATCCGAAGTACAACTATGACCGTAGTCGCACCCGACTTAACTTTCAGGTGTCGAAAGGTGGTGAACTTGGACCAATAGACAAGAGCAAGTCCATAACAGACAAAATTGAACAAGCCATCAAGAACAGAGTGACAGGCAGAGTAAATGCCACATCAAACCATGCCGTGAGCATTGTCTTTGGTGGTAACCGCGAGCAGATGCGCAAACTCGCATTTGGCGACCAGACAATCAGTGAGAACGGCAACAACTGGGATGTTGACAGTTGCAGTGGCATAGACAGATGGGCAATGGACATATATGACTTTTGTTGTCGGGAGTTTGGTGAAGAAAATGTCGTTTCGTTCATTGTTCATTTAGACGAACTCAATCCTCATGCACATGCGGTCATTGTCCCCATTACAAAGGACGGCAGACTGAGCGCAAAAGATCTTTTTGGTGGAAACGACATGAATCGAGCAAGAACAAGGATGCGTGAACTTCATAGCCGACTTGCAGAAGTTAATGAAAAGTATGGACTGGAGCGTGGTGATGACATCACCATAACTGGAGCCAAGCACAAGTCAACAGAAACTTATCGCAGGGAGTTGGCTGATGAATGCCGCGCTTTGTCAAATGAAGTAGGCATGAAGAAGACGCTTCTTTCTGGTCTTAATCGTAGCATTACAAAAGCAGAGACAAAAATCAAGGCTCTGCAGACTATGGTGAGCAATCTGGAGAAAGCAGAAGCTTATAAGCAAGCGACCATAGCCGAACTTGAAGATTACATGAAGAATCATCTTGGTGATGCAGTTGAGATAAAGGCAAAGATTACCGCCACCAGAAAGGAACTCTGGGATGTTCGTGACAAATTGAACGACAAGAAGATGAAACTTGAACAGGCTAAGTTGCAACTTGATGAGCTACAGAAGAACACCTCCCACATCGAAGCAAGAAACAGGGAGATTAAAGCCGATTTTGAAAAAACAGCTGTTTCATACCAGCAACAGATGATCAATAAAATTTGGGCGCAGGCTGGTATGAAGGCGTTGGCAGAGATAGCAGACATCTATCCACGTATGACGAGCATTCACGACAGCAGCCTATTTGACGATAGCTTTGCAATGGATTTTATCAACTATGGTGACAAAATTATCTATTGTGCAATGTACCTGTATGTTGGCTACATCAATGAGGCAACCAACTTCGCAGAAAGTCAAGGTGGCGGCGATAGCGATACCAAGGATTGGGGACGTGAGAAGGACGAAGATGAGATAGAATGGATAAGACGATGCTTGCGACAGGCGACAAAGATGATGAAACCTATGAAGAGGAAAGGCTTGTGTAGATAAGATATTAAGGGAGGAGTGCATTTCGAACACACCCCTCCCAAATTATTTTACAACTCGCAATGAACTTGCGAATCACTATCCTTAGTAACGACTTGAATAGTGAGACGAGTGTGAACTATGCGAGCTGTGAGAGCTGTGTGAAGAATGAGAACTGTGCGAATAGTGACCCGCAAGAGAACTCTTTACCATGTCAATGGCTTTCTGTAAAACCAAAGGCTGGTTCTTCTGCTTCTCAATTTGTGTTGTTTCGTCATTATTGCCCAATACGTTCATGATGTTATCAGAAACGTTGGCGCAATAACTCGTTGTTGCGATAAATGCCGAAACAAGCAAAAACATTAGTCTCTTCATTGATACCTCCGTTTTTAAGTTTGACAATATAGTTAACAATTCACTCTGTACATGAATTTGTACATTCAATTTTATGGATATGTGTACTTATGTTATTGTTGTTTGTCGAGAAGAAACCTCCACATTCTCCTTTAAGTACACATCCGTCACAAACAGGAAGATAAACATCTTTCCATTCACTGATTGATTGCTTTGCAAATGGACGCAACTCGGGTGGAAGTACACACAATTGGGCATTATAGATATACGTTGTAATACCTCTGTCGTTTAGTAGAAGCACAGCTTCTCTAAGCTCGTTGTTATAGTCATATGGGTCTATCCATAAATCTTTCAAGTTTGTTTCTGCCAAGCCAGTAGTCTCCATCTGCATAAAGGCGACCTGTGTGACAAATGGAAAGTTATGGTAGATATAATCAGCCAACTGTGGCAATCTCTTATAGGTCTGTTTGTGGATAACCACCCTCAAACCAATCTGTTGCCCAAATTGTGCCAAATTATATAAACCTTGTACTATCTTGTAAAAGGTTTTGGCTCCGACAATATGATTATGAATAGAGGCAATGTCTGAAAATATCGGAATGTCGATTTGTAAATCATGGTGGTTGCATGCTGCCAATTTTGCTGCATAGTCAATATCAGCGAATTTTACTCCGTTTGACAGAATGCTTATGGCTGCTTTCGGGCATGATTTCTTTATTTGGCGTATTATATCAAATAATCTGTCACCAATCATAGTTGGCTCGCCCCCAGTAATGCCCACTTCTTGCGTGTTCTTATCGAATAGTTTTATCAAGTCCAGATTAAAATCGGTTCTATCTTTTTCCTGCAACACTGGAGGTTGAGGACACATGATGCAACGATGATTACAACGAGCTGTTGCAAAAATGGCATTGGATGTAGAGTTGAATTCATAAAGAAAGCATATCTCTCCATCTGTTGTGATATTTATGACATCACCGTCATTGAAGTCCGAAATGTTGCCAACTTTGATATATGGTGTAGATGCACTTCCCGATAAATCATGTGTCGAAACAATGGCCTTATAACCTTTAGCCAATTTCTTTTCATTGGTTACAAGGATATATGC
Source organism: Prevotella sp. MGM1 (assembly GCF_002933775.1). Classification (GTDB taxonomy): domain Bacteria; phylum Bacteroidota; class Bacteroidia; order Bacteroidales; family Bacteroidaceae; genus Prevotella. The sequence continues at coordinate 3,334 of NZ_BEWV01000167.1, forward strand.
TGAACGATTGAATATATTCTTATCATTTAGTGTTACTCGCCCAAGAAGCTCTTGTGAATTAGAACAAGTTAATGCCTTTATTTGTTTCATTTTCTCAACTTTTTAAGTGCATCAATAGAGGCTTTGCACCCCATATTTGCTGCCATTTGATAATAATAGATAGCTTTATCAATATCTTTTTTACAGCCTAAACCTCTTTCGTATAGATACCCAAGACCATCTAATGCATTAATGTCACCTTTATTAGCTGCCATTTCTGTAAAGCTGAATGCTTCTTGATAGTTTGTATCACCACCAAGTCCAAGCAAACAACACTTCCCATACATATACATACCTTTTGGATGACCATTCAAAGCTGCTTCGTGAAAATATTTTCGCGCAGAGGCAACATCTTTAGATGTTCCTATGCCAAAATAATAGTCACTACCTAAATTGTACATTGCATAAACACATCCACTATCTGCTGATTTCTTATATAAAAAGAAAGCCTTGGAAGCATCTTTAGGAACAACTTCTCCATTATCATAATATAAAGCTAAATCATATTGAGCTAAAGGATATTCCAAATTGGCAGATTGTTCGACATAATAAAATGCAGAATCTGCATTTCGTTCTACTCCTTTTCCTTCTCTATAAGCCACTCCTATATTATATTTTGCTTTAGGATGATTGTGTGACGCCGCTTTTCTAAGCCAATATATTCCTTTGGCATAGTTAGTGGAAGTTCCATTCCCCGTCATGAAACATAGACCAACAAAATATTGTCCTTCTGCGTTTCCTGCTACAGCATCATTCATAGCAAGGGCAAATCCAGAATCAGATTTGCTCTGTGAAGAACAAGGAATTATTTTTATGAGTAGAATACCGATGATGAATAATATATTTTTCATATGCGTTGTTTTTACTTGATCCAAGACCAAAAAATTCTGTTTATCTCAGGGTCGTGTTTTTGGAGAAGTTCAAAAAGATAATGCATGATAGCCTTGTTCTTCTTGCACATCTCATTGGTAGGACGATGCCCAACCATATCTCCCTGTTCTGACATATTTCTTACGGGGTCAGCACCACAGTAAGGTTGAAACACACATTCTGCGCACTCTGGCAAACATTCATTACAAGCATTGTTGATAATCTCATGCAGTTTTTCTCCATTGAACATGCTTTGATATGAATCTTCATTTACATTGCCAAGTCTGAAATAATAGTTCTTGAAACGAGCCATCATTCTTCCTTCGTCAGCAACGTACACACTACCATCATAATCATATATTGCTCCAGCTATGCCAACACCGGCAGGAGATTGCAAGTCAACGAAGCCTGTCGCGAAAGGAGTCAGAATCCTGCGAAGGAGCAATGCTGCATACCCTTCAACAAAGAATGTTCCTTTTTTGTTGAGTTCTATGATATAGTCTAACCCCTCTTTGTAGTTTTTTACAAAATCTTCTATCGGGTAGGCTATCTTGTCCTTATGCTGTTTTGCAAAACCGTAAGGGTTCAATGCTCTTAGGAAGATGTTATGGAAACCTAATCTAATGTATTCGTCTATGATGTCCTTGAATCTTCCGAGGCTATACTTTGAAGTAGTCATTAAAGCGGATGCACATTCATCATTCCCCCAAATTCCACGTATCATCTGTAGATTTTTCTCAAAGATGGCATGGTGGTCAAGATTCTTATTTTGGAGAGGTCTGTTAGTGTCATGCAAATCCTTAGGACCATCCAAAGATGTAGAAATCATACAATTATGCTTCTTTAGGTACTTAACCATCTTCTCATTGAGCAAAGTAAGATTTGTGCAGATGACAAATTCCAACTCACGCTTTTTGAATAAGTTCTGCCATTCAGCTTCTTCTATGATATACTTCACCATTCCAAAATCGGTAGAGGGATCACCACCTTGAAATTCTATCTTGATACATGGAGAAGGGGACATGAAGATCGTTTTGACAATATTCTTTGCCGTCTTCTTGGTCATATCAGCAGAATGGTCAGTACTTTCATATCTTTTCACCTGGCAATAAATGCAACTTGAATTGCAGCGCAAAGTTGGCACAACCATGTGCAAAGAAGTGAAATCTTCCAAGATACTCTTCTTTGTGCGGAATTTTATTGCAAGCATTCTTACAACATCTTCAATCTTGTCTGTTGTAGCTATTTGCTTTGACTCTATATCATAGAACAAGTCACTTGTCGGGTCAAGTTCTCCATTGACGAATTTGTGAAAGTCGTCATTCTTTAGGAATATGTATTCTCCAACATCATTCGATAGAAGATATTCTTCTTCGTTAAATCGAGCGAAGCGGAATGGGAGTATTGTATATGAATTCATTATTTCTAAAAATTACTTGAGTAATGTGAAGTGTGTGCCATATGTGAAGCGTGTGTACACGCATAGTGGGAGCCATTTATTGAGGAATGCCATGAGCCACCACCTCTCTGCGATTCCCATAACCTTTGGAGTAATTCGGCTTCATTACGAGGTAAAACCGTATCTTTATGGCCAGTTGCGGTTAACTTCACCATATCTGTAAGACAAGTGTCTTTTGCCGTTTGCTTCAAGATAAGTCTTGAATTAGCTTTATTATCTTTCTTGTTGTTACAAGAGAAAATAACAAATAAGCCTATAATGTAAAATAAAAATCTTCTCATTTTTTTGTAATAGGCTTAAATGCTTCTTCTACTATCAAATCACGAACATGCCCATACTTCTCTGTTGTAATCTCACGAAGTTGCTGGTCAATCAAGTCATTGCAGAATTGCTTAACGATATTCTCGTCAAGTCCACCATCTTTTGATTCAAAGATAACACAGACCTGTTTATCATCATTAGGCATTGTGTTCTGATAAACAAAGAACTTGTCTGTGTATTTGTAAATCGTAGCTGTTATAGCCTTTTCGCTATATAAATTCAAGTCTATTATAACTTGAAATCCTTCCTTATCCGTCTTTGTGATTGGAACTTTTATACTACTCATACCAACTATTCTTCTTTTTTGCCAACGGCTACCATATTGGCATGATTAACAAATGGTTGATATATATACATGAAAACGTGGAGCCAGTCCTGTCACTCGTTCCACAGTGTAAAGGCTCTGGCATCGCCCAAGTTATCGAAACGAGCAACGCCGAAAGCCCCACGCATGTGTACGTATATAGAAAGCACTCTTAACAACGAACGACAAAATCGGGGTCAGTCCGAAAATCGGGGTCAGCGGATTTTTCCGGTGGGCGGGAGAGAGTATCAAGAGTATAATGTG
>NZ_BEWV01000168.1 GCF_002933775.1 Prevotella sp. MGM1
TTATCGGCTGAAAAACAGCCGATAAAATTGTCGTGGCGGAAAATAGAATGATTACGCTTTTTCTTCTTCCTGCGCTGCATGGTACGGATGAAAGCCTCTTCCTCGGCATTGACCGCCGGACCTTCGGGAGTGAGCAAGCCCATACCGCCCGACACGTCTTCACGGTCGTGTGCGGTCTGCCCGTGTGCCTTATGTGTATCGTCCGTAGTTTCTACCGGGATGGAAGCGGTATCGGTGGCTGTCCTGCGTATGGCAGGGTGAAGTGTTCCTGCAAGGCATTCGCCGAAAGCTCCTTGCCCATGCGCGAGCCGTTCAGCACGCATCCCGTGCGGTGGTCGATGAAGGTAGCCCCGTAGATGCGCCCTTCCTCCGTATAGCGCAGCACGGTGTCAATACCCTTCTCTTTGAGTTGGCTCACAAACCTGTCCTTGTCATAAGTGCCTTGCAGTACGGAAAGGACGGTGCGTTTCGTCATGTCGGCGAGTTTCCTGTCCTTAATCTCCTGCTTGGAACGTGCGAACTTCCTTTGCACGGCTTCATAGCCGACGGGCTTCCCGAAAAGCGAGGACTTGAACGGGGTGCCAACCTTGTCGCCCTTGTCGTCCGTGACGGAATAGACCAGCCCGTGATACTCCCATCCGCGCACGTTGCCCCTCGCTTCCTCCACCGTCAGGTTATAGAGGGAAAGGAGCGCACGGTATTCGCCCATCGTCTGAAAACGGTACTGTCCGTTCAGAGTCTTCACGGTGCTAGCCACCTGCTTCTTCACATCGCCAGCCGATGCGTCCACCTTGCGCAATGGCGTGTCAAGGCGGCGGCTCCTGCGCTCCGCATCGTGCAGCCCGTATTTCTTCTCCAACTCACGGGTGATCTACTTGCTGCGGTAGTAGTCGTTCTTGTCGCTGATACATTTTCCGTTCTCGTCCACCCGCACGGTCAGCACATCTTCCGGGTGCGGGTTAAGCGAGATATGCACCACAGGTTTCTCCACCTTCATCTGCGGCTGCAGGAAGGTTAGAAAGCCCTCCATCGCCTTGTTGATGTCCACCGTTCCCGAATCGTCATTGTAGATGCGGTTGGCGGTGAGCAGCCGCCCCTGCGCCTCGTTAATCTTCTCCCCGTTGTAGGCAATCGCACCGTACAACGAGCTGCCTACACTGATTTTTGCGACCATTTTGCCTCCAATTCTCTTGAAAGTTCCACAATCTGACGGCTCAGTCTTACGAGTTCGATGGTATGTTGCTCCAGCTTGTAGAGCAACGCCATCGCTTTCTTCTCGGAGAAATGCAGCCTCAGTTCCTTCACCACTTGGTTGTAATTCGTCCCCACGGCGCGGAACTGCGCGTGAAAATCCGACAGCTTGGTGTAGTAGTCCACCAGTGTCTTGTCCACCTTCAGCACCTTGAAAGGCTGTCCGAAGAAGTGCGCTTTCAGGAAAACCGACCGTGCATAGACGCCAGATTTCCCGAACATGGCGAGGAAACGGTTGTGTTCCTCCTCGTTGAAACGGACGGTGTAGCGGTACACCGCCGGATCAAGTTTGGGATTTCTCCCTGCTTTGCTTTTCCTTTTCTCATTCATATTACTTTGGAGCGGATTGACGGCATAAGCCGCCGCTTCAAGGCACATACACCGTAGGTCTGAAAGGCTGCCCGACTTCGGAGGGGAAGCCCGCCCCCTGCAAGGGCAAGGCGTTTTCCGGGATGCTCAAAATATTTTGAGCGGCTGAAAACATACCTTGCTATGTTCAGGTGAACATAAAAATCCGTC
>NZ_BEWV01000169.1 GCF_002933775.1 Prevotella sp. MGM1
AATTAGTTCAACCCTGAAAGAAACACCGATTACGTTGTTTGTTTCCTGTGGCAGAAGCGACAACCGATGGTATAGTTGAGGTTCATTCCGTCAGCCACTCGTTCCCGATGCACGGATGCAAAGGTAGTGCATGGCTTGATGGCAGCGGCAAGGTCGGGCGGCAGAGCCGTTTCGGGCAGAATCTTCCTCCTGCGGAGCGTATTCAACCCGAAAACCTTGCCACTGCCTGCCACACGCTTTTAGAGCATCCGGCAACGGAAACAAGCGACTGATGGGAAATCAGAAGAAAGAAAAGAGGAACGGCTTACAGACGAAGCAGGATATTGATGCTCGATCTGTAAGCCGTTCCTTTCTCTTTTTGCCGAACCATTGCTGATGCAATCACAGGGCAGACGGCAAACTGCGCTCCTTCAAGAAAATCAGGTTGCCGTCTGTCGGTAGGCAGAGCGGTAGCCGTCAGCAAGCATCCTTTCGATGTCCGATTCACGGTAGAGAATTTTGCCGCCTAACTGGATATAGGCTATGCGTCCTTCGTTTCGATAGTCCTGAAGTGTCC
>NZ_BEWV01000170.1 GCF_002933775.1 Prevotella sp. MGM1
TACCATACCATCCCGAAGATGTGGAAGAATATATGAACAAATATTAATAAATAACAAAAGAAAATCAACAATGAAGAAGTTTTTAGCTTTGGCGTTGGCTGCCCTGACATTCACGGGCGCTTATGCCCAGGAAGGGAAAAAAGACTCGGTGAACAAGAACAAGCCTGTGTTCACTACAATCAAGGAGAACAAAATCACAAGCATCAAGGATCAGAACCGCAGCGGCACTTGCTGGGCTTACTCGACCCTGTCTTATTTCGAGAGCGAGATACTGAAAAAGACAGGCAAGACATACGACCTCTGTGAATCTTTCGTAGCCAACAAGACATACATGGATCGTGCCATCCAGGTGGTAAGACTGCACGGCGACTGCCAGTTCTCACAGGGTGGTTCATGCTACGACCCTCTCTTCTGCCTGAAACACTACGGTATATGTCCGGAAGAAGCCATGCCTCTGCCCGGCACACTCTACGGAGACTCACTCAACAACTTCAACGAGTTCTTCTCTCTCATGGAGCCGTATGTCGCAGCGATAGCCAAAAGTTCGGAAAAGAAAATAAGCTCCCAGTGGAAAGTGGGATTACAAGGCATCCTTGACGCATACCTCGGCAAATGCCCTGAAAAGTTCAAGTATGAGGGCAAGGAGTATACACCGAAGTCGTTTGCGGCAAGTCTCGGCCTCAATTTCGATGACTACGTGACCATCACTTCTTATACACACCACCCGTTCTATACACAGTTTGCGGTTGAAGTACAGGACAACTGGCGCAACCCTCTGTCTTATAATGTGCCCATGGACGAGATGATGCGCATAATCGACAACGCAATCAACGAGGGTTACTGCATCGCATGGGGCGGCGACGTGAGCGAAGAGGGTTTCACACGCAAAGGACTGGCATACGCTTACGACACAAAGAAAATACAGGGACTTTCCGGAAGCGATGCCGCAAAATGGCTCAGACTGGAAAGAACAAAGAAAGCGGAATTGTATGACTCGCTTGGTTGCACAGCACCGGAAATCACTCCCACACAAGAGATGCGCCAGGAGCGTTTCGACAACTGGGAACTGACAGACGACCACGGCATGCTGATATTCGGTATAGCCAAAGACCAGAACGGTAAGGAGTACTACATGGTGAAGAACTCATGGGGTGAATTCGGTGACTACAAAGGCATCTGGTATATGACCAAGACTTTCATAGCGGCAAACACAATGGACTACATGGTCAATAAGAACGCAATACCGAAAGACATACGCAAGAAGCTCGGCATCTGAGAAGCAGCAAAACGCAATGAAATCAGAGATTAATTTATTTACAGAAAACATAATATAACGAAATGTCTGAATATTCATCAAATCATCACAGCCATTCGTCAAGCCACCACAGCCATTCGTCCGGACATCATCACGGACACTCAAAGCACCACAAAAGAGGCAAAAATGATGTAAGCGAGTGGAAAAGACGCAGTCTCAGGTCGATAGCAAGAAAGAAGAAGATGCAGAAATATCTCTTCAACGCAATGGTAGTGGCAGCAGCCGTGATGCTCATTGCCGTGATTATCGCATATACAATAGGATAAAAAACGAACAAATCCATACACAAACAAAGTGTCGACCGGTTGTCATCCGGCCGGCACTTTGTTTTTTATCGCAAAACTTAAAAACTCAAAAACTTACACGTCAATATTCCAATTTCTTGTTTTTTATTAGTAACTTTACACCCATATACGCCTTTTCAAGGCTACTTTTACAAGCGAAGAAAATAAAAAAATAAATATAATGTACTTCAAATGGAATTACGAACCAACAACACCGGAGACACAAAAGGCAGCTAAGGAACTGGGAGAGAAAATCGGCATGAGTCCGACTCTCGCCAACCTGCTCATCCGACGCGGTATAAAGACCGAGTCGGCGGCAAAGCGTTTCTTCCGCCCTATGCTCAACGAGCTTATCGACCCATTCCTGATGAACGACATGGACGTAGCCGTAGACAGGCTGAACGATGCCATGGGACGCAAGGAGCGCATCATGGTCTACGGAGATTACGATGTGGACGGATGTACGGCCGTGGCTCTGGTGTACAAGTTTCTGCAACAGTTCTACTCGAATATAGAATACTATATCCCCGACAGATACGAAGAGGGATATGGTGTGAGCTATAAGGGCATAGACTATGCGAAAGAAACAGGTGTGAAACTTATCATCGTGCTCGATTGCGGAATAAAGGCAATCGAAGAGATAGCGTATGCCAAAAGCATAGGAATAGATTTCATAATATGCGACCACCACGTGCCCGATGAGGAAATGCCGCCGGCCAAGGCCATACTGAACCCCAAACGGCCCGACTCCACCTATCCGTTCCACCACCTCTCGGGGTGCGGCGTCGGCTTCAAACTGATGCAGGCGTTCGCCAAAAACAACGGCATACCGTTCGCCCGGCTGATACCGCTGCTTGACTTCTGCGCAGTAAGTATCGCGTCGGACATTGTTCCGGTGACAGGTGAGAACCGCATACTCGCATTCCACGGGCTTAAGCAACTGAACCAGAATCCATCAACAGGCCTGAAAGCAATCATTGAGATCTGCGGACTGTCTAACCGCGAACTGACTATGAGCGACATCGTGTTCAAAATCGGTCCGAGGATAAACGCGTCCGGACGGATGCAGAACGGCAAGGAAACGGTAGAGCTTCTCGTGGAGAAAGATTTTATGAGGGCAATGGCCGAGGCAGGGATGATAAACGAATATAACGAGCAACGCAAGGACATTGACAAGCAGATGACGGAAGAGGCGAACTCCATCGTTGAGAAACTGGAAAGCCAGAAGCATCTGTCATCTATTGTATTATATGACGCAAACTGGAAAAAAGGCGTGATCGGAATTGTGGCATCAAGGTTGACGGAAATCTACTTCCGCCCAACGGTGGTGCTCACAATGAGCGACGGCATTGCCACCGGTTCGGCACGCAGCGTGGCGGGATTCGACATTTATGACGCCATAAAGAGCTGCCGTGACCTCCTGGTCAACTTCGGAGGGCACACATACGCAGCCGGCCTGTCGATGAAAGAGAAGAACATACCAGAATTTCGCCGGAGGTTTCAAGAGTATGTTGTCAACCACATCATGCCGGAACAGACACAGGCCATACTTGACGTAGAGGCTGTCATTGACTTCAAGGATATAACAAAAAAGATGCATGCCGACCTGAAAAAGTTCGCACCGCACGGACCATGCAACCCGAAGCCGCTGTTCTGCACGCAAAATGTATATGATTACGGCACGAGCAAGGTTGTGGGACGCCATCAGGAGCACATCAAACTGGAACTTGTGGACAGCCGTTCGAGCAATGTGATGAACGGAATAGCGTTCGGACAAAGCGCGGCCGCAAGGTACATCAAGAGCAAACGCTCGTTTGATATAGTATATACAATAGAAGAAAACGCATACAAACGCAACGAGGTACAACTGCAAATAGAAGACATCAAACCGTCGGAAGAACCGCAATGACGCTTTTATCATTATTAAAGCAAGCCACGGGACAAGGATGGACAAATATAGAGAAATACTACGCCGATATTGGGGATATGATGATTTCAGGGGCATACAACGTGAAATAATCGACAGCATAGGCTCCGGGAAAGACACGCTCGGACTTATGCCCACCGGGGGCGGCAAATCTGTCACGTTTCAGGTTCCCGCACTTGCCGCCGACGGGGTGTGCATCGTAGTCACGCCGCTGATAGCGTTGATGAAAGATCAGGTAATGAACTTGAAGCGGCGGGGCATCTCTTCCGCAGCAATATACTCCGGACTGTCGCGAACGGAAATCATCACCATTCTGGAAAACTGTGTGTTCGGCGCAGTCCGCATACTTTATATATCGCCCGAACGCCTGTCTTCACAAATATTCCAAACCAAGCTCAGACATATTAAAGTGAGTTTCTTCGCCATAGACGAGGCTCACTGCATAAGTCAGTGGGGGTATGATTTCAGGCCATCTTACCTGAAAATATCCGATATACGCAGACTGCATCCCGACGTTCCGGTGCTCGCACTAACCGCCACGGCCACCCCGAATGTGGTGGACGACATACAAGAAAAGCTCGGTTTCAAAGAAAGAAGAGTGTTCAGGATGAGCTTCGAACGCAAAAACCTGGCCTATGTGGTACGCCGGACAATGGATAAGCAGGGAGAGCTGATACACATATTGGAATGTGTGGAGGGTTGCGCCATCGTATATGTACGCAGCAGAAGACGGGCAAAAGAAATCGCCGTAATGCTGAACGAGAACGGACAGCCGGCCACTTTCTATCACGCCGGACTGGAAAGCGCAGAGAAAGACAAACGACAGAAAGACTGGCAGGAAGACAAAGTGCGGGTGATGGTGGCAACAAACGCTTTCGGCATGGGCATAGACAAGCCCGATGTGCGCATAGTGGTGCACACAGACTGCCCGGACAGCATAGAGGCGTACTTCCAGGAGGCCGGCCGGGCCGGGCGAGACGGAAACAAAGGATATGCCGTGATGTTGTATAACGACAGCGACAGGAACAAGTTGACAAAGCGGATAAGCGACACATTCCCCGACAAAGAATATATAAAAAAGGTCTACGAGCACTTGGCCTATTTCTATCAGGTGGCCGCTGGTACAGGTTACGGAATGACATTCGAATTCAACATAGAAAAGTTTTGCCACAACTTCAAGCACTTCCCTATACAGGCCGACGCCGCGCTGAAAATACTGAACCGTGCCGGATACATAGAGTACACCGATGAACAGGACAACAAAGCAAGAGTGATGTTCACCGTGTCGCGCGACACCCTCTACCGACTCGAGAACAACTCGGAGAACGAAGATAAAGTGATTGTGACACTGCTACGCAACTACGGAGGGCTGTTCAGCGACTACAACTTCATAGACGAGAGCCTTATAGCCATGCAGACAGGACTGAAATCACACGAAGTATATCTCACACTGAAACTGCTCGCGGCCAAACACATCATCAAGTTCATACCAAGAAAAAAGACACCCTATATCCGTTACACACAAAGACGGGAGAACACCGAACACCTGATGTTTCCAAAAGAAGTGTACGAGGAGAGGAAAAGGCAATTCACCGAACGCATCAACGCAATGATTGAATATGCGGCGACCGATGACACATGCCGCAGCAGAATGTTGCTGGAATATTTCGGAGAACATACCGACCATGACTGCGATTCATGCGATGTGTGCATGGAGCACAGAAAAGAAAACAACCACGGTGACGCCACCACCGTAACACAAGCAGAGATAATGGCAATACTCAGCGACATGAAGCCACATCCGATTACAGAACTGAACACCATCAAACGACCATACGAACAAATCGATACTGCCCTGACATATCTCATAAATGAGGAAAAGATATACCGCATGGACGGAATGATATTCATCGGTAACTGAGATAAATACCTCCAAACAACATATAAAGCATAGAAAAGCTACCGGCAGAATAGAACCAAGATTTGTTTTATGACTGTAAAAGCGGCAATAATGGCTTAAAGAATAAACAGGCAGACTTGTAAAGAAGCCCCCAAAAAGTTTTATGTATAACTTTTTGGGGGCTTCTTTTTTAGGAGAGAAAGAGAATTTATCGGCACTATTTGACATTTTTATCACCCGCCATATTACAGTCATCCAACCTCCGTTTAGAAAAAGAACGCAAAAAAATCATAAGTGTAAGACAATTTAAAAACAAATTGGCCTTAATTAACAGCACATAAGCATAATATCGTAGTAACGGTCACTATCTTTGCAGCAGAAAAAGATTACTTCAGGAAACGATATTTATTGTCTAACTTAATACATTATTCATTATGGAAACAAAACAAGTAAACGGAAAATTTGAGCTTATCAAACTACCCTATGGAACCGACAGCCTGGAACCGGTAATCAGTTCGGCTACAATCGGATTTCATCATGGCAAGCATCTGCAAACATATATAAACAATCTCAACGCTGCCCTGCCTGGCAGCAAATATGAGAACATGACGCTCGAGGAAATAGTAAAGACGAGCGACGGCGGCGTGTTCAACAACGCTGGACAGATACTCAATCACAACCTGTATTTTACCCAGTTGTGCCCGCCAAGGGAAAACAATGTGCCCAAAGGTAAACTGGCCGAGGTGATAGACTGCCAGTTCGGCTCATTCGAAGCCTTTAAGGAAGAGTTCGTGAAGAAAGGATCCACCCTTTTCGGGTCGGGATGGGTATGGCTGTCTGCCGACAACTCCAGAAAACTCGTGATAACACAAGAGTCTAACGCCGGAAATCCTATACGCCAAGGCCTTCGCCCATTACTCACTTTCGACGTATGGGAGCACGCCTACTATCTGGATTTCCAGAACAGACGCGCCGACTATCTCGACAAGATGTGGCAGATAGTAAACTGGGAAACGATAGAGAGAAGGTTTATATGTTGCAGATGCTGCAAATAACAAAATAAATTTCGGATATATTAAAAAGAAACGCCCGGACAATTGTCCGGGCGTTATCGTTTTACTTTAAAATTCTATGCTGTCAATTAGAAATTGAAAAGAACACCGAGTGAAAGATCTGTGTTGTCAATGTTAAGACCGAAAGCGGAACCGCCACCGAGGTCGTCATTATTCTTTATATATCCAAGATAACCTGTCTTTGCGACAACGTCGATCTTATCAGAAACAGCGAACTTAATACCCGGACGAAGACCGATTCCGAAAGAAGAGCCTTCCGCGTCACTTCCATAAGCATTGAAGATGATACCACCATCTACAAAGAAAGAAGCAGCACCGCTCTTAGCGAATGTGTAACGTGCGTAAGGAGCTACAGTGAAAACGCTTACAGTATACTCACTCTTGTTTCCTTCATCATCAGCATTTGTAGAAGTAAATCCAAGTTGGATACCCACAGCCAGGTTGTCACTCAGATTGTAGCCGACTTCAGGCTCAATAGAGAATGTCGTAGATGAACTTGCGTCCTTATCTGCTTTAATTGAATTGAAACCCAGTGAACCACCAACGTAAATCTGTGCACTTGCAGCAACAGAAGCAACAACGAATGCTGCCATCAAAAATAACTTTTTCATAATTTTTTCCTTTTTGATTAATAATTGAGTTATTATCTGTGGCAAAGATATTCCATTTATTTAACATAGCCAAAAGAATCTACAAAAAAGTTAACACTATAATTCCTGTATATTGATTTAAGACAAAAAAAACAGAAAAAAAGGATAAAATACTCTATTATCATTTGTATTTCGTATTTTTGTATGGATTTAATAGGCATACGGCTGTATATTATATAATAATGTATGAAAGTGGCAATAATCGTCAATAAGTGATTATCAACAAGAAAAACCACGACTGAAAACCAGTTTAAAATAAGTAAACAATAAAATTACGACAAAATGACAAGTAAAAAGACTGCAGTGATTTTGGGTTCGGCAATGCTTTGCATGACCGTGCTATCTCCTCTGTCCACCATCGCACAGACAAGAGACGGGGGCATCTCGCAACAGATGATAAGCGATATTCGCAAGTCACAAAAAATGACAACGGCAGACAGGGCGATAGCAAATGCCATAGCCTCAAATGCCATTGATAACCTGGCTAAAAACCATGCCAATGCCGGAGAGCTTGACACTTATTTCAGCGTGGAGACCAAAAAACAGTCGATAACGGACCAACAAAGCTCAGGCCGCTGCTGGATGTTCAGCGGATTTAACGTCATAAGAGCCAATTTCGCCAAACGTACAGATTCACTTACGGTTGATCTATCGCACAGCTACCTGTTCTTTTGGGATCAGTTGGAAAAAGCGAACCTATTTCTTCAAGGCGTGATAGACACGGCCAAAAAACCGATGGACGACACACGAGTGCAGTTTTTCTTCAAAAATCCCATCAACGACGGCGGCACATTCTGCGGCGTGGCGGATCTTGCTGACAAATACGGTCTCGTGCCCAAATCTGTAATGCCCGAGACTTATTCGAGCGACAACACATCGCGCATGGCCCGACTGATATCATCCAAACTGCGCGAATACGGCCTGCAACTACGCCAAATGGCGGCCGACGGCAAGAAACAGGCAGATATAAATGCGGCCAAGACAAAGATGCTCGGAACGGTCTATCACATGCTCGCAATGACAATAGGCGAGCCGCCGACACAGTTCACATACTCATTCCGCAACGACAAGGGACGCGCGGTGGGCGAAGCGAAGACATACACACCGCAGGAATTCTACCGCGAGGTGGTAGGAAACCAGATAAACGGCTCTTTCATCATGGCCATGAACGACCCGCGCCGCCCATACTACAAGACTTACGAAGTTGAATATGACCGACACACATACGACGGGCACAACTGGAAATACATCAACCTGCCGATGGACGACATTGAGAAAATGGCAATAGCCTCGCTAAAAGACGGCCGGAAAATGTACAGTTCGTATGACGTAGGAAAGATGCTTGACCGCCAGCGCGGATACGGAGATACGGAAAACTTCGACTACGGTTCGCTATTCGGCGTGACATTCGGCATGGACAAAGCACAGCGAATCAGCACGTTCGACAGCGGCTCAACACATGCCATGACGCTTACGGCTGTCGACCTCGACGAGAAAGGAAACGCAAAGAAATGGAAAGTGGAAAACAGTTGGGGCGCGACATGGGGTCAAGGCGGCTGCATGATAATGTCAGACCGCTGGTTCAGGGAATACATGTTCCGCCTTGTGATAGACAAGAAATACGTCCCCGAAGACATATTGAAGATGAACGAGCAGAAGCCTATCATGGTAATGCCAGAGGATCCGCTTTTTCAGAAAGACTTTTAAAGGTAAAAAAGTAAAAAGGTAAAAAAGCCGTGCGGTCAGTTTTTATATGGTCATGTATTGGCACAACAATAGTATTGACACAATATAAATCACGCCGCACGGCTTTTTTACCTTTTTACCCTTTTACTTTTTTACCTTTAAAAGCCTCAGGCTGTTCAGCACAACGCTTATGCTGCTCATAGCCATTAATGCGCTTGCCCACATAGGAGTTATCTGAAAATCGGTCACCCAGCGTAACGCTCCCGCCGCAAGTGGTATGCAAACGATGTTATATATGAATGCCCAGAACAGGTTCTGGCGTATCATGGATACAGTACGCTCCGACAGTCTTATGGCCTCCGGGATGCGCCTGAGATCTGTTCCCATAAGCGTCACCTGGGCAACGTCCATCGCAACGTCAGTACCCTGCCCCATGGCAATGCTCACATCGGCTGCCGCAAGAGCCTGGCTATCATTTATTCCGTCTCCTGTCATGGCAACCTTGCGACCTTCAGCTTGCAGTTTCCTAACAAGGTCTTCCTTATCCTGAGGCATCACACGACTGCGATAGTTTGTTATTCCGGCCTCATCTGCCACCCGTCTCACCGCATCCTCACTGTCACCGCTCATCATGTAAATTTCTATTCCGCGCTTTTTAAGCATATCCACGGCCTCACGTGCATGGGGTTTAAGCATTTCCCGGCTTTTACCATCGGTGGAAGGTATGGTGACAGTACCCGTTTTGTCGGTCACAAGTACATCCACTAAACGCAGGTTTTCCAATGCCGTGGCGTCTTTTATCAGTATGTTTCGCTCAGCAGCCTTTCCAATGCCGACCATAAGGGCCGTCGGAGTGGCAAGCCCCATGGCACAAGGACATGCGATAACAAGTACCGATACAGCCGACAACACGGCTTGCGGCAATGCTGACATACCGCCAAACACGAGCCAAAGGGCAAATGTAACCAAGGCAATAAACATCACCACGGGCACAAACACAAGGGCAATCTTGTCCACTATTCGCTGAACGGGAGCCTTAGAGCCTTGCGCCTGACGCACCATCTTTATTATATTCGCAAGCACTGTATCCGCTCCAACCTTCTCTGCACGAAACCTTAACATTCCGCTCTTCACTATCGTACCGGCAAGCACCTTGTCGCCTCCTGTCTTGCATACGGAGACCGACTCTCCGCTTATCATGCTCTCGTCTATCAACACGTTGCAAGCATTATGATACAAGTTATCGGAAGAAAGAATGCCGTCAGCCGAAAGAGCCGTAATACAACCGGAATTTTTCGCATTTACAGCCGGATAACCACCGGCGATAATATCCGACCGCACTCCAACATCACACGAACGAGACCCGATACCGGCTTGGGAAGCATTTAAATCGTCGGTAACAACCTCTCCGTCAACAGGAATTTTCTCCCCTGCCCTTACCTCTATAATATCGCCGGGACGCAAAGCGGAAATAGGCGCGTCGGCAATAGACGCCCCGTCAACAAGGTGGGCCGTCTTCGGTGCAAGGCCAATAAGTGACCGTATGGCCGTTGCCGTGCCGCCCTTTGCTTTCTCCTCAAGCATCCTCCCCGTAAGCACAAAGGTTATTATCATCACCGAGGCATCATAATAGGTATGCCACTCAATACCTCTCGCACCCCAAAAAGAATCTCCCCAAAAGGTATTGAAAAGACTGAAAACAAAAGATATGCCGGTACTCATGGCCACGAGGGTGTCCATATTGGCCGCTCCATGAACAAGCTGGCGCCACGCCGATACATATACAGACCGGCCGCAGTAAGCGATATTTAGCGCCGCTATAATCATAAGCAGCACATTTGCCCCGCTGCCTACATCTATCCACCCCATCGACAGACTCATCGTCATAATGGCAAAAAGCCACGACCATATCACCTTCTGTCGCAGAATAACGTACTCACGGCGTTCTATCGCCTCTACGTCACGGTCTTCCTCTATCACCATCTCATAACCGATATGTCCCAATTCGGCTTTCATATCATCGAGAGAGACCACCGCCGGCTCATACTCCACAAGCACTGTGCGCGCCGGAAGGTTTACCGAGGCGGAGGCAACGCCATCCATCGCTCCGAGCCTACGCTCCACATTGGCCGCGCAACCGGCACACATCATTCCCAACACCGCTATTGTTTTCTTTTCCATAAACTATCTGTTTTTCACTTATAATATCCCCCAGCAAACCGTGTCTCACGCCATAATTACCGGCCGCAAACGCGCTTAGAGGCTTAATTTACCGGTCACAAAGGTATCTAAAAATTACTGCAACCTGATTGCAAAGACATTTTTTAACCGCTTTATTTGCCTCAATTACCTATTTTATAAGTATCTGCAAATGATATATTCCGCTTTTTTGCTATTTTTGCATCTATCAAACAAAATAATGACACCATCGTATCATAAAAAGATACGCATCTAAAAAAGAATTTAAAGCGATGAATATTTTCAAGGCATTGTTCGGGGGAGAAGAGGAAACACCCGAGGAAAAACAGAAAGCCGACAAGGCGAAGAGATTTGACATGTTCAAATATGACGGTGTGAAAGCCGCCAGAATGGGACAACATGACTATGCCGTCAAATGCTACAACGAGGCGCTAGCCATACATGACGATCCCGAGACACACGACTATATCGCCCAATCACTGATACACACAGACAGGCTCGACGAAGCCATGACACACCTGGAAGTGCTTAACGAAGCTCAACCATGCAATAAAGAAATACTTATCCGCATGGCCGACATTACCTACCTAATGGAAGACTACTCCAAAATGGCCGACCTGTGCGCACGCATTCTTGAAATAGACAACGAATGCCCGCGCGGCAATTATCTGTATGCCCGTGCATACGCCGGGCTCGGCAATCCGGTAGGAGCGGTGGCAACAGTCAGTCGCGCCATCGCATTAGACGCCGACTTCGGTGCCGCCTACCTGCTCCGCGGACAGTTGCTCCTTAAAATGGGCGATACAGCCGGAGCCGGAAAAGATGCCGACAAGCTCATCGGGACATACGGTGAAAATGAAGACGCTCTGATGCTTAAAGCAAGAGCCGAGGCTGCTGCAGGCCATCACGACGCCGCAATAGACATATATGATAAGGTGACGGAACTCAATCCATTCTGCACAGAGGCTTTCCGTGAGCGCGGAGCGGTGAGATACGGCAAGGGCGACATGACGGGAGCCCAGGCCGACATGCAGAGAGTACTCGAACTGAATCCCAACCAAGCGAGCGGTATCACAGGCGAATACTCGGCAGAGGGCGTTGAACACAAGATGCACAAGGCCAGTTTTATAAATCCGCTCGGATTATAATTAAAATGTAAGCAAAAGACAAAAAAAACAATGTTTTATTTGTTTATTTCACCAAAAAACTTTACTTTTGCAATCAGACAAATAAAATAAACATATCAATTAAACGATATAAGAATATCAAACGGAAGACATAAAGACACCGTACATACGATATCGGCATGCCGGACAAATGATATAAACTTATCGGATAAGGAATACCAAAAAGCAAATAAATAAAACAGATACGATAATGAAGAAGTTTCACGCATACTTTTACAACTTTTTTTTCTACTTTGCAAGGAATTGCGAAGCGGGAAGTTGCGTGTAGATTTCAACTTATGACAAGACAAACATCACAAAGATGATATATAGTCAAATCCCGCTTCACGACAATGAGGCGGGATTTTCGATTTAAAACGAACAGTAACAAAATGAAAAGAATAGCTATACAAGGATTGAGAGGATCGTTTCATGACATTGCCGCAAACCTGTACTTCGAAGGAGAACAGACACAATTGATATGCTGCGCCACTTTCGAAGAAGTTTTCGAAAACATAAAACAAGACCCTACCATTATCGGAATGATGGCAATAGAGAACACCATAGCAGGCAGCCTGCTTCACAACTACGAACTGCTCCGCGACTCCGGCACATCGGTTGTTGGCGAACATAAATTGCACATATCACACTGTATATGCTGTATGCCCGACGATGACTGGAACACTGTCACCGAAATACACTCTCACCCGGTGGCGCTGATGCAGTGCCGCGGCTTCCTTTCCCGCCATCCTGAAATGAAAGCCGTGGAAAACGAGGATACCGCCGGCTCGGCAAAAGAGATTTTCGAGAACAGACGGCACGGCCATGCAGCCATTTGCAGTGCCGCGGCAGCTGAAATGTACGGTATGAAAATACTCGAAAACCATATCGAAGACAACAAGCATAACTTCACACGGTTTCTCGTTGTTTGCGACCCGAGGAAGGCCGACTTCCTCCGCCCGATAGAGAAAACAGACAAGTCGAGCCTCGTCTTCTCACTGCCCCACGAGGAAGGGTCGCTATCACAGGTACTGAGCATACTTTCGTTCTATAAAATAAACATGACAAAGATACAGTCGTTGCCTATCATAGGGCGCGAATGGGAATATATGTTCTACGTAGACGTGACCTACGACAACCTCACACGCTACCGCCAGAGCATCGATGCCATAACACCGCTTACAAAAGAATTAAAGATATTAGGAGAATACATAAATGGAAGACAAAGTGACTGACATAAAGCCGGCCGACCGGCTCGGCCTTGTGAGCGAATACTACTTCAGCCGCAAGCTCAAAGAGGTGGCACGGCTGAACGCCGATGGACACGACATTATAAGTCTGGCGATAGGCAGTCCCGACATGCCGCCGTCAGAACAGACGATAGAAAAACTGTGCGAGGTGGCACACCGCCCTGACGCACACGGATACCAACCGACAATAGGCACGCCCGAGCTTCGCGGAGCAATGGCCGACTTCTACAAGCGTTGGTACGGCGTGGCGCTCGACCCGTCAACGGAGATACAGCCGCTCATCGGCTCGAAAGAAGGCATCCTGCACGTCACGCTGGCATTCGTAAATCCTGGCGAGCGGGTCCTCGTACCAAATCCCGGATACCCCACATACACTTCGCTAAGCAGGCTTCTCGGTGCCGAAGTGGTAAACTACAACCTTTGCGAGGACAACGGCTGGCAGCCCGATTTCGACGAACTGGAAAACATGGACCTCACCGACGTGCGGCTGATGTGGACCAACTATCCCAACATGCCAACCGGAGGAAACGCCCGCCGGGATACATACGAGCGGCTTGTGGCTTTCGCCCGCCGCCACGGCATAGTGGTAGTGAACGACAATCCCTACTCTTTCATACTCAACGACAAGCCTATGTCTTTATTGCAGATAGACGGAGCGAAAGACTGCTGCATTGAATTCAACTCGATGAGCAAGAGCCACAACATGCCGGGATGGCGTGTAGGCATGTGCGCGTCTAATCCGGCATTCATCGGCTGGATACTGAAAGTGAAGAGCAATATAGACAGCGGCACATTCCGAGGCCTGCAACTCGCCGCAGCCGAGGCCTACGCCAATGATGCCGAATGGCACCACCGGGCAAACATCGAGACCTACTCGCGCCGCCGCCAATATGCCGAGAGCATCATGCAGACACTCGGATGCACGT
>NZ_BEWV01000171.1 GCF_002933775.1 Prevotella sp. MGM1
CAATTAATATCTATTTACGCGAGTTCGGTATAAGATTTGTTCAAAAGAGTGTGAGTTGTTTTGATTTTTCCACATGTACAGGTAGCGATTCCGGTTTGTTTCCGAAAACAGCCGGACAGGTGCTGACGTATATAAAAGAGGTGGTGGTGCTTGAAATTGGCGAACGAGCCGAAGTGACAACAGACAGGTATTGTCATTATCTCACTATGGCTTAACTGCCCCTTACGGTTGCGGTGACGGTGCGTCTTGTCTTCCAAAAGGAAGTTTCTGTCACACTCGGATGCAAAATTCTTGCAAAACTCATCCATAATACAGAAAATCTCTATAACTTTGTCCTCGGTAATCATCGCTTATATCTGTTGTAACATCTTGTACTTTAACACTATAAAGGTACAACATATTTACGGGATTACCAATTTTAATGGGCAATAATCTTATACCGAACTCACGTATACATGGTAGTTTTGTCTGAATCAACAATGTGAGCTATGAAGGCGCGTAACAGAGTTTTAGACGAGAAAACATACGGCGGTAATAATTTTATTAGTAATAACGGTATTAGTAATAACAATATTTTGTACCTTTGCACTTGAATAAAACTGAAGATTATGGAGAACAAGCCTTTTATATTTGGCGTTGCCACATCGGGCGATAATTTCACCGACCGAGAGAAAGAAACGGAGCGTCTATTACTGAATTTTCAACATGGTGTAAATAC
>NZ_BEWV01000172.1 GCF_002933775.1 Prevotella sp. MGM1
GATGATATGTGAGCGCCCCGACAGAATATTCTGTCGGGGCGCTCACATATCATCGTCTTTCACCCATTAAAAGACCTTGCCGGTCTTTATGGTCCTGCCTTTTTCCCGGATGATGTATATACCCTTTCCGAGATTGTTTTTAGATACTTTCCTTCCAGAGAGGTCGTAGTATTCCGCCTGTCCACGGGATGTTTCCGTGGTCGAGATACCGCTTGTCTCGCCGGATACGGTCGCGGTGTATTCTTCCGACGGCATTGATTTGAGGTCGGCCGATGTCGCCGTTATGCGCAGCCCGTATTTGGCATTGTGCTCAAGCGTATTGAATGTGTACGACAAAACGTTGCCCACATTCAAGTCCCGGTAGCCGTCGACCGGTGTGCGCTCCGTTCTTACATAGCTTGCGGTCACGTCGTCCACAACAAGGAAACCGCTCTCCCGGCTGTATCTTATGCGTACCTTGTCGGCCGGGTCGATGGCGGCCGTCACCACTCCGCCTTCATCCTGCGGCACTATCTGCTCCACCTCGTGCCACTCTCCGTCGGCAAATCTGTCAATGCACACGCTGCCGTTGCCGTTTCTCAGTCGGCACCAGAGCGACAGGCCGGTGATCTTGCTGTCTGGATAGGCCACCTCTATGTAGTCGCCGTCTGCCGACATGCGCAGCGAGGGAGACGCCTCGCCGTAGTATCCGGCTATCGAATAGTATGTGGTGCTGCTGGTGCTCCACAGTTGGGGTATACCCTCGGCACGCTCGCCGAAGTCGTAACCGCCGGTCTCGGTTTCTGTGCCGGCAGAGTGCTTATACAGGTTGACGATATATCCGTCCGCGTCCTGCACGGCATCCCATGCGGCTGTAAATCCGTCAGAATATACAGCGGTGGCCGTGACACCTGTCGGGATGACCTTCTCGAATGCCAGTTCGAGTGTCTTCACTCTTGTGGTCCGCGGCTCCGAGCGGTAGCTTCCGAAACCGGCCGTCACCGTGATTTCATATTCCGTGGCCGGTTTCAGGCCGTTGATGTGCAGTGTCTGTGCCTTGTCGAACGTGGCGTTGTCCATGCCCTCTATGGGAGTCCTGCCGTCGTCAGGCCCGATTTCGTTAATGCTTACTATGTAGTATGCGGCGTCTTCGGTGCCGCTCCATGTGATGGTGAAGCTGCTGTCGGCGGTCTCGGTCACGGTGATGGCCTCCGGTGATGCGGGCTTGTAGCCTGTTCCGGCCAGTGCGAAGCGTATGTTATCGGGCGTTTCCATCACCTCGTCGAGAGCGAGCAGGCTGCTGCCGTCCCAAGCCTTGAAGTCAAACTGCCTGATGTTGTCTGTTCCGGGGAACGGGTCGGCCTTGCGTGTGCCTGTGCTCCTCACTCCGTCTGCCGCGACGATGTCTACCCGCTGGTGGTTTGTCACAGTGTTCACCGTGTTTTCTTTCCATGCCGTTTCGTCCATGTCTATGTGCCATGCGAGCATGCCGTGTCCCGGCAGATATGTGTCCCAGCCGGTCTGTTGGCGGTTCTCGAAGATGAAATACTCGTTTTCCTTTCCCGGCACGGTCACGCGGTATGCCTTGTTAGACTGTTTCAGGTCGGCTATGGCCTTCACTCCTGCCTCGTCCGGTGCCATCTCGGTGTAGTCGAGCCATCCCAGCTCGGCGCGCTCGAATGCCGAGAATACCGGCGGTGTGTTGCCGTCGTTGTTGTAAGAGCCTGTAGCCATGGTGTCCCACTCGCCCACGGTGTATGTCCGCGAGTCGGCCGAGTCATAGTGGTCTGCCAGTCCGAGCACGTGTCCGAACTCGTGTACGAACGTGCCTATGCCTGCCGGTACCTTGTCTGTGATGTGGAAGCGCAGTTCGTTGCTGCACGCATAATGGTTTATTCTCTTGCCGTCGCAGGTCAGGTCTATGCCCCAGCCGGCCAGCTCGGCGGAGTGCGGCCATATAGACAATGTGGCTCCGGGGGTGTCTGCCTGTCCCGGACCGGCATAGAAGCAGTAGATGTTGTCCACATAACCGTCGCCGTCGCCGTCAAACTGTGTGAAGTCAACGCCGCTGTCGATGGCCTTACACACGTCCACTATCATCTCGTGGGCATGATAGTCCGTGCCCGGCGTGTCGCCTCCGTAGTAGTCTGACGGCTTGTCGAGCTTTATGGGCCCCACGACAACAAAGTCGGGATCGAACATTCCGGCCGAGCTTGCGATGTAGAAGTCGCGCGCGCTGCCGGTGGCTCCGTTGCTGTGGGTAAATCCTTGCTCGTTGAGCATGCGGTTGTAGAAGTCGTGCGGGTCTGTCATGGCCGTGAAGCCTATATCGCTGAACTCCACGAGCACCACGAGGGTTTTCTGCCTGCCGATGGTAGGGAAGTCGGTCAGCTTTATGCGTTGCTGGATTCCGGCCCTGCTTTTACTCCTGTTCTTGGCGGCTGTGGCGCTACCGCAGGCGCTTTTCCTGGCCGTGGATAGTAGTGCGGCTTTTTCTATTCCGCTTATGTTGATGGTACGCAGATATGCCGCTGCCTTGGCATCGCGCCGTGATGCGTCTGCCGCGACCATTCCGCTGCCGCCTATCCGGCCGTCTGCCGTGATGCATGCGTACTCGAAGTTGCGTGTGTCACGGTTGTAGAACAACGGGTACCCGTCTGTCGTCCGTGTGATGTGGGCATGCTCGTCGCCGGCCATCACCACCGTTACAAAGCTCCCGTCGGCCTGCCTTACTTGTTTGGGGCGTGGGTCGGCGGGCACGGCTGTTGCCGATTGCGACATTATTGCCGCCGCGAATAGTGCGAGTGTGATTTGCTTTATGTTCATTTTTACGTACTGGTATTATCTGTGTTTGGCGGCATCCGCCGGGTGGTGGGGCTGTGTTCGCTTGGCTCGGTAACCCGTCGTCTGCCGTCAGGCAATTAAAAAGCGGGGCGGAGCGCCGCTGTCTTTCGACACCTCCGCATCCGTCCCGCTTGCCTTACTTTATCGTTTATCCCGTAGTATGTTATTTTAATACAATCTTGCTTGTGGCCGTATGTCCGGCGGTGTCTGTCGCCACGATGACGTATACACCCTTGCTCATGCCCGATGTGCTCATGGTTGAGCCGGCGTTGTCGGCAGCAAGCTGTCCGTTGATGTTGTAAACGGAAATCCTGGAAGCGCCATCGGCTACGATGTTGCCGTCGCGGAATGTGATGGCCGGGCCGTTGCCGTCGGCTGTTATTCCGTCTATTGCTGTGGTGACACCGTTGATGAGGCATGTTGCGGTCAGTGTGCCGGCGGTAGCCGTGATGGTGGCCGTGCCCGTTTTCTTGCATTTTACCTCAATGGTGATGCTGTTGTCGCCCTCTTCGACGATTTCAGCCTCGGCCACGCTGTTGTCTGAAGACACTACGTCTATCATGCTCGGGTCGGCTCCGTAGAGTGTGGCGACGATGCGTATGCTCTCGTTTTCAACCACGTTTACGGCGCTCTGGCTGAGTGTCAGCGACATTGGGATGTTCTCGAAGTAGAGCACCGGCAGCTTGCCAGCCTCTTTCCAAGGCTCTGCCGCTGTGTTGCCGTATGCGAAACCGATGCCTTTGAGGAAGTCGGTCGTAAGGTCGGCAACACTCTTTGTGGCACCCTCGGATGTGGTGTCGTCCGTATATTCCACGGCGGCGTCGTTCCATTTTACGGCTGTTGTGGCATAGTTCTTGGCGAAGCCCTTGTCTTCCGCTTTTCCGCCGGCATCCTCAGCGGCGTTTACGATGGTGTATCCGGCTATGCGGTGAACGCTCTTCATGGCTTTGGCAGTGAGGTCGATTTCCGCTCCGGTGTCGGGATCGGTGGTCACATTAGGCTCTGCCGTGACATTGATTTCGGCATTCATGATGTTGCCTGTGACGTCGGTTGCCTCGACAAGCTCGCCCGCTATGCCTCCAACGGCAAACTTACCCCAGCGTGTGGGAGCGTCGGCGTCGATGGTTCCGTTGGCGATGCAGTTTGTGATCAGGCCCTTGTTGTTGTCCACTCCGACGATACCGCCCACGGTGTTCTGAGCCTTTATTGCAGCGTCTACACGGCAGTTGGTCACATTGGCGTCTCTCTCGGTCTCTCCGACTATTCCGCCGAGTGTGTTGGCGGCGGTGAATGTTCCGGTTGCGGCACAGTGGTCGGCCGTTGTTCCGGTGCGCATGTTGCCTACGATACCGCCGGCAACGCTTGTCTCAGGCAGGTTGATGACGCCGTTGAACGAGCTTGAAGCGATGGCGGTGTATGTAGTGCCCTGGCCGATCAGACCGCCGATGGCGTCTGTAGAGCCGTTGCCCTCAATGCGTGCGCCATAGACGTGGATGTCCGTGATCGATGTCTTGGTCGTCGCTCCGGCCACGAATCCTGCGTATGTGGTCTGCGGGTTGACAACGAGAGTGGGGTCGGTGATGATGATGTTCTTTATCTGTGTGCCCTCCTCCGTCTGGCGGAACAGTCCGGCCTTGCCGTTGTTGTCGTCTATTGTAAGGTTCATCAGTTTGTGTCCGTCACCGTCGAGTATGCCGCCGAACGTGTCTATCGGCTTCCATGTCTGCAGGCTGTTTGACATGTCGATGTCGGCAGCCAGCTTGTAAGCCGCTTTCGGGGCTTTCTCTATCTGCTTCATATCGCCGGCGGTGGATATGAGATAGGGGTTGTTCTCGGTTCCGTCTCCGCCTTTGGCAAATTTGTTGAACGGCAGCGGGTAGAAATCAATGCTGTATTCGCCGGTATTGTTGTTCATATAACCCACGATGAACTCAGGACGTGAAGTGTTGTTGTCGAGAATGGCACTTGTCATCATCTTATATTCGTCGTCTCCGCTGTATTTGCGGATGAACTCGCCGTTCTCCTTAGCCACGACCACCACGTTGTCGAGTACGGTGCTGTTGTCGCGTTTTATTTTGGCGATGAAGCAGTATTCGTGCTCGTCGTCGGTGTCGAATGTATAGGGATTCATGGCGTCGTCGTTGAGCAGCGGTGTGAAGTACTGTGCGTTTGGACCGAGGTTGAACTTAGTGAAGTGATCGAGTTTCAGGTCGGTGGTGTACCATCCGAGCAGAGCTATTACGTTCTTGTCCGCGTCGCCCTCGGCGTATGCCATCTTAATGACGTACTGGTAAGAGTCGCCCACCGGAGCGCGGTTTATGTCGGCCGAAATCTTGTTGCCTTCGATGGATGACGGTATGCGTGTCTTCTTCTCGCAAGAGGGTATATCCACCATCTGGATGAACTGGTCGCTGCCGATGGTCTGTATGAAGGCATACTGGTCGCTTTGTCCGTTTATCGAAGACAATGGGAACCATGTGTCTGTGACATAGTCGCAGATGGTGTTGACATGCTTGCCTTCCGAGTAGACCTCGAAGCGGAACCTGTTGCTGTCGTCAGACTTGATGTAGTCGTATAGGGTCACCGTATAGTTCAGCTTGTCGTCGCCGGTGAAGTAGCCTTTCGTGAGGTCATTGTATGAGAACGTGCCGAACGAGGCAAATGCCGGCCACAGGGCGTCGGGAGCTTTGGTGAGCGGTATGGCCAGGGAGTCTATGCGGTTGAAGTTTCTGTCGAATGTCTCTATCACGTAGAAGTTGTTCTCTGTGGGTATGGGGTCGAGCCCGATGTTTGAGTCGGAGTCGAAATCAAAGTCATATCCCGAAGCCCACGGTTTCTCATAGTGGGTGTACAGATAGTAGGGGGTGCCTTCTACATCGTATGCGTGGAAAGCCGGACCGTCGCTGTAGCTGACTTTCTCGAAGTCGATAGTGAAAGTGTGTTCCAGTTCGGGTGTTGTGTTGTTCCATCCTCCCGGCTTGTAGATGTCAACCTGTATGTAAGAGGTATCCTCGCCGATGTAGTTGTTTGTGAGCAACAGTCTCTGATATACGTCCCATGAGTTCTTGACGGACTCTGTCATCTGTGCCACTCCCTTGAAAGCGGCCACCTTTTCACTGTTCATGTTGTAGGCGAAGGTCGAGTCGATGGTGACTCCGGGAGACGGAACCTCATGATAGTAGATGGGTATTTCGAGTGTCTTGTCGTTCTTGTCAAAAAACTTTGTTGTAATCTGGCCGAACGGCTCTATCACGTTCACGACCTTATCCTGTGGTACTTGGATATTGATACGGCCACGCTCTTTGTGGGTGTTGTCGTAGACCACGATTTCGGTCTTGTCGTAGTACCAGTCGTTGCGTGTGGCTATACTTTGGGTATAGGTCCATGTGGTCTTGTCCGGACCTTCGATGTAGCCGAACTGATGGCTCTTCATGTTGAATATCGGTTCGTCGCCGGCACCTGTCTGTGTGGGGCTGTATGATACCGATGATGGGCCGAAGCCTGCTTTTTCAAATTTCGCCGCTGTGGCAGACTTGGCTGCTTGCCTTTCGGAGTGCACGGCGACAAAGTTGCGCTTGGCGTTGTTAAAACGCCTTAGGCCGTTGGCTGCCTTGCTTTGCGCATTGGCATCAACAGCCGTTCCTGCCATCAGGAGTGACAGGGCGAAAAGTGTAAACTTTCTCATAAACGATTATTGAATATTAAAAATAATTAAAATTGCATTTTGATAAAAACGTCTAATTCTAAACTGCAAAGTTAAGTTTTTGTTGATAAGTACATTATAAATATGCGATTAATTAAACTTTAATTAACGTTTTTATGCAGTTATGATGCCAGTATTGTAAATATTGTTTGTGGTTTTTCTTAAAAACGTATATTTATGCAATGTTTGGCATGCGGTTGGCGTTGATAGCGGTTGCTGTAGCGAGCGGTTTTTTTAAAAGGTAGGAAAGGCAGTTGTAAAAATCATCAGGTTGCGCCTTTATTGTATATGCAATCCGTTGAATCGCATTTAGATAACGGCAGTGCCGAATCTGACGGACAAACGGTTTGCGGCGGTGTCCGGACGTAGCGTGTCGGGCATGCCGTTGATGGGCAAGAAAACTATGGATGCACCGTGACGGGAGGATTCAATGCAACATGTCGGTCGGTGTTTTTGCATATTTATACCGTTTTTGCAAACTGTCTGTACTGTTTTTGTGCTTTTGTCAATTCACGGCCGGCAATAAACCGGTAGAAATGGACTCTGATCAATATGCGACTGCCGGTGAATAAACATGCGCAAACGTACTTTATGTTTAATAAATTTAACCATAAAGAATAAAAAGTGAACTATATGTGCATCTCGGCGTATTACTTTTGCAATCGATATCAAAAACAAAAACAGAGTGGCATGCGACTCTTAGAAAGCGTCTGCCGATGATGCGGCGGAATGTATGAAGGTAACTTTAATAATTTAAGGACAATGATGATTTACTACAACAACACACACGTCAAAGCCGGCGACGAAAGCCGCAGGGCTATCGAAGCGCGACAGGAAAGGGAGGCTCGCGAACGTATTACGGAGGAGTTTGTGGCTCTTTTGAGTCTTGATCCTGACGAGGGGGCAAGGTGGACGGGAACGGTGACCGACCTGATGGAGGCGACACACATAGCATACACGCAGGGCACGATATGCGACTCGGAGGGAAACACGTGCACATTCACGCAGTTGGTGACCGGTATTTGCGATACGCTGCACGTAAAGCGGCCGCGCAATCCGGCCGGATGCGCATATCAGGCCGCACAGCGGAAGGGAGTGCGGAAGAACTCATTGATATACAGATATATGCGGCAAATGTTTCACTCGGCCGTGGAAAAACCGCTTTCAAGTAAAGTGATCAAATAAAAACAGATACCATGAAACTGACAACACACTTTTCGCTCGAAGAGATGATACGCTCGGGCGTGGCGATAAGCCGGAGAATAGACAACACGCCGACAGTGGAGGACATAGAGCGGATGTGCCTGCTGTGCGAGAATGTGCTCAAACCGATACGTCGGCGGTTCGGGGTGACGAGGATTTCGAGCGGATACCGCTCGCGGGAGCTAAACAAAGCCGTGGGAGGGGCACCATCCTCGCAGCACATGAGGGGAGAGGCGGCGGACATACATATATCAGATATGGAGACGGGGATGAAGATATATGACTTCGTGCGGAAGCACTTGGACTTCGACCAGATGCTTTTTGAGCACAGGATGAGCAACGGATGCCGCTGGCTGCACATTTCATATACCGCGCGGCGCACAAACCGAAGGCAGGCACAGACCGTGCGGTGCTGACGGAGACGGCATGTTTTCAGATGCCGGAGAGCGGCCGGATGCCGGACGGCCGGCATGCTATCGGGAAGAGTAGGCCGATGTGTATCGTGATAACGCTTGACAAAGGGTTTAAAATTCACTACCTTTGCAATGTCTTCCGGAAAGACAAGCGACAACAATTTTTCATTAACCATTTTAAAATTAAGGAAAGGAACAAAAACTATGGCAGTACATTACAGACTTTATCAGAACAAAAACAAGAAAAGCGCTTTTTTCAACAAGTGGTATGGCAGGGCGGTGGTGCTCGATACCGTGACTACCGACCAACTGGCAGACACCATAGAGGCCAACTGTACGGTGAAGCGGGCGGATATTCTCGCGGTGATCAGTGAACTGGTGGTGACGATGAGAAAAGAGTTGCAAGACTCCAAGAGGGTGAAACTCGACCGTTTCGGTTCGTTCAAGCTCGGCATCAGTACATCGCCGAGTGAAACGGTGAGAGATTTCGGTGTGAACCAGAACCTTCGCGACATACACATTATATTCCAGCCGGAGGTGAAGATATCCAAGGAAGGCAGACGGGTGAAGGCGTTTCTCGAAGGATGCAAGGTAGCCGAGCTGCCAAAGAACACCGTGATGAAAGAGACCGCCGGGGCTGACGTACCCGTGGTATGACGATGAGACTCACGGTATGCGGGAAGACGGTTTTGATGCCGGTCGGCAGTGAATGTCCGTCTTTCAGGACGGAAGCGGGATAATAAATGCGTGGCGGCGAGATTGTTTTAGGCATGAGCCGCCACGCTCAGTGAAAAAGAATACCATGACAAACAACGACACAAAAATGAGTAAGATAACCATAAAGAACATCAAGTTGATAATAAAAGTGATAGCAACCGTGGCCACGGCACTGCTCGGTGCCCTCGGTGCGACATACGTATAGAGGTGAGAAAAAGATATATCAAGGAAACTTAGAACTTAAAGGGTAAAATGGTGAAAGTGGTAAATACGGTAAATCACAGCTTTAGCTTCTTTACTTTTTTACCTTTTTACCTTTTTACCTTTAAAAAAAGTGCTAACTTTGCAGTTCTAAGATATACACGGACAAACGGATGAACGAAGATTTTGACATAAGGCAGGAACGGGCTTCGGCAGAGAAAGACTTTGAGAATGCATTGCGGCCGTTGCGGTTTGGTGATTTCAGCGGACAGCAGAAGGTGGTGGAGAATCTCGAAGTGTTTGTCGAGGCCGCCAAATATCGTGGTGAGCCGCTCGACCATACCTTGCTCCACGGACCTCCCGGACTGGGAAAGACAACACTGAGCAATATTATCGCTAATGAGCTTGGAGTGGGATTTAAGATAACGAGCGGGCCGGTGCTCGACAAGCCCGGCGATCTGGCTGGAATACTGACCTCGCTCGAACGCAACGATGTGCTGTTCATCGACGAGATACATCGATTGTCGCCTGTGGTGGAGGAATATCTGTACTCTGCCATGGAAGACTATCGGATAGACATAATGATAGACAAAGGACCATCGGCGCGCTCTATACAGATAGACCTGAACCCGTTTACACTCGTGGGAGCTACAACGCGTGGCGGACTTCTCACGGCGCCGTTGCGTGCCCGTTTCGGTATAAACATGCATCTTGAATATTATGACCCGGATACGCTGACGAAGATAATAAAGCGCTCGGCAGATATTCTTCGGGTGCCGATATATGACGATGCGGCCATGGAGATAGCCAGGTGCAGCCGAGGTACGCCGCGTATAGCCAACGCTTTGCTGCGCCGTGTGCGTGACTTTGCGCAGGTGAGAGGCACTGGACGCATTGACCTTGGTATCACGACGATGAGTCTCTCTGCACTGAACATTGACCGGTATGGGCTTGATCAGATAGATAATAAGATTTTATTGACTATAATAGACAAGTTCAAGGGTGGCCCGGTGGGCATCAGTACCATTGCCACAGCGATAGGAGAAGACTCCGGTACGGTGGAGGAGGTATACGAACCGTATCTCATAATGGAGGGTTTCATAAAGCGGACTCCGCGCGGACGTATGGTAACCGAACTGGCTTACCGTCATTTCGGGCGTAATCCTTACACCGGAAACATCATGCATCCGGAACTGTTCTGACTAAGTCGGGAGATAATATGGGAGTCGTGAGTGATTGTCCCAGAAGCATGAAAGGTTGTAATGAAAGATTTGATATGAAAAGTTCGGAACTAAGAGCGTATCACGCAGAAGGATGATTGGCATGCGATATCCATGGTGTCGCAATATCTGTCCGAGGGATACGTATGATATGGGATTACGGTTGGTGTGATATATTCTTTTGGTAAATATGGAAATACAGAGATGCGGGACGTTAAGTAATAGATAAATAATATCTCAAAGTTCATTATTCTGTGCTTTTCACTGTTGTCATTTGACTTGATTCATGACAGATAATATAGGCAAGAGGTCTCTTGATGCTTCGGATTTACAATTTAATTACCCTTGTTTCACTAAGTAAATATCATAAAAATTTATGTTTAAAACGGCGATATTTTCGGGCAGTTTCGACCCGTTTACCATTGGACATGACTCAGTAGTGAGGCGTGCGCTTCCTATTTTTGACAAGATTATAATCGGTGTAGGGGTGAATGAGAACAAGAAATATATGCATTCACCGGAGAAAAGGGTGGCTGATATTGCCGCTCTATATGCAGATGAGCCGAAGATAGAGGTTAAGTCGTATTCCAATCTCACGGTAGACTTTGCCAGGAATGAGGGTGCTGGCTTTATAATCAAGGGAGTGCGAAGTGTGCGTGACTTTGAGTATGAGCGTGAGCAGGCTGATATCAACCTCAGAATTGGTAATATAGAGACGGTTCTTTTCTATGCCGAGCCACACCTGGCGAGTGTCAGTAGCAGTGTAGTGCGTGAACTTATGCACTTCGGGCGTGATGTAAGTGAGTTCCTGCCGCGGCGCTGACAGATGCTTCTTTTATGTATGAATGCTTATGAAATGGGCATGAGTGTGTGTTATTTGAAGCATTGAGAATTTTTTTTTGGGGGGGTAAGGATATATTTTCGGTCTAATATGATCGGGCACTACTTGATTCTTTTCTTTCATAAAATTTTCTTCATTTTGCAAATGTATAAAATAAAAAATACGAGACTCAAACTTGAATCCCGTATTTCCATTTACACAAAATATTTTATAGTGCCTATTATGACGGTAAAACATTTCGAGTATATGATAAAAACATTTCCGGGGCATGAATATTTCATGCCCCGGAAGTTTATAGAATACCGTTCAATGAAGTATTATATTTGGCAGCTTCTGTATTTTGCTAACCACGAACGTCTGCTTGATACCTCATTACATGTTAAACATATATGATATATGGTTCGTATACCTCATTCCTTTCTTTTTGATTGAGTTCTTTTTCATGTTGAATGGAGTATATTTACCGTTCATGTGATGCCTTTCCCTTATTATTACGGAGCCTTTTCCTTATCGGATTGGTTTTCTCCTGTTTTTCTGTCCGGGCACTTCATTCAACGGAAGATGACGTTTTCACGTTTTCGATAAGACTTATTGTCTTTGTCATTATTTGTTGATGAACTTCTTGCCGTTCTTGATCATCAGGCCTTTGAAGTTGTTGTTTACGCGCTGACCGGCCATGTTGTATGCCGGAGCGTCAACATTCTCTGTATTGGCTTTGATGTCGTTGATACCGTCTTCTGTTCCGAGGTTTATCGAAACGTTCTGATAAGCCACAGCCTTGTTGTTTCCGATACCGTATACAACGATGCGGAGAGTAATCTCGTATGCGTCCTCGGGGAAGTCGGCTGGTGCCGGGATAGTGTATGTCGTGGCACCGGCATCGCATGAAGCGGGTTTTGATGCGTCCTCGCGGGAAGGCTCTGCGCCTACGATTTCTCCTTCTGCGCCAGTTGCCTCAACCCATGCGCCTGTTCCGTCAGACACTGTTGCCCAGTTTTCACCGTTGATGAGCCAGTCTGATTCATAGTCGGCTTCGGCTGCCGCGATAAGTTTTGCGTTGATACGCACGGCATCTGTACCGAGACGTGTGGCGTTGAACTGTACGTTATTCAATGACAATACCTTTTTTATATCGCCTTCTTCGATTTTGAAGTCAATGTACTGGCCGGCGGCATAAGCCTCGTCGATAGTCTTAATAGCTGCATCAGAAGCACATGTGGGAACCCACTTGATGATAGCCGGTGTAGCCTCAGAACCGAATTGGATAGATGTTCCACTTGCGTCCTTGTGGCTTTTCTGGCATGTTGTGGGAGGGAAGATTATTCCTGTTCCTGCCGTAACGGCATGGGCTTTGATAGATTCGCTGCCGCTTACCACGCCATCCAGTGTGTAATCAGCCTCAGTCATGTTCTTGCCATCGGCAGAAGCGGTCTCGCAAGACCATTTTACTGATTGGGCGTTAACCGCAACGCTCGCAAACAGCGCTGCTGCAAAAAGTAAACTCTTTTTCATAATTACTTGTTTTTGATTGTTAATAAAATGATTGTATTTATATGGCTTGCCGGCAACACTTTTTGGAGAATTTGCCGGCAAGCCGTTGTTCACTAAGTAGTACTTATTCCTTTTTTCTGCTAATGCGAGCCGATATGATTGATTTTAATCTTGATGGTCTCATCGGATCAATCGCCCGCCATGTTGTCCCACGGTTTGTTTTCCGGTTTGTGCTATCAATGTCAGCATTCGGCACTATTCGCCGTCTGTGCTTGCAGCCACGTATCCCGGGTTCTGGTCTTTCTCACTGATGGCGCCGTTGAGGTTGATGACATCCTGCGGCAGCGGTCTGAACCAGCGTATTCTTCCGTCAGGACCTTTCATGTCGTCTGCCGATGTCACGCCGCTGTTATGCTTCACGTTGTAGCTTACCAGTCGTTTGGTGCGTCGGAGGTCCATCCAGCGGTAGTATTCTCCGCACAGTTCGCGTGCGCGCTCATCGAGGATTACATCGATCGGGTCGAGATTTGTCTCGAACGGGACGTTGCCTATGCCGGAGCCGTTGTTATACGAGTTGGCCGTTCCGTCTGAATAGTGGCGCTTGTATGACGCATAGCTTGTCAGTTTTTCCGCCTTTGCGCGTTCACGCACCACGTTGAGGCGTTGCAGTGATAGCGGCTCGTCGCCCGCCATGTAGTATGCCTCGGCTGCCATGAGGTAAGATTCGGTCAGGTGGGCCAGCACGATATTGTGGAACGATACGCCCTTTGTCGTGTTTCTCTTCGACTCGTAGTCGTCAAACTTGCGCACGCATATCGTCTGGCTTGTCTGTGTACGGCTGACGGAGTATCTTTGCTCGCTTTTCGTATATGTGATTTTGCCTGTACGCTTGTTTATAGACACCTTGATGTAAATGCAGGGATCGGATGTCGAGTAGACATTGGTCGTCTTATGTCCTTCCGCGCTTGTGTTGTATTTATCGAGCGTGCTGAGGTCCGTATACCATGCCGGGAAGTAATAAAGGATCTCTGTCTTGTCCGTTACCGGTTCCGTGTACCAGCTCATATACGAGCGCAACTGGCTTACCATGAACGTTCCGTCAAATCGTTCGTCGCCCGGTTCGAAAAGATATATCAGTTTCTCGCTTGCCGGGAATTGCGAGTCGGTATACTTTGTCTCTGGCAGGTCGTCGTTATAGTAGTTTCCGAAGTGGGCCATCTGCTTGTTGCCTGTCGTGGTCTCGTCCTGTCCCGATATGCCGCGGGTGTACTGTATGGCGAAGAGTATGTCGTCGTTGTTGTCGTTCTTCACGTCCCACATGTCGCTGAAAGAGAGCGATGGCGTCTTTCCGGCGATGGCCTTGTCGGCATATTGTGCCGCCAGCCCGAAGTAGGTGCGGTCGGTAACCGCCAGGTTGCTGCCGTCGTCGTTGGCTGTCGTTCCGGTATCCCATCCCCATGCGAGATACACTTTGGCCATCAGGTTGTATACCGCCCTCATGGACACGCGTCCGGTGTGGTCTTCTTCCGGCAGTGCGTTGGCCGTTTCCACGCTTTTCAGCAGGTTTATTATATAGCCATATACCTCTGTCTGGCTCTTGCGCGGGAACGAAGTCATCACGCTTGTGATATAGCTGTCAGACACGGGCACACCTCCGAACTGCTGTGTCAGCAGGTAGTAGTAAAGGGCTTTGAGGAATTTCGCCTCGTTGAGTCTTTTCTGTACGTTGCTGCCAGCCGCGCCTTTGTTTGCATAGTCGATGACGGTGTTGCACTGCTGTATGCCGTCGTAGCATGCCTTGTAGAAGTTGAGCAGCGTCTTGTTCTCCGCGTTCAGGTTCTTGTATGTTGCCAGTGCGGCGTCGGCATAGTTCGAGCGTCCTTTCTCGTAGAGGTCTGTTCCGCTGATGAACAGGTTTACAGGGTCACCGTCATATATGGCCCTCAATTTGAAATAGGGGGTGGTGCTGAGGTTCTCGAAGCCCTCTTCCGACATGAAATATTTTTCAGATTCCACGTTCGATTTGTTTTCGGCATCAAGGAAGTCGCTGCATCCGGTGAGTCCGATACATCCTGCCATTACCAATGCCGACATTAATATTTTGTTTCTCATATTCTTTTCAATTTTAAAATTAGAACTTAATGCTTGCTCCGAACTGATATGTCACTGTGCTCGGACCGCCTTGCGACATGCTTGCGCCTGCCCATTCAGGGTCGAATCCCTTATAGTCTTTCGAGAAGACGAACGGGTTGGTGATGTTCACATACAGCCGCAGATAGTTGATGAACGTCTTTGAGAGCAGGGATTTCGGGAATGTGTATCCCAGGCTGATGTTCTTCACTTTCCAATAAGATCCGTCCACGATCTGGTAGGGCGCGCCTTTCCTGTTCGCGTCAGCCATCTTGTCCATGTTGTCCGCTCCGTCTTTCGCGTTTCCTGAAGCCCAGTAGGTACCGGCTCCTGCGTTAGACGCGGCCTCGTTGGTCGGGAAAGGATATTCTCCGTAGTGTGTACCCTGCTGGTAGACCTCGTTGATGCGGTTTCCGTTCTCGTCGTAGTCGCAGCTCAGCAGTGTGCCGTCGGGGATGTAGAAGTCCATGTACGCGTGCTGCATGCCGCGGTCTCCGTAGTTCATGTACTGTTTGTAGAACGGAGAGTAAACCTTGTAGTTCTGCTTTGTATATATTGAGAATGAGAAATCCCAGTTCTTGTATGTCAGTGTGGAGTTGATGCTTCCTGTCCATGTGGGGTTGCTCTTGCCGATGATGCTCTTGTCGTGCTGGTCTATCACGCCGTCGCCGTTGAGGTCGGCGATGATCGGCATACCCTCGCCCCATCCGTAACATGTATGGTAATAGTCGCGGCTCGGCACCGATTCGCCCGGGGTGAATCCCTTGTCCTTTGCGATTTTGGTGTTCGGCACGGTCATGGCCTGATCGTTCACGATGCCCGCCCATGTGTAGTTGTATAGTGCGTTGATCGACTCTCCGATGAAGAAGCTGTTGGCAATGTCGTCCACTTTTCCGCCGTTCACTTCGAGAATTTCGTTCTTGTTGTGCGAGAATGTGAACGATGTGGTCCAGTTCCAGTCTTTCGTGCTTACGTTGACGGTGTTGAGCACCACTTCAAAGCCGCTGTTGCGAACCTTTCCGATGTTGTCGATCACCGTCGCGTTGCCTCCTGTCTCGTATGGCAGCTGGCGGCTCATGAGCAAGTCCTTGCTTGTCTTGGTATACCAGTCGATAGAACCGTTGATGCGTCCGTTGAGGAATCCGAAGTCTACACCGACGTTGTATTCCGTGGTTTTCTCCCATGTGAGGTCTTTGTTCACCAGGGCGCCCGGCCAGTATGGCGTGGTGCCTGTTCCGTCGGCAAATCCGTAGTAGTCGTTTCCGCCGTTTGCCGATACGGTCACCGGATAGTTGGTTCCCTGTGTATAGTTGTTTCCCGTGACACCGACACTGGCGCGCAGTTTCAGGTTTGAGAGCCACTCGCTTGTCTTCTCCATGAACGGCTCTTCCGTGATGCGCCATGCCACTGCCGCCGACGGGAACGAGCCCCATCTGTTTCCTTCGGCAAATCTTGATGAGCCGTCCCGGCGTATGGTTCCCGTGAAGAGGTAGCGGTCCTTGTATGAGTAGTTCAGGCGTGCGGCATACGAGAGCATGCTCCACTCCGTGTATGCCGAGGCGTTTGTATATGCCGTTCCAGATGCCTGCGACAGGTTGTACCACATGGCCTGCTCGACCACTCCGAATGCTTGCTGCTCATATTTCTCCTGGTTGAAAGCGCTTGCGCTTATGAGTCCCATGATGCCGATGCTGTGGTCTTTTATCTTCAGGTTGTAGTTGACCTGGTTGTCCCATGTCCAACTGAACTTCTGCGTGTTGTTCACGTATGCGCGGTTTTCGCCGAAGTTGCGTGCGGCTGTGGCGCTGCCCTCGAACTGTCCTGCGCGTGAGTTGGTGTAGCTGGGGGAGAATGTCGTTTTGAGCGACAGGTTCTTTATCGGGCGAACCTCGACATACAGGTTTGCGAGAAACTGGTATGTCTTGGTGTTGTATGATGAGTTCTCGAAGTCGAGCATCGGGTTGGCCGTACCTGTAAACTGGTCGCCGCTTGTGCCGAGGGCCTCCGACTTGCCCGGGTAGTCAACGATGTTTCCGTTCTCGTCGTAGGGGTTGCAGAACGAGTTGAGGCGGAATGCCTGTCCTATTGCCGAGTCGTCCACTGTAGAGTGGTTGGTGTAAGCGCCGTTGAAGCTGATACCCGCGCTTATCCAGTTGTTGATTTTCGTGTCCACGGTACCTTTCAGGTTGATGCGTTCCATCTGGTCGTCCTTGTAGATACCTTCTTCTTTCTGGTATCCGGCACCGAAGTGATAGTTGGTGTTTCCGCCGCTGTTGCCGCTCACGCTGAGATAGTGGTTCTGCTGCGATGCCGTGCGCATCACGAGATCCTGCCAGTCAGTCTCGCTGCCGTTGCGGATTACCGATTTCAGGTATGAGTCGTCGAGGGTCGCCCTTGTCAGCCAGGCAGTCTTGTAGTTGCCCTCGGTCATTCCCCAGAAGTTCTGCGCGCCGTATCCTTTGAGTGTCTGCGAGCCTTTTGCGTCTACCGGGTTGAGGTAGCGGAAGTGACGGTACTGCGCGAATTCGCTTGCAGTCATGAACTCGGGCATGCGCGCTGCTTTCGTCACTCCGTAGTAGCCGTCATAGCTGATGGTCGGCTTCGAGGCTTTTCCGCCTTGTTCCTTCGCGCTCTTTGTCGATACGATCACCACGCCGTTTGTGGCGCGCGATCCGTAGATGGCTGTCGACGAGGCGTCTTTCAGAATGTCGATGCGCTCTATGTCCTGCGGGTTTAGGAAGTTGATGTCATCGCAGATTATCCCGTCTACCACGTATAGCGGGCTCTTGTTGCTTCCCAGTGTGGACTGGCCGCGTATCTCGATGTTGAATCCTCCGCCGGCACGGCTCGATGTCTGTGTGATGTTCACGCCCGGCACGGAGCCTTGCAGGTTTTCCATCACCGTGGTGGCTCCCTTGGCGTTCAGCTTGTCGGTGTTCACAGACGCTATCGCTCCCGTGAGATCCGATTTCTTCATCGTTCCGTATCCCACTACGACCACGTCGCTGAGTGTGTTGCTGTCTTCTTTCATCACCACGTTGACCTGTGTCTTCTCGCCCACCTTGATGTTTTGCTCCACATAGCCGATGTACGTGATTTTCAATACTGTCTGTGGCGACACGTTGTTCAAAGTGAACTTGCCTTCCATGTCGGTGATGGCACCTGCCTTGCCGCCCGCAAAGACGGTAACGCCGATCATCGGTTCTCCAGATGCGTCCCTGACCGTTCCGTGAATGGTCTTTTGGGCATAGCCCAGGACACAAATCATGGACATGATCAAAATCGTAAAGATTCTCCTGATTTGTTTCATAATGATTGTTATTAATTAGGTTTGATAGATTTTTTCATGGTTTGTTTTCTTCGGTAGATAGATTATCACGTGGCAAAGTTAGGTTAATGTTTCAAAAAAGAAAAAT
This sequence comes from Prevotella sp. MGM1, assembly GCF_002933775.1. Taxonomy (GTDB): domain Bacteria; phylum Bacteroidota; class Bacteroidia; order Bacteroidales; family Bacteroidaceae; genus Prevotella. The sequence continues at coordinate 18,159 of NZ_BEWV01000172.1, forward strand.
AACAAAGGTAAAAAATTATCCAATAAATTTTATTTTAGCTTTTTTTAAGACATGACCTCTTTTTAAAGTATTAATTTTGCGCTTGAAATACTTGTGATAAAGATTTATTAATAATTTTGTGTTATTTTAATATTGGACAATGATTACATACAGTGCCGAAGGCGTGAAGATGCCGGCCATAAAAAAGCGTGATACCACCGCATGGATAAAGGCTGTGGCAGCGGCGCACGGGCGAAAGGTGGGTGAGATCGGGTATATGTTTGTAAGCGACGAACGCATACTCGAAGTGAACAACGAGTATCTCGGCCACGACTACTATACGGACATCATCACTTTCGATTACGACGAGGGAGATGTCATAAACGGAGACATAGTGATAAGTCTCGACACGGTGAGAAGCAATGCCGCACAGTTCGGAAAAGACTATGACGACGAGTTGCGCCGGGTCATTATCCACGGCATACTCCATCTGTGCGGCATAGACGACAAGGGACCGGGCGAGCGTGAGATAATGGAAGCCGAGGAGAACAAGGCTCTGGCTATGCTTGTACCGGCGGGAAGATGACTTTCGCTGTTTCCAATTCCATTGGCGGGCTTGATGGCCTTTATATTTATGAGTGTTCTGAATTGTTTTTACAAAACGTTCTCCGTATTTCGCCCGTTTCAAAATAAAAGGCCGGTTGCCCGAAAATAAGCGGATTATGGGACGTTTTGCGCAACCGCCTGTATATCAACCAAATAAACCTACCATAACTGCATACATTACCGAACTTACCACACCAACCCGAAATATTTTTTCCATTTAGCGTCCCGTTGCCCCGCATTTAGACGCTAAACGGAAGCCGACGGGTATCCAAACGCGACGCAACCGGCAACCGAACGCACTCCAACGGGCATCCCGTCGCAAAAAAAGCCGCTTTCAGCCATCCGGCTCAAAGCGGCATATCGCGTCTTATATATCGGTGTGTATCGTCTTCGTTTTCTATTTCAACAGAAAACGAAGTGTTAAATCCGTGATTTTATTCTTACATATGAGGCATGTCTAACGTCCGGTTATCACTTCTATTCCCTTCTTCACAATGTCGCTGCTCTCGTTGATGATGTCGAAGTATTGGTTCAGATCCCACAGATCGCGCGCCACGAGGGCTTTCATTTGCAGTCTCAGGTAGGCGAGGGTGGTGCTCTTTTCCTCGTCGTCCTTTGGTTTTATGTTCTGTTTCGCGGCCTCCTCCATTATACCGTCTATCACGCTTTGCGGTATGCTGTATGAGGCCTTGAAGCTCTCGAACGTCGGATATGCCTTCACGAGGTTCTTGCGCTGCGTGTCGATATATCTCAGGTTGGCATTCACTATCAGTCCCTTGGCCGCCAGCTCGCGGTGAAACTTGGTGAATCGTGTGGTGTCGAGCGGCACGAAAAAGTCGGGCATGATGCCTCCCCCGCCGTATACGGTGCGTTGTTTTTTCAGTGTCCGGTATTTCAGCGAGTCTGCGAAATGCACGCTGTCGGCATTTGTCAGCTCGCCGCTTTTCAGCCGGTTGAGCATGTCCATGGCGTAGTCTTTGTGCTCACCCTTGGTGTATGGTTTCTGGATGCACCGTCCCGACGGGGTGTAATAGTGCGACACGGTGAGGCGTATCATCGAGCCGTCGGGCAGGTTGACGGGCCGCTGCACAAGACCCTTGCCGAAAGTGCGGCGTCCCACCACCGTGCCACGGTCATGGTCTTGGATCGCCCCGGTGACAATCTCTGCCGCCGATGCCGTGTATCCGTCTACGAGCACCACCACTTTCCCGTCCATGAACGCTCCGTTGCCCCTCGCCTTGTAGTCCGTGCGGGGCGTCTTGCTGCCCTCGGTATATACTATCAGGTCGCCGCGGCCCAGAAACTCGTTGGCTATCTCTACCGCCGCCTGCAGATAGCCGCCGCCGTTCTCTTGCAGGTCGAGTATCAGGTCTTTCATGCCATGCGCGTTCAGTTTTGCAATGCTCTCCAGGAACTCGGCGTGCGTGGTGGCTCCGAAGTTGCCTATCCTGATGTATCCCACGCCCGGACGTATCATGTATGTGGCATCGACAGACTTCACCGGTATCTTGTCTCTGGTGACGGTGAAAGCCAGCCTGTCCTTTATTCCGTTACGCGTCACGCCGAGCCTCACTTTCGTTCCCTTGGCTCCCCGCAGGCGGCGCATTATCTCGTCGCGGTTCATCTTCACTCCCGCTATCGCCGTGTCGTTCACCGTCACTATGCGGTCGCCGGCGATGATACCCACTTTCTCCGACGGGCCGCCAGCTATCGGTTGTATCACCATCAGCGTGTCGTCTATCATGTTGTATTGCACGCCGATGCCTTCAAAGTTGCCTGCGAGCGGCTCGTTCATGGCTTTCACCTCTTTCGGTGTCGAATATGATGAGTGCGGGTCGAGCTTTTCGAGCATCCCCTTGATGGCGTCTTCTGCGAGCTTGTTCTCGTCGACGCTGTCTACATATAGGTTTGACACCGCGAGGTGCGCTATGGTGAGCTTCTGCAACGCCTCGTTATTGTTCGTGTTGATGCGCAACTGGGCGTTTAAAGGTAAAAAGGTAAAAAGGTAAAAAGGTAAAAAGAACGCTTGTACTCTTCGCCCTGGGATGGCACGCAGGTGTTTGGCTGTGCGGCTGATGTATTTGCTTATGTTCTGTTTCATGATGTATTGATGTGTAGTCTTTTTATTATGATATTCTGTTTCTGATGGTATATGAAAGCCATGCCGATGTTCCATCCGCATGGCTTTTTTACCTTTTTACCTTTTTTGCCCTTTTACCTTTAAACGTCTTCCGGGAGGTCTTCTTCTATCACGAGGTTGTCTATGATGAAGTTCTGTCTTTCAGGTGTGTTCTTGCCCATGTAGTATTCGAGGAGCTTCTGCACCTGGTCCGTTTTGTGGAGCGTCACCTGTTCGAGGCGCATCTCCGGACCGATGAAATTGGCGAACTCGTCGGGCGAAATCTCGCCGAGACCTTTAAATCGGGTTATCTCCGGGTCGGGACCCAGCTCGCCGATGGCTTTGAGCCGCTCGTCCTCGCTGTAACAGTAGCGGGTGACGAAGTCGCTCTTCTTGCCGTCGCCTTTTGCCGCCGCCTCTGCGAGCACGCCCTTGTCTTTTATCTTCGTGCGGCGGTTGCGTACCCTGAATAGCGGCGTTTGCAGCACATAGACATGTCCTTTCTTTATCAGGTCGGGGAAGAATTGCAGGAAAAACGTTATTATCAGCAGCCGGATGTGCATTCCGTCGACATCGGCATCCGTGGCCACGATGACTTTGTTGTATCTCAATGTGTCGAGACCTTCCTCGATGTCGAGCGCCGCTTGCAGCAGGTTGAACTCCTCGTTCTCATACACCACCTTCTTCGTCAGCCCGAAGGAGTTGAGCGGTTTTCCGCGGAGAGAGAACACGGCCTGCGTGTTCACGTCGCGGCTCTTGGTGATGCTTCCGCTGGCCGAGTCGCCCTCGGTGATGAATATCGAGCTTTCCTCCTTGCGTTCGTTCTTCACGTCGCTGAAATGTATGCGGCAGTCGCGTAGCTTACGGTTGTGCAGATTGGCCTTTTTGGCTCTTTCACGGGCCAGCTTCGTCACTCCGGCCATGGCCTTGCGCTCTTTCTCGCTCTCCTGGATTTTTTGCAGCATCACCTCGGCCGTGTCGGGCGCCTTGTGCAGATAGTTGTCCACCTCGGTCTTTATGAAGTCGCCCACGTATTTGTTTATGCTCACCCCGCCGTTCGGTTCCATCGTGAGCGAGCCGAGCTTGATTTTCGTCTGGCTCTCGAACATGGGTTCCTCGACGTTTATGGCTATTGCCGCTACCAGTCCGTTTCTGATGTCGCCGTACTCAAAGTTCTTGCCGTAGAACTCCTTTATCGTCTTGGCTATGTGCTCTTTGAACGCGCTTTGGTGTGTGCCTCCCTGTGTGGTGTGCTGTCCGTTGACGAACGAGTGGTACTCATCACCATACTGTCCGGTGTGCGTGAAGGCAATCTCTATGTCCTCGCCTTTGAGGTGTATGATGGGGTATATGCCGTCGTTGGTCATCGTGTCGTTGAGCAGGTCTTTGAGTCCGTTGCGGCTCAGTATCCGCCTGCCGTTGTACATGATGGCCAGTCCGGTGTTCAGGTATGTGTAGTTGCGGAGCATTGTCTCCACTATGTCGTTGTGGAACGAGTAGTTGACGAACAGCGTGTTGTCCGGTTCGAAGTATATGTACGTGCCGTTCTCGTCCTCGGTGTCTTCCGTGGTGTCGCTCGTGAGCGAGCCGCGCTCGAACGTCGCCTTGCGCACCTTGCCGTCCCTGTACGACCGTACCTCGAAACGCGAGCTGAGTGCGTTCACCGCTTTCACGCCCACGCCGTTCAGTCCGACGCTCTTCTTGAACGCCTTCGAGTCGTATTTGCCGCCGGTGTTGAGCACGCTCACCGCCTCGATGAGCTTTCCTTGCGGTATGCCGCGGCCGTAGTCGCGCACCGACACGCACAGGTTTTCGCTCACGTTGATTTCTATCCTGTTGCCGGCGTGCATCTTGAACTCGTCTATAGAGTTGTCTATCACTTCTTTCAGCAGTACGTATATGCCGTCTTCCGGCAGATTGCCGTCACCGAGCCGGCCTATATACATGCCCGGTCGGGTGCGCACGTGTTCCATGTCCGACAGGTGCCTGATGTTGTCGTCGGTATATTCCGTCTGCGGCGCGAGCTCGTTTTCTATGTCTGTTATGTTGTCGGTCATCTATGTCTGTTTTTTAAAGCGTAATCTTTTTCACGTAGCATCTGCGGCGTTTGTGAAGTATGGATTCGAGGTATTGCCACTGGCTCTGCACTTTTTCGTTGGTCTCCATCTCGACGTGCGTCTCTCCCCATTTGAAGCCGTAGCGCTGGTACCACGGTATCAGGTCGGCGAACAGCAGCGAGTTGGCTCCCTTCGATCGGTACTCGGGCAGCACGCCGACAAGCAGCAGGTCCACAACCTCTGTCTTGTGGAATTTCAGGGCGCGCAGCACGTGCCACCAGCCGAGGGGAAACAGTCTGCCCTTGCGGCATTTCTGCAATGCCTTTGTGAGCGAGGGGATGGTTATTCCCACTCCTACTACCTTGTTGTCGGCACTACGGTCTTCTATCAGTGTGATGAGATTGAGGTCGGCCATGGGCAGGTACATCTTTATGTACTGGTCTATCTGTCTTTGTGAAAGTTCCGAGTATCCGTACAGGTGACCGAACGTAGCGTTTATGACGTTGAATATCTTTTGTCCGTAACCGTCGGTGCCGAATATCTCGCCGCGTTTCAGTTTCTTCACGTGCAGATTGTAACGCTTCTCTATCATGGAGGCTATTTTGGCGTATTTGTCGGGCACTTCGTCGGGCACGATCAGCTTGTATTCCACATAGTCGTTGTCTTTCTCCCAACCGGCAAGTTTCTCCATGTGTTCCGGATAGTAGGGATAATTGTATATTGTGGCCTGTGTTCCGAGCTGGTCGAATCCGTCGATGAGCATTCCCTCCGGGTCAAGGTCGGTGAAACCGAGCGGTCCCACTATTTCTGTCATGCCTTTGCCTCGGCCCCATTGCTCGACGGCGTCGAACAGGGCGGCCGACACTTCAAGGTCGTCTATGAAGTCGACCCATCCGAAACGCACGCTCTTGCGCTCCCATTTGTCGTTTGCCTTGTGGTTGATTATTCCCGCTATGCGGCCTGCGGGCTTTCCGTCTTTATAGGCGATGAAGTACTCTGCCTCGCAGAAGTCGAACGCCGCGTTCTTGTCTTTGCTCAAAGTGGCAAAGTCATCACAGTACAGGTTGGGGGCATCGAACTCGTTGCCTTCATACAATTCATGGTGGTATTCAATGAAAGTCTTTAATCCCTTCTTGTCAGTGACTTTCTCTATTCTTACAGATGACATTACAGTCGTTTTTTATCTTGTTATTATATTGAGTGCTGTTTGGAAAGACAGTGCGGCCCGCGCATGTGGCGGCGTTGGCTCCAATTCATCTGCGGTGCCGGTGTATCAGTGTCGAATGGCAGGCTGTCTTCTGCAAAGATAACGCTAAAAATCAAAACGAAGAAAGAAAACGGGTATTTTTCGTTTATGTTGTTTTTCTTTTGCAGATGAACAATATGTGCTTTCTGTCGGCCGTTGTGGTGGCGAATATATAGGTGTCGCCGCCGTCTTTGAGTCTCAGCCGTCGCCGGAGTTCGGCCACTGACAGCGGGAAATTCCGTGTCGCTATGTTGGCTTGCGTGACGGTGCCGAGAGTCTTTTTAAGCTCTTTTTTGTTCATTCCGGTCATAGCCTCTACGGTGAACTCACGTCCCGGAAAGTTGTCGGCGGGCTTGTCGGAGATGAACAGGTGGCTGTCTTTGCTTATCTGCCGCACGCCGTATCTCCGCCCGACGAGTGCGAAGCAGCCGGCTTTCATTATCGATGCGTTCGGCTCATAGAGGAACAGTGGCGCTCGTGAGGGTTCTGTTTTATCTTCGGTCCCATCTCCGTTTTCCGATTGGGGGTGGGCATCCGTGTGTGTCGGGCTTTCTGCCGGTGTGAGGCGACCGGTCTCGGGGGTGTATGATATCACATTGTCGTCGTCCGCGCAGAATACAGTCAGCGGCCTGTCGCATTCCCTTGATATCACGAGCAGCAACTCCTTGCACTCGTTTGCCGCAGATACGATGTGTACTTCGCGCACGTTTCGCCCTATGTCGGACACAGCCTTGTGCCAGTCGAGCATAGGCGAGAGCTTTATCATCACGTGGTCCGTCTTGTCGAGCAGTGTGTCCATGACCTCTGTCATGTCGGGAGTACAGTCACCGATGGCGTATGTGCGGCCTCCGTTGCCGTTGCGGCGTGCCGGGTCTGCGTATATCATCGAGGCATGCACGTTTGTCGTGCGCACGTGATCCACGCCGTCGCCGTTGACTATCCGGCAGTTGGCGGCACCGAGCAGGGCAAGGTTTTTTTGGGCTATGGCGCACAGATGCTCCTGCCGTTCCACGTATACCGCCGTGTCGAAAGCGCGTGCCATGAACGAGAAGTCGACCCCGAAACCGCCGGTGATGTCTATCAGCAGTCCGCCGCCGGCAATCCGCCGTGCCACATCGGCCTTGTATCGGGCGGTCTGTTCGCTCGAACATTGCTCCATTGATATGTGTGGCGGGTAGGTGATGCCTTCCGTAGCGGCCCACGACGGCAGTTTGCGGCGTGCCGTCTGCCTGCCCGCTATCTGGTCGAGGGCGAACGGCAGGTCGATGTCTTCGCGGCCGCCGGCTTTCAGTGCCAGTGTCCTTATGTCGTCATCGGCATGCGCCTGTATGAACTCAGCTGTCTTCCGGCAGGTCATTTTATTACCTTGAAGTATTTTTTAGCCTCGGCTCTTGTGCGCAGGTTGAAGTGCCACCATTCCGTGCGGAGCGGTTTCCAGCCGGCGGCACGCATCACCTTGCGCAGCAGCCGGCGGTTGTCGTACGCCTCGCGGGAAATTTTTCCGCTTTTGAGCAGCCCGTCTTCATTGTCGATGTGCGACAGGTTGTTCATGTTGTCTATCTTCGTTCCCATCGGGATTGTGTCGCCATCGGCCTTGCACAGCGTTATGTCCACTGCCAGTCCGTAGTTATGCAGTCCGCCGCCGTTTCTCGGGTTGCTCACGTAGAAGCTGTGGTTGGTGTTTTTCACGGTGTCCCACATCTTCTGTTGGATGCTCATCGGCCGTGCGGCATCGTACACCTTGATGCTCAGGTCGGGGCGTTCTTTCTTCAAGAGGCGTTGTGCCTCTTTGAGGGCCTTGGCCGCCAGAGGGTGCAGATATGCCTGTCGCAGGTCTTCATAGAGTATGCGTCCCGTGAAGTTGTCGGTCCGAGAGTACATCAGGCTGACATGTATCGTAGGGTCAATATCCGCTATGTCCGTAAAGCCCTGCTTGGCGATGCTCCCGGCCGTGGAGGCCTTTATTGTGGCCTTGGCTGCTTCCTGCCGTGAAGCGCCGCTGCCCTTTGCGGTCGCGGTGCTTTTATGCTGTGCCGTCGCCGCCATGGCGAAAGCCGCGGCGAGGGCCGTTATCATTGCTCTTAGTGTCATTATATATTGATGTTATGTTCCGGTTGTTGCGTGCTTATGTGTCCTTGGCTGCATGCTCACGCGCCTTTTACTGTGTGTTTACGCTTCCTTTATCGTGTGTTCATATTTCCGTTACCGGATGCAAAGGTAGTGAAAAAAAGCGGAAACAATGAGAGCCGCCGACTGTAATTCAGTCCGGCGGCTCTCTCTTCAACGTTAGTATGTTATGAAAAATTTGAGAGATTTGAAACTTCGCAGTTTCGTTTTTGTTTTACTAAACATGATTATTATTGAGAAAGCATAGAAATTTCTTTTGTCGTTTTGCGGTCAGGCACAGGCTGTTTTCACTCCGAAATGCTTTGCCAGGCTGTCGATGAACTCCTTGTCGATGTCTCCTGTCAGGTTGACTATCACCATTGTGCCTTTCCGGGTGTCGTTGTGCAGCAGTATGAGTTCCACCGTATTGCCGTTTTTGGTCTGTCTTGTGTAGAACGTTCCGTGGGCGCTTTGGGTGTTGTAGCTCTTGCTTCTGCGGAACCGTCTGTTGTTTTTGACGAGCAGTTTCTCCGCCCTGTCGTAGTATACGTCGCTGTTGCTGGTGGCCGTCACGATGCGCGCGCTTTTCAGTTTGTGTATCGCTTGTGCCATGTCCTCGCTTATTTCGGCATCGTTTTGCCTGCCGAGCTGTTCCATCATCTTCGGGCTTACCGTCACGCAGACCACCGCTGTGTCCTCATCGCACATTTGCATGAACCGTGAAGCGAAATCCTGCGCGCTCTGGGCGAGTGCCGTCGCGGCCACTGCCATCACCGTCATTATGCAAACCAGTCTTCTCATCGCTCGTCTGTCGTGTCGTTTAGGATAAGGCTTCCGACAGTGGAGTCGGCCGGTTGGGCTTGCGCCATGCCTTCCGATACCAGTTCGAGGGCGTTCTGTATGTTGTCGTATGCCATTGCCGGGTCACTGAATGTGTCGGTATAGGCGGCATAGTTTATCTCGTCGCTGTTGTCCTGCTTGTTGAAAGAGAACTGGGCCGCGTTCACTATTGTCACTATTATTGCCACCATGGCCGCGGCCTTGAATAGCGGGGCAAGCCGTTGCCTGATGCTTATGGTCCGCGCCTTAACCCGTGCCGGCTCGTTTATTGCGGCCAGAATCCTGGTATCAAAGTCATCGCCCAGAATGTCGTTGCCGTCACCGCATCCCGTCACCGTGAATATTTCCCGGTATTGCGCAAGTTCGGCCGGCAAGTCGTTCTGGCTGAAAAATGTGCGTAGTATCTGCTCTTCTTCGAGCGATGTCTCGCAGTTCCAGTAGCGTTCGAGCAGTTGCTCTATATACTTATAGTCCATAACTCTCTGTTTTTGCATATTTCTGCTTTATTGTCTGTCGGGCACGGAAGATGTTTATCTTCACCTGCTCCTCCGTAATGTCGAGTATCGCGGCAATCTCCTTGTAGCTTTTTGCCTCGAAGTCTCTCAGGTGCATGGCGCTGCGCTGCTTTTCCGGCAGGCTGTCCATAATCCTTTTTACAGTGTCCATCCTGTCGCGCTGCACCGCCTGCTCCTCTGGGTTTGCCTCATAAGACGTGTCGGCGGGCGCTTCGGAAATGTTGTCGTCTATGGCGATATTGCGCCTTGCCGCCGCTTTTACCTTGTCGAGGGCGATGTTGCGGCATATCGTCATGCAGAATGCCTCCATCGACTCTATCCGTTCCCAGTTGTCACGGCGGTTCCATACCTTTATCATCGTATCCTGCACGACATCTTCCGCCTCCGCTTTATCGAGAGTAATGCGGAGAGCGAGCCGGAAGAGTTTGTTCTTCAACGGCAACACGTCGTCCCGGAAGCAGATATTTTTCATCCTCTCTGTATATATGACGATTGTGGAAGCGAAAAGTTACACGCCCGTGTGATTTTTTGATATTAATGTTATTTAATAGGAAACCACCGGCACTCCGGCCGCTTTGTGGCTTCCATCAGTGAAATATGTCTTTAAATAATGAGAATATTGAAATCTTAGTGCTTCCGTGTTGAGGAAAAAAGTATTAAATCCGTGACTTTGTCCGTGTGTTTAACGGTAAAAAGCTATACAGGCAGATGTGTTGTCATGTAACGACATGCATCGTTGAAAAATGAAAACAGGCATTATGGTGAAAGCAATCTCAAATTATTGAAAATATATGCCTGAGTTATGTGTAAGCGCATCTTTCCGCCTTTAGGTCCACTTGTCTTTAAAAGCGGCTCTTTACCATTTTACCTTTAATCCGTTTTGCCGTCATTTTGTCACCACGGTGCCGTGCCGTCCGTCTATTGCGCTGGCGAGGGTGATGATCACACGGCTCACGCCTGCATCGACGGCGGCGAGGGCGTTTTCTACTTTCGGTATCATGCCGCCGCTGATGGTGCCGTCGGCTTTGTATCGGGCGAAGTCGTCATGTGTGATTGTGGGTATAAGACTGCTGTCGTCGTCGGGATTTCGGAGTACTCCGGGTTTCTCGAAACTGTATATCAGCGTCACGTCGTGGCTCTTGGCGAGCGCTTTTGCCGTCTCGGCGGCCATGGTGTCGGCGTTGGTGTTGAGTATGTTTCCAAGTCCGTCGTGGGTCAGCGGGGCAATCACGGGGGTCACTCCGGCGTCGAGCAGGTGTGAGAGAGCGTCGGCGTCCGCACGCTCCACGTCTCCTACGAAACCGAAGTCGACACCGTCTTTCACCGGTCGTCTGCGGCTTCGGATTATGTCCATGTCGGCACCGGTCAGTCCGAGGGCGTTCACTCCCGCCGCTTGCAGCCCGGCTACTATCGTCTTGTTCACCAGTCCGCCGTATACCATTGTCACCACTTCGAGCATGTCGGAGTCGGTAATGCGTCGTCCGCCGACCATCCTGCTCTCTATCCCGAGGCGTGAGGCCACTTGAGTGGCACGTCGTCCGCCGCCGTGCACAAGGATTTTGCGTCCCTTAATGGCGGCGAAGTCATTGAGGAGCCTTTCGAGCTGGACCGTGTCTTCGACCACGGCACCGCCTACTTTCACGATTGTGAGGTGGGGATTGGCTCCTTCAGGTCTCCCCGAAGGAGAGGAATTGTGGTATTGGGTGAGGGGAGTGATGGGATTCATCGGATTTTATGGGAATAATGTGGTTTTATGGTAGTAATGGGAATTATGAGCCGGGCATCCCTTGACCTCCCCTTTCGGGGAGGCAGGGAGTGGTTTCTCTATTCTAAGTAAGTATATCCGTACAGTCCAGATCGGTAGTTGCTGAGGAACTCTTTGCCCTCTTCGAGACTGATCTTGCCGTCTTTCACGCTCTTGGTCACCCACACTTCGAGCTGGCGCACGAGTTTCTTCGGGTTGTACTGCACGTAGTCGAGTACCTCGGCCACCGTCTCGCCGTCGAATATCTGGTCGATGTGGTAGTGTCCGTCTTTCACGCTGATGTGCACCGCCGTGGTGTCTCCGAAGAGGTTGTGCATGTCGCCGAGTATCTCTTGGTACGCCCCCACGAGGAAAACACCGAGATAGTAAGGCTCGTTGCGGCGCAGGGGGTGTACGGGCAGGATGTGCGAGTTGTTGCGGTTTGTGACAAAGTTGGTTATCTTGCCGTCGCTGTCGCAGGTGATGTCTTGCAGCGTGGCGCTGCGGTTGGGCCGCTCGTCGAGCTTCTGGATGGGCATGATGGGGAACAACTGGTCTACAGCCCACGAGTCGGGCAGGCTCTGGAATAGCGAGAAGTTGCAGAAATACTTGTCGGCAAGCAGTTTGTCGAGGTTCATCAGCTCCTCGGGCGTGTGCTTGAGGTGCTTCGCCAATATGTTGACCTCCCGGCATACGCTCCAATACATGCTCTCTATCTCGGCACGGGTTTTAAGGTCTACAATACCGTGACAGAACAGGTCGAGCGCCTCTTCGCGTATCTGCTCGGCGTCGTGCCAGTCTTCGAGCATGGTGCGTGGGTTGAGGTTGTCCCATATTTCGTATAGGTCTTTGACGAGTTGATGGCTGTTATCATCCGGTTCGTACTGTTCGTCCATCTCGGGCAGGGATGCCGTTTCGAGCACGTCGATGACGAGTACCGAGTGATGGGCCGTCAGCGAGCGTCCGCTTTCGGTGATGATGTTGGGGTGGGGTATGCCGTTCTTGTCGGCACCGTCCACGAATGTGTATATGCAATCGTTGACATACTCCTGGATCGAGTAGTTCACCGAGCTTTCGCTGCTCGGCGAGCGTGTGCCGTCGTAGTCTACTCCCAGTCCGCCGCCACAGTCTACGAAGTCAACGTTATACCCCATTTTGTGCAGTTGTATGTAGAAGTGCGATGCCTCTCGCAGGGCGGCCTGTATGCGTCGTATCTTCGTTATCTGGCTTCCGATGTGGAAGTGTATCAGGCGCAGGCAGTCGTGCATGCCTTTCTTGTCGAGCAGTTCGAGCGCTTCGAGCAGCTCGCTGCTTGTGAGTCCGAACTTGCTGGCGTCTCCTCCGCTCTCTTCCCACTTGCCGCTGCCGCTTGCCGCCAGCTTGATGCGTATTCCGAGATTGGGCTTCACGTTGAGCTTCTTTGCCTCGCGGGCAATGATTTCAAGTTCGTTGAGCTTTTCCACGACGATGAATATGCGCTTGCCCATCTTGTGCGCGAGCAGGGCCAGTTCTATATAGCTTTGGTCCTTGTAGCCGTTGCACACTATGAGAGAGTCGCTCTGGCACTGGATGGCAATCACGGCGTGCAGTTCCGGCTTCGAGCCGGCTTCGAGGCCGAGGTTGAATTTGCGGCCATGCGATATTATTTCTTCCACCACCGGCTGCATCTGGTTCACCTTGATGGGATATATTATAAAGTTCTCGGCCTTGTAGTTATATGTCTGGGCCGCTTTCTTGAAGCAACTGCTTGTCTTCTCGATGCGGTTGTCGAGGATGTCGGGAAAGCGCAGCAGCACAGGGCTTGTGACGTCGCGCAGCGCCAGTTCGTCCATCACCTCACGCAAATCTATCTGTGCCTCGTCTTTGCTTGGCGTGACGTAGACGTTGCCTTTGTCGTTGATGCTGAAATAGGACGTGCCCCAGCCGTTGATGTTGTAAAGTTCCTTAGAGTCTTCGATTGTCCACTTTTTCATCTCGTTTGCTAAAAAAAATAAAGAAGTTAGGGGTTGTGAATAAAATATTAACGGTGCGGTTGTAATCTTGCGGAGCGCCGGTGCTGTCCGCAACGGATTACGGCCGGCGGGAAAGGGGGATGCCCGCCGGCGGTTAACAATCATATTTTCAGGATTTCCCTGAGTCTTGATACAGATATTTTTATTTTCTCGTAGTTGTCCATCAGGTCTACATCGAGCGTGTGACGCGCTTTCGAATAGAAAGGCTCGCGCTTGCCGAGCTGCTCGTGTATGAATGTCATCAGTTCTTCCGGAGTCTTGTTTTTAAGCAGAGGTCTTTCCGTCTTGCCCATCATAAGATGTTTGTACAGTACGTCGGGCGACGCTTTCAGATATACTGTCTGCGCCTGGCCGTTCATGTATTCGATATTGTCGAAGAAGCAGGGGGTTCCTCCGCCGCAACTGATTATCACGTCTTCGAATTCAGCTACCTCGTGGAGCATGTTGTGCTCGATCTGCCGGAAAGCCTCCTCGCCACGCTCGGCGAAAATCATGGGTACGGTCTTGCGCATCCTGCTCTCGATGTACCAGTCGAGGTCGTAGAACCGTAGGCCGGTCTCCTTGGCCAGAGCCTTGCCTACAGTTGTCTTGCCGGCTCCCATGTAGCCTACTATTATTATTCTCCTCATCAGCTTCTTAATTCCGGGGATTATCGCTTTCTCGTCGGAAGGTGCGTTCTTTTCATTTCTTTTTTGTGGGAGCGGCCTTTATTATCTCCATGCACTCTTCGAGCGTCAGCTCGGCCGCCTTGTCGTGAACGGGTTTCGGCAGACGGTAGTTCTTGCCGTCGTAGGCGATGTACGGGCCGTATCGTCCGTTGAGAATCTCAAGTTTCGGCTCTTCGGCGAATGCCTTGATGTGGCGCTGCTCCTCTTGCTTGCGCTTTTCTTCTATGAGGCTTATGGCCGTGTCGAGTGTCACGGTCATCGGGTCTTCGCCCTTTGGCAGCGACACGTATTTTCTGTTGTGCAGCACGTAAGGGCCGAAACGGCCTGCGCCGATAATCACTTTCTCTCCCTCATACTCGCCGATTTCCCGTGGTAGTTTGAACAGTTCGAGCGCCTCTTCAAGCGTGATGGTTTCCATGCTCTTGTCGGACGGCAGCTGTGAGAAGCGCGGTTTCTCCTCTTCGTCTGCCGCGCCTATCTGTATAACGGGGCCGAAACGGCCGATTTTCACGAATACAGGCCGGCCGCTTGCAGGGTCGATGCCGAGCTGCCGCTCACCGGCTTTGTGCTCCGAGCGGGTGTTCATGGTGTTCTCTACGATCGGTTCGAACTTCGAGTAGAAGTCTTTCATCATGTCTGTCCATTTCTCTTTGCCCTCGGCAATCTCGTCAAACTTCTGTTCCACGGTGGCGGTGAAGTTGTAGTCCATTATACCCGGGAAGTATTTCATGAGGAAATCGTTCACCACGATGCCTATGTCTGTGGGCAGCAGTTTGCCTTTGTCGCTGCCTGCCATCTCTTTTTTCGTGTGGCGTGTAATCTTGTTGTCTTTGAGAGTGTCGATGGTAAAGGTGCGCTCTTCACCTTTTTTATCGCCCTTGTGCACGTATTCGCGTTGCTGTATGGTGCTGATTGTAGGGGCGTATGTAGACGGTCGCCCGATGCCCAGCTCTTCCAGCTTGTGCACGAGGCTTGCCTCGGTGTACCTGAGCGGCCCCTGGCTGAAGCGCTCTGTAGCGGTAATCTCTTTCGACATCAGTTCCTGACCCTCGCTCATGGGGGGCAGTATGTGGCTGTTGGCCTCGTCGTCATGCTGCTGTTCGTCGTCATCCGCCGACTCGCGGTATACTTTCAGAAAACCGTCGAACTTAACCACCTCGCCCGTTGCCATGAACTGCGGCATGCTTTTGTCGCCCGTTTCCGGCCGTATGCTTATCGACACGGTGGTCTTCTCAATCTCCGCGTCGGCCATCTGGCTTGCCGCCGTGCGCTTCCAGATGAGGTCGTAGAGGCGTTTCTCCTGTGTGGTGCCGTCTATCTCATGGTCGTGCATATATGTTGGGCGTATCGCCTCGTGCGCTTCCTGCGCTCCTTTCGAGTTCGTATGGTACTGCCGTTTATGGCTGTATTCCTTTCCCCACACTTTTATTATCTCGTCTTTGCTCGCGTTGAGGCACAGTGAGGATAGGTTGACAGAGTCAGTACGCATGTAAGTGATGCGTCCGTTCTCGTACAGGTGCTGCGCCACCATCATCGTCTGGCTCACTGTGAAGCCGAGTTTGCGTGCCGCCTCCTGTTGAAGCGTCGATGTGGTGAATGGCGGTGCCGGGGTGCGTTTGAGCGGTTTTTTGTTTGTCGACTCTATCGTGAACCGTGCGTTCTTGCACTTTTCGAGGAAATCTGTAACCTCAGCCTCCGTCTTGAAGCGTGTACCGAGTTCGGCTTTCACCTCTGTCACGCTTCCGTCGCCGCCCTTGATGGCGAAAATACCGTTCACACGATAGTATGGCTCGCTGTTGAAAGCCTGTATCTCACGTTCGCGCTCGGCTATCAGGCGTACCGCTACGCTCTGCACACGGCCGGCCGACAGAGCCGGTTTCACCTTGCGCCACAGTACAGGTGAGAGTTTGAAGCCCACAATTCTGTCGAGCACTCGGCGTGCCTGCTGCGCATTGACAAGGTTCATGTCGAGGTTTCTCGGCTTGTTGATGGCATCGAGTATGGCAGGCTTTGTTATTTCGTGG
Source organism: Prevotella sp. MGM1 (assembly GCF_002933775.1). GTDB lineage: Bacteria > Bacteroidota > Bacteroidia > Bacteroidales > Bacteroidaceae > Prevotella. The sequence continues at coordinate 34,075 of NZ_BEWV01000172.1, forward strand.
AATACTATTCTGCTTGTTTTGGCCTCGTCGAGACCCAGCACCTCGCACAGATGCCATGATATGGCTTCTCCCTCGCGGTCCTCATCGGATGCGAGCCATATCTTGTCGGCTTTCTTGGCGTTGCTTTTCAGTTCCTTGACGAGCTTTTCTTTCTCTTCGGGAATCTCGTAGTCGGGCTGCAACGTGTTGACATCGACGCTAAGCTCTTTCTTTTTCAGGTCCCTGATGTGGCCGTAGCTCGACATCACTTTATATTCGTCTCCCAAAAACTTCTCTATTGTTTTCGCTTTTGCCGGAGACTCGACTATAACTAAATTCTTTTGCATAATCGACTGATATTATTATAATTGGGGTGCAAAAGTAAGCAAAAACTTTTCCACTACATTATATATAAGGTAAAATTTCTACTTTTTTAATGATTTATTGTGAATATCGAGATATGTCCTTATCGCATGGCGGATGGAGCGCAGCCCGAACTGCTCTGTGTGGATGTCGCCGGGCGCGAGCCAGAAACACTCGTCGGCATCGTCCGCCGGTCGTGCGCAGGAGCAATCTCTCACCTCGCACCGGAAAAACATGTCAAGAGTATGGATGTCGAGGCCGGAGTAGAGATAGATGTTCGGCAGGCTGAACAGGTATTCGGTCTTCTTCACTTCCAGTCCCGTCTCCTCCATTATCTCACGTGCGATGCCCTCTTCGGCCGTCTCGTCGTTGTCCACAAAACCGCCCGGCAGGTCGAGGGTGCCTTTCCCCGGCTCTTTCCCACGCTTTGTCACGAGCAACTCTCCCTTGTCGTTTACTATGAAAGCGGCCGTTGCAGCGCTTGGGTTTACATAGAACACGAGTCCGCATTTGGCGCATACACGGCTCTTTTCGTTGTTTATGTTGAAGTGCTTGCTGCCGCACTTGGGGCAATAGTTGAGTTTGTCCAGCATTTCGGTATTCTGTTTTTTCGTATTAATTACGTGGGCATGTAGCCATACGGATGTCATATCATGTGCAATATTACGAAAAAATATTTGCAGCCGCAATATAAAGCGTATGTTTTTTATCGGATGGCGGCGTTATTGGTTTTATGTGGAAACATTTGGGTTTTATGATGCGGCATTATGCCTTTGCGGCTTCTCTTTGATGGGCTGTGAGCCGACTGAAAGGGGAAAACACTGTGCCGAACGGAAAAAAATCGTTATCTTTGCAGTGGACAGATTGTGGCTTGCGTGTGTCGGTAGGCTGTGGGACACCGTTTATATGTTGGTTCGCGGCCATCGGCTTGTGCCATATTTGCGGATGAATATTACTATGATAATTATGAAGAAAAGATTTAAAACACTGTTTGTCATGCTTGCCGCCGTGCTCGCCGCGTCGGCTCAGAAAGGCATGGAGTTTGATTTGTGGCCTGGTAAAGCACCGGGAAATAACGGCGACCCGAATGACGTTGCCAAAGTGTATGTATATCTTCCGGATGCCAAGAAAGCCACGGGGCGTGCCGTGGTGATATGTCCGGGCGGTGCTTATACGGTGCTGGCTATGGGGCACGAGGGCAAAGACTGGGCACAGTTCTTTAATGGCCAGGGCATAGCGGCTATCGTGTTGAAGTACCGTATGCCGCACGGTAACCGTAACATTCCTGTCAGTGATGCCGAGGAGGCCATGCGGATGGTACGGCGCAATGCCACGGCTTGGCATATAGACCGCAATCAGGTTGGTATAATGGGCTCGTCGGCAGGCGGTCATCTTGCTTCTACAGTGGCTACCAAGGCCAAGGGTGACGCCGCTCCCAACTTCCAGATATTGTTCTATCCGGTGATAACGATGGATCCGAGCTTCACCCATAAAGGCTCACACGACAATCTCCTCGGAGCCAATCCGGGCAAGAAACTGGAGCGGCTGTACAGCAGCGATCAGCAGGTCACCCATACCACGCCACGCGCTTTCATTGCCCTGAGCGACGACGATGACGTTGTTCTTCCGGCAAACGGCACCAATTATTATCTTGAATGCTATCGCCACGATGTGCCGGCATCGCTCTATGTCTATCCTGCCGGCGGTCACGGATGGGGTATTCAGCAAAGTTTCCCTTACTACATAGAGATGATTCTCAACCTGAAAGCGTGGCTGAACAGTTTTTAAAGGTAAAAAAGTAAAAAGGTAAAAAAGCCATGCGGACTAATGAGCGACAGAGAACAACCTGTCGATAAAGAGCCCGCATGGCTTTTTTTACTTATCTATTTGGTAGTTGGGTGGTTAGGAGACGGGTGGCAAGTAACATACCACCAAGGTGGGACCGACCGAATTATCATACTGCAGCCTTTAACCAACGTTTTTTTGCCTTTTTTACTTTGATACATGTCTCCGCCGGTCTTCTCATGCGGTCATGCCGTTGTCACAGCAGTCTCTCTATCTCCAGGCTCAGGTCGTCCATCTGCTCCGAGCGCTTCACGAGATTGTTGTTTCTGTCTATCAGGAAGAACTCAGGCAGGTTGCTTATATTATATAATGACAGGTATCTCGAGCTGAGACTGCTCTTGTCGTATACGCATATCCACGGCAGGGCGGCTGTCTTCTGCTTCCAGAAATGCTCGTCGGCGTCTACCGACACCTGGTATATCTCCAGGCCCCGGTCGTGATACTTGTTGTACAGTTCGCGGAGCATGAGTATTCGTTTGGGCGACTCTTCCATGCCGAATATGTGGAAGTCGAGCAGCACCACGTTGCCGGCCAGCTCTGTCAGTGTGTGTATCGTGCCGGTGTTGTCGGGCAGTTTGATGTCTATCACTCCGGCTGTCGAGATCTTTGCCGGGTCTATTTCTTTGTCTCTGTCGGCCGCGGCTATGCGCTCATTCTTCATTCCCTCGATAGCTATGTTATGCAGGTTCTTGCCACGCTCGGCCTCTGGGTAGTAGGTGTCCCATGCCGTGGCTACGGCGGCGAACACCCTTATGTCGTCCCTGTTTGTGCGTGGGTTGAATATCAGGAAGTTGCCGAGTGTCTGGAAGAGGGCGAAGTATGACGATGCCGCCTTGGGGTCTTTGAATATGTAGTTTGTCTTGACATATGCTTTGTGCTCGTCTATGATTTTCATCAGGCTGTCGAGCGCTTCCTCGCGGTTCATGTCGCGGTTGTTCTCGAGCGCCATCACCCGCTTGTGCAGCGCAATCTGTCTTAGCGACAGCTCCTTGATGCGCTCGCAGTCCTCAGAACCGCTGACGGTATAGCCTGTGGGCATGGTGGCGTATGACGCTTTCACGGTGACATCGCGTGCCGAGTCGCAGGCAAGGTTTATAATCCGGTCGCCTATGCGCAGACGGTAGAACTCCGGCGACATGCCTGCCTTGTCGCTGAAAGCGAACTTGCCGTCGGCACCGAGCCTGGCTGAGTCTACGGCCACGGGGCCTGTGAGGCTCATGTTCTCGAAATACAGCACCGAGTCTTCCGCTCCGGTAATCTCGCCGTTCACGACATACTTGTTTCCGATATCGCAGGAGGCCATTGCCATCAGCGTGGCGGCCACGAAAATAATCTTTTTCATATATTGTTTTGAGGATATAAGTCTGCCGGCAACACCGTACGGGCTTGCCGATTGATGGTGCAAAGATAGGAATTTTGGACGTATGTAAATATTATTATCAATAATTTAACACTTGGATTTGGTGTGAAATAGACGCGGAAACGATATACGGCACGATATATGGGAGGCCGTTTCCAGGCTTCGGTTTTGCGTTTAGCGTCCCGTTGGGTCGCGTTTGGCATGGTTTTGCGACGCGACGGGTATCCCGTTGGAGGATGAAAGGCGGCTAAACGCGACCCAACGGGATGCCCGTTACAGGAAAAAGTCCGGATTTTTTGCCGCGGGCGGCTTGTCATGATGTGGGTGTTTTTGTGTTAATCGCTGGTATTGAGGAGGTTGCGCTAATCGGTCGGATACTCGGAAAATCGAGACCAGGCGATTTGTTTTTTGAAATACAGGTCTTAATTTTGAGGCTGTTGTAAATATTGATTACCGTTTTTAACACTTCGTCCACGTTTGATTGCCGGATCCTCCATTTTATCGGAACGTCAGGTAGGAGACACGTCATATCATAATAAAACGAAAAATAGCATACATTATTCGTTTGTTAGTGCGAATTTAATTATCTTTGTCCGAATTTTATTTATTAGATGTTTTTAAATACAAAGATGAACGTAATTACGAAAAGTATTCAACTGGCTGATGGAAGAACCATCACCATTGAGACCGGGAAAGTGGCAAAGCAGACCGACGGAAGTGTTGTACTGCGTATGGGCAACACCGTACTTCTGGCCACTGTTTGTGCCGCAAAAGATGCAGTTCCCGGAACAGATTTCATGCCCTTGCAGGTCGACTACAAGGAGCAGTATGCCGCGGCGGGTCGTTTCCCCGGCGGCTTCACGAAGCGCGAGGGTAAGCCCGGCGACAATGAGATACTCACTTCTCGTCTTGTAGACCGTGTGCTGCGCCCCCTGTTCCCGTCAAACTATCATGCAGAAGTATTCGTCAACGTGATGCTGCTCAGTGCGGACGGCGTTGACCAGCCCGATGCTCTGGCCGGATTTGCGGCTTCCGCAGCCCTGGCTTGCTCGGATATACCTTTCGAATGCCCTATAAGCGAGGTGCGTGTGGCACGTGTGAACGGCGAGTATGTCGTGAACCCGACATTCGCCCAGATGAAAGACGCCGACATGGATATCATGGTAGGTGCTTCGGCTGAGAACATAATGATGGTTGAGGGCGAGATGAAGGAGGTGTCCGAGCAGGACATGATCGGAGCGCTCAAAGTGGCCATGGAGGCAATCAAGCCTATGTGCGAGTTACAGGCCGAACTGTCGAAAGAACTTGGCAAGGATGTGAAGCGCGAGTATGACCACGAGGTGAACGACGAGGAGCTGCGCGAGCAGGTGAGCAAGGAGTGCTATCAGAAAGCATACGATATCACACGCCAGGCCCTCGACAAGCATGCGCGCGCCGAAGCGTTCGAGAAGATCATCGAAGAGTTCAAGGAAAGCTATGCCGCTGCGCACGCAGACCTCACCGAGGACGAACTGGAAGAGAAGTGCGCCATGATGGACCGTTACTATCACGACGTGGAGCGCGACGCCATGCGCCGCTGCATCCTCGACGAGGGAATACGTCTCGACGGCCGCAAGACAGACGAGATACGCCCGATATGGTGTGAGGTAAGCCCGCTGCCAATGCCTCACGGAAGCTCGATATTCACCCGCGGCGAGACACAGAGTCTCTCCACATGTACGCTTGGAACTAAACTCGACGAGAAACTGGTGGACGATGTGCTCGACAAGAGCTATCAGCGTTTCCTGCTGCACTACAACTTTCCGCCTTTCTGCACCGGCGAGGCAAAGGCGCAGCGCGGTGTGGGACGTCGTGAGATAGGACACGGACATCTTGCATGGCGCGGTCTTAAGGGTCAGATACCCGAGGACTTCCCCTACACTGTGCGTCTGGTGAGCCAGATCCTCGAGAGCAACGGCTCGTCGTCGATGGCTACCGTATGTGCCGGCACGCTCGCGCTGATGGATGCCGGAGTGCCGATGAAGAAACCGGTGAGCGGCATCGCGATGGGTCTCATCAAGAACCCGGGCGAAGACAAGTATGCCGTGCTCAGCGATATTCTCGGCGATGAGGACCACCTCGGTGACATGGACTTCAAGACTACCGGTACGAAAGACGGACTGACAGCCACACAGATGGACATCAAGTGCGACGGACTTAGTTTCGAGATACTTGAAAAGGCGCTCATGCAGGCAAAGGCCGGACGCGAGCACATACTCGGAAAACTCACCGAGACGATAGCCGAGCCGCGCGAAGAACTTAAACCACACGTGCCGCGCATCATACAGATAGAGATCCCCAAGGAGTTTATCGGAGCGGTGATAGGCCCGGGCGGTAAGATAATACAGCAGATGCAGGAAGACACCGGTGCCACTATCGTGATAGACGAGATAGACGGTGTGGGCAAGGTTCAGGTGAGCGGACCGGACAAGACGAGCATCGATGCTGCTCTCGGAAAGATACGCGCCATCGTGGCAATACCCGAGGTGGGCGAGGTATACGACGGAACAGTACGCTCGATAATGCCTTACGGCTGCTTCGTGGAGATAATGCCCGGCAAAGACGGACTGCTTCATATCAGCGAGATAGACTGGAAACGTCTTGAAACCGTCGAGGAAGCAGGTATCAAGGAGGGTGACAAGATTCAGGTGAAACTGATGGAGATAGACCCCAAGACCGGCAAGTACAAGCTCTCTCACCGTGTGCTCATCGAGAAACCGGCCGATTATGTGGAGCGTCCCGCACGCGGCGAGCGTCGTGAGCGCCGTCCACGTCCTGATCGTGGAGAGCGTCGTCCGCGCCCCGAGCACGGCGAGCGCCGCCAGCATCATGACTTCAACGAAGCTCCGGTGCAGGAAAACCACGAGCCGAAAGATTTCAACGACTCTCTCGACCACATGGATTTCTAAACGGTGGAAGATGGTTTCCGGAGTAGGGTAGCATACATTCCGGAAATGATTATAGTGCAATAGACAGCCTTGCCAAAGGCTTTATGATAGTCTCCGCCCGTGATAGTTTGCCCGGGCGGAGATTTTTTTCATATACAACCATTTTATATACGACCAATGGTTTTGGGATGACGGGGCATCGCATGATGGCGTATCCGTATATACGCTTGAAGCCATGCAGATATAAATACATTCATTTTAAAGAATATAATTATGAGCAACGAAGTTTTATATATCCTTCTGCCTGATTACGCAGCGCATGAGGCAGTGTACCTCTCCCAGGCGATAGCATCGGATGAGCAGTCGTTGAAGGAGACTCCAAAGTATGTCAACAAGGTTGTGGCGCCCACGATGGACCCGGTAAGGTCTATCGGTGGTTTCCGCACGATGCCCGACTATTCGTTCGACACGATGCCCGACGATTATGCCGCAATAGTTCTTATAGGCGGTTTCGGCTGGTATCAGCCCGTGGCCGACAGGGTGGTGCCGATTGTGGAGAAGGCGCTAAAGGCAGGTAAAGTGGTCGGCGCGATATGCAACGGGGCGTCGTTCATGGCAAAGCATGGTTTTCTCAATACCGTGAGGCATACCGGTAACGGCTTGGAGCAACTCCGGTCGTGGGGAGGCAGCAACTATACCGGTGAGAAAATGTATGTGCACAGTCAGGCTGTTAGCGACGGAATGACGGTGACGGCCAACGGGTCGGCAGCGTTAGAGTTTGCGAAAGAGTTGCTGCTGGTATTGGAAAATGACACGCCGGAGCGCATAGAGATGTACTACCGGTTCAACAGGCAGGGCTTTTGCGCGCTGTTTC
>NZ_BEWV01000173.1 GCF_002933775.1 Prevotella sp. MGM1
CTCGTCATCGAGTAGGATATAGCCTTCTGGGTGTCGGTGAACGAGGGGTGCGCGCTGTCCGGCCCCCCGAAAGCGTCTGCCGGCTCAGCGGCCAGCTCGTCGTCCACGGCCTGCATGTACCCCGGCGGCAGCACCACGTCCGAGTCGAGCACGATGAGATACTCGCCCGATGCCCGTTCGGCTCCGTAGTTGCGGCTCTGCCCCGGTCCCGAGTTCTTTTTCACATAGTATTTCACGTCCAATGCGGCACCGTATCTTTCCGCCACCGCACGGCAGTCGCGTTCGGAACCGTCCTCGACGATTATAACCTCAAAGTCATTGAATGTCTGCCCTGTGAGACTTTCCAGCAGTTCGTCCACCTCATCGGGACGGTTGAACACGGGAACGATAACGGAATACTTCATTTCTGTGACAAGTTTTGATTTATCGGTCAAGTGGTTATATCTGCAAATTGTCGGGCGGCGACCGATGCGGAGCCGTGAATTACGATAATTCAAAAAACATTGGACTCAGCACCGGGCACGGCCCGACAACTCAAAAAAACCGTTATTCGGAATTGCAAACCCGCGGTTTCTTATTCTTTCACGCGTTGCAGGTAGCTTCCATCGCGGGTGTCCACCTGGATGAGGTCGCCTTCGTTGATAAACAGCGGAACGCGTATCTCAACGCCTGTCTCGAGTGTCGCGGGCTTGGTGGCGTTTGTGGCGGTGTCGCCTTTCACACCCGGCTCACTGTGTGTGATGCGCAGGTTGGTCTTCACCGGCATCTCGGCATAGAGAATTGTCTCCGTGTCGGCGTCGCTCACAACTTCCACAACGTCGCTCTCTTTCATGAAGTCGACACCGGTGATGAGGTCTTTGGCGATAGGAACCTGGTCG
>NZ_BEWV01000174.1 GCF_002933775.1 Prevotella sp. MGM1
AACACTATACTCTTGATACTCTCTCCCGCCCACCGGAAAAATCCGCTGACCCAAAATCGTCCGAAGCCAATAAGGGCTGTATACAATACACCTCATGAGGCGTTCCCGTTGCTTTGTTCTTGACAACTTTTGCTCGAACTGCCAGATTCTTACACTGTCAAAACCAAAGCGTACAGTTACGCCTTATATGTATATATGTCTGCCCAACCTCTGCCCATCGGGACTTCCGGTATGGGCATAGACGTTACAAAGGTAACACTTTTACTTTGAAAACCACCTTGTTTGGCTGGTAAAGTATGACTTTTAGGTCTGATTTAACATTATTAAATATAAATATGTCAAAGAATTCCACTTTTGCGTAATTTTTCTCGCTAAAAAGTTTGTATTATCAATGATTATTCGTATCTTTGCAGCAACAGAATCCGCCACGCTTCCCATTTGAACAGCGAACCAGGGCGGGTCTTTTGCTTTTATGGGAACATTAAGATTATACACAAAACAGGCTCTTTCTATTTCCGAACAAATAGAACTACTAAAAAGTAGAGGCTTAAATATTGCTGATTCATCCGAGGCTGCAAAATTTCTTGGAGAGGTCAGTTATTTTCGTTTTGTCCAATACCTTCGTCCTATGGAGGCTGACAAGACTACGCATCAATTTAAGCCTAATAGTAGATTTGAAGATGCCGTAGCTCTCTACAACTTTGATATAGAATTGAGAGATTTGATGTTCAAGGCAGTCCAACGATTAGAGATAGCTTTGCGCACAAAGATTATACAAGAGTTCTCTTTGGCTCATGGATCGTTTTGGTTCTTTGATACAAGTCTTGCTGACGATGAGCACAAGTTTATTGAGAATATGAACTCCATAGATAGAGAACTTCAACGTAGCAAGGAGGACTTTATCAAAGAGCATAGGCACAACTATGACAAGCCGATATTCCCTCCAGCATGGAAAACGCTTGAACTTGCATCTTTCGGCACGCTTTCAAAACTCTATTACAATTTCAGTGACAAGAAATTGAAGAAGCGTGTAGCTCGTCAATTCAATCTTCCACAGCATGAGGTGTTGGAAAGCTGGATGCGTAGTGTAACTGTCCTTAGAAACTGTTGCGCTCACCACTCACGACTTTGGAATCGTTATCTCTCCAACGCTCCACAAATGAATGCCTCTTTACGTGGTGCGTGGGTGAACATTGATGGTGTTGATGCGAACAAAGTATATGCTATAGCCTGTTGTATTGCATATTGGCTTGATTCGATGGGATATGGATTGGACTTCAAAAATGACCTCAAATCCTTACTCGTTTCTTATCCACAGGTAGACCCTGCAGCAATGGGATTCCCTGAAAATTGGTTTTCGGAGCCTCTATGGAGATAACTTTATAGATAAAATACATATAAGCCTGTCGGTAGTGAACATCCCTCACTATCGACAGGCTTTCATTTTTACGTTCAGCTAATTTGATACTAATGAAGGTTAAATACGTTAAATCTCACGCTTTTCGTATCTAATCAGAATCCATACGGTCACTTTTCTACCGTTTAGAGCATATAATACTGATAATCAACTAATAATAGATACTATAATTGAAACAAACCAAAACGTAGCGACCAACAACAATAAATCTATCAAAAATCAAAGTGTTTTTCATGCAAAATCAGCCTGATTTTTACTAGAAAAGCATCAGCTCGCCAAACAAACTTCCACAAACACGCAAGCATAAAAAGTCTGATGTTTTATCTACAAAATACCCACAGCAATTCAGGCCTCGTCCGGCAACCAAAGGATATAAATCAAAAATAAACCGCGACGCAATGTTTTTTCTGTCAAAAAAGATTGTCAAACCAACCCTTTTTATTAACTTTGCAACCTCTATTAAAAAATAATGCATTATAATATAAAACCGGTATGGCTGAAACAAAAAAAATCAAGACTGCACTCATCTCCGTTTTCCACAAAGACGGACTCGACGAGTTGCTGAAAAAACTTAATGAAGAAGGTGTAGAGTTTCTTTCTACGGGAGGTACGCAACAGTTTATCGAATCGCTCGGCTACAACTGCCGCAAGGTGGAAGACGTGACAACATATCCGTCTATCCTCGGAGGCCGGGTCAAGACACTGCATCCCAAAGTATTCGGAGGTATCCTCGGACGCCGCGACAACGATGGCGACCGCCAGCAGATGGCCCAATACGAAATTCCGGAGATTGACCTCGTAATCGTAGACCTTTACCCATTCGAAGACACCGTGGCAAGCGGAGCTTCCGATGCCGACATCATCGAGAAGATAGACATAGGCGGAATATCGCTCATCCGCGCCGGAGCTAAAAACTTCAAGGATGTAGTGATAGTGCCGAGCAAGGCCGAATATAGCATGTTGCTCGATATAATCAACAAGAACGGAGCACAGACCGACATCGCAGACCGCAAGATGTTTGCCGAGCGTGCATTCGGAGTGAGCAGCCACTACGATACCGCCATACACGAGTGGTTCGCAAAATAATTCACAATTCAATGTTTGCGGCCGGTAGATGCCATAAGCGGAAGCCAGCACAAAAGGCATGTCGGCCGCAAACCATTGAGATTTAAAACCGTAAAAGACAATGGGATTTTTTTCTTTTGTTCAGGGAATAGCGATGGATCTTGGCACAGCCAACACCATCATCATCAGTGACGACAAGATCGTGGTCGACGAACCGTCTGTGGTGGCTCTCGACCGCCGCACGGACAAAATGATCGCCGTGGGCGAGAAAGCGAAACTGATGTACGAGAAGACCCACGAGAACATACGCACCATACGTCCGTTGCGCGACGGAGTTATTGCCGACTTCTCTGCCTGCGAGCAGATGATGCGCGGACTTATCAAAATGGTACACACTGGAAGCAGGCTCTTTTCACCGTCGTTGCGAATGGTCATCGGCGTGCCTTCAGGTTCTACCGAAGTGGAGCTGCGTGCTGTACGCGACTCGGCCGAGCATGCCGACGGACGCGATGTGTATCTGATTTTCGAGCCTATGGCCGCGGCTATAGGCATCGGCATCGACGTGGAAGCGCCTGAGGGAAACATGATTGTAGACATCGGTGGAGGCTCGACCGAGATTGCGGTAATCTCACTCGGAGGTATCGTGAGCAACAACTCCATACGAGTGGCCGGTGACGACCTCACAGCTGACATACAGGAATACATGAGCCGCCAGCACAACGTGAAAGTGAGCGAGCGCATGGCAGAGCGCATCAAGATACACGTAGGCTCGGCACTCACGGACCTCGGTGACGAAGCTCCGGAAGACTATGTGGTGCACGGCCCAAACCGCATCACAGCTCTGCCAATGGAAGTGCCCGTGTGCTATCAGGAGATTGCCCACTGCCTCGACAAGACAGTAGCCAAGATAGAGAGTGCGGTACTCTCTGCGCTTGAAAACACTCCGCCCGAGCTTTATGCCGACATCGTGAAAAACGGAATTTACCTCAGTGGTGGCGGTGCCTTGCTTCGAGGACTCAACAAGCGACTTACCGACAAGATGGGTATACAGTTCCACGTGGCCGAAGACCCGCTGCACAGCGTAGCCAAGGGAGCGGGCATAGCGCTTAAAAACGTAGACCGGTTCTCGTTCCTGATGAGATAGTTTTAAAGATAAAAAAGTAAAAGGGCAAAAGGGTAAAAAAGTAATGACAAGGTCATGGAAGACCGAAAAGGGGAAGGCTACAGACTGAAAGTTTATACAAAGGCAAACCGGCAATACGAAAAAGTCAAACCGTAAGTATAGAAAGACAAGTCGGAAGTATGTAAAAGACATACGGAAACCATGAAAGCCGTAGAGACTACAGAAACCATCCATGAGGCAAATTTCTCCCGTACAATATCTTTTTACCTTCTACTTTTTTACCTTTTTACCTTTAAAAGTTTTTTATGCGTAATCTGTTAGAGTTTCTCACCAAGTACTATCACTGGCTGCTGTTCGTGGTTCTCGAAGTCGCATCGGCAGTACTACTGTTCGGATACAACAATTATCAAGGCAGTGTATGGGTGTCGTCGGCCAACGCCGTCACGGGAAAGATATACGAATGGCACTCTGCCGTGGAGTCGTTTTTCTCGCTGATACAGGTCAACGAGGAACTGACGCTTCGCAATTTTTATCTCGAACGCCAGGTAAACCAACTGTCAAGACTGTATACCGAAGCCACCGGTGACAGCATGGCCACCGACAAAGGTGAGCTGCGCATGCTCAGACAATACACCCTGGTACCGGCAAAGGTGGTGAGCAACTCGCTCGAAAAGGAAGACAATCTCATAACCATTAACCGCGGGAAGGCGGACGGCATCGAACCGGACATGGGCGTGGCGTGCGGCACAGGCATAGTGGGGGTAACTTATCTCGTGTCCGACCACTACACCGTGGTGCTTCCGGTTCTTAACACCAAGTCGCGGATAAGCTGCGCAATACGCGGCCGCGGATATTTCGGATACCTGCACTGGCAGGGCGGCGACCCAGGAACAGCGTTTGTGGAAGACATACCCCGACATGCCAGATTTAAACGGGGAGACTGGGTCGAGACAAACGGATACTCGTCGATATTCCCGCCTGGAGTGCTCGTAGGAAAGATTTTGCAGGTATACAACTCGCGCGACGGGTTGTCGTACAGACTCAAGGTACAGCTTACCACCGACTTCGGACGACTGCGCGACGTGTGTGTAATCAACGACAAGAGCATAGCCGAAAAGGCTAAACTGATAGGGGCGGCAAGAGACTCCATGCAGAATACAATAAGAAGATAAATCCATAAAAGCATGACTTTCGAACTGATAAAACGGACCGGCATTTTCATTGCGCTGTGCCTGATGCAGGCACTGGTGCTCAATCGCATACATCTGTTCGACTGCGCCACACCGCTACTCTACGTTTATTTCGCCATCACAATACCGAGAAACCATCCCAAGTGGGCAGTGCTCTTGTGGTGCTTCCTGCTTGGCCTTGCGATAGACACTTTCTCAAACACACCCGGAGTGGCATCGGCATCACTTACGCTCATAGGTGCCATACAACCATACTACCTCGAACTTTTCATTCCCCGCGAAGCGACAGAAGACCTCGTGCCGTCGGCATCCGAACTTGGCACGATGAAGTATTCTTTTTACGCCGGGACACTCATCATCCTGTATTGCCTCGCTTTCTTCACGCTTGAATCCTTCAACTTCTTCAACTGGTTGCAGTGGCTCGAATGCGTGGGAGGCAGTGCTGCATTGACTTTTGTTTTAATCCTCACCATAGAGAGCGTCAGGAAAAAGTGAAAGACTACGGACTCGAAAACAGACGGTTTATCATTGCCGGGGTGGCCATTGTCATCGTGGTGACGTATATCATCAGACTGTTCACCTTGCAGATAATGAGCGACGACTATAAGAAAAACGCCGACTCAAACGCATTTCTCAAAAAGATCGAGTACCCGTCGCGGGGTGTCATCACCGACCGCAACGGCAACCTGCTTGTGTACAACCAGCCGGCATACGACATCATGGTGGTGATGAACGAGACCAGAAACCGTCTCGACACGACCGAGTTCTGCAACACGCTGAACATCACCAAGGAGTTCTTCGACAGCCGGATGGAAACCATCAAAAATACTCCCGGATACTCCCGGTTTACACAGCAACTGTTCATGAACCAGCTTTCGGACAGGGAATTCAGCGTATTCCAGGAGAAAATGTACCGCTTTCCTGGCTTCTACATACAGCGACGAAGCATCCGGCAGTATCAATATCCCTATGCGGCGCACGTCCTTGGCGACATGGCGGAAGTGTCACCAGCCGACATCGAGGAAGACGATTACTACATATCGGGCGACTATATTGGGAAATTAGGCGTTGAACGGAAGTACGAGAAACAGCTGCGCGGAGAGAAAGGAATAAAGATTTTGCTGCGCGACGCAAGAGGACGATTGCAAGGCAGCTATCAGAACGGAGCGTTAGACAGGCGTCCCGTGGCAGGAAAGAACCTCACGCTGACAATCGACTTGAAGCTGCAAGCATTGGGAGAGAGACTCCTCGAAGGGAAGATAGGCAGCATAGTGGCTATCGAGCCGTCTACCGGTGAGGTGCTCTGTATGGTGTCTTCACCCACATTCGACCCAAGAATGATGGTGGGCAGACTGAGGAGCAAAAACCACTCGCAGCTCGCTCTCGACGCATGGAAGCCGTTGCTCAACCGAAGTATAATGGGACTTTACCCTCCTGGCTCTACTTTCAAGACCACACAGGCACTGACATTTCTCAACGAAGGGATAACCTCCACAACCACTGCATATCCCTGCCACCTCGGATTCTATCACCGGGGACTGCATCTCGAATGCCACGGTCACAGTTCTCCGATTGCCGTTGTGGGCGCGTTGAGCACCTCATGCAACGCTTATTTCTGCTGGGGTCTGTATCACATGATAGGCAACCGCAAGAAATACGGCAATGTGCAGACAGCCATGAACACATGGCGCGACTACATGGTAAGCATGGGCTTCGGATATAAACTGGGCATAGACCTGCCCGGCGAGAAACGGGGCCTGATACCGAACGCCGAGTTTTACGACAAAGCCTACCGCGGATCGTGGAACGGACTGACCATAATAAGCATATCGATCGGACAGGGTGAGGTGACTGCGACACCGCTTCAAATAGCCAATCTCGGAGCCACAATCGCCAACAGAGGCTATTACTACGTGCCTCACGTGGTGAAAAAAGTACAGGACGAGCCGCTCGACACCACATATACACGCCGCCACTACACAATGGCGGAAAGCCGGGCCTACAACTATGTGGTGCAGGGCATGCGTTCATCCGTACTCGGCGGTACGTGCAGAGCCCTCGGGAAGTATGATTTCATGGCGTGCGGCAAGACCGGAACAGCCCAGAACCGCGGTCACGACCACTCCGTATTCATGGGCTTTGCGCCAATGGACAACCCTCAAATAGCCATCGCCGTGTATGTGGAGAACGGCGGATGGGGAGCCGATTACGGTGTGCCGATAGGCGGACTGATGATGGAACAGTATATAAACGGCAAGCTATCGGAAGAATCCATGAAGCAAGCTGACGACTTCCAGCGCCGCCGCATAGCATACGGAACGAGAGACAGATAAACGATTATAAAAAGACCCGGAAAACAATATCCGAAAAGCAAGTAAACGACAAAGATGAAGCAACGAACCGACAAGCCGCAAGGCGTGCTCCGCTCTCTCGACTGGTGGACGATAGGAATATATCTGGCACTCCTCACATTCGGATGGATAAGTGTCTGCGGAGCGAGCTACACATACGGAGACACCGACATATTCAGCCTCGACACCCGATCGGGCATGCAGATTGTATGGATTGGCACGTCGATATGCCTGGGTTTCGTGCTGCTGATGCTCGACGACAGGTTCTACGACACCTTCTCATATATCATATATGCCGCATTACTGCTGCTGCTTTTCGCCACGATATTCAATCCCCACTCGATAAAAGGCTCCCGATCATGGCTCGTCCTCGGTTCGCTACGCCTGCAACCGGCCGAGTTTGCCAAGTTCGCCACGGCTCTGGCACTTGCCAAGTTCATGAGCGGCTACGGCTACAGCATACACAAATTGAAAGACTTCGCCGTCACAATGGGCATCATTATCACGCCCATGCTCTTCATCATATTGCAGCGAGAGACCGGTTCGGCACTCGTGTATCTCGCTTTTTTCCTCATGTTCTACCGCGAGGGAATGCCGGGCAGCGTGCTTTTCACAGGTGTGGCGGCTGTCATTTACTTTGTCGTAGGCATTCGTTTCGAGTCTACCATGCTTCTCGACACCCCCACATCCATGGGCAAGTTCATTGTACTCTTGCTCGTACAAGTGTTCACTTCACTGATGATCGGAGTATATTGCAAGGAAAAAAAGATAATGTTCCAGATGCTCGCATACTCTCTCGGCATCACGCTTATATGTTTTCTGTTCTCCAAATACGTGATACCGTTCGATGTGGTATGGGTGCAACTGGCCATCAGCGCCATCATGACCGGCATACTGTTATGGCGCGGACTGGCAACCCGGATACGAAGTTATTTCTTCATCATGATGTTTGCCCTCGGCTCTATGGCATTCTTCTATTCGGCCGATTACGTACTCAATAATGTGATGGAGCCTCACCAACGTGTACGAATAAACGTGCTTCTCGGTCTTGAGGAAGATCTTTCCGGAGCCGGATACAACGTGCATCAGAGCGAGATTGCCATCGGTTCGGGCGGAATTGAAGGCAAAGGCTTCCTGCAAGGCACGCAGACAAAACTTAAATTCGTACCCGAACAAGACACGGACTTCATCTTCTGCACCGTCGGTGAGGAGGAAGGCTTCCTCGGGTCCACAGGAGTATTGCTGCTGTTCCTCGCCCTCATACTCCGCCTCATCCACCTTGCCGAGCGGCAACCGTTCCGCTTCGGCCGTGTATACGGCTATTCCGTACTTTCCATATTCCTGTTCCACGTGTTCATAAACGTGGGCATGGTGCTCGGCCTTACTCCCGTGATAGGTATCCCCCTGCCCTTTTTCAGCTATGGCGGCTCATCGCTGTGGGGGTTCACTTTCCTGCTGTTCATATTCCTCAGGATAGACGCCGGCCGCAATTTAGCGAGAAACTGATCCGCCCTGTCGTCCTATCTTATCCTGTCTAT
The DNA here is from genome assembly GCF_002933775.1 of Prevotella sp. MGM1. Classification (GTDB taxonomy): domain Bacteria; phylum Bacteroidota; class Bacteroidia; order Bacteroidales; family Bacteroidaceae; genus Prevotella. Next base: position 8,685 of record NZ_BEWV01000174.1, read on the forward strand.
CCGCACTCCTATGTCGGCTATACCCGGCATGATTTCTCGTATCATGTTGTGCCGTACATTTATACGGAGTGAATCTCCGCTGTCGAGCCTTATGTTTTTAAGGTGGTATTTATATTGATAACAGCTCACTCCGCGCCCTTTCACAGCCCCGTCGTCCGCTATCAGCTTACAGTCCAGCGTATCGCTTATCATAACTCCCGACGGGAGTATCGTCTGGTCCACTATCAGGCATAATCCTGTGAACGGGTAAGAACCGTTTATCCGCAAGCCGATATGCTCACGATAATCACCCGCCACAGCCATCGGACTGACGTTGAACGTCAGTGTGTCGTTCTTCTCCCACCCCTCTATCGGCGTGTGCTCATAATGGTAATAAACGGTTTTACGGTTGCAAGACACAAGCGCCGTCGCAACCGTAAGTACCATCAGAGCCTCAATTGCCCTGTCCTTTATTGTTCTGTTCCCTCGCATCCCGATGCTGATTATTTCTCGGCGGCCGGTTACCTTGTCTGCGACCGCCTCTTCCATGTTGTGGTCTCTGGCTGTTTTCCGCCGCCGCTTCAGGCGCGTTCTGCCGGCCGGCAGCCGGCTTTCGCGGCCTGCGGGTCTCCTCCTGGCCGTCTTGCCGTGGCGGACGCCTGCCCGATTTCTTCTTTTTCCTGGCCTTGTCAAACCTTGATATGTTCTCATTGGCAAGCAGGTCCACCGGCCGTCCGCTGTCTTTATTTCCTCCGTCCTCTTGAAGAGACAGCGGCTTTTCGCCTCTCCGGTTCATCTCTATCACCGCCTTGGCCCGCTCCGCACTTATCACCTCAAGATTGGCAGCCATGCCCTTGTCAGTGGAGTATGTCACCATCCCGGCCAGAATATCGGACTTGAAGAGATAATAATCGCTGTCCTGCGTCTGCAATACGACTTCTTTGCTTGGCAACCGGCGGCCCGCTTCAACATAGTTGTCGACCTCATAGTTGAGGCAACACTTCAACTTGGCACACATACCCGCCAGTTTCTGCGGGTTGAGCGATATATCCTGGAAGCGCGCCGAGTTTGTGTTCACGCTCACGAAGTTTTTCATCCACGTGGCACAGCACAGTTCACGGCCGCACGGGCCCGTACCGCCTATGCGCCCCGCCTCCTGCCGAGCGCCTATCTGCTTCATCTCGATCCTCACATGAAACGTCTCGGCGAGCACCTTGATTAGCTGGCGGAAGTCTACACGCTCGTCAGCTATGTAATAGAATATGGCCTTGTTGCAGTCGCCCTGATACTCCACGTCGCCTATTTTCATCTTCAAGCCGAGATTTTTCGCTATCTGGCGGCTCTCTATCATCGTCTCGTGCTCACGGCTCTTTGCCTCACGATATTTATCCATATCCACCGGCCGGGCAATGCGGTATATACGCTTTATGTCATCTGCCGAGCGCAAGTTGGCTTTCTTCAACTGCATCTTGACAAGCCGTCCTGTGAGTGTCACCACTCCGATATCATGTCCGGGATTGGCCTCAACGGCCACGATGTCCCCTTTTTTCAGGTCAAGCCGGTTCACGTTGTGATAATATCCCTTTCTCGTATGCTTGAACTGCACCTCCACAAGGTCTGTGTCGTCGGTATTTCCGGGCACGTCAGCCAGCCAGTCGTATGTGTTAAGCTGCCTGTCCTGCCGGCCTACGGCTTCCTTGCACAGTCCCCGTCCGCACCCGCAGAATATCTCGTTTTCCTTTTCTTTGATGTCCATATCTTATTTCTATTATTTTATCTTTAATTATTTCTTCGCGCCACGGCATCTTCCGTCAGCTCTTCCGGATGAGCAATACTATCATTTGCAACGCCATATCGAAAAACACTATCTTGCCGTTGGCGTTCTGCCCTATATCTCTTATGGCCCTGTTCACGAGGTCGCATATCGGCAATATGTTTGCCTCATTGATGAAACGTGCAAAGTTCCGGGCAAACTCCTCTTCCTCCCTTGTCATGTATATGAGGTCGGGATTGCGGAAGTTATACATGAAATTCTCACGAGCCATCCGCAGGAAATATTCAAGAAAGCGTTTCTGCTTCTCACGGCCGAGTGACTGCATGGTGTCGCTCCACTTCTTCAGTTCCTTGACGTTGCGCATATACGCCAGCCTCATCAGCGTGCGGAACATATCGAGAAACAGCCTGCTCTCGCTGTCGGCACTCAACAGCTCGAGCGCTTTAATCCAGTCGCCGTCGGCCATCCGGGCTGTCCTTGCCGCATCGTCGGCCGACAGTCCGCGCCGTTCGGCGAGAGCCTGCCTCATGCTTGCCTCGTCAATGCGCCTCATGTCAATGCGCTGTGTGCGGCTGCGTATTGTCTCGAGCAGTTTGTCCGGCTCGTCGCATACCATGATGAACACAGTGTGACTCGGCGGTTCCTCTATGAGCTTGAGCATCTTGTTGGCACACTCGATATTCATGCGCTCCGGAAGCCATATTATCGACACCTTATAACCGCCACGGCTTGATTTCAGACTCAGCTTGCGTGTCAGCTCGTCACTCTCGCCCGCCGTGATGATGGCTTGCTGGTTTTCCGCTCCCATGGCCGTCATCCACCTGTCCATGGTGAAATAATGGCCGTCGGCGAGCATCTCGCGCCATTCCCGTGCGAAATCATCGCTCACCGGCTTGTGGTCGCTTCCCATCGAGGGCAACTTTATGGTGGGAAAAGTGAAGTGCAGGTCGGGATTGTTGAAAAGCGACACCGAGGCACCGGCGACCGG
>NZ_BEWV01000175.1 GCF_002933775.1 Prevotella sp. MGM1
GGATTATCGGTGACGATGCCAACCGGCAACGGCCGATAATCCATAATTTATTATTCATCATTAACGCCAATGAAAGGTTTAGTAGTCAAGAACACAGGCAGTTGGTACACCGTAAAGACAGACGACGGACGGCTGATAGACAGCAAGATAAAAGGAAACTTCAGGCTGAAAGGCATCCGCAGCACCAACCCGGTGGCCGTGGGCGACAGGGTTGACATAGTGACAAATCCGGAAGGCACGGCCTTTATCACGACGATAGACGACCGCCGGAACTACATCATACGCAAGTCGCCAAACCTGTCGAAGCAAAGCCACATCATCGCAGCCAACGTGGACATGGCATTTCTCGTGGTTACGGTGAACAAGCCGCAGACCTCCACCACTTTCATTGACCGCTTTCTCGCCTCGGCCGAGGCATACCGCATACCGGTGGTGCTGGTGTTCAACAAAAGCGACATACTGACCGACGACGAACTGCGGTATCAGGAGCTGATGATGACGCTCTACGACAACATAGGATACGAGTGCCGGGCCGTATCGGCGGCCACAGGCAGCGGTATCGACGGCCTGCGCAATCTGCTCAAAGACAGGATCACCGTGCTGAGCGGCAACAGCGGCGTAGGCAAGTCGACATTGATAAACAGCATACTGCCCGGCGTGAACCTGCGCACATCTGAAATCAGCGACGCACACAACACCGGCATGCACACCACCACTTTCAGCGAGATGCTCGAACTGCCGGGCGGCGGATATATCGTTGACACGCCTGGAATAAAGGGGTTCGGAACATTCGACATCGAGCCGGAAGAACTGACAAGCTATTTCAAGGAGATATTCCACTTCTCGCACGACTGCCGTTTCAGCGACTGCACCCACCGCCATGAGCCAGGGTGTGCCGTGCTCCGCGCCGTGGAAGAGCACTACATATCTGAAAGTCGATACCAATCTTATCTCAGCATGCTCGACGACAAGGACGAAAAAAAATACCGCGAAGCTTTTTAAAGACCGTCCCGTATATCCATATACGGCAAGCAAGCACGACATAGCGGCATCATTACCCGACGGCAATACGCAAAGAGCCGCCTTGCCGGCGAATGCAGAAGCACCGGAAGCAGAGACATCCCATGACCACAAGACGGTGATTGCCAAGTACAGTATAATGCATCCGCATCCAACAAAACAAAGTTTACGGAATTCGGAATTATTTTTACAAAGCACGTTCCATATTTCGATTATTTTGAAACTAAAATGCGGAGGCCGCAAATATCGCCGCAGTTCAGTGTTTTACACAACACACTGTATATCAGCACCATACAGAAAATATTCATTATTCACACTCCGGGCATTCCACTTTTTGAAAGTCCCGATTCGCGTTTAGTATACTGATTGCGTCGCGTTTAGCATCCCGT
>NZ_BEWV01000176.1 GCF_002933775.1 Prevotella sp. MGM1
GGCACAAGCCGAAATTCCGGTGCATTTGTTAAAACAATGAGAATAGAGTGTTAAAGATTCAGGCGTATAGCTTGACGAGTCGGAAGATAAAGAAATCACGGTCACGGACCCCTCGCATCTGCGAACGGAAGATTTTGACTTTGGAGTTGAATGCTTCGGCGGAGGCGTTGGTGGCACGTCGGCGAAAGTAGTTGAGGATTGTCGGGGCATGGTTTTTGAATGTCTTGATGACAGAACGGAAGTTGTTGTTTGCCAGCGCTGACACCTTTTCATACCAATTGTTCAATTTACCCATGGCTTTTGCCGGTGAAATCTTCGAGTTGAATATGCTGCGCAGTTCCATCGCAAGACGGTAAGCATCTTTCAGTATCGGATAGTGTCTGAACAGAATGTTTGCGCGATGACGCTGTATGTCAGTCCATTTGTTCTGAGACATCATCAGTGTGTGTTTGCTGCGGGCAAGTATCTGGCGCATGGTCTCGCCGTTTGAGTAAGTCACCGGTGGCACGGACTTGTCGCGGGCATTGTCCTCCGCTATGAGCTGCCTGCGGATGTCGACACGGATTTCATCGACAGCCTCGTTGTAGACCTGCTGCACATGGAAACGGTCGTTGACGACGTGTGCGTTGTAGAAAACCTCGGCGGCTATCAGCATCATCGAGGACGACAGATCGCATGTGACCTCCCTGACTTTTCGTCTCAGGGTCTTGCCCATCGCTCCGATGAGTATGGAGATGATCTCGTCGCTTTTTGTGCCCGGGATTGCAGCGGCAAGTGTACCCCTGCCGCCGTGCCCGTCCTTATTGGTGAGGAATGTCCATACCTCGCCGTTGCTCAGACACGTCTCGTCAAGGCTCATGTACGGCCCGATGTTGACGGCGTTGAAGTAAATCCCACTGCCGAGTTCTCTCTCGCACCACTGGGCGTAGCCGCTCAGCTTATTGCGGTATAAGTCAGCAAAACACTTGCCGTTTACGCAGTACATCTGCGCTATGTGCTTAATCGACAGAGCTGTCGTCTCCACCTTCGTCTTTTAAAAAAGCCACGAACTCGGCACTGAGTCGTGTCCCTTCTTCGTTGGGAAGCTCAAGGTTGTAGGAGAATATCTCGTTTGTTTTCTTGTCCCACCATTTGTTCTTGCGCATATGAAGATAGACCGGTCTGCCACGCATGGGATAGTCCTGTATCGTTACATAATCCGTGTAGCCTCTCGCTACTATGTTGGGATTGCGGTAATCCTCGTCGGAAAGTTTCTTCTTCTCGTCAAGCCATATGTCGTAGGATTGATCTGTCTTTTCAAACCTGACCATCTCAAACAGCTCATTTAGGCCTGCGGGCAGAAACTGCCAAAATGCTTCACTAGTCTTCATGACGCAAATTTAACACTTTTCCTAAAATCCATGCACCGGAATTTCGGCTTGTGCC
>NZ_BEWV01000177.1 GCF_002933775.1 Prevotella sp. MGM1
TTTAACACTCTATTCTCATTGTTTTAACAAATGCACCGGAATTTCGGCTTGTGCCAAGAAAACCGGTGCCTGACTATAAAAACCGATTTTTAGATTATGCAAACCAACAGGGTAGATTTAACATACCCACAGAGTTTTCGGACTGACCAAATATCGGGCTATGGACTGCATAAGCCCCATGAAATAAAAAAAGGATTAAGAGTGTCTCACGACAGTCTTAATCCTCTGTTTTCTAACTAACTTATTATCAACTATTCATTACTCATTCTGAATTTCTGATGCAAAGATAGGCAGATTTTAATAAATTTGTATCTTTTTTACCTAAAAATCCTACGTAAACGTTTGCGGATTACTCTGATTTTGCTTAACTTTGCATAAAGAATATCCCTTATTCACCTTTAAGTTTTTATGACCGACAACAAGCGTAGAACATCGCAGAAAGACCTGGCAAAAAAATTGGGAGTGAGCATTGCCACGGTGAGCAGAGCGCTGAGAAACTGCCCTGAAATAGGAAAAGAGATGCAGGACAAAGTTAAAAACCTCGCCAAAGAACTCAACTACCGTCCCAATCCGTTTGCCCAGAGCCTACGTCGGGAAGCTCCGAAAATCATTGGCGTCGTGGTACCCAATCTCGTCACACACTACTATGCAGCGGTGCTCGATGGGATTGAAGATGAGGCACGACGCAAAGGATATTCGGTGATAAGCGCAAACAGCCATGAAGACTTCGAGACAGAAGCGAGGGTGATAGACAATTTCGTGGGACTGCATGTCGAAGGCATCATCGCCGGACTGGCACAGAGCACCACAGACTACTCCCACTTCGAAGAAATCGCCGATATGAGAATACCCCTCGTGTTCTTCGGCAGGACATGCCTGACAGATCGTTTCTCTTCCGTCACGGCCAACGGAGACGAAGCCGCACAACAAGCCACGCAACATCTCATAGACACCGGCAGCCGGCGGATAGCGTTTATCGGCGGACCAAACCACCTTGACATGGTGCGACGCCGCAAGCACGGATACCTCGAAGCGCTGCGTGGAAGCAAAATAGCGATAGACCGCAACATGGTGGTATGCGACAAGATTGACTACGACATAGCCCTGCAATCGGCCATCGAACTGCTGAAACGACCGGACCGCCCAGATGCCATACTCGCTTTCAACGACATAATAACTTTCGCAGCCTTTACCGCAATAAAACAACTCGGCCTGCGAATACCTGAAGACGTGGCGCTGATAGGATTTACCGATGACCTGCATGCCGCATACGTCACGCCCCGCATGTCGGCAATAGAAGACCGGTCGCACAAGATGGGAGTGACGGCATGCCGCCTGCTGCTGAGAAACATAGCCGGAGATAAAACAATATATCATGAGAAAGTGCCCCAAAAATTAGTCATAAGAGAGACATCGGCCAAAAAACCGATATCATAGAATATGCCGGAAGACCACACAACAAACCCGAAAGACACCACACCGGCAACAAAACAATATGTCCGTATATGCCTGAAAACATAATAACGTAAAGAAAAGGCTTGATAACGTAAAGAAAAATCATAACGACAATGAATTAGACGGACGCCGAATATTTATGCAACATCAGTGAGAAATGCGATACAAAAGACTTTGAAAAATGACAAAACGACCGATGAGTACAGTTTGCACATCGGTCGTTTTGCGTTCGGCATACCGTCATTCCGCAATAAGTATCCCGTCAGGATGCATTCGGATACTAAACGCAATGCAACGAGCGGCTAAACGCAAGCCAACGAGTATCCCAATGCAAGACGAAAAATGGCCGAATAAGACATAAAAAAGGCTCCCTGCCCATAGACAGGGAGCCTTCCGGCACTCCAATGAGGCATGATGGTGCCTCAACCGGAACACGTATATATCATTATATACCCACGACAGTCCCGAATTTATCAAATATCATAGTTCGCAAATATGCATAAATATACATTTCCAGACCTGCAAATGTAGATGACGAACCGCATATATTGTAAACATTTATCATAAAAACAACATTTAAATTTAATATTTCCGACACCAAATTTACTATAAAACATCGTAAAATGCAAGCAACATAACGATACACATTAATATACATTGCCCACTACATGAGCGTCTGCCAGATACAGATGACATGATAAAAAACATGAAATATCGGAAAAAATTCATTACCTTTGCAGAAGATATGCGGTATCAAGGAAAATCGAAACCAGTTTTATTCCACCCGATCCGCATCATCTTTACAAAAAAAATAATACACCTATTGACATACGCGATGAAAAAAGTTTTAAACGCCATTGCCGCCGGAATGCTGACAGCAGGACTGATGAGTTGCGGCGGAGAGAGTAAAAACGAGAACATAATAACGACGAAGAAAGAGAGCAGAACCACAGCCGAACCGGTGAGAATGCAGGACTACACGCAATCGAAAGACGTGGAATGGCTGGGAAACGTATACACATGCGAGATTAAACGCACGGCCGATGACAAACTGGCGAAGGTGAAAGACGAAAGCGGCCAGAAGTTTGTTGACAACAGCATATCACTCACCGTAAACAGAGCCGACGGAAGCACGTTTTTCAACAAGACTTTCACAAAAGCCTCTTTCGAACAGCACATCAGCGATGAATACAGCAAGTCTGGCATACTCGAAGGTCTCGTGTTCGACCGTGTGGAAGGCTCGTCCCTTCTGTTTGCGGCCAGTGTCAGCCTGCCGCAGACCGATGAGTATATCCCGTTGATCGTGAAGGTGTCGAGAATGGGCGATGTCACAATCTCGCGAGACACACAGTTAGACACCAGTTCGCAAGAGGAAGACGAGATCTGACCGTCACATCGACAACAACTCGTCGCCCTCGGTGACACATTCCGTGAAACCCATACCAGCCGCTTTATCCGGAGTGGCAGTGAAATACACAGCCTCTCCCTCGGCACACAGCTCGCCACGCGAGTTTTCTATCGTCACGCCGATAAAGGCCACGTTTCGCTTCATCTCGCGCAGACGGGCACGGATGGTTATCTGAGGTTCGGTTGTCATTACCGGACGACGATATTTCACGCTCAGATTACTTGTCACTCCTGTGGTCTGCAACTTGCGGAACACCACCCACGACGCGCACTCGTCTATCAGCGTGGCCTGTATTCCGCCATGCAGCGTGTCAATCCAACCTTGATATCGGGCGCTCGGCCGCCAGAAACAAACGACGTCTTCGCCATCCTCAAAAAACTCCATGCCCACTCCGTGAGGATTTTCAGGACAACAACCGAAGCAGTGATAACCGGGCTTCGACAACCAAGGGTTCTTTATTTTTCGCATAGTATAATTATTTGATATGTCAAAACTGCAACTTAAACCTGAAACGTACGCCCTGTCTTTTGGCTGTCGGGTGACCGAGATATGTAAGACGGCGCACATACTCGATGTCGAAAAAGCGGAACACATTATGCACTCCCGCCATTATCTCTACATAAGGCGTACTGCCTGACATCACATGGACATCATCCGGAAAAGACATGAGGGCTCCATCTGTACCGCATCCGGCTTCATACGGATTATTCTTTGATGTCAGACTGCTCCACATTGCTTTCACGCCAAGACACTCACGCCACCGCAAATCCCTGACAAACGGAACGCGGTTGAAAATCTTTCCGCCTATATCCCACGTTATATCCGCAGACAGACAACGATCGGAAAGAAACTCCATATTGTCCATCAGGTTGAACATACCGTCGCGCAGCATATACGACTGGTTGGCCGATGGGATTACAAGCAACGGAAACGGCACGCTGTTCCACTGCGCCGCGGCATGCAGTCTTACATCGACCTTGCCCCAGCTCTTCATCCAAAAACGGTTGCTGAACATCAGTTCGGTAATATTATAGTCATAACCGCCGCCCAAAAATCCGTCGATACCCACGGCATGAGTAAGCGTAAGCACCGGCACATCGCGGTTTATCCTGCGACGTCCGCGCTTGGTGGCCACAAAACGCTCCCCGGGAGCAAAGCGCAGACCGGCCCTCAACTCGGTCGTTCTTATGGACTGTGTGGCAGCCGTGAACATCAGCTTGCCTCGTGGCATGTTCTCCTCCGCCGTAATCATCAGTGAAGAAGTAAGTCCCCAGGTCTCCTCACGCTCGAATGTCAGCCGCTGCCGGTTGTATGTCATCATTCGTTCGGTATCGCCCCACGTCAGGGCTGTAAACATATTATGTTCCGGGTCTGCCACCCCTCTGTCACCAGGAAAGCATATATCATACACAGATGTCAGGGTAATACTGCGTTTCGGCCTTTCCTCGGGCGTATATATCTTAGGGCGAAACGAATATGTAAGCTCGGCCTTATAATAGTCTGCCCGGCTCTTCCACCCATGGGCATAATATCCGTTGAAGAAAAGATGCCGGTTGAGGTTGGCGGTTGTCTTCCCTCCTATCCGTGTGCGGAAACCGTCCACGCTATTGTTTGAAATAATGGCATTTACAGGTCCGATATCGACCAGAGCCTCGCGGCCGCCCGCCCCGACCTCAACATAGTTCTCGACAATAGAGCGTAAGGCTGTCAGCAAGATATTATTGCGTCCCATCATCTTCACGTTGCGCATAAACTCGGGCAGGTTCCGCTCACCGGGAGTGAGGTCTACCGGGCGATACATGTCCCAGAAACTATCATCCCGACGGTCTGCCCCTCGCTCCACCAGCTCTTTGTCAAAGCCACGGAACAACTTGTCCGGAAGAGCAGCGAAATAGTGTCCACCCATGTGTGTGGTGCGTATGACAATGCACTTTTTCAGAAAGTCGAACATCTTAAACTCTCCCACCATCTCGTCAAGTGTCATAACCCACTCTCCGCCTGGTGCCGCACCAAACTCCTGGAGTATGCGCAACCCGTCCACAAAATTCACGCCGCCACGCTTAGGCACCGACAGTTCGCACCTGCGCACTCTGTACGAAGAGTCGTCCATGACATAAATGTCACCGCAAAATCCGAAATCCAGAATATTGTCAGGCATGAAACGCAGGCGGACACAACGGTCGGTGCCCACACTCAGCGTATCTACAATGGTAAAGCGATAAAAACGCAAGGCATCATCGCCAATCGGAGACGTGAACGATTGTTGCAGCAGACGTATCCTGTTGTCGTATATATCAATGTCGGGAAAGAAATCGGCAAGAGCCGCCGTTATCAGCCCGCCCGATCTGAATACCTTGTTTATGCCCTCGGAACGGTATCCGCGCACTATTGTCTTAGAGTCACGCGGATCCTTACGGAACGTCTCCTGCGTGTAAGCCTCGGTCACCACGACCGGCAGTATCAGCTTGTTGTTGTGCGGGCATAGCTCCACCTGTCTGAAAAAACCGGGTATTCCGGCAAACATCCCTTTCTCAAAGTCATCATGCGAAATGTCGTTTACCGCCATTGTCAGCTTCCGGTACTTGCAGTAATGATAGTAGTCGTGAGCCGACAGTCTTGTATCGCGGCGGGCTGCTATCACCTTACGCATCAGCTCTACAGCCGGATTAGCCTTGCGCGAATACTTTTTTTTATCAGAACGCACCATTATCTCATCGAGTTGCTGCACACGCTCATACCACTTCAAAGAGTCGGCAGGCATGGCGGCAGACGGCAACGAGAATGTCAAGAGGAACAAAAGACAATAAAAAAAAGACACGAAACGCAACCCGTCAGATTGCGCCCGTGTCTTTATTTTACCGTACATCATCCGTTGCATTTTTATTATCCCGGTATAATTATACCGTGTCATACCATATCAAGCATTCTTTCCATACTCCTTATCCGGCAGAAAAAAATATCCGTTCAGGAGAAATACTTGGTGTCAAGCCTGCGGCACATAGCCTCATGCGAACGGTGCATATACACGCACATGGCAGTGAGGACCACGATCTCGAAAAGCGGATACACGTATGGCACGTCGAGAAGGCACGATATGTATAGTGTGATGCCGCGCGTGTTGAACGTAAGCATATTGGTATATTTCATCAACGGGAGCGATCCTTTCCTGAAATCGGCACGCAACCCCTGAGGCATATCCTCTGCATTGGGATATTTCGCCTTTATATGCTTATAGAAAGCCTGAAACTCGGGAGTGCGCTTTTCCTGCCCCCGGCAGTAATTCCGATAATTGAAATAGAACGCCCGATCCCAGAAAGCGCCTTTCTCTGGCAGACTGTCGAGTATGTCCTGCTGTGTCTTGGAATCGTCAAGCTCGCTACCTTTCTTTCCGAGAAGGAAATAAAGGTGTATCTGGCGATAATAGTCTGCCAGTGCGCACTGCCTTGTATGGCAGACCACACCCGCTATCAGGCACATCAGAAAGCCCCAAAGTCCCCAATGCACATCGGTGAAAGGGATGTCTCGGTCATAGATACGGAACACGATGGCAAAATAAATGGCCGTGAACCATACATCGCTTGAAAAGCCGTCGAGCATTCGCCCTATCAGAGTGCGCTGCCCGGTTAGCCTGGCAAGCTGCCCGTCTGTCGAGTCGCAAAAATTAGCGAACATAAGAAGGATTATTCCTGCAATATTGTGCCACAGGTCGCTGAAATAAAACATGTATCCCGCCGCTGCGCCGAGAAACATCGACATTACCGTAACCGTATTGGGATGGACATGCAGACGCTTCCAAAGCAATGCGAAAGCGAGGCCTATCGGTCTTGTGAAGTGTATGTCGAGCCACTCCTCGGTATCATCCGACTTGAACGACTCACGGAGCAATTCGCTGAATTTCTTACTCATAATATTTAATCTGTGATAAACTGTTCGGCTTTGATTATATCTGACGCATGATCTATATCGAGCACTTTCGAGAAACGATAGGCTTTCAAACGGTGGCCATCGGCAATGAGAGCACGCTGGAAATTACGCATCCTGCTCTCGCCACGCCCCATACATCCGTTGAGTGTATCTATCGTTTTGGGAGTGAGCCCGTATATTCCGCCGGAAATATAGCGACATGTATCAGACTTGTCAAGAAAGCCGGTGATATTCATCTGCCCGTCGGTATCCACATACAGTGGCTTTTCATCGTCTATAAAATCGGTCACTCCCATCATACCGTCGGCCTCACCGCCCTCCAATGACTTGCGGAACACAGATATATAGTCTTTGAACTCGTCCTCACGGAATATGGTATCCACCGTTGTGAGGCAGAAAGGGCCGTCTCCGAGATATCGGCTTATCTCATAAAAACTGTGCATCGAACTGGGCGTGCTCTTCACCACGAAACGCAACGGAACCGGCTGTCCTTGAAGTCCGTCAGCCTGTAACTTCACAAGATGCAGGCTCACTTGAGCTGTTATGTCATTGCATATCACCACTATTTCTTCCGCTTCATTCTCAATGAACACACGGATCAGTCTGTCTATCAGATGCTCACCGCCAACTTTTACCAGCGGTTTGGGCACATCTATACCCTCGGCAGCCAACCGGCTACCCTCGCCCGCGGCTATTACAGCATATTTCATTCTGTCTGTACATTATAAATACATGGCAAAATTACTAATTATAAATGAAAGGAGAAAATAAAGCGCCGGCTTTTTATGCAATGATAAAAAGCCGGCGCTTATATAATCAATGTCCATTCACTTTGCCACACGCAGATTTCGTATATGATAATCGCCGCTGCCAAGCGATTTTTTATTCATGGATCTCACTGTTCCGCTGAACGTTATGTCGCCACTGCCTTTCAAAGAGCTCTCCAACCGGCCACAATTGGCAAACGAAATGCTTATATCTCCGCTACCTTTCAACAACACATCGGTATGCTTTGTGTTCTTCTGGGATATATCAATATCCCCGCTGCCGGTAAGAGCGACCTTGGAATTAAGCGCATCCAGTTTTTTTATGCTTATGTCACCGCTGCCAATCAGGTTTGTCGATATCCCGTCGCAGATAATATCCTTGAATTTAATATCCCCCGACCCTTTCAGCTCTATGTACATATTATCGGTATCCAGCCTACCCTGACAGATGAAATCACCGCTGCCAAACACTTTGACACCCACAAGATCAGGAGACGTGACGTATACATATATTCCGTCGCCACCACTATCCTGACCGGACAACGAGCCGAATATATCCGATATATTGAACGAATATCTTATCGAAGTACTGCCTTTAAAAGTGACAGACAGTGTGTTGTTGCTCACAGTCAAGTCAAGATCCTTCAACTTTTCAGACGGCCCTTTAATTTTTACCGAGCGCTTGCTCCCCTGAGTGTAATACACCGTCACATAACCGTTGACCGCTATCTTCGTGAAGTTCGACACCTTTCTGTATACCGTCTTCACATTTTTACCATCCGGCCCGGCCGTCACCATACAATCGTTTTCTTCCGCATACACTCCCGAAAAGACGGCAAACACCGTCAATGCCAATAATAAAAATCTCTTCATAATAATCTATTCCTTATTTTATTTCTTTTCCGGTCTATTGCCATTACTCTACCATAATAGACGCAACAGCACCAGAAATAGTTGCGGCAAGGATTCTTTTTCTTATTTCAAGAGATATGGCAAAAGCATTTTAGAAAGTCATACGGAACATGAACCTCACTCCGTGCTTGGTTGCCGTGGGCAGATCCAGATAGTTGAGACGACGGGCATACTCCACATGTATTATCTTGAAGATATTGTGAATACCGAAAGCCATCTCCACATACGGTGTCTTGGAGTTCATAATATACGCTCCACCGGGAAATTCCATCAACGTAGCGTCGCCCGCATTCTGCGGCAAATATGGATTATTCTTATCGCTTAGGCTGCCCCACAGACACTTAACGCCAATATACTCACGCCACTTCAATTTCTTTATCAGCGGTATGCGGTTGAACAATTTGCCGTTAAAATCCCATCCGATATCGGCGCTTACAAACCTGTCATTAAGAAATTCCATGTTGTTTACCAACTGGAAAGTGAAGTCCTGTATAATATATGAAAGGTTGGTCTCCGGCATACACAGCAAAGGGAACGGCACTTTGTCCCACTGTATGCCTCCGCGCACATAGCAATCTATCTTTCCCCAACTGTTCATCCAGAAACGTTTATATATGCTTGCCTCGGTATAGTTATAGCGATAGTCACCTCCCAGCACGTCTTTAAGACCCAATGTGTGACTGACAGTAAACACCGGCGCATCGAGATTGATTTTCAAACGGCGCTGTTTGGTGTTTATGAACGTCTCGCCGGGAGCGAAACGCAGTTCGGCACGCAGTTCGGTTGTTCTTATCTTAGTGTTTTCAAGAGTCGACAGCGGGCGGAAATACAGCTCTCCGCACGGCACGTTCTCTTCCGTTTTCAGTCCTACCGTAGTCTTAAAACCCCAGTCTTCCTCGCGCTCGAAAGTCACCTGCTGCCTGTTATAGAACATCATCTTGTCTACTTTCGCCCATTTGAACGATGTAAAGACGTTGTCCTTATCGGTGTGCATGAACTTATCGGAAGGCGAACATACGTCGTATGTGGACATCAAGGTAAGTGTCCGCTTGGGAAACTCTCTCGGAAGATACTCTTTCTTATTGAAAGAATACACAAACTCGCCCTTGTAGTAGTTCTTATGGCTTCCCCATCCGTGCGCATAATAACCGCTGAGGAACAGTTGTTTATGAAGCTTCGCCGTTGTCTGGGCAGTAATCCTCGTACGGAAACCGTCCACGAAATTACTCGTGAGCATGGTGTTTATCGGTCCTATGTCCACTTTACTCGGATTACCGGTTTCCACAAAATTCTCTATAAAGGCCTTGGCACCGAATATTATGTACTTAAAACCTTTTATCTGTTCGAGATTATGCACGAAAGCATCCATCTTGCTTTCGCTCTTTGTGAGATGCACCTGGCGGTATTTATCCCAGAAAGAGTCGTCACGCATCATGGCATCGGCCTCTTTCACCTCTCTGGCCTTGCCCTTGAACAACTGTTTCGGCAGGTCATCGAAAGCGTAATCGCTCAGTCGCGTTGTACGTATTACAATTGCTTTTTGCAGGAAGTTAGCCACTTTCAGTTCCGCAATCATGTCATCCACCGTCAAAACCCATGTACTGTCGGGCAGCATGGTAAACTCCTGTTCCACTTTCAAGTTCTCAACGAAGTTCACGTCACTGCGCTTTGGAATTGTCAGTTCACACCGTTTTACCTGATACGATGAGTCGTCCATGATGTAAATATCGCCACGGAAACCGAAATCCTGCTGGTTATTTGGCAGGAAATGCAGATGAATACATTTGTCACGATCCACATATACGGTATCTTCTATATAATAACGGTAAAACGATATTGCTCCTTTTCCTATCGGGGATGTAAACGGATACTGCAACAACCGCACTTGATCATCATAAATATTCACGTCGGTAAACACGTCTTTAAGTGTCGTGGTGAGTATGTCTCCCGTCTGGAACAAGTCGTTTATTCCCGTTGAGTTCTGTCCTTTCACTATGCTTTTCTCACTGTGCGGATGCTTCCGGTATATCTTCTGCGTCACAGTCTCATCCACCGATATCGGCAATATCATTTTATTGTTGTACCGGCACAGTTCAACCTGATCTTTGAGCCAAGTCTTTTTCTTGAACGTCGGCGATTCAAGACGTTCTTTCGTTATATCGTTAAATGCAAGAGTTATCTTCTGATAGTTGTTGTACTGATAGTAATCACGGTTCGACAAGTCTGTCTTTTTCTTCCGCTCTATCACCTTTTTCATCAGTTCCACGGCCGGATTGTTTTTCCTGCTGTATTTGCGACGCTTTGTTTTCACCGTCACTTCTTTCAGTCTCCGGTTATCCTGTTTCAGTCTTATGTCGAGTGTGTTTTTCGTGTTCGCGCCTATAGTCACCGTCTTCGGTACATATCCCACCGCACTGAATGTCAGTGCCCGGCCTTCGTGCCGCGCGATGGTATACCGGCCGTTGATGTTTGACGCCACCGCAACGTTATGCCCTTTGTAAATAACACTGGCATACGGTATACTGTCACCTGTCTCTTCGTCTATTATATAACCTGATATCTGGGCACGCAACGGCATTGCCAGCATCAGCAGAAACAGCATTATCGAATACGTTGTCCTGTTTTTATCCAAATCTCTTTACTTATTTATGATTTATATTGGAGTTAAGGAATTGCCATATAGGAGTTAAAGGTTTAAAATGGAATTACCCTCGGCCACGCTCACCGGAAGTAAGATATACTGCCACCAAGAACCGGATAATCCTCATTCTGTTTTCAGAAAGTTGAAATGGAATTTCGGCTGATCCATGACCGGGCATTAAGTATATTGCAGTCAGAGAACGGATAAATTTCCACTGGCATATTTTGGAAAGTAAAAGGAGTTAAAAGAGTTAAGACATTTATTTCCAATCGGTCATTAAATAAACATCACCATTGCTCGTCGCCCGCTCAATCATGAGCGCTGTCTCTTGCTCACGACCGGAGCGATATGCTGTAAAAATCTTAACTCCGTTAACTCCTTTCCCCTTTTATTCCTTAATTATATCAATCTATTTCCTCATCAGCTTCATACCCTCCCATCTCGCGTATGGCGTTTTTCAGCATGGTATACTGCTGATACAGGTGGTTGACCGGCTCCTCGCCCTTCGTATAATCATGCTGAGGAGATTTGAGGAAGAAGCTAAGGAAACGCTGTGTGCCATGACGTCCGGCACGTGCCGCAAGGTCGCTAAGCAGGCAGAGGTCGAGACACAGAGGTGCAGCAAGGATTGAGTCACGGCAGAGGAAGTTGATCTTAATCTGCATCGGATAACCCATCCATCCGAAAATGTCGATATTGTCCCATCCTTCTTTATTGTCATTGCGAGGCGGATAGTAGTTGATACGCACCTTGTGGTAGTATTGTGTGTCCTCGTCGTTGCCGTGTCCGTAAAGATCTGGCTGAGCCTCGGGCTTCAGAATTGTTTCAAGCGTAGAGAGCTTTGACACTTCTTTTGTGCGGAAGTTTGCCGGCTCGTCGAGTACCAGACCGTCACGATTGCCCAAAATATTCGTTGAGAACCATCCGTTAAGGCCCAGGCAGCGTGTGCCTATGATAGGAGCGAAACCGCTCTTCACCAGTGTCTGGCCTGTCTTGAAGTCCTTTCCGGCAATAGGCATGTTTGTCTTTTCAGCCAGTTCCCACATTGCGGGAATATCCACTGTTGTGTTGGGAGCTCCCATTATGAACGGGGCGCCTTCTTCGAGCGCGGCCATGGCATAGCACATAGACGGAGCCACGTGCTCACGGTCGTCGGCCTTCATCGCAGCCACGAGATCGTCGAGCTTGTAATGCACCTCCTTGCATACCGGAACGTAAATCTCGGTAGAGGCGGCCCAAAGCACGACTATACGCGAACAGCCGTTATCAGCCTTAAACTTGCGGATGTCCTCGCGCAGCTGTTCCTTCATGTCCCAGCGGTCCTTGCATTCCTTAACATTGTCACCGTCGAGACGCTTGGCGTAATTCTTGTCGAAAGCGGCTTTCATGGGCACAATCTTCTCAAGCTCGTCTTTCACCGGATTGATGTCTTTCTCTTTCAATACCTCGGCATACATCGCAGCCTGATAAGCATTCTGCGGATATACATCCCATGTTCCGAACACAATATCATCGAGTTTCGCCATCGGCACAATCTCGCCGTAGCTCAGGTATTTCTTGTCGTCGCCCTTGCCCACACGTATCTTGTCATACTGTGTCATAGAGCCAACGGGCTTTGTCAGTCCGCGGCGTGCCATAAGAACACCCGTCATAAATGTAGTGGCAACGGCGCCGTTGCCCACAACCATAATTCCTAATTTGCCGTCAGCCGGCTTCACATTAGTTTGTTCCATTACTTCGAATATTTTTAAGTATTATAATATTTCCTTCAATTCCGTTATCACCGCGTCGGCCGCCGACGTGTCACTTTCAGTTGTGTCCGTCCATCCCTCGCCTCGCATCCATACCGTGCGGCAGCCCGCTCTCTTTGCCGGAACTATATCTTTGTCATAGCTGTCGCCCACCACAGTAACCTTACCGGGCTCCATTCCGAGGGCCTCCACACCGAGAGTGAATATGCGATGGTCGGGCTTGCGAACGCCTACCACGGCCGATTCCACGATACTGTCGAACAGCCCGTCAAGCCCGAACTCCCCGAGCACCGTAGATATATTGCCGTAGAAATTGCTGACCAGCGCCATCGGATAACGCTCTTTCAACTTCACGAGCACGGCCTTGCTTTTCGCGGTTTCTTCCTTTGTCTGTCCATAGAGTATGTCGAGCACAGCTCCCTGCCATCGCATGGCGTCGAAGCCTGGCTGTCTATCGGATATATACTCCATCTCTATCCGCAGTTTCACAGCGAGTGTCTTGCGAAAAGTATAGTCGGGCTGTATGATGGGATTACGCGCCAGTTCACGCTCGGCATATACGTATGCCTCGCGGAACAGTTCTTCGCCTACCGGCACGCCGGCACGCTCGTAGGCATGCCATATCCGCCGCCCCCAATGGCATCCGCCCGTGTCGAGCGTCCCGCCATAGTCGAAGATATACCCTTCCGTTGTTTTATGCTTGTCTGTCATTTGAGTTTTCTTTTATTTATTACCGCTGATGCGCTTAATCACAATTTCCGCAATTGCACTTGCCGCCTCTTCCCTGCATCGGGAGAAGCTGGGCCAGTCGTTGAAGTCGATTATAGTCACGCCTCCGCCACTGTCTACAATGCAGTCGCCGCCATACACCACCGTATCGGCGGCTTCGGCTACACATCCGGCCATGGCACGAAGCGACGATAAGTCGAACTGATAATGAGACGGGGCACCGTTACGGCGCTCATCGCCAAATTTCCAATTTCCATCGTCACCGGGATAGCAGACATGAAAAAAATCCGTGCCGCTCACCCCGTAGAATTTCACGAGGTCTCCTTGCACGTGCGCCTGTACTATCACGTCTTTTATTCCAGCGCTTTTCATGAAAGCCATTTCCGCCTCAGCCTCCTGCCAGTCTGAGGCAAACCGTATATCGCCCGGACCTTCGGCCGTTCCATCGGCTCTTTTGAGCCAATAGCCACAGTCACCATGCGATGAAGGAAGCGGCACACCGACCTGTTTCATTATATCGTTGATCAACCTGCGATTACAGCATGCCTCCACACCGCTTCCACTGTTTACCACCGGCACGCCGGCCGACTCCATTCGTTTCAGCATCGCCACGGTAGACGGTTCGCGCCCCATGGATATACACGCCAAAGCATCGGCCGCACCCGAAAAATCGGTCTCGGCCAATATCTCCACTTCATATCCGGCACGCCGCAACTCATCGGCCGCACCCTCAAGAATGGCAGCGTCTTTATCTACCGAATTTGGCGAGAAACGCTCTGCCCTGCTTATTGCGTAAATCTTTCGTAGCACGTCGCTTTTTTTCTCCAACGGCAAAATTATACAATATTTCTTACATAGAAAACTTTTTGACGGCAAATATTTTTCCGTTTTCGGCAAATGGGCAAAAAACGGGCATTATTTAAGAAATTAAGAATACTTTTTAATATATTTTAAAATCGGCTTGTCGACCGGTGATCGCTGTCCGGTGTATCGTAAAGTGTATCGTAATAACGCTTGCAATAAAAACAATTTAAGTGTAACTTTGAAGACGACAAAACTATTTCCACACACATAAGTCATGATTTTTATTTACAAAACATCCACAAATAACGACATTGTGACCAACAACAAGAAAACAAAAACGCTACCGACCAACACCTTGATATTTGACATGCAAGCGACAATACCGCCATAGCCATACCATTATATGACAACAGTAGGCTACAAACAAGTCTACGGTTGCGAAAACATGCCCGTACACATGTTGTGACACAGGTTTGAAAACTTACACCAAAGAGGCTTCCGGCATCCGTCCGGAAGCCTCTTTTTTGATTGCAACGGGATATTAACCGGCACGCAACGGGCATCTAAACGCAATGCAACGGGTATCTAAACGCAATGCAACGGGTATCTGAATGGAAAGTAACGGGTATCCGAACATAAAACATCAAGAATAAAGCCTTACTACAATAAACAATTTATCAAAAATCAATGTATTTTTCATCTGAACGCACTACATACACGCATCATAAAGATAAAAGCACCCGCACCGCTCTGTATGATATTTTATTTACAAAACACCATATAACAAACTTTTTCCGGCCGCATCTGTCAAGAACCGCCACAATCATCACGGCATCAATTTCCGGCATTTTCCCACATTTCCGATACCTGTAAAAAAAGTATTATTTAATTTGTGTATTTGCGAGGTTTGCAGTATCTTTGCAGTCATAAAAATATTGACACAACGAGATGAGCAATACAGATTTCACTCATATATTGACCCGTACGGTTGACGAGTTGTCGGAAGCGAAGTCGCTCGAAGGTTTGTTTCATCAGCACCGGGACGGCACCCCGCTGCCCTCGGGAAAGGCACTCAAAGAAATAATAGGGTTGGCACGATCCATTCTTTTCCCTGGATATTTCGGAAAATCATCTGTCAATACCCGAACAATCAGATATCACATCGGCGTGAACATCGAACGGATGCACAAGCTACTTACCGACCAGATCATGGCCGGACTGTGCTTCTCGTGCCACGACAGCGAGGACTTCGACCCAAACGAATGCCGTGACAAGGCATGCGATATATCCGCGCGACTGATAGAAAAAATACCCGAAATAAGACGGACGCTCGCCACCGATGTGGAGGCTGCATACAACGGGGACCCGGCGGCAGAAAACCATGGGGAGGTAATATCGTGCTATCCGGCGATAAAGGCGCTTGCCAACCATCGCATAGCACATGAGTTGCTGCTGCTCGGCGTGCCGCTGATACCAAGGATAATATCAGAAATGGCCCACTCGGAAACCGGCATCGACATACATCCCGGAGCAAGTATCGGCCACCACTTCACGATAGACCACGGCACCGGTGTGGTGATAGGAGCAACATGTATCATAGGTAACCACGTGAAACTGTATCAGGGAGTAACACTTGGGGCAAAAAGTTTCCCGCTCGACAACAACGGCAACCCCATCAAAGGCATACCGCGCCACCCCATACTGGAAGACAACGTTATCGTATATTCCAACGCCACTATACTGGGACGCATCACAATAGGCCGGGGTTCGGTGGTTGGTGCCAACCTGTGGGTGACGGAAGACATGAAACCCGAAAGCAAGGTGGTGAAAAAGGTATAGTAAGGAGATGAGGATTAAGGAGATGAGGGTATTACCCGCAAAAGCCGCATACTCCATTGCCGCCATTTAATATCAGGCATCCGCCACCCTACACTTAACATCCGCCAATCTGGTATTTGACATCTGACATAAAGAAATAACGAATAAATATATAAATGGAACAGGAATTTGAGTTAATCGCCAAAACATTCATGGGCTTGGAGCCCGTATTGGCGAAAGAACTGACCGGCCTCGGCGCGAATGACGTGCAGATAGGCCGCAGAATGGTATCATTCACCGGTGATAAGGAACTGATGTACAGAGCAAACTTTCAGCTGCACACAGCCATCAGGATTTTAAAGCCCATCTGCCACTTCAAGGCTCTGTCGGCCGACGACGTATATGAAGAAGTGAAAAAAATAGACTGGACGTCATATATGTCTGTCGACAAGACTTTCGCGGTAGACTCGGTGGTTTTCTCGGAAGAGTTCCGCCACTCGAAGTTTGTTTCCTATAAGGTGAAAGATGCCATTGTAGACCAATTCCGTGAAAAAACGGGCAAGCGTCCGAACATCAGCGTGGCAAACCCCGACATACGCCTGAACATGCACATTGCCGAAGACCGCTGCACACTGTCGCTCGATTCGAGCGGCGAGAGCCTGCACCGCCGCGGCTACCGCCAGGAGAGTGTGGAGGCCCCGCTGAACGAAGTGCTGGCTGCCGGAATGATCCTGATGACCGGCTGGGAGGGAGAGACAGACTTCATAGACCCGATGTGCGGCTCTGGAACATTGCCCATCGAAGCCGCTCTCATAGCCTGCAACATGGCGCCCGGACTGTTCCGCAAGGAGTTTGCCTTTGAGAAATGGGCCGACTTCGACAAGGACTTGTTCGACAGGATATACAACGACGACTCGCAAGAGCGGGAATTCAAACACCACATATACGGCTACGACATCGACATCAAGGCAGTGAACACCGCACGCCTCAACGTAAAGGCAGCGGGACTGACAAACATGATAACCATCAACGAAGGCGACTTTAAGGATTTCACGCAGCCTGAGAACAAAAGCATCATCGTGACCAATCCTCCCTACGGCGAGCGCATTTCCACGCCCGACCTGCTCGGTACATACAAGATGATAGGCGAACGGTTCAAGCATCAGTTCATGAACAACGACGCATGGGTGCTCAGCTACCGTGAGGAGTGTTTCGACCAAATAGGCCTGAAACCGTCAATCAAGATACCGCTTTACAATGGCTCGCTGGAATGCGAATTCCGCAAATATCAGATTTTCGACGGAAAACTCAAGGATTTCAGAAGCGACGGCGGCATAGTGAAGACGGAAGAGGAGAAAAAACAGATGGCGGAGAAGCACAGGTTCAAGAAAGAGCGGGAATTCAAGAAAAGGCTTTCGTCCGATAATGAAGACAACGAAGAGGACGATATACGCTCATTCAAGTTCCGCCATGTGAAGTTTGAGAACCGTGACGGTATCGACGGCAGAGCGCATGGCAGAGAACGCAGGAACTTCGACGGTGAAAGAAGAAGTTTCGACCGGGATAAAAGAAGTTTCGACCGTGGCGGAAAAGGATATGACCGCGAACGCAGAGGGTACGAAGACAACGGCGGAAACCGCGGTGGACACGAACGATTTGACCGCAGCGGCAAAAACTACGGCAAACCCGCAGGCAAGGGCGGATACGGAAAAAGCGACAGAACGAGAGTAAGCCGTGACTACGGCAAGAGAAACAACAGATACGGCGATGAGAATTAAGACATTCGGATATGCCCTAATAGTATTGTCCATGTTACCGGCCATGACCATGCACGCACAACTGAAACAATTCACTCTCGAAGATCTCAACTTCGGAGGAAACAACTATTACAACATGTCGCCCAAAAACATGTACATAACATGGTGGGGCGACAGGCTGATGTATCAGGACGCCGAGGAAACAGGCACGGTTAACATGAAGACTGGCGAGAGGAAAATGCTGTTCACTCTCGAAGAAGTCAACAAGGCATCGGATGGAGACAAGGTGCGTTCTATGATGAATGTGCGGTATCCCTACCCTGACGAACCGCTTGCTTTGTTGAGTAACGGCAAGCGGCGCATATTGTACGACTGGCAGAAAAAGACAGTAGCATGGAGACAAAACTGTGAAGGCGAGACGTTTGCGGACTGGAACAGCAAGTCGAGAACCGTGGCGTTCGTGAAAGGACACCAGTTGTTCGTGACCGACGCCGACGGCAAAACGACACAAATAACGACCGACGGAAGCCGTGACATAGTATACGGCCAGGCCGTGCACCGCAACGAGTTCGGAATAATGAGCGGCACATTCTGGAACAACGACGGCAACCGCCTGGCGTTCTACCGGATGGATCAAAGCATGGTCACAGACTATCCGCAGGTGAACACGTTCGCAAGAATAGCCGGCCATGAGCCTGACAAATATCCGATGGCTGGCATGACAAGTCATAAAGTGACAGTGGGAGTGCATGACATGAACACAGGAAAGACCATATACCTGAACGCAGGAAACCCGACAGACCGTTACTTCACGAACATCGCATGGAGTCCCGACTCAAAGACAATATACATACAAGAGCTGAACCGGGACCAGAACAAGATGCATCTCGTGAGCTACGATGCCGAGACAGGCAACAAAAGGGATGTGATATACGAGGAAAGCAGCGACAGATATGTGGAACCCCAGCATCCTATAACCTTCCTGCCATGGGACAACGGCAAATTCATAATGCAGAGCCAGCGCGACGGATACAACCATTTATATGTCGTAGACACGAATACAAAGGTTTACCCAGATACACACCGAACCGATTTTGGCGTGGCATACAGGGAGTATTATAAGACAAAGCAGCTCACATCCGGCAATTTCGTAGTGCAGGAAGCAGTAGGATTTAATGCCAAGAAGAAAAGCATCATCATCCTGTCAAACGAGAAAAGCCCTATACAGAGCAACCTGTTTGCCGTGAACACGACAACTGGAAAACGCACCGCACTCGACAACGGACGCGGAGTGCATCACGGTGTGCTGTCGGCAAGCGGGGCATTGATGTATGACAAATACAGCGAACCGGACGTGCCTCGCAACATCGAGATTGCAAACACTGCCACTGCAAAACGCGAAATGATTTTCAGCGCACCCGATCCATGGGCAGGATACAATGTACCGGAATACTCTTGCGGCAGCATCAAGGCCGCCGACGGCATCACTGACCTGTACTACAGAATGGTGAAACCTGTCAATTTTGATCCGGCCAAGAAATATCCCACCGTGGTTTACGTATACGGAGGCCCACACGCACACAACGTAGACGCACGATGGCACTACATGAGCCGCTCATGGGAAACATACATGGCACAGAAAGGATACCTGCTTTTCATACTCGACAACCGTGGAAGCGAGAACAGAGGACTGGCATTCGAACAGGCCACATTCCGCAATCTTGGACAAGAGGAGATGAAAGACCAGATGAAGGGCGTGGAATATCTAAGGTCGCTTCCGTACGTTGACACCGACAGGCTGGGCGTACACGGATGGAGCTTCGGCGGATTTATGACCATATCGCTGATGACCCACTATCCGGACGTGTTCAAAGTCGGTGTCGCCGGAGGCCCCGTGACAGACTGGAAATGGTACGAGGTGATGTACGGAGAACGGTATATGGACACCCCAGAGAGCAATCCCGAAGGCTACAAACGCACATCCCTGATAGATAAAGCGAAAGATTTGAAAGGCAGATTACAGATAATCATCGGCATGAACGACCCGACGGTGGTGCCGCAGCATGCATTGCAGTTCATCAACGCATGTACGGAAGCAGGCACCCAACCCGACTTCTTCGTATATCCAGGCGAAGGACACAACATGGCAGGCCACAAAAGCGTGCATCTGCATGAGCGGATAACCCGCTATTTTGAAGACTACCTGAAATGAAGCCACCGGTAAAAGAGAATCCGTAAGATAAAGATAAGAACGGACAACAACAAATTTCTATTCGGAGAAAACAAACATCAATAATGCAAACAATAAAAACAATATAACATGAAGATACTGTTGTTAGGAAGCGGCGGCAGAGAGCACGCCCTGGCATGGAAAATAGCGCAAAGCCCGCAAGTAGACAAACTGTTCATCGCCCCGGGTAACGCCGGGACAGGCAACTGCGGAGAAAACGTGGCGATAGGCGTCAACGACTTTGAGGCCATCAAGGCGTTTGTTGCCGACAAGAAAGTGGACATGGTGGTCGTAGGACCGGAAGATCCGCTGGTAAAAGGCATATACGATGATTTTAAGAACGATGAAAGAACCAAGAACATACCGGTCATAGGACCGTCGAAAGCGGGAGCCGTGCTTGAAGGCTCAAAGGATTTCGCAAAGGGATTCATGCAGCGCCACAACATCCCGACGGCCAGGTATAAGACAATAGACGGCAACACCCTCGAAGAAGGACTCGCCTTTCTGGAAACACTGGAAGCCCCGTATGTGCTCAAAGCCGACGGACTATGTGCCGGAAAAGGCGTACTGATACTTCCCACGCTCGAAGAAGCCAAGAAGGAACTGCGCGAAATGCTCGGCGGCATGTTCGGCAACGCTTCGGCACAGGTGGTCATTGAAGAGTTCCTCAGCGGTATAGAATGCTCCGTATTCGTGCTCACAGACGGCAAGAACTACAAGATATTGCCTGAGGCAAAAGACTACAAGCGTATAGGAGAGCATGACACCGGCCTGAACACGGGCGGCATGGGCAGCGTGACCCCTGTACCGTTTGCCACGGAAGAATGGATGAAAAAGGTGGAAGACCGCATAATACGCCCCACGGTAGACGGGCTGGCTGCCGAAGGCATAGACTATAAAGGATTTATATTCTTCGGCCTTATCAACGTCAAAGGCGAGCCGATGGTGATAGAATACAATTGCCGCATGGGTGACCCCGAGACCGAGAGCGTGATGCTACGCCTGAAAAGCGACATAGTAGACCTCTTCGACGGTGTGGCAAAAGGCGACCTCGACAAGCGCCTGATTGAGTTTGACGAGCGCGCGGCTGTCTGCGTGATGCTTGTAAGCGGCGGCTATCCGCAGGAATACAAGAAAGGATATCCCATAACAGGAATAGAGAATGTGGAAGGAAGCATGGTATTCCATGCCGGAACGGCACTCAAAGACGAAGAGGTGGTAACGGCAGGCGGACGCGTCATAGCCTTAAGTTCTTACGGAAAAGACAAGGCCGAGGCTCTGGCAAAATCGTTTGATGAAGCCAAGAAAATCCAATTCACCGACAAGTACTTCCGCAGCGACATAGGAAGCGACCTTTGATTTCAGCCAAACAATGGTCAAACGACTGCAAAACAAGATTTCGGAAAGCAGAATGGCACTGCCCGCGGTCGCTCTGTACGGGGTGGCTGTATGGCTGGCGGACGGACTGTACCACATGCAATGGTGGATACAGTTCGCCTGCTTTGTTTTATCTACATACCTGATGATCGAACTGAACAACAGCAACGCACTTATCAGAATTTACAGCAGGATGGTATCGTGCTCATTCATTGCGATAGCCTCAATGTGCTGTTTCATGTTCGACGCCATGAATGAAGCCATCGCCGCAACATTAATAACAGCCGCATACCTGCCGCTGTTCCACTGCTATCAGGATAAGACAGCCACGGGAAAGACATTTTACGGATTTATTATGATTGGCCTGTCGAGCATGTTCTACGTGCATACACTTATATTAATACCGGCCATGTGGATAATGATGATTTTCTACATACAGTCGATGAGCCGGCGCACATTTCTCGCTTCCGTTATCGGAGTGGTGACACCATACTGGTTTGCCACATTATATTATATCTACTCCGACAATCCATTGGCATCGTTAGACCACTTCATGCCTCTATCGGAGATAAGCTATCCGCCGGACTACACCATACTGTCTGTAAACCAGGTTGCGACATTCATATTCATAGCCATACTCGCAGTCACCGGAATGATACACTTCGCACGCACGGCCTACAACGACAAGATAAGAATAAGAATGCTATATAACTGTTTCATCCTCATGGCACTGTTTGTAATGACACTGGCTGTGGCATTCCCGCAACATTATGATATCCTCACGAGGATCCTCATAATAAACACCGCTCCGCTGGCAGGACACTTCATCTCACTCACACGGACACGGGTGACAAACATCGCATTCTGCCTCATCATGATTACAATAATAGCTATAACAGGAGTTAATCTATGGATGTCATCACCGCTCTTCTGACCGACTACGGATATTTCGGGATATTGGTAGCCTCGTTTTTAGCTGGCAGCTTCTTCCCTTTCAGCAGCGAGGCCGTAATGATAGCGCTTCTCGCCGCAGGCCTGAACCCGTGGCTTCTCATCGTCTACGGCACGATAGGCAACGTGGCGGGAGGAATGTTCAACTATGCCATCGGCCGGCAAGGCAAGATGGAATGGATAGAGCAATATCTACACGTGAAACGCAAAGATCTGGACAGAGCAGAAAAATTCATGGCCGGTCACGGAGCATGGATGGGCTTCTTCGCCTTCGTCCCCATTCTCGGCAGTGCCATCACGATAGTGCTCGGACTGATGCGTGCGAACATCACGATATCGTTCATAAGCATTACGATAGGCAAATTCCTAAGATACGTATTACTGATATACGGCGCAAGCATGCTGATATGAACAAAAACATAACAAGACATACCTCCACCGTTAAACCATATATCTACTAAAAAAAACGAATATAAACGCCATAAGGGTCAGAGACGCTTATGACGTTTTGTTTTTTTTATCAACCGGACACACATTAAACACAAACCAAGCGACAGCCGGATACGAGTTAAAAAAAACAAAATGCTCAATATCTCACCTTATTTATATTACCTTTGCACGGATTATATCATCGTCAAAAGAGCATTGACAGAATAACCAAAATTATAGAATAACATAATAACCATTTGGAATGATGAAACAATTCAGACGAGTGGACAATCTGCTCGGGTGGCTATCTTTCCTGATAGCAGCCTTTGTGTATTGCTCCACTATTGAACCGACAGCAAGTTTTTGGGACTGTCCGGAGTTTATCACAACAGGATATAAACTCGAAGTAGGACACCCGCCGGGAGCACCTTTCTTTGCCATGACGGCAAATGTCTTCTCACAATTCGCAAGCGATCCGACACAAGTGGCATACATGGTAAATATGATGAGCGCCTTGCTCTCGGCAATCACCATAATGTTCCTGTTCTGGTCAATATCGCATCTCGCGCGCAAACTGCTCATAAAAGACTGGAATGAGCTTACACTACCAAAAGCAATCGCAATAGAAGCCTCAGGACTTGTAGGCGCTTTGATATACACTTTCAGTGACACTTTTTGGTTCAGTGCTGTCGAAGGCGAGGTATACGCCTATTCATCGGCATTCACCGCAATTGTGTTCTGGCTGATATTGAAATGGGAAGACCATGCCGACGAGCCTCACAGCGACCGCTGGTTGGTACTGATAATGTATATGACCGGTCTGTCCATCGGTGTGCACCTGCTAAACCTGCTTTGCGTACCGGCACTTGTGTTGGTATACTACTACCGCCGATTCCCTCACAAAAACTCCAATGCCGATCTGCGTGGCTCACTGATTGCCCTGGCAATATCCGTGGGTATACTCGTAGCCGTACTCTACGGAGTGGTGCCTGGCATCGTGCGTGTAGGCGGATGGTTTGAGTTGTTCTTCGTAAACACCCTCGGCTGCCCGTTCAACACAGGCGAGATAATATATATAATACTACTCATTGCCTGCATTATATGGGCTATATATGAGACATACAACGACAAAAGCCAAAAGCGAGGCGACATTGCTTTCATCGCCTCGGTGGGCATGCTCGGCATACCGTTCTACGGACACGGCATTTCTTCCGTAATAATCGGAATCATAGTCCTGACCGCACTGTGGTTCGCATTGAAGTATACAAAGAAAGGTATGCCGCTAATCAGTTCGAGAGTAAAGAACACATCATTGCTCTGCATGCTTATGCTGATGATCGGTTATTCAAGCTATGCGATGATAGTGATACGTTCTTCCGCCAATCCTCCGATGGACCAGAACTCTCCCGAAGACATCTTCACACTCGGAGAATATCTCGGACGAGAGCAATATGGCAACAGACCGTTGTTCTACGGCCAGGCATATACATCGCAAGTGGCTCTCGATAAAGACGGAGAGTACTGCCGCCCGCAAATGAAAAAGGGCGCACCGGTATACCAACGCAAGGAAAAAGCGTCTGCCGACGAGAAAGATTCATACTTCGTAGTACGCACAAGAGACGAATACAAGTATGCACAGAACATGCTGTTCCCACGCATGTACAGTGATACCCATGCCGGAGCCTATGAAAGTTGGATGGGCGGAGTGAGCGGCAGCCAGGTTCCTTATGACCGCTGCGGAGAGCCGATGATGATAAAAATGCCGTCGCAACTCGAAAATCTGCGCTTCTTCCTGTCTTACCAATGCAACTTCATGTACTGGCGTTATTTTATGTGGAACTTCGCAGGACGCCAGAATGACCTGCAAGGTAACGGCGAACTGGAACACGGTAACTGGATAACCGGCTTCTCTTGGTTTGACAACTGGCGACTGGGCAATCAGGATCTGCTGCCTGACGAGTTGAAAAACAATAAAGGACACAATGTATTCTACTGCCTGCCGCTACTGCTCGGACTTATCGGCCTGTTCTGGCAGTCACTGAGAAAAGGCCCTAACGGCATCCGCCAGTTCTGGGTAGTGTTCTTCCTTTTCTTCATGACCGGACTAGCAATTGTAATCTACCTCAACCAAACACCTATGCAACCGCGCGAACGCGATTATGCATACGCAGGCTCGTTCTACGCTTTCGCAATCTGGTGCGGACTCGGAGTCGCTGCCATAATTGAAGAAATCAACCGCAAACTAAAAGGCCATGAGACAGTGGTGGCAGCAATAGTGGGAGCCGCCTGCCTGCTTGTCCCCGTGCAAATGGCATCACAGACATGGGACGACCATGACCGCAGCGGACGTTACACATGCCGTGATTTCGGACAGAATTATCTAATGTCGCTTCAAAAAGAAGGCAATCCGATCATTTATACAAACGGAGATAATGACACGTTCCCTCTCTGGTATAATCAAGATGTGGAGGGAGTACGTACAGACGCACGTGTCTGCAACCTCAGTTATCTGCAAACAGACTGGTACATCGACCAGATGCGGCGCCCCGCTTACGACTCTCCTTCCGTGCCGATAACGTGGAACCGACTTGAATACTGCTCCGGAACAAACGAATATGTGCAGCTGAATCCGATGATGAAAGAGAGCATCAAGGAACTCTATAAGACTTATCCGGAAGAAGCCAAGAAGATGTTCGGAGACGAACCGTTTGAATTGAAGAACATACTTAAATACTGGGTACGCAACGATGTAGACGAAAATCAGCGCGAAGTGATGACTCTCCTCACCGGAGGAGACCGCGGAAGCATTCACGTAATACCGACTGATACAGTATATGTAACCATCGACAAAAAAGCGGTGAAGAAAAGCGGAATGATGATGGCAACCGATTCGATACCTGATAAGATGGTAATCTCACTCGCTGGAAAGAGAGCTTTATACAAAGGTGACCTCATGATGCTTGAAATGATAGCCCAAAGCAATTGGGTACGCCCGATATACGTAGCTCTCACCGTAGGCCAGGATAACTACATGAACCTCGGAGACAACTTCATACAGGAAGGTCTTGTAAACCGCATCACTCCGTTCACGACTAATACAGCGGGAGCGAAAAACTTCGACACAAAGCGCAGTTATGACGTGATGATGAACAAGTTCAAGTTCGGCGGAATAGACAAAAAAGGTATTTACATTGATGAAACAGTTATGCGCATGTGCCATACAAACCGCCGTGTATTCGTGCAACTGGCAATGAACCTTGCCGCAGAAGGACAAACCAAGAAAGCCGCAGAGGTATTGGCATATCTTGACAAGAATATCCCCGAATACAACGTACCTGTCGACTACTCTTCCGGGTCGCTCGACGAAGCACGTGTATATGCAGCGATTGGCAACAAAGCCGCGGCAAATCATCTGATAAAAGAACTGTGGAAAAAATCAAGCCAATACCTAAATTGGTATCTGTCACTCGAAGGAATACGCTTCACGAGCGCACAACGAGAGTGCATGATTAATCTGCACATAATGCAGCAAGCCGCCATCATAGCCAATGAGACCGATCCCACATGGGCAGAAAAGAAGTTGAAAGAACTTGAAATATTCGCTGAAAGATATCAAAACAAAGGCGGTAAGTTCGGAATAGAAGGCTAATAAAGTAACAAGATGATAATAGAGCAACCGGCTATGTGGTTGCGCTGGTTATACCCCAGAGCAACATGGAGAATGGACAAACATGAGAAAGCCATATATCTGACTTTTGATGATGGTCCTATACCGGAAGCGACTCCATTTATCCTTGACACTCTTGCCAAAGCCGGAGTCCACGCCACATTCTTCATGGTAGGTGATAACGTAAGAAAATATCCTGAACTATACCGAAGAGTAGTGGCCGAAGGGCATCGAATCGGCAACCACACCTATAATCACATAGGTGGATTCCGTCACTCGATAAAGGCGTATTACGACAATGCGGAGAAAGCGGACGAACTGTTACACACCAATTTGTTCCGCCCCCCGCACGGTTGGATGCGCTTGGATCAATACATTTGGCTCGGCCGGAAATACCGTATAGTGATGTGGGATCTTGTCACCAGAGACTACTCCAAGTGGATGACAGCCGAGGGAGTACTCAACAACGTGAAACGGTACACACGCAACGGTTCGATAATAACGTTTCACGACTCTGTAAAAAGTATCGACAAATTGCATAAAGCCCTGCCTGAGGCTATAAAATGGCTGAAAGACGAGGGTTATGAGTTCAAGACTTTCGAGTAAAACAATTATGCCCGACCAATAAACTTAAAACGCCGGAAATATATTTCCGGCGTTTCAAGTTTTCTATAATATCGTATTTTCAAATCATCAGAGCGGATAATACCAACAAGGACTTTATTAATATTCATTTATGCACACAAAGAATTAAAGACCATTGATTATAAAACAAAAAAGGGCGCGCCTTAGTTTTGACACGCCCCGTTACCCTTTAATTTCTTCTTACTTAAAAAATTAAAACCTCATGAAGCCAGGCACACTTGCCTTTCCTTGCTTTTCATTTACCTAAATCACTATTATGTTCACCAAATCATTATGACTATCTTTATTTTATTTCTTTATTTCCTGCCTGCTTGTCTTCTTGCTTCTATGTCTTTCTGATATTTGGCATACTGCTCAGAAGTCATTATGGTCTTCAATTCTTCATCATATTTCCTCATGTTCTCACGCATTTCTTTCATATCAGGTCTTATGCGTACATTGTTCCCGGTAGCGGGAGCTGTTCTCGTACGCATAGAGGTGTCACGTCTTACGGCTCTCTCCTTTCCTGCATTTGTATTTCTTCCCGCACGATTTCCCATTCCGCGCCACATTTGTCCTTGATACTTCGTGTTAAGCTCAAGCAACTTTTGTGCCTGCTCCGCATTCAAATCATATTTCTTAACTGTGGCCTCCGTGCGTCTCTTCACGATTTCCGTTCGGTCCATTCCATTACGCCCGCGTCTGTCTTCGTTCTGAGCCATTGCTGTGGCACTGATTATCATCATTGCGGCCAATGCCAGTATAGTCTTTTTCATAATCGCTTCTTGTTTATAGCTGTTATTAATACGTTTATTCTGTCGCGACTGGTTATATGACGCCGTAATGTTTTAAAAGTTTAAATGATTGACAAAAATAATTTCATTTTTATGCGAAACGGATGTTTTTTCTTACTTTTGCAACAATAATAATCACTCCAAAACTATAATTACGAAACTACGATATGAAACTGATATACTTGCTTTTGACAATTATGATAATATCAGGGTGTTCATGCTCGGCAGACAAAGAGAATGCGCCTGAACATAATTCGGAAAACACAGACAGCCTGCCTATGCTTGTTATGCAGATACGAAAACACTCACGACTATATACTGCCGAGTATAGAATAAAAAAAATAGTGACCCACGACGACGTAAAACGCCTAAAAGGAACATTTCTCGGCAAACAATTCGATATGAAAATGCCAATCGGAGACCGCAAGATAGCTATCCCGATGAGTGCCAAACTGAAAGCATATATCGACTTTTCCACATTCTCAGAAAAGAATATCGAACGGGATGGAAATAAGATTACCATTATTCTCCCCGATCCAAAAGTGACCCTTACAAGCAGTAAGATAGACAGAAAGAACATCAAAGAGTTCGTATCAATCACCCGTTCGCATTTCACTGACAAGGATATGACCGACTATGAAAATCAGGGACGTGAAGCTATCATATCGTCAATCACCCGTACCGGGATAATAGAGACCGCACAAGAAAATGCCGCCCAGATTATAATACCAATGATAGAACAGATGGGTTACGAGGGAAAAGACATCACAGTGACATTCCGTAAGCAATTCGATGAGAGCGACTTAAAAACACTTATCGATGCGACAACAGTGGAAAAGATACCATGACATGACAACACTATAGCATGAAAGAAATGAAAAAGAAGATCGCAAGCATAGCGAATATAAAGTTTATAGTTGTTGCACTGACACTGATTGCATTATCGGTGGTGGTGTACAAGCTACTGAACATTGCCGAAGAGACATCTATCACGGTGGAAAACGACAAGAGGATAGACATCACTCCCGAACATATAGAGTCGATAAAAGCCATCGGTGAATGGGAGTTTCTTTCCGTGTCAGACGAGGAAATGATTGATACGGTGCGTCGAGGGATGTTCTCCGACGACCACCTTGTGCGCATTTATTACGGGACAATGCGGCTTGGAATTAACATGCACCACGTAAAATCAGAATGGATAAAAGTATCCGGTGATTCCATAACCATGATTTTACCTGCGATATCACTACTTGATAGAGATTTCATAGACGAGGCCCGCACACGTTCTTTCTTTGAAAGCGGCCGATGGACCAATGCTGACCGTGAAGCAATGTACAAACGGGCACATACCAGGATGCTAAGACAAGGAATGACAAAAGCCAACATAAACAGTGCACGCAACAACGCAGATACACAAATACGAAACATGCTGAAGTCCATGGGATTTAAACATATAATAATAAGGTTTGACGAAAGACCTTGACTTCATTGCAACGTGGTTCACTACACACGGTCTACGACATCTATAACCCTCATCACTTCACCATCGACTGTAAACCTCACGTCACGACCGGCAAACGGCATACCATATACACGCAGCGGATCTGAGTGATAATGGGGCCGAGGGTCGAGGGCAAGCGCCTGTTTGAGTGCGGCCAACTCATCATCATCAAACAGTATCTCATGCTCTTCTTTCATCTCCACCGCAAGCATTTTCCATTGCTCCGTGTCTGTAAACCCGCTTCTCACTCCCGAGTGACAGTCGGCCTGCACCACATAAGGCTTAATGTCATATACAGGCGTTCCATCCATCAGGTCTGCTCCGGACACTTCTATTGCCAGTCTGCCACCCTGCATCCCTATTCTCTCTATCCGCACGGCTGATAGTCCCAGGTTATTGGGTCTGAATGGAGAACGGGTCGCAAAAACTCCCATCTGCTTGTTTCCTCCAAGCCGTGGAGGGCGTACCGTAGCATGCTTGCGCGCTGACAAGTTCTCGGAAAACCCCCAAATAATCCACAGATAGTCGAAACCATCGAGTCCCCGAACAGAATCCGGATCTGAATAATCGCATGTAAAAACAATCTTTCCCCGCAGCTTGGGCACCAGTCCGCTTTGTCTGGGTAGTCCAAACTTAGAGGTAAACGGCGAACTGAAATATGCTATCGGTTTTATTTCCATTGTTTACGTAATCTTTTAAGAGTCAAGAGTGTTTTTTGTTTTATGAGTCAGACTTAAACAACCTCCTCAAATACATCCCTCCCTGTAAAAGTCGAGAGCCTCGTATATTTCTTCTTTCGTTGCCGTTTGGTCTATCCTTATGTCGCCTATACCGCCCAGCAGCGTGAAGTTTATTGTGCCGGCAACGTTCTTTTTGTCGTGGGTCATCAGCTCAAACAGTTCCGGATAGTCATCGCATGTGATAGGCATGCGGCCGTAATTCTCCGCGATGAAAGCCACTGTCTGGCGCATCCTGTTGGTCGGGAAACCAGTTTTAAGAGCACTCAAATACAACTCGCATATCATACCGGCCGCCACTGCGTAACCATGCAGAATCGGTGTGCCGCACCGCATGGCAATAGACTCGAAGGCGTGTCCCGCCGTGTGGCCGAAGTTCAATGCCTTGCGCAGTCCCCGTTCCGTTGGGTCTTGCTCCACGATGCGCTCTTTCACTTTCACTGAGTCGGCCACCATTGTGCGCAGCCGGTCGAGATCGGGAGTGTCAAGGTCGAACGACATCAGCTCAGCCCACATCCGCTCATCGCTTATCAGTCCGTGTTTCAGCATCTCGGCATAGCCCGACAGTATGTTCTCCGAGTCCATTGTTTTAAGAAACCCGGTGTCGAGAATGACGCTTCGGGCATTGTTGAACACGCCTATCTCGTTTTTAAGGCCGTTGAAGTTTATTCCCGTTTTCCCACCGACAGAGGCATCCACCATTGAGAGCAGCGTCGTAGGGATGTTTATGTAGCTTATGCCCCGCTTGAATGTAGATGCGGCAAAGCCGCCGAGATCGGTCACCATGCCGCCCCCGAGATTTATCATCAGCGAGTGGCGGGTGGCCCCCAAGCGTCCGAGTTCCGTCCATATGTGCGCCACGGTGTCAAGCGTCTTGTTTACATCGGTGGCTCCTACGACTATCTTTTGTGCCTCGCGCATGCAGTCCTGTCCAGCGATGAGCGGCAGGCAGAGCCGTTCGGTGGTCTCGTCCGCAAGCACAAAGAGGCGGTCGTGCGGGCAAATTCCTACTGCGGCGGCCAGCGACCGCCCTATATTATCCGATATTATAATCTCCTGTTTAGTCATAATCTTTCTAAAAAACAGCATTGGTCGAACGCAATGATACTCGTTTCAATTGCTCAGACGCAGCCTATCACCTGCAAAGATAGCAATTTTATGTCACAAAAATAACAAAAAGGCCAGCCAAGGAATTTAGAAACGAACAAATTGTCACATTCCTTCATCGGCCTTTCCACTGATAATCATGTCACTCGGCGGCCTGTTCTCCATTAAAATAACTACAACTGTTATCGCACCGCAAAACTATCATGAACCTTCGACGACGGCCTGTCTTGTTCGGCGGTACGGAAATATCAATGTCTTTCCCCACGCTCTTTATCGTCACATATCTCACCGTTGTGTCGCATCTCTGCGTCCGCAGACGCTTTTCCTTGTCACTATCGGAGAATATACATTCTTCCGATTCCAATCCGTAATCGCTCCGGTAAAAAACTATTTTCTCTATCCACCATGTCGTTCCACGGGTCGTCGCCTCCGTCTTGGCCCCGTTCACAGGTGCGTTTAACCAATGAGGCCAAATACTAATAAGAGAAAATACGTTGGGATTTTTGCCCAGAAGCATAGCCGACTGTATAATCTTTATACTGTCGGTATAGTCTCCTTTGCTCAGATATATTATAGCCTCACGGTCGTCTTGCATATCTGTCGTGGGAGCCATGAAAGTCAGCTCGTTCCCTTTCACCTCGGTTGTGAGCCATAAGTGCCGATTCTCAAAAGATCCGTTTTTTGCCATCTTCCGCTTATCGGCCTTAGAAATACTATGCACAAATCTCACAATTTTAGGGCGCGGCAGATAATACCGCTCTTCATACACTGCGATACTGTCTATCTGCCACCCGCCGTATCGGGTGGTGACAACGGTCGTATCACTATTATCTCTCAGATGCCGCACATGCCTTGACAGGCCGATAATATCATCTATATAATTAAGAACAATAGCATTGGCATTCTTACTTCCATCCACTTTATCATATCTACGCAAACCGCAAGAAACGATTAATGTGGCAACGGCAATAATTATCATTGTCCGGGTCCTGTAAATCCTCCCCATAAGTCTTCGCATATAAGGCTCTCTAAAATACTTTTTTTACCAACAGAAAAATAAGTCAATTGATATGTATAAAACAAACATCCTTCCGGATCAAAATATATAAGAGGGGAATAATAACCATTCGATTTTCCACCCCATCCCCAGTTACAATGAAGGAAAATATACTGTACCCCTGATTTGGGACGGTTTTCTTTCCAACAAAAAGAACAACCATCTATAATCCAAGCATGTTTAATTTCACCACCATTGACAATTCCCGTGCCACCGATACATATAATATCGTCATTCAATAAATAATTCACAACAATAGAATCTACAAAATCTATCTTTCTTTGATTTCGTACATTATAATTTAAACTATCAAGCAAAGACATTGCTTTTTCTAATGTAGTACCACTTCCGTGTATTGGGTGATATATCATTTTCGTACTCATACCTATTTGATATAACAAATATGCTATTTTATCCATCGCCATATCATAATCCATTGTTAAAGACGACTCACCCGGCAACCTGTTTTCTGATAAAACTTCTCTTATCTCCTTAAAATCATAAGTTCTATCACCATATACTACTTCATCTTTGCAATGTAACATTGCCTGTGCCGTAGCAATAGCGACACATCCTACGGGACAATTTGGATTATATTTTACTACATATTTATTATACGGTGATAGTTGATGCCATGAAGAATCAACAACTTCTCTATGTATAACACATCTTAATAGATAATCATCCGGCACTTCTATAACAGAATCTTTATTCTCTGCACTCTTCAAATAACCGTCCAATCGTGATATAAAATTAGCATAAACAGGATCTTCCATACTTTCTTTATAACTGAAAGTACCGGTTTCCGAATAAGCAAGAACAGGGAAAACACGATTATCAGAAGATACGACAATGAAGCCTTCTCCATCTCCTCTGTTCAAAATATAAGCAAGAGTATCATACACAAAATCCACGCCTCTTGTTAAATTAGGTTCAGAACTCTTCACATAATCCATCACAAAATCAGAAGAACCCCTTGTCGAGGACTTAAAGAATTTATTTGCAATACTCAATGCTTTCACTTCATCTATTTTAAACTTGCCATCCGTGTTTGGGGCATGATTATTCGGGACATTACAATTTTCAACAGTAGTGTCAATATCGTTCGTACATGAACAAATGAACAACGATAACAAAACATAAATTAAAGATTTCCTTTTCATATTTAAAAATTTTACGGTTAATAGTCGTTGCAAATATAAACAATATTTTACGATTTACTTAATGTTTGGCAATTTATTTGCGAAAATAATATCAATCGATAACACCGGCACATAAAACCACGTCAAAATAATTTACGATATGCGGCAAAACATCATGAATTATCATTACAACGACACAGCCATAAACAGGAAAACACGCAGCGCAAACCGTTTTGTCGTGATTTTACCCGATTTTGATACAGTTTTCGCAAATCACTGATTATAAATATATTACACTTTCTTTACGGTGATTTTCCGAACTATCTGACCGTCAGTCACATACAAACGGCCACATACTCCACCGGCTGTTTTTTGCATTTAGACACCCGTTGACCCGCATTGGGTATCCCGTTAGGCAGCACCCGGCAATCCGTCGGAAGACACCGGGCAACCAAATGCGGCGCAAAATGAAGCAAAACAGCTTGCAACGAGTATCCAAATGCGACACAACAGCCAAAAGCACGGAAAAAGACAGGCATGAAAACAGAGCGAAATCATCACCGGAACACCTCAAAACGACTTTTCCGACGCATTTCAAAGGCACTGTTTTTTCGGAATATTCATTATAGTGCGGAAATAAAAAATATGACTTATTCTTAATCATTACATGGTATTGGAACGATTATAAATATCAGATTATCAATATTCCACAAAACAAATCACCCCACAAACTAATCTTCAAACAACTTATAAATATCTACCTGCGACAATTCTGCATTCTCTTTAAAAATCATTTCCAGCATTTTAAGCCAGCAACCATAATAATATCTCGGAGCACTACCTATATTAACAAATAGCATATATATTCGAAAAGACGGCATCCACCTTTATAATCTCGTATGGTTAGAGCTGAATACTTAATGAGATACAACAATAGTATAAATAGAATTAAAAACAGGAATGATATTATAAAGTTTGCAAATACAACATTGAACATATTAGAATATTTTGTATGTTTACAGTTAAGAATATTTATATAAACAACAATTCATAGTTGATTTCCAAACCACAATAAATAAAGAAGGACATGATTGCATCCACATTAGCTTTTCAAGAATTAGAGTCTAACTTTCTGCATTATATGCTTCAGTATGGAGGAATTGCAAAGAAAACAAGCCATGATTATATCAGTAGAATGCGATTCCTTTCTCAGTATTATATATTGGATGAGAATATTACAGATGAATATGTAAACTTTATAATGAATGAGGAAAGAAAGGTGTATACACAAAGAAGCCGATACAATACTGTTAAAGCCTTAGGCGATTTTCAAGCCGGACTAAGAAAATTCCTCGCATTTGTAAAATCAGGCTATAACAAAAGAATTAACGATAGCATCCTTTCCGAAATACACAAAATAGAAGATGACCATCAACTGACTTCAACAGAAAGAACTCAGATAATACAATCTCGTATCGGACAAGGGGTATTTCGAAATAAACTTGTCCAATACTGGAATGGTTGTAGCGTAAGCGGATGTTCTTTTTTACCCGTACTGGTAGCTTCTCATATCCGGCCATGGTACGTCAGTGACAATGAACAGCGATTAGACATGTACAACGGACTGTTATTGCAACCTAATCTCGATAAACTTTTTGACCAAGGCTATATAACATTCGATATACAAGGGAAAATACTTTGTAGCCATTTACTCGACTTAAATGACAGGAATTTATTAGGCATAGATAACAATATGCATCTGCTCAAAGTAGATGATATGCACATAAAATATCTCATGTATCACCAAGAGAATTGTTATATCGGTTAGCACCGTATTCTCTTACGACACGCAAAGCACATTTTATTTTGTCAAGAGTATTTTGATATTCCTCCAAAACATCTTCACTCATCAAACACTGTATCTCTTCCGAAATTAAATATTTTGCCTCATCAAGTGCGTAGTATATAATCATTAGCTTTTCTCTATCCATCGTTTTTGCGCGAAGATAAGCTTTTTTGTTATTATACAAAAGTAAATTACGTGATAAATATTTGGCAATAGGCAAAATAATATCCATTTAACCAAATAATCATTAAAGTTTCAATACACTTAACCATATACTCTAAAAGTTCCAGATAAGCAATTGGTAAAAATTAAAAATATAGCTTCCGACAATCGTTTCAAACATCCGGACACACCGTTTTTTTTAGATTTATCATTTTTCAGCCACCATTCATTAAACGTTTTAATCATTATCCCGTCATAAAAAACGTGAATGAATAAAAAAAGTAACTATATAATGAAAAGACTTCTATTGTGGATGGCCGTTATAACGGCGACAATTCCCGCTCTGGGACAACGTGTTATCACGGGAAAAATAGTGGAAAACGAATCGAAAGAAGCTATGATGATGACAACCGTGAAACTGATGAAGACAGACAGCACGCTTGTGAAAGGACTGCTCACGGCAGAAAACGGCACATTCAGCGTAACAGCACCAGCCGACGGCAAATACATACTGAAAGTGACAAGTGTGGGATATAAAGACTATACAAACAACATAACCGTGACCGGTGGAAAAGATGTTCAACTGGGAACGATAGCCCTCACCGCAGACGCCATCATGCTGGAAGGCACAACCGTGAAAGGACATGCAGCCAAGGTAACACTGAAAGAAGACACTTTCGTATATAACGCCGCCGCATACCGCACGCCGGAAGGCTCTGTTGTGGAAGAGTTGGTAAAGAGACTGCCAGGCGCACAGGTAGACGACGACGGCAAGATAACCATCAACGGCAAGGAAGTGAAAAAGATACTGATAGACGGCAAGGAATTCATGACGGGCGACACAAAGACGGCAATGAAGAACCTGCCCACCTCTATTATAGAAAAGGTGAAATCGTATGACGAGAAAAGCGACCTCGCCCGTATATCGGGAATAGATGACGGTAACGAACAAACAGTGCTTGACTTCGGCATCAAACGTGGTATGAATAAGGGATTTTTCACTAACAACGACCTTGCAATCGGTACGAAAGACCGATATGCGGCACGTGTGATGGCAGCAAGGATGCAAGACAATTTCAGAGTAATGGGATTTGGGAATGCAAATAACGTCAACGACCGTGGATTTTCAGGCCGTGGCGGTGGCGGACGAAGCGGACTCACAGCTCATAAAATGGCCGGAGCCAACTTCAATTACGAGAAAAAAGACAAACTGAAACTGGATGGAAGTGTACTTTGGAACCACAGCGATGGCGACACACGTACCAAAACGGCAGCAGAAAATTTCGTAAGCACAGTAGGCTCGTTCTCAAATAGCCTGAACCAAAACTACTCACGCAGCAATAGTTGGAACGCGCAGATGCGTCTGGAATGGATGCCCGACACGATGACAAACATCATGTTCCGCCCGAATTTCAGCTATTCCACAAACGACGGCTTATCGATGAGCCGCTCGGCAACTTACAAGGACGACCCGTATCTATACGTCTTCGACCCGCTGGACGAGAAAGATATAGAAGAACTGGCCGAAAATGACGTGATGGTAAACTCACGGAAAAACAACTCTATAAGCTACGGCGAGTCAAAAAATTTCGGCGGTTCGCTGCAAATCAACCGCAAACTGAACAACACCGGACGAAACGTAACACTGAGAATGGGCGCAAACTATGGAGAGTCAGAAAACAAAAGTCTCTCAACTTCCAACGTGCATCTGTATCAGATTAAAAACATTCTCGGACTCGACTCCACATATCAGACAAACAGATATAACCTCACACCGCAGAAAAACTATAATTACAGTGTGAGAACGACATACAGCGAGCCTATATTCAAGGCCACTTTCCTGCAATTCAGCTATGAATTTCAGTATAAATATACAAAGAGCGAACGCTCAACGTTTGATTTCAGCAACCTCGGTGAAAACTTCTTCGCCGACATCACGCCGCAATTCCGCGGGTGGGACGAATACCTCAACCGTTTAGATAATCCCTATCAGGACTATCTTGACGATGACCTGAGCCGCTTCTCGGAGTACAAGAACTACATACACGACATACAGTTAATGCTGCGAATAATACGTCAGGCGTATAACTTCAACGTCGGAGTGACTGTGATGCCGCAGAAAACACATTTCGTGCAGCGCTACCAGGGCCATCACGCCGACACGGTCCGCACGGTGACAAACGTGACCCCCACCCTCGATTTCCGCTGGAAGATATCGAAAGTGAGCCAACTGAGGTTCAACTACCGCGGATCGACAAGCCAACCGAGCATGACAGACCTGCTTGACATCACCGATGACAGTAATCCGCTGAACATCACGATGGGTAACCCGGGACTGAAGCCATCATTCACCAACAGTTTCTTCATACGCTACAACAACTACATACAGCACCGGCAGCAGGCTTTCGGAGCAAACATGAGTTTCAATACGACAAGCAACAGCTTCAGCAGCCGCGTGACATACAATCCCGAAACTGGAGGACGTATCACACGACCGGAGAACATAAACGGCAACTGGAACATTAAAGGATCGTTCTTCTACAACACGGCTATCGACACTACAGGCTATTTCAACGTGAACACATCTACCGATTTCGGATATGAACACTACGTGAGCTATATCAGCATAAACCGTAATTCAGACTCACAAAAGAACGTTACAAAGTCTACATCCATACGTGAAAAACTTGCCGGAAGCTACCGCAACGAGTGGATTGAGTTTGAAGTGAACGGAACCGTGACATACAACCACGCAAGAAACGCTCTTCAACCCAACAGCAATCTCGACACATGGATATATTCTTACGGATTCAATACAAGTATGACACTGCCTTGGGGAATGGGGCTATCCACAGACTTCAACATGAACAGCCGACGTGGATTCAACGATGAGTCGATGAACACCAACGAACTGATATGGAATGCGCAGATAAGCCAGAGTTTCCTGAAAAACAAAAAACTCACCCTGTCGCTGCAGTTCTACGACCTGTTGCACCAACAGTCGACCATCAGCCGCACCATCAACGCCATGCAACGCAACGACACAGAGTATAATGCCATTACAAACTTTGCCATGCTGCACGTCATTTACCGCATGAACTTATTCGGAGGAAAAGCCGCACGTGAAGGTATGCGAGATGGCAGAAGGACTGACAGACCAGGCCAGAGAGGCGGACGCGGCCCGCGCATGGGTGGCAACCGCGGAGGTGGCGGTTTCGGCGGACCTGGAATGTTCTGAAAAACAAACTGCAACTATATATATTACATACCGACATTTAAAAACAGAAAACAAAGACAGCATCCGCTTGGATGGTCATAAAGACCAGAAAAGCGGATGCTTTTCATTTGCCTGTCATACCATTGCCAGAAAGCCGGTTTGCGGACGTTTTATAAAAAGCAATTGCTTTTCACCCAATTGAGATACCTATGAAAAAAAACAAAAATTATAAATAATATGGAAGACCATTATTTCCGTCGACTGCTTTGCCGTATACGCTGCACCGTGGAGATTACCTTTCGCACCGGAGTCATATCTCCACGTATATGATTTAAAAGGATTTGTGCCGCACTCTCACCCATCAGACGGCTCCGATCTTCTATTGTAGATAATGTCGGACATACATCAGCGGCATATTCCGCATCACTGAAACCTATCAGGGCTATATCCGACGGCATCGAAAGACCGCGGCGTTTTATTGTCTTCATAGCTGAAAAG
The DNA here is from genome assembly GCF_002933775.1 of Prevotella sp. MGM1. Classification (GTDB taxonomy): domain Bacteria; phylum Bacteroidota; class Bacteroidia; order Bacteroidales; family Bacteroidaceae; genus Prevotella. The sequence continues at coordinate 39,306 of NZ_BEWV01000177.1, forward strand.
AGTAGCGTATCATTAAGTGCTATAATGCCATCGGGACACTCGTTGAGATCAAGTAGCGTATCGGTGGCGTCAACAGCTGACGCTGAATCGATATCACTATATGCCACATAACAGGGGCGCAGAGGCAAACCATACTCACGCAGTGCCTCAATATATCCGTGCTTGCGATCAGCCACCATTTTCAAACGGCTCGGACCACACAGAATGGCAATCCTACGGCAACCTTGTTTGATAAGATGATGTGTCGCGCGACGAGCCGCCTCTGCTCCATCGGCCGTCACGGAAGAATATGTCTGCATCGGTATGTCGCGTGCGACAAAAACCACCGGTATACCTCCGGCCATCAAAGAGCCGAAATGTGAGAAATCGGCCGTCTCCTGAGTCACGCTCGCTATTATTCCGGCAACATGCAGATTGGCAAGATCTCGCACATTGGCATATTCCTCTACATATCTCTCATGTGAGTTTATGTTCACCACGGCATATCCGGCTGATGCCGCAATGTGCTCTATCCCATCAAGCACAGATGAGTAAAAGTGGGTCACACCGTGGGGAACAATAACACCGATAACCGGCAGCGAACCGCTGCGCAGGCTATCGGCAATGATATTTTTGGTATAATTCATATCCCGTGCGGTCTGCATCACGAGTTCTCGCGTCTGCCTACTGATTGCGGGATTTGCTTGGAGAGCACGGCTCACCGTGGCGACACTTATACCGAGTCTCTCGGCAATGTCTTTCAGTTTGGCCGGTCTTCCTTCGTCTTTCATTATCTCAGACAGTATCTTTCTTATTCTTTTCGGTCATCGATATTATCACCTTCCGTAGGTGTCATCTCTTCATCGAAATCGGAAATACCGTTACTTATAAGTATATTGTACCACTGGATAAGTTTCTTTATATCACTGTTATGCACACGGTCGCGATCGAAATCGGGCAGTATTTTTGCGAAATACTCACGCAGTTCGTCACCACTTGCCTTTTTATAATCCAAAGCAGAGGTCTTTCCTTCTTCAAGATTCTTCATACTTGTGAGCACTTTGTGCAACGGGACATCATCCGTTTCTGTATACATTGCGATATCTGCGAGCGATGTTATCCTGTCGGTGGCGAACGCAGGCATACGGCGGTGCGTATCGTCGAGAACCTCCACTATAAGACTGTTCTTTGCCCTTGATACCAATTTGTAAAGTCCGGGCTTTCCCGAGATTGCTAAGATTGTCTGTAACATGTCTTTGTTTACTTCAATTTGTTTATTAATTCGTTTATCTGTCGGTCCACATCATGTGTACCATCGTTTATTATCTCATAATCAGCACGCGCAATAACGGTTTCCTGTGGCAACTGCCGTGCCATCCATTCACGTACTTTCCCGCATGTAATTCCGTCACGTTCCATAACCCTTTTCACCCTTACACTATCGGGAGCAGTCACCGCTATTACCTTATCTACAAGCCGGTCAAATCCCGACTCATATAGAATGGCGCACTCCATCCACTCTATTCCGCTATTTTCAAAATCAACGGCAACAGCCGGATGCACAATGGCGTCTATAGCTTGCGCATTGCTTTCCGAAGCAAGAAGAAAACTCGCAACGGCCGCTTTATTGAGTTTGCCGTCTTTATATGTGTCCGGACCAATGAGTTCCGTCAGCCGCTCTTTTATCTCATCAGAAGAACTGATTATACGTTTGGCCGCGCTGTCACAGTCATAGACTTTTATCCCCAAAGCTTCAAGTCTGGCACAAACATAGCTTTTTCCACTGCCGATACCTCCGGTAATTCCTATTCTCATCCTTATCAGCCGCGTATTTCAACCATTAACAGACAGAGCCGTACTCCATCGAATGGCATTAATATCCCATTCGGGCATATCAACAACTCCGATATCGTATATCCCGTCATTCTTCCTCGATAAGATAATCCACTGAACCAACATCTATCTTCGCCCTACTTACGTCATGCGGTATCCCTTTCAGATGTACCGCACATTTATCCGACGGATGCCGCATTATCTCTTCATAATCAGCAACCACCGTAAAATCAGACGGTCGAAGTTTTTTCAACCGGCTTATACCCGTAACAAAATGAACGGTGACTTTCGATGGAAATGTTCTCAGCACCTTACCGTCAGGAAAATTGACACCCGTCACCGGCACACTCATGTTTGCCTCCGTGAGCACATCGGTATAAAAAGCCATCTTTATCCTATCCGGCACGCACTTCGCACCTCGTATTTTCTGTAATCCGCAGGTTATAGAGAGCGTATCCCGGAAGTTATCATAGTTCAACGTCTCCGTATATACCACGTCTATACTGTCCAATTTCTCCTCTGCGGCATACACATCGACACTGTCTGGCTGATAATCCACGTGAGAAATAAAATAAAGTTGCTCCGGAACCACATGCCCGCGCCATCTGACAGGCACACGCTTGCACAGTCCGTAATTAAAAAAGAACTCCGACTTATCCGGTTTTATACTCACGATTTTAGTCGAAGCCGACAACTGTTGATATATGAAACGCTGCAACTCGGCCGATGTTATCGAAGCACTCTCCGTGCCACGTACATATGATTTGAAGTTTATACGCAGCGGACGCAAGATGTCTCTATATTCATATCCAAGCAAAACGAGTCCTTTATCCCTCACCACCACTTTCATGGTATCCGTACTCGGAGATATGAGTACCACGTTATCAGGCACATTCACTATGCTGACAGGTATTCTCACTTCTTTTTCATAGGTCTCATTAAGCGTCATCAACAACCAGAAGACAGCGGAAAGCGCAAGAAAAAACAAAAAAATCAGGAAATCCTTATTCACTAATTTGAATAAGGATTTCCTGACTATATGTGCTATGCGATACCGCCAGTCCATTTATTTTGTCTGCACAGGTGTGCTTGCCATATCCTTGAAGACATAGCCTTTGTCTACACGTATCACCACTCCCTTGGCTATTTCCACCTCAATGATGTTTGCCGCAAGATCTATTTTCTTCACCGTTCCGTAGATGCCGCCACCGGTCACCACAGATGTTCCTACGGCAAGAGAGTTCTGGAAGTTCTGTATCTCTTTCTGCTTCTTCTGCTGAGGTCTGATCATGAAGAACCACATGATGGCAAACAAGGCCACCATCATAAGAAGCATGCTTGTCATTCCACCACCCTGGGCAGCCTGAGCCGATAAAAATAATGTTGTTGTCATATTCGATGTTTATTCGTTTTAATCCGTGTTTATTCGTTTTCAGTCTTTTCACCTCCCTTTGGCATGCTTACCCGTTGAGGCTCGATGCTTTTGAGCAGACGCCCAGTATCCACCAAGTGGCGTGCGATGGTGTCAAGCATGCCGTTGATATATCCGCCACTTCGCGGTGTACTGTACAGTTTCGACATTTCCACATATTCGTTGATAGAAACACTTATCGGTATAGTGGGGAACGTCATAATCTCAGCTATAGCTATCTGCATTATCACTACATCCATATATGCGAGACGTCCGAAGTCCCAATTACGCGAGGCCTCACTCATGAAACGCTGGTATTCATCGGCATTCAGAATAGTAGCACGGAACAGTTTGCGGGCGTAATCCCTGTCGTCATCACTGTTATATTCAGGAAGCAGTTCCTGCTTCGGACCGTTCTTCTCGTCAAACCGCTTTATTGTTTTAAGTACAAATGTGTCAACCACCTCCTTGTCATCGTTCCAGTACAGACTCTGTTCTTCGAGCACATCATCGAGTGCCTCGTTCTCCTGTATCAATGTTCTGTATATCTTCCGCCAAAGCTCACGGTCGGCAGCATAAGAATCATCACCGCTTGCCATGTATTCCTTATATATATTGCTTTCGGTAATCTGCAAATACAACTTCCTGACAAACTCAGCCTCGTCATCCCATGTCTTCTTCTGGCTCTCCATAAATTCGTTCAGCATCTTGTTTTCTTCAAGTTGAAGAGCGAACTTATTATATATGAATTTCGTGGACGGCTCTTCCGTTCCCTCACGTCTTGCTTTTGCCTGAGCCACCTCCACATGTTTACGAGCCTCTTTTGTCACCGCCACCATGAGCGCCAACAAATAATTATACAAGTCGTAGGCTTTTGAAAGACTGAAAAACAATTCTTTCTCGGCAGAGTCTATATTCTTGTTTCCGTTTTGATAGTACGCATAGGTTAACTGAACTATCTTGATTCTTATAATTTCGCGGTTTATCATACTTAATTTATATGGTTGACTTTATTATTGAGATACACTTATCCTTCGCAACAATGTCTTTTGCTTGCAAAATTAGACAAAAAAACCAATATAATGCAAGAAATAAGTGAAAATATTGCACTTTTTATTATTAATCCCCGTGCATTGTTTGCGTAATTGAATTTAAACGACTATCTTTGCATCGCTTTTTCAAGCACATCGATTAAAATCAGTGTGATGGTGAATTAAGCAAGTATCAATTGTTTAAACTTAATTTAGAGTAACACAAGTTATGAAAGAAATCAGCTTAACAGGCAAGATGCGCACCGACTTGGGCAAGAAGGCATCTAAGTCAATGCGTAAAGAGGGACTCATTCCCTGCAACATGTACGGAGAGAAAAAAGGCGAGAACGGACTTCCCGAAGCAATGTCATTCGCAGTGTCAATGACAGAACTGCGCAAGATTGTATACACTCCGCACATCTACGTTGTAAACCTCAACATAGACGGCAAGGAGCACAAGGCTGTCCTCAAAGAATTGCAGTTCCATCCGGTGACAGACGCTCTGTTGCACGTGGATTTCTATGAGATAAACGAAGTTAAACCCATCACAATTGGCATCCCCGTAAAACTCAACGGTCTTGCCCAGGGTGTGCGCGATGGTGGTCGTATCAACCTCTCTATCCGCAAGATTAATGTTACAGCTCCTTATCAGGCCATACCGGAACACCTCGACATCGACGTTACCAACCTTCGCCTCGGCAAGAGCATCAAGGTAGGTGAGTTGAGTTTCGAAGGTCTCGAACTCGCCACTCCGGCAGAAGTTATCGTATGTTCTGTTAAAACCACACGCGCATCCAAATCGGCTGCCGCAGCCGCTGCTGCTCAATAATGGACAAATATTTGATTGTAGGGTTGGGAAATGTCGGCAACGAATACGACAATACCCGCCACAATACAGGATTTATGATATTGGATGCCTTCGCCAAGGCATCCAATATTGTTTTTGATGACCGCCGTTACGGATTTGTAGCAGAGACGAGCATCAAAGGGCGAAAAGTGATCTTACTGAAACCAAGCACATTCATGAATCTCAGCGGCAATGCCGTCAGATATTGGATGAACAAAGAAAACATCGATATCGACCGACTGCTCGTCATAGTCGACGACCTTTCCCTGCCTCTCGGCACGCTGCGCCTGAAACCTTCAGGAAGCAACGGCGGACACAATGGCTTAGGAAATATACAATCCGTGCTCGGTACCGACAAATACAGCCGTCTGCGTGTAGGCATCGGCAACGATTTTCCTCGCGGCATGCAAGTGGAATGGGTTCTCGGCAGATATGACGAAGAGGAGATGAAAGCACTTGAACCGAAGTTTGACACGGCCGGTGAGATAATCAAAAGTTTCGTGCTTTCGGGTGTCAACATCACCATGAATGCGTTCAATAAAAAGAAATAATATACAAGCGGTTTTCGGATAACACCGCAATAACCATACCCACGCTTAAATAATACAATAGGAAAATGACCAATGAGGCAAGAATAGACAAATGGCTGTGGGCCGCACGCATATTCAAGACACGCTCGATAGCGGCCGATGCCTGCAAGAACGGACGTGTGACAATAAGCGGCACTAACGTCAAACCGTCGCATACGGTCAAGACCGGAGAAACGGTAAGCGTGCGCAAGCCTCCCGTGACATATTCTTTCAAGGTTCTTAAACCCATCGAACAACGTGTCGGTGCGAAATTAATACCGGAGATCTATGAGAATGTGACCACGGCAGATCAGTACGAACTGCTCGAAATGAACCGCATAAGCGGTTTTGTCAACAGGGCGAGAGGCACCGGTCGCCCCACTAAAAAAGACCGTCGCTCACTCGACGCATTCATAGGCCCGTCACTCGAAGGACTCGACGTATACGATGATGGCGATTTCGACTATGACGCAACCGAAGGAAAAGATACGGACGAAGACAACGAGTATTAAGTCGTCATCAGGCACTGCCACAACAAACATAAGGCAATACCCAATATTCACATCATTAATTAATATCACTTATGAAAATCATCAGACTATTTATCATGGCAGCCATCATACCCATGATGGCATCATGCCTCAACGACAATGGGGGCAACTCAGGATTCAGTGGAGCCGGCGGCACAAGCGGCTATGCAAACACGGCCAACGGCTACATTCAGTTCGCCTCGATAGGCAACTGGTACATAGTACAGGACGGGAGCAAAGATTGGCTCAAAATAGACCTTATGCGCGGAAACGGATACAGTTTCTATGTAATCCCGACTCATTTCGAACAGAACAAGACCGGACTTAAACGCACCGCGAGAATAACTATACAGGATGCCAATGAGCACGATGCTTACAGCACATTCTACCTCGCACAGTATGCCACCAGAGGCGACGGCTCACTCGGAAACGCACCTCTCGTAAAAACGATAAAGGGTGACGATGGAACAGATATCACAATCACGTATGACGATAAATGCCGTCCCACAACATTCAAGATGCTCAGGAACGGAGCCACGAAACACAACATCGGTTTCAACTACAACGATAAAGACACCACACTATACGTAACCACAGGGTCAAACACGTTGGAAGGCCGATTTGACGAAGGTTACCAGCCGGACAATCTCACTTCTGAAACCGACACCGTGGTATACAAGAGCGGCATCGTTGCCAACTCGATATCAATGAGCGTCGAACGGCTTCTTGCCGGAGGTGAAAGATCGGGAGTGTCCCACCTCGTTTCAGGCGGGCAGCGATTTGGAGCAGACGACGAGCACATCGCCGACAGCCTTAAATACAGGCATATATATCCCGACGGCAGACCGGTTTACGGCGAAGACTTGAAGCTGCACTTCGGTGATGAGAAAACAAGGGTTAGCAACCGCAACCAATCGGTAGATGCCAACCAATTACTGCTCGGTGCCGACGAGTGCAACCCATTCATGCTGCTCTCACTCTTCCGCAACATGCGCAACAGCTACGTGATAACGGAGGCTACAGCGAAAAACGGCCGTTTCACAGTGTCTACCGTTCTTAACCCGGACAAGAGCATAAGCACGATGACCGTCACTGGCAAGACAGGCAATACCGTAAAATATATCTTCGGATACTAATACATACTACAAGAATGCCGGGAGCGCAAATCGGCCAACGATGCGTCTCCCGGCATTCTTGTTTCAAGGACATAAAATATCGACCCAAGACAAAAGAAAATAATACGGAAATGGCATTATACATAGTATATATCATAATAGGTATTGTTCTCGTGCTACGTGGAGCCGACCGGCTCACCGAAGGAGCATCCGCACTGGCCCGTCGCATGCAGGTTCCCGAAATGATTATCGGCCTGACCATCGTGGCCGCCGGCACATCGGCGCCAGAGCTGTTTGTCAGCCTCACATCGGCATTGAAAGGCTCCGCCGATATGGCCGTTGGAAATGTCATCGGCAGCAATATCCTCAACACTCTGCTCATCGTGGGATGCGCAGCCATGGTATCACCGATCACCATCTCACGATCCACCGTGTCGAAAGATCTCCCTCTCTCGGTTGCCATGACAGTACTGCTGATCATTCTCTGTCTCGACAATTTCTCCGGAATAAATATAAGGGGTAACACGATCGACCGGGCAGACGGAATGATACTGCTCGTATTCTTCACCACATTCATGGCATTCACCATCTATACCGTGAAACGAGAAAAAAACGAAATCGCGGCCGCCAATACAGGCAATGGAACGACAGACGAACATGCTTCCAATACCGGCATGCCGGTATGGAAAAGCATCGCTTTCATTTCTATCGGACTATTGTTCCTCATTATCGGCAGCGACCTTTTCTCTGACTATGCCACAAAAGTGGCCGCAATACTCGGAATGAGCGATGCCACCATCGGCATCACCATCGTGGCAGGAGGCACATCGCTGCCCGAACTGGCAACAAGCGTGGTGGCCGCCCGTAAAGGACAGTCGGCAATGGCCATTGGCAATGTCATCGGCAGCAACGTGTTCAACATCCTTGCCATTCTCGGAATCACGGCTGCCATCAGCCCGCTGACCATCACAGACATCACCATCACAGACCTTTGCGTGATGATTGCCGGAGCGGTGGCTGTATGGCTTTTCTCTTTCACGAGATATACCGTAAGCCGGACGGAAGGAGTACTGCTCACTTTAAGCTACATAGGGTATGCCGCTTGGCGGCTGTTCAATGTCTGACACACATTGCCGCATAGCCAAGCATTGCCGCCCACATACGCATAAACATAAGGCAACAAAATATACCGGTTGCCTATCAGATCAATAAAGCCATGAAAAACGGCTTTATTTTCTCAAACCGGAGAACCGATACGATAAAAAACATAATACGCAACAACATTTAAGCGGACATGGAATGATCTCCATGTCCGCTTTTTACAATAGGGCACCTTCTTATATTTTTATAAATGAATCTGTCAATCCGTTACAAGACGCTCGGTTGTCCGTTGCAAATCTCACTTTTTCGTTTTATATATTAATTCCGGCTGTTCATCGACCAAACGACCTCATTGACAGAGGAAGTTACCGCACAAGAATAATAAAGCAAAACAAACTGACACTCAATAACTTATCAACATAAAAACCATTACTATGTCCCGTTTATTACAACTATCAAGCAGTAAAATAATCTTATCACGTATGCCAAATGTTAAAAAACGTGTATTGATAATACAGAAGACCGCATCGGCATCTATGACATAGAGAATAAAGAGCTTAAAATAATCACCATCGACGGCAACCACGGTATTGATGCGGGAACAAGCGTGACTCCTACCGCCGTAAGCAACGACGGAACCGTGGTGGGATATACCACCGGCCAATGGTTTGACCCGCGTAACGCTATCATACTGAAAGCCGGTGAAGACCAGCCGAGACTATTGAAAGACGTATACGGCTCACTCGAAGAGCTTGCAGAGTATGACGACAACGGTTTCCATACCGTTACAGGCATCACGGGAGACGGAAGATACATCACCGTATTCGGCAGCGTTCTATCCGAGAAAGAGATTGACAGAGAGATTATTCCGACAGCCATAGTGAAATCATACGTACTCGATACAAAAGGCAACATCACCGACGGCATCAGCAACATAACAAATAACACGAAGAAAAACGCAGAGTACTTCACCGTTGATGGCCGCAGGATTTCCGCTCCGGTAAAAGGTCTTAATATCATAAAGACTTCCAACGGAGAGACAAGAAAGTTCTTCGTGAAATAATAAAAGATACTTTGTGATACACAAAAAAAGAACTCTTTTCATTGCACATAGACAATCAACTTTTGAAATGAAAAAGAGATAAAGGGCAAAAGATATTCATCATCAGAATATCAGATAAACAATGGGGGGACACGACATCGGTCGTGTCCCCCCATTGTTTTTATCACGTATATCCTGCCGGCAAGCTCCCTATTCATTTCCCGGAACACTCCGGGCACTGTCCCTTGAACATGTAGTTTACGGATTCGGGACGGTAACCGCGGGGCAACGACACGGCAGGCACAGGCACATTGTCAATGCAGAACGTGCGGTGGCAACTCTCACAGTAGAAATGCACATGTAGATCATCGTCCGCCTCGCCATCACTCGTGCACAGTTCGTAGCGTGCACTGCCGCCGCCGTCTTCTATGACATGCACGAGGTGATTGTCGCGAAAAATCGTAAGGGCACGGAATATGCCGGATTTATCAAGTGTCAATATCTTATGCTCAAGCTCTGTAAGCGACATAGGACGGTCGGCCGCAAGCAGCGCACGCACAACCAATATGCGATTGGCTGTCGGACGTATGCCGTGGGCAATAAGTATATCCGTATTTTTGTCTGCACCCATATTCCGCTTTTTACCCGCAAAAATAACAATCATTCCGCAAATGGCAAAATAAAACGCCGGCAACATCGACCTGTTAATGCTTTTTTTGAGTATCTTTGCGGACAGATAGGCTTCGCCTCAGTAATTTGAAACAAGTTTCATTACATTCGACTTGCACTATCTTTATATATATATTATGACACAGACAGACAAATATAAAACACTCGCAGCGCTAATACGCGGATATTTCACGGCATATATCAACGGTATATACGATGCGATGAACAAACAGAATGACGGTAAAATAACCCCGCTGACAATGAAAACACTTGCCATGGAGCACTATGAGAACATGGTGGGAGGCTTCAACGACACAATGTTCTTCATCATTTCACAACTCAATTACAGCCTTGACGAGATAGAGAAACAACTCAAGGCCATGGGCGCAGGCAACACCTCATTGTTCGAACTAATGAGAATGGCATGCCGCACGGATGAGATGTTCGAAGCCATGACAACCGAATACAAGCGTAATGTCACCGCTATACTCGAAGGCCGCTTCACAAAAGCGGTGGAACACTTCAAGAACTACACGCGAAACGGCACTGAAGATCCTGTCGACAACGAACTTGCCATAAGACTGCTGGTAAGGACTGTGATGACGGCTTACACCATGGGTATACGCGAGGCAAAGACCGGGAAGGCTACATTAAGACAGGCCACGCTGATCGGTCTGCTTACGGAGAACATAACACTTATATTGCACGACAAACCGCTTGACACAGCAAAAACAGACAGGATAAATACAATGGACGAATATATAAGGTATGTATGCGGCACAGACGAAAACATATGTGCAATGATGGACGAGATGAATGTGACATACGAGAACATCATCAAGAACGAAGGCATCATATCAAACGATGACATGGCAAACTGAAACGAAAGCCGGATAAAGGCCGCCATACATTATCCCTCATGCGGACACGCAATATCCGAAATACCGTACATCCACATATCGGAGAAATACAAACTACTGTTTAAAGAAACAATATCAATCATCTAAAAACTTATCCACATGAATAAAAAGAGTGTCATCATGCTGTTGTTTACGTGCTGCTCGCTGTCTGCGGCAGCACAGTTCTCGAAAGCGAAGCGGGACTACGTGGAATACATCATCACGACAGACCACAAAGACCGCAACTACAACACAGGAGAAGAGGCTATAATAAAAATAGAGGCTTACAAAGGCGGCATTCCGGTAGACGGAGTGAAGGTGTATTACAGCACGGGAGACGAGATGATGCCGTACAAAAAAGACTCAGCCACATTCCGTAACGGCACGGCAACCGTCGCGATGGGCACACGCAGCGAGCCTGGTTTCCGCTCGTGCAATCTCAATTTCACCGTATACGGCAAGACAATCAAAGACCTTGTCAAAGTGGCATACAGTCCGCAAGACATCAAAAGCCTGACACCCATGCCCGAAGACTTCGACAAATTCTGGCAGAATACGATGAGAAAAGCAGGGAAAACAAAACTGAGACCTGAGATAACACCGCTGCCGCAATACTCCACGGACAAGGTAGAAGTAAGTCTTGTGAAACTTACGGTAGGCCCGAACGGCAGAAACATGTACGGCTATCTCACCAAACCGAAAGGCAATGGCACTTATCCGGTACTGTTCTGTCCGCCCGGCGCAGGGTCGAAAAAGATCTCACCGACAACATATTACAGCGAGCTCGGATTCATATACCTGAACATCAACATCCACAACGGATGCAACCCTGAACTGGACGACGAGGAGTACAAGAAGGCCGAAGAAATCGCGAAAGACTACAACCGCAACGGCATAGGCTCAAAGGAAACGTTCTACTACCGTGACGTATATGCGGGATGCTCCCGCTGCATCGACTTTCTGTGCTCACTTCCAGAATGGGACGGTGTCAATGCTGGCGTAACAGGGGGCAGTCAAGGCGGCGCGCTGTCGATAGTCACGGCGGCATTGAACCGGAAAGTGACTTTCTGCTCGCCGTTCTACCCCGCCCTTTGCGATGTGCTCGGCTTCAAATACGACCGCGCCGGCGGCTGGCCGAAGTATTTCAGAAACACCACCGAACCGGCCGGAGCCGAAGAGACACTGGCGTACTATGACGTGGCGAACTTCGCACGACGTGTCAAATGCCCGGTGTTCTACTCTTTCGGGTATAACGACGAGACATGCTCGCCCACATCAACATTCGCCGCTTACAACGAGATTACAACAGAAAAAGTATTACGTGTGACTCCGACGAGCGGCCACTGGAGATTTCCCGAGACCAACGACGAGTCGGTGGAATGGATGAAAAGCAAAATAAAGAAGTGACAACGCAAGGAAATGCAGGTTGTGACGGCAAGGCAAAGAAACAATAACCTCGAGATAAAGAAATGACGGTCGGAAAATAGAAAACAATCCCCGAAAAACAAGAACAAGAATAACAGCAAGACCGTAATCACCCGAACACAGGGACACGGAGCCACAGAGGTATATCGCCCTAAATGACATTACACCCCGAGCTCCGTGTCTCTTTTTTTTACTTAATTCGTTTCAAAGCGTAATCTCGCCTGAACCGAAGCATCGGTGATGCCGCTCATCATACACAACACAGAACTGCCCCGGCGCCACTCCCTGTATAGGCCGTTCGGCATGAACGACATACGCCCCTTCGCCAGTCTGTTCGAGCGTAGCGGGATGATACTCCGGCGTATGCCGTATCTTGAACGTCACTCTGCCCATCTCCACCCGTCTGGTAAGAAAATGGAAATCGCGGATGGGGAATGTGCTCTTATATGCCGTGACCGGCTCGAAACCGTGGCTTACGTAAAGTATGTTTTCATCCACATCTTTTTTCACCGCATACCACGGCCCTCCGCCGAAACCCAGACCGTGCCGCTGTCCAATTGTATGAAACCAAAGTCCGCGGTGCCGGCCTATCTTCTTTCCGGTTTCCAGTTCCAGCACATCGCCCGGATTCTCACCGAGATACCTCCGGATATATTCGTTATAGTTTATCTTTCCCAAGAAGCAGATGCCCTGCGAGTCCTTGCGCTTAGCGTTGACAAGATGTTCGCGCTCGGCAATCTCCCGCACCTCGCCTTTCATATAGTGACCTATGGGAAACAATGCCTTACGCAACTGCCAGTCGTAAATCCGCGCGAGAAAATCGGTCTGATCTTTCACCGGGTCGGGACTTGTGACAAGCCACTTGTCACCATCTTCAATTTCCGTGCGGGCATAGTGCCCCGTAGCTATGAGGTCGTAGCCATGGCCTATCTTGTCGTGAAACGCACCAAACTTGATAAGCCTGTTGCACATCACGTCGGGATTAGGGGTGAAGCCCGCCCGCACCTTGTCCATCGTATAGCGGGTGACTCCGTCCCAATACTCGCGGTGACAGTCTACCACCTGCAACTTACAACCGTATCTGGCAGCCACCACCGTAGCCATCTCCATGTCTTCCTCGCTTGCGCAGTCCCACTCTTCCTGTTCCTCCGGGCCTATCTTTATATAGAAACAGTCGGGCGTCAGCCCGCGGCTTGCCAACTCATGCACCACCACCGAACTGTCTACCCCGCCTGAGAGGAGCACGGCGATCTTCTTGTCGTCTAACTTTTCCATAGCGCAAAATTAATCAAAAACAAAACAACCGGCAGTCTGAGACAGAGGGATTTGATATCCATTTTTGTTAAATAATATAAAATTCACGATACGACAAGTGTCAAAAAGTAAATCAATGCTTATCTTTGTGATATTAAAATGATATTACTTTAAAATATACTTAAAATATGGAAAAGAAAGAATTTGCATTCAACGGAATGAAAGTAAACGGCTTCATTATGCTTTTTGTCAATCTTATTTTGACTTTTTTGGCCATAGCGGGCATAGTATACGGTATCATATTGGACAGCGCCCCAGGAGGAGTTCTCATCGGCGCGTCTGTCACGACGCTCATAGCCACGTTCTTCATCTGGGGCGGTTTCGTGATGCTCGAACCCAATGAGGCCCGTGTGATGGTGTTCTTCGGCAAGTACAAAGGCACATTCACCGATACCGGATACTTCTGGGTAAATCCGTTCCTGACAACGAAAAAGCTATCGCTACGCGCCCGCAACCTCGATGCCGAGCCGATAAAGGTGAACGACAAGACGGGAAACCCGGTGATGATAGGTCTCGTGCTGGTATGGAAACTGAAAGACACGTACAAGGCAATGTTCGAAATCGACTCGCAAACCATGGCACAGGCAGGAACAGCAGGCAAGAACGAAGTGAACATCGGCACATCTGTGACAAGCATGATGAATGCCTTTGAAAACTTCGTGAAGACACAGAGCGACGCCGCTCTGCGGCAGGTGGCCGGACAATACGCTTACGACGACACCGACAACCACATCGAAGAACTGACGCTGCGTAGCGGAGGTGACGAGATAAACAAGCAGCTCGAAGAGAAACTCGACGAGCGACTGGCTATGGCGGGCATAGAAGTGGTCGAGGCACGCATCAACTATCTGGCCTACGCACCCGAGATCGCGGCTGTGATGCTGCGCCGCCAGCAGGCATCGGCCATCATCACCGCCCGCGAAAAGATTGTGGAGGGAGCGGTGTCGATGGTCAAGATGGCACTGGACAAACTCGCTGACGAGGACATAGTGGAACTCGACGACGATAAGAAAGCCGCCATGGTAAGCAATCTTCTCGTGGTACTCTGCGGCGACGAATCGGCACAACCGGTGGTAAACACTGGCACACTGAACCACTGATACGCCGCTCACAAATGACAAACATCCAAGCGGACGACAGTACACGGCTTGCGCAATCATGGCCGGCACCGCACTAACTCTCTTCAAAACCAACGGACATGGCGAAAAAAGAGACAAAGACAAAGAATTTCATACTCAGGATAGACAGCGAGATGATGGACGCCATCGAAGCATGGGCGGCCGATGAGTTCCGTTCTACCAACGGCCAGATACAGTGGATTATAAACGAGGCGCTACGCAAGGCCGGAAGAACTCCCAAAAAGAGAAACCGGACAGAGCGAGAAACAGCCCGGGAAGACACCCAATAATACCTGGAAGACTGAGAAACGACAAAAAACAACAAACATGATATAATGAAAAAAAGAAACATTCTCACACTGATTTGCATAGTGGCCGCAAGCATCAACGCACGTGCACAAGCCATAGACGGATCATGGAAAGGCGACATGAAAGTGGGACCGTCATCGCTGGCGGTCGTGATAAACATAAAAGACGGCAAGTGCACGATGGACAGTCCCGACCAGGGAGCGTTCGGCATAGAGACAACCGTAAACCACCTGTCGGCCGACTCACTCAACATATCCATCCCCGCCATCGGAGGTAAACTTGCCGGACACCGGAATGGCGACACACTGAAAGGAGCTTTCGTACAGATGGGCATGAGCTTTCCTATAGACCTCAAAAAGACCCTGATAGAACGGAAAAGACCGCAGACTCCACGGCCGCCGTTCGGATACACCACGGAAAAAGTGACATTCGACAATACGAAAGGAGGTGCCACGCTGTCGGGCACACTCACCTACCCTGCCGGATATGACGGCAAGGGCAATATACCGGTGATGATAATGGTATCGGGCAGCGGACAACAGAACCGTGACGAAGAGCTGTTCGGCCACAAACCGTTTCTCATAATCGCCGACCACATGGCGCGGAACGGCATAGCCACACTGCGGTATGACGACCGTGGAACCGGCAAATCGACTGGCGACATTGCCAATGCCACCACTGCGGACGCCATGGAAGACGCCGCGGCCGGCATCGACTTTCTACGGGCGAGCGGCAAATTCGGCAAAACGGGAGTTCTGGGACACAGCGAGGGCGGCACGGTAGCTTTCATGCTGGCCGCACGCGGCAAGGCCGACTTCATCGTCAGCATGGCCGGGTGCGCCGTCAGGGGCGACAGCCTGCTCCTCGAACAGACCAAAGCCATATCCGGCATACACACACTTACACTCGAACAGATCAGGAACATGGCCAAGGCGCAGAACAACGCATGGACAAACCACTTCATAGACTTCTCGCCGAGAGAGGACATCGAACGTACCGAATGCCCCGTAATGGCAATAAACGGAGATAAAGACTTGCAGGTAGACGCTACGATGAACCTCGAAGCCATTCGCCGCCACCTGGCCGGCAACAAGAACGTGAACATAAAGAAATACACGGGACTGAACCACATGTTCCAACACTGCGAGACAGGCAAAATAGGAGAGTATGCCGAAATAGAGGAGACCATGGCACCGGAAGTGCTCGAAGACATCGCCAAGTGGGTGTCGGAACAGTGAAGAACGTAATAATAAAGTCACGGATTTAACACTTTGTTTTTTGTAGAAACAGAAAAATCAAGGCGCTACGCATTGCGATACACAATGCGATAGCGCCTTGATCGCAATACGGAAATCCGCCTTACTTCCCGCAACGGGCGGCTGAATGGAAGCCGTTCGGCTGCCGATTGCTTTCCGTTTAGCGGCTAAACGGAAAGCAACGGGATACTAAACGCAACACAATCAGTATACTAAACGCAAACCAGAAATTTGCAAAAGCGGAATATCCAGAATATAAACAACATATATTTTTCGTATAACACTGATATACACCATATTGCGTAAAACAGCAAAATACGCCGATATTTGCGGCCGACGTATTTTAATTTTCAAGCGACCGAAATATGAAAGACCTTTTGTAAACATTATTCACTGCATTCAGAAAGATGCCGTTCCTACATTCATCATCATTTTTTACGGTGTCATTATCATATTATGTATCGTTTCTTGCTTGTGTCTCGTTTTTTTATTTTACCTTTGCAGAGTTAGGAAAAACAGCAAAAACACCGATACAAGCCTGATGAATATGAAAAAGAAAACAGTTTTTATTTTGATGATGGCACTGGCCACGATTTCAGCCTCGGCACAAAACCCATATATAGTGAAGACACGTGGGGCAAAGAAAGCGGCCGTAACGAAAAGCACGGCAACGGCCGCCGAAGACGAAGCCGAGCCGGAGGCCCGCGACTTCATTGGCGAGAACTTCAGGTTTTACAGTCTCTGCGACTGGCAGGAAGGCATGAAATTCATGGTAATGCCCGAGAAATACGATCTGATAGTCAACACGTTCTGCGACGCTGCCACGGGCAAGGAGGTGAGCAGCGGACGGCTGCGCCACAAAATAATGATATACAAGGGACACACAGAGACACCCGAGGGATTTGCGCTTGTAAACTTCCTGTGCACGGACGACAACAAGAACTACTACTACCGGATACCGAACGGCACGTTTGAAGACTACTGCTACGGCAAGCTCGGAGTGCCCACCCTCGCCTATCTCGGCGACGTGGACATAGCCCGGGAAAAACTGATAGGCATGAAACTGTATACCAAGGCAACCCGTTACAGGGTGGACACAGAGATGGACGGCGACGGATTTGAGGAGATTTCGGTGCCGCTTAACGAGGAAGTGACCGTGAGGGCGGTAGGCGCAGGCAGCCGCAGCTGCCCGGTCAAGATTATCGTGGAAGACAAGAAAGGCCGCGAGTTCTATCAGAGCGTGGCCATGAGCAAGACAAACAGCGGCATGCGCGACGACGAGTTCATAATGGACAAGGCAAAGTTTCTCTTCGCCGGATCGTTCGAACTGGCAGACGCCAATATCGCGGCGTCAAACGAATACTCCAAGTACATCGGGCGAAATGTATACACCAAGTATCCGACGAAAATGGAAAACGCCTCGGGAGTGATGGTCGGCATTGCCCGCCTGTCGACATTCAGGATAGAGAAGATACAGACACAGAACGGAACAAGATATGTGAGAATGACGCTGAAAAGCACCAACACCGGAGAGACGTTCGTAAAACAGGTGACATTCGTGAATGAAGACATCGCCGGCGACATCGACGGAGCGCGCGAAGACTACTATGGATACCTGTTCGGAGCAGGAATACCCGAGGGACTGAAAGGGCTGTCGGAAGCGAAACGTAAGATGATTCAAGAGGGTCGTGTGGCCGTGGGCTTCACAAAGCGCGAGGTGAGAATGGCAAAGGGCGAACCAGACAAGCACGCATCGGCGGAAAACGGCCGCACAGACTGGATATACAACGACGGAACGATAGTCAAATTCACCAAAGACGGCAAGGCTTTCAAGACTGAACATCACTAAGGACAAAGGCATACAGAGCTTTCTTTAATCGCAAAAGGCACGGAGGCACACAGGCTAATCCAGTATGATATGGTATAGCCGTATGCGCCTCCGTGCCTTTTGCGATTAAAGAAAGCAGTTCATAACCCACCGCAATTCACATAACGATACGATGCCAAAAAGCGGTTTCCTGTTGTTTTCTTCTCCACCGAAAGACAAAACACACGGTTTCAGACCGAAATAGATGTCTGAAACACCGTAAATGACAGTTTATTTGTAACTTTGCAGACCGAAACACTGACTGCCGGTGGATTTATGCCGGCACGTACAAGTATCGACACTAAAAATACAAGGAATTGAAATCAGGGAAAGACAAGAGCGGGAAACTGCTGGCATACATACGCGACGGACGGGCAATGACAAGACGGGAAAAACTGCGCCTCATCATCGAGATGAGTATCCCGTCGATGCTGGCTCAACTGTCATCGGTGCTGATGTTCTTCATAGACGCCGCCATGGTGGGCAGTCTCGGAGCGCGGCAGTCGGCATCCATCGGCCTGGTGGAGTCTACCACGTGGCTCTTTGGCGGACTGCTCGGTGCCGCCTCCATGGGTTTCTCGGTCCAGGTGGCCCACTGCTTCGGGGCGGGCAACTTCGAGCGGGCACGCCGTGTGTTGCGGCAGGGCATTGTGTGCACCCTCATTTTCAGCACCGCGCTCATGCTCACGGCCGTTGCCATCCATTCTCGACTGCCGTTCTGGCTGGGCGGCGGCGCCGACATCGCAGCCGACGCGTCTATGTATTTCCTAATATTCTCGCTTGCCCTGCCCATGTTACAGATGTCGAGCCTTGCCGGCAGCATGCTCAAATGCAGCGGTAACATGCGCATCCCGAGCATGCTCAACATCATGATGTGCGCTCTCGACGTGGCGTTCAACTACATATTCATATTCGTCATAGGCCTGGGTGTTGCCGGTGCCGCCGTCGGCACTCTGATGGCTATAACCGTGACGGCCTGCATGATGATGTATTTCATGATATTCCGCCCCGGCAAACTGTCGCTAAAAGGACGCCCGGGATCGTTCCGCCCAACGGCCGACTGCGTGAAAGCGGCTTTCAAGATCGGAGCGCCCATGAGCCTGCAACAGATACTTATGGGCAGCGCACAGATAGTGAGCACGGCCATCGTGGCTCCGCTCGGCAACATATCGATAGCGGCAAACACGTTCGCAATCACAGTGGAGAGCATCTGCTACATGCCGGGCTACGGCATAGCCGAGGCCGCCACCACGCTCGTGGGACAGGGACTGGGCGCCGGACGCCGGATGCTCACCCGCAGCTTCGCCCGTCTGTCGGTGGCACTTGGAATGACGGTGATGACACTCATGGCGGTACTCATGTTCGTCTTCGCCCCCGAGATGATGGCTATAATGACTCCCGTGGAAGACATACGCGCACTCGGCACCGCCGCACTGCGCATCGAGGCGTTCGCCGAACCGATGTTCGCGGCGGCCATCGTCTGCTACGGAGTATTCGTGGGAGCGGGCGACACGCTGAAACCTGCCATCATGAACCTTGCCAGCATGTGGGCCGTCAGGTTGTCGGCCGCCGCCATCCTCGCCCCGCACTATGGCCTGCGCGGAGTATGGGTAGCCATGGCGACAGAACTGATATTCCGTGGCGCCATATTCCTCATCCGACTGTTCAAAGGCGGATGGATGGAAACAACAAAGAAAGAAGAACCGTTAAAAAAGGGAAACGCGCCGGATTAAAGATACCCACGCTTCAGGCGCCAGAAGCGTTGATAGACATGAAAGAAAGGATCCCAAAGTACTTCGCGGGGGAAATAGGCGATAAAGAATATTTCAACCTGCCTTATCTTATTATTTAATTCCTTTCGCAACTCTTTTAAATTTAACAAGGAAATTAGCCCAAGCCTCATTAGGGAGAAGTTTTCTGTATTTTCTATACTGTCTCCAATGCAATGGCATTGCCATAATTTTTTGCCTGACAAAACCGACATTTCCTTTAAACGCAAATCGCTTTTTTCCAAAATTACCACCGGTCCAGATATCATCTACAATTATATCTGCTCCAAAAGAAGAAATATCAAAAGGTATTTTGTCTCTCGATAATCCAAGTTCGGCAAACAACACATAACCAATAGCTGCCGACATACGTTTAAGCCCTATCTGAGACAAATAACTATTCAAAGCATCTCTATCCAAACAACCAATCAGTTCTTGATCATTCAATACCATAGCAAGGTCACACATCTGGCGCCAGCCAAGACCTTCATTTAACAAATGGTACTGTATATGGATTATAAGGTGAAGAACGGTCAACGTAGCTGGCAAAGTCCTGACCCTTGCTTCTCTGATTTTTACAAAACTCCCATTTTCCTCAATAAGCTCATCTTGTATAATCTTTTGTAAATTATCCTGATAACAACCATATTGCATATCCGCTAATCTAATATGGTTTTCCACTATGACGTCTTCCAACCTATATGCCAGTTCTTTTTCATTCACCACAGAATAGCACCTTGTATTATTCTTTGCCCAAATATTTGCCTTTTCAACTTCTTGTCTTTTTGTGAAAAACAGGTCTATATCTCCTGCCTGACGATGATCAGGATAAGGATAGTAACGGCTTATCACCTGCCCTTTTATTACCATCGGGCTTAATCCCATGCTGGAAAAAAAATCACATATATGAATTACTCTATTGTCAAGTTTTTCGTTTTGAATTTCTATCTGTCTTACCAACATCACCCACCTTAACTTCAAGATTGTTGCCGGTTGTAAACCTTGTGGCAATAACTCCACTCCATCCAAAACGACTCCAACAACAGTTTGCACCACTGACATTTGAAACAAAGCATCCCAATCTACATGTTCAAACAGACGTAAATCGGGTGATACTCTATACATTCCACATCTAAGAAGTTCCAAAAACTGCTCATTAATCATAATTACAGGCTTATTATCGGGAAAGACGGTCATACAAAAGAGAATTAAAGCAATAGAAAATAATTGTATATAAGTTACTTACATCTCTTTCCGACTCAGGGCGCATTAAACCATATAATTGATATCCATCTGGATAAAGGGTAATAATATTATGTTATAAAAAGAACGAAAAAAGCACATCACAAGCCTTTAATCACAACAAATCTATTGCAGTGTTCTTTTATTTAGCATTTTTCAAGACATTCATTATGCTTAATCCGATGAAAAATATTATATTCGCAAAATAAATCAATATGAATAATCTTGCTAAAATATCAATATTGCTGATTATTGTCCTAAGCAGTTCCGCCTTTGGGGCTCAGCCAACAAGTAATAGAATAATCAGCAGCGCCGGGACACAAACTATAAATGCACCACAGGATTCTTTGGCTATGGATACGACAATGCAAGAAAAATCAGTAGATGAGACTAACATTGATTCATTGACAGTTGAACATAGCGCTATTGACACTACCTTATATCGGTCAGCAATGTTATATCAGGATAGTTTTCGCAACTTAAAGAAAACATATAATAAAGATGTTTTTTTAATTCAAATATGACCCATTCAAGGAAAAGATGAAAGAACCCTGGATAGGTGATATTTTGAAAGATTTTTTCAAATGATTATGAGAGTGTTTTTCATGTCGTTTCGGCTTCATAAACATACCTTGTTTGCTGTGCTATTATATTCCAATCATATGAGCCCATATCATAATTCACCCACGGCACCTGTCTCAGCATGACATCACACAAACGGTCGGCCAGCATCTCCACATCTCCCAAACGGAAATAGCATTGTTCAGGAAGACCGACTTCCATATTGGCGGGAATATCGCTCACTACTACGGGCAGGCCGTAGCTCATGGCTTCAAGCAAAGCGATGGGCAGCCCCTCGTGCGAAGACGGCAGTACATAGCACATGGCGTTGGTGAGCAGTGAATGAAGCCTGACGCCTTTGACAAAGCCCGTAAGCACAACACCGTTATCGAGAGCCATGCGTTTAAGCCGACGGGAGTAATCGTCTTCAAAGTCGGTGTCACCGGCCAGTACAAGACGCGTATTGCCGTCTATGACACCCCGTTCTTTCAACATCGCAAATGCCTCGACCAAGTCATGAAGGCGCTTTTCGGGAACGAAACGGCACATACCAAGGATATATCTGTTTTCCTCAATGCCAAGAGAACGGAAATAATCTGGAGCGGAACACTTTTCGGGAGCGGGAACACCGTTCGATATCACATGCACGCCACGAGTGCGGCCGTACTTATCGGCAATCAACCGCTCTATCACACGGGAAATAACGATGACATCGTCAGCAAACATGCAGCCCATCCGCTCACCGAGTTTCAGCATGGCCTTAGCCACTATCCCCCACTTGTCACGGTCATAATCGGGACCGTGATGAGTGAAAACGACTTTCAACCCTCTCATCTTGGCATACGGAACAAGCAACGCCGGGCCTATGGCATGGATATGGACAATGTCTGCCCCACACCTTTTCGCCTCGTTTATTGCCCTGAACGTATGTATTATGGCCTCAAACGACTTCTTCTTCGGCGTATCTACGTCTACGAGATGCACGCCGTTCCACCCGGTAAGCGGCTCACGTTCGGTCACGTAGTTCTTCCGGCGGGCCACTGTAACGTCGACACCCATGGCCGCTATCCTTGGGAACAGTTCCTCGCAATGGGTCTCCACGCCACCCATTATATTGGGAATGCCGCGCGTACCGGTAACAAAAACCTTCATGATATATTTTGATTTTCGGATTTTTATATTACTTTTGCCCCATAGAGGCAATATCACAATTAATGAAAAGATTTCTCACTGCATTATGGGAGCATCTCGTTTATGCGGGCATACTCGTCACGGTATGCTTCTCCTCATTGTGGCTGCTTGCCAAAGGGAAGAGAAAGAAGTAAATATCCTAACCAAATTTAGCAATAATTCCTTTCAAAAGATAATGTTTCATGACATGTGAGAAAACGATCGTACCGGTCATTACAGACACCGATACAACGATATACAGACAATCGGTATCGGATATAAAATTCTCCAAATGAAGTCGCTCGACCACACGAAACATTACCATGTGGCAAAGATATATTTCCATCGACAGTCCGCTGACATATTTTACGACCCTGTTGTTGAACAATATATTGTCGGAACCGATGGCATATATAAGCACGATTGTGAAAAGAACAAGTTCGCTAAGTAACAGGACAAAACTTGAATACTCCCATAAAGACAACACAAAAAACGTCAAAATACCCGCCAACATAATGCAACAGGCCATCCGATTGTGTCTATTCACAAATAAAGACAAAGGATTGCGATAAAGAAACACAAGCCCTCCGGCCATGAACAATGGCATACAATAAACAATATTTCCTCGCCCAATAACAGGCTCTGGACTCTCTCCATTGAAAGAGTACCGTGTAGCCATCCAAACCAACAACAATGTCGCGACAAGAACAATCCAGCCTCTACGCCTGTTGTCCATCAAAAAGACAAAGAAAGGGAACAACATATAGAAAACAAACACGACCCCCAAGAACCACCCTACTCCGATAACTGAAATATTAACGTCAGGAAGCAGACCAAAACACAATGTCATATCCGCAAACATCTCGTATAAAGAATACATACTCGGTGATATAATCACATCAAGAACACAAAGAGAAGCAAAGAACGGAAGTATTCTTATATATCTTTTCTTATAAAAAGAATTGGGAGTAATCAAACCGGCTTTAATCCGCTCATAATATCCGCAGCAAAGCGAAAAACCGCTTACGACCATGAATAACAGTGTAAAATCGGTAAACCACGGTATCAACGTGACAGTAAAATAGTTTTCAGACGGCTTCACAGAGATGTTTGCCAATACGTGCATTATCACTATTCCAATCGCCGCATACGCTCTAAGACCGTCAAGTGAACCGTAACGTTCAAGACGCTCTGCCTTTTCGGGGGGGTAAATTTATTTAACATAAGTACTCTGTTGTTATTATAGAAAACAGCGTGACAATCAATAATGGTCACACAAAACCTATTTCAATGCAAACAATGGCTTTTGCCATATCAAAAGCCACCAAACGCTGCATACGAAATAGGAATGTTACTTTATTTCAATCTCACGGTCTGTCTCAGCCTTCGTCGCCTCATAACCCTGACCGGCAACGTCGTCATTGACGATATCTTCGCCACGCCTGCCACGCAGAGCCTCTTTGGACACATCTGAAAGTCCGTTGTTTATGTCTGCATGTAAATCGCAAGTGGAGCAACGATCAAGCTGCTCTTTGGTCACTTTTCCGTCACGATAGTCGCAACACACCTTGTTTTCATACATGGAGTATTTGCCACCTAACAAAGACTTCAACTTATGCTTCAAAACCCAAAGTAGCGGAATACGGATATACTTATGCATCGCAGGACTCACGGAGCCTATCATCCAGCAGTTGCGGTTGCAATGCCTAACCTTCTTCCGCACTTCTTCCGCCTCGGAAGAGTTCCACAATTCATCCCACGTCTGACGGTTAAGATTCCCCATAACCTCCTTGTCCTTTGTACCGTTACAAGGCATCACATCTCCATATGGATCGATGAAAAACGTGTCGAAACTCATATCGCAAGGCAAAAGACGTGTCCGGCCATAAATATAATTAATCAGCCCGTGATTGAAATACGCACGGAACCATTTCTTCGGAGAATTGGACTTCAACAGTTCATTAACCAAATGTTCAAAGTTCTTTGCCACCATGGGACGGTCGTTGATGATGTTCTTCGCCTCAACAAAGTAGAATGAGTTGTGTAGCGATGCCGTGGCAAACTCCATCCCCATCTCGTTACTTAGATTATAAAGAGGAACGAGATCAGGAGCATTTTTATCCTGCACGGTCATTCCGAAACCGACATCCTTCATTCCCATCTCGCGCAGCTTTTTCAAAGTGATGTATCCACGGTTAAATCCGTCGTTAAGACCGCGTATCTCATTGTTTGTCTGCTCCAATCCCTCTATGGAGATACGGATTCCTATCTGCGGAAACTCCTTACACAGGTCGATTATTCTGTCTGTAAAAAATCCGTTTGTCGAGATTACGATACGGTCACTCTTCCTATAAAGCTCTCTCACCACGTCTTTCAAATCAGTACGTATGAAAGGCTCACCACCAGTAATATTGGTAAAATACATCTTCGGAAGTTTCTTGATTGTATCTATCGAAATCTCTTCCTCCGGTTTTGACGGTGCCTTATAGCGGTTGCACATAGAACACCGCGCATTGCATCGGTAAGTAACAATCACCGTACCGTTCAGTTTTTTTTCTGCCATTATAATAATTATTATTTATATTTTCTATCTCAGAACACCCATCCGGTTAAATGTTGTCCTTTTATCATTTTCAAAATTTTAGATATATCGTTGATGTAATTATTACATTTCCATTTTATTCAACTTTTGTCACATTATGCCTGTTACGTTCTTCAATTGGAGGCAACTGCATATAATCACCATAAAAATATCTCAAATAAACATCATTATCATCGATCCCATACACCATCACATCCTCAAAAGGCAATAAAGTTCCTTTACCGATCCATTTTTTAGGGATAAACTCTTTCAACATCATTGAACCACTTAAAGATGCTCCATATTCCATCTTGTCCAAATTATAATGGCTGCAAACCTTTCTATACAGATGTCCCATCCTTACCGGATTCAGTATTTTCTCTATATGGGTCATCCTGGCAAATTTTATCGCCATCGCTTCATGCCACGGACGCTTTTTATTCATATTAACGGCAACACTGAAATTCGAGAATTGATACAACATTCTTGTCATCAAATAAAAGAAAGAGAATATCTTCCGTTTAATCCCCGGAGCAGGAACTCCGTCAAACACGAGAATATCCATCCACGCGCCAATTTCTTTTTTCTCCATAGCGTTATTCAAATAAAAACGAGTATTCCTATCTATTATTCTAGGAACAAGCCATATATGCCCTGGAGTTTCAAATCGGCTTAAATACATACTGTCCGGAAGTTCCTTGTCAGCTACATCCAAGAAACGATTATATTCCTTACGAGTCATCAAGACATCTATATCATCATCCCATGGTATGAACCCTTTATGACGCACCAAACCTATCAAAGAGCCTCCGGTCATGTGATATTCTATACCATATTTCTCACAAATACTGATAAAAGTCTTAAAGATTTCAAACTCCGCCAATTGAAGCGAAGACAAATGTGACAAATCTGTTTTCATTTTACTTATTTTTTGTCTTAATAGAAATACTACTTATATAGCGAGCAAACATTTCATACAAACCATATTTCGGTCTCCATCCCAATTCCTTTAATTTATCACATAAAAGAGGCAGCTTTGTTACCGGAGCATATCCCAAATTATCATTCAGTTCCATAACGACTTTACTTTCTTTATTAAAATTAGAACAAAGAAAATAGGCCAATTCTTTTATTGAACAATAAGTATCCTCATTTGCCACATTATAAGCCGCACCATCCTCACCTTTTAATAATATATACAACAAAGCCGTAATACAATCCACCGTATAACAATATGGTTTCGAAGATTCGCCCGATGTATGTAATACTATATCTTCTCCATTTATTATTTTTCGAGCGAACTGGGCAAACACACGATTATCATTAGCAGATACCCCCGGACCAAATGTTTGCGTCAGACGTGCAATCTTTACCGATACACCATATTCTTTTGAATACGCATGACATATTGTTTCCGCAGCACGCTTACCCATCGAATATGAGCTTCTCACATCCAACGGATCTATATACCCCTGATTTTTCTCATCTATCACATTCTCATTTAATATACTTCCGTAGCACTCCAATGAAGAAACATAAACAAAACTTCTCACACTTCTCTGTTTGGCATATTTCAGAAGTTTTATCGTACTTAGCAAAGACAGTTCAAATGTCTCAACTGGGTTATCTATAAAGTATTTACTTACAGTAGGACTTGCACAATGAAAAATAAAATCATAAGATTCATTTGTTGTTTCAATGAACTCCATCAAATCCCCGACATAAACATTTAAATGCTTAAAAATATCATCATAAACCGAATATGCCTTTTCTTTATCACGAACCGGACAAGTGATCCTTATACCCAAATCATGTTCCATATTCAATGCCATAAGACATTTCACCAATATGGATCCGATCAGACCTGTACCACCGGTAACTAATATATATGTTCCTCTCAATCGCTCATACAGACCAAAAGACCTCACAAAATCATGTATGTCCTGCTTTAATATCATACTATCCATCATCAAAATCCGAATATCTGTTGATTTTCATGTACCTCAACCATTGCCCTAAAAACAAAGAAATCTGTTGGTGTCGTTATTTTTATGTTCTCCATAGGGCCTTGCACTATTCCCAGTTCATATCCATAATGCCTCATCATAGAACAGCTGTCTATAAAATCTGTAATACCATCTTTACGTGATTTCCTATGTGCTGTCAATATATCTTTCAAATAAAAACTCTGAGGAGCGCGGGCTATCATTGTATCGGATCTCTTAGGAATATCCATCGGATTTTCTTTGTTTCTCATAATAACGGTTTCAATAGCCGGAACACAAGTAATACAACTTCCCACTTCCTTTACTTTCCGTATATTAGCGGTTATAACTTCTTCTGTTATCAAAGGCCTCACACCATCATGAATAAGTACAATCGTATTGTCACCTGCGGCATATTCCTCTACCGCACAAAGTCCTTTATAAATGGAATCTTGCCCCGACTCCCCACCCGGCACAACTCTTACAACCTTGTTTATCTCAAATTTACGAATCATCTTTTCCAAAAAAGGAATCCAAGATTCAAGACAAACAACAATTATTCCATCTATATCCGGATGATTGTCAAACAATTCAATGGTATAGATCAAAATTGGCTTACCGTTCAGTTCCAAAAACTGCTTAGGCCTGGATTTCGTATTCATCCTGTTGCCAGAACCACCTGCAAATATTACGGCTATATTCATCTCTTCATTATCTTTAATAGTCTTCTGTAGAATAATGCACAAATATTAAATGTCATTATCCTAAATGTTTTTAGCAACGGATTTTTTACGTATTTATCTTTAGAATAAATACTATAACGCTCCTTAAACTGTATAAAAAGGCCACTGAATTTTGACGAAACACCGTCCATCGTAAAATACGCAATATCATCATCAATATTTAAAACCCTGCAGCCAGCATTCTTCAACCTTACATGGAATTCTGTATCCGCACAAATTCTATAATCAGTATCATAACCTCCGAATTTTTCAAGTAAAGCACGCCTTGTCATCTTTGCCTGATGATTTCCATCGTACCCTTCTGACTTCCATTTTTTGATACTTCCATCTGGTCTTACCAACAAAATAGAACCGCTCACTATAGCTTCATCTTTTGTTTGTACGGACATTAAAGCATTTGTACCATCAGTAGTCAACTTATCATCACTACCAAGATACATTACCCATTCTCCCGCCGCGTTACGCCAACCTTTATTGAATGCATCATAAATCCCCTTATCTGGTTCCGAAATCAATCTAAATCTTTTATCTACCCGAATAAATTCTTCCACGATATTAACGGTACTATCCGTAGAAGCCCCATCTACAACCAAACATTCCCAATCTTGAAAAGTTTGATTAAGAACACTTTCCATTGCCACAGCCAATGTCTTTTCTGAATTATATGTAGCAATTACTATTGTAATTTTAGGTAACATATTTATTTTTTTATTTTTTTATTTTTTTATTTTCGAATAACTTTCACAAAACTATTATACACCAATTATTTACCTTATAACAATTACTCATGCATATAATCCCCATAAATACACATAAGCATAAATCTTATTAACACTCAAAACGCCTACCACTATTTATTATGTTACTTTGTATATATATTCTATCTGATTTTGGTCTAAACAAGCAGTAAAGAGTTATTGCCACAAATATCGGTTCTAAAAAGAAATTGTATGATATATTTATAGTACAAACAGCTATAAATATTAAAAGACGTCCTTTTACATTATATAAATTCGATATATATATAGAAGATTTATATAAACAAAAATACAACAATAATCCTAACGGTATCCCCATCATTGCTATAATCTGCAATAAACCATTTGAAAGCCTTATATCCAATTTGGGAAACAAAACATTGCGAACATAAGAATAAGATTTATCATCTCCATAACCAATCCATGGAGAATCCTGTATATTCATAAATTCCAAATACAATCCCTCCCACCGTTGAGGGACATAAACCTTTCCTTGTTCAATAAACCAGTTTGCAGCCCCTTGTTGAATAAAAGACTCTTCACTGAACACATATTTTATCTTATCCAACATAAATGGAGCCAATAAGAATAACCCAATAAATCCTCCTAAGATACCATAACTTAAAGCCTTTTTATATCTCTTGCCATTATTGTTCATAAACAAACCATACAAACAAACACCGAAAGTCAAATATCCTGTTGTCGACTGAGTACTCAATATACCTAATAGCAACACCCAAAAGTTTTTTTTGAACAACATAAATCTATTTCTAAATAGATGTATCAAAAATGTAATAACAAGAATAGATGAAAAACGTCCCGGCTCCCAAGCAAAACCAATATTACGTATTATGACACCCTCTCCTTCCCTCAGTTTACTTGCGAACCCCCAAAATCCCCATGTTCCACCACATGTATTGACTGAATATATAGGCAAACTATACAAGGACAATAAATCCCTTATTGACGGAAGTATGACAATTATAATCCATAAAAACAAACTTATCCTTGTCAGTTTAACCACAGAAGTCTCAATATAAAAAAAGAACTTTTTAATCCCTAATGTTCTTATTATTATAAAAGCAAATAGCACATCATATATTCGACCTGCCAGTACATTATATCCATCAAATTTATAATAAAGAGCGATTTGCCATATAAGAACAATAACTAAAGCCACAATCAAAGGTAATATACTACCTAACTTTATTCTTACCACATATAAATAATAGATTGAAATCACTGGAATTATCAAATTCCATAAATTATTAAACCTAAGAGAATGACTGTTAAATCCTTCTATAGCTCCTCCAAGAGCTATAATCATAATAATAAAAATAACAAGTAATCTATTATCTATTTTCTGGTCACAATTTTTCAATTCCATAATTGTTACATAACAAATAAATTTTCAACAAATTCAGTTTTCATGATTTACAATTCAACATCAGAATTTTGTTTCAACTTTTCAATATCAAGAAAAAGAAGAGTATTTTCTCTTAACCATTCCACATCTTTATTCCACCAACATACATTCAATAAATAAGCAACATCTTCCTCTGAATATCTATACTTTATCACTTTCGCCGGTATGCCTCCTACTATGGCATAAGGCGGTATATCTTTCGTAACAACAGATCCGGCCAAGACAACAGCCCCATCACCTATTCTGACCCCACTTACCATTTTGACACCATAGCCAATCCAACAATCATTCCCTATAATCACAGGATACTTGCCTTCAGCATAGTTATGCTCAACAAAAAGCTGGTTTTCTGTAAAAGAATGCCCGTTTTGTTTCAACAAAGAAAAAAAAACGGGTGAAGTGGATACATAAGGATATGTATAAGGATGAATTCCCAAAATAACCGTACAACAAGAAGCTATCGAAGTATAACGCCCCACTTTTCCTATAATCATGGAATTACTTGCTATATAAGACCCTTTTCCAAGATACCCATCAAACACAACATTTCCATAAAGTTTATTCATTCCTTCAAATATAGACCGATTAGAAATCTTACAACTGTAATCAAACAACAATTTCCCTCTCCACCTGTATTTGAATACCAGAACCTTTATGAGATGTTTTATCCAATTATAAAGCATATAAATAATTTCTATCGCAACCAAATTCCCGTTGCCGTATTATTCACGATTTTCATTATTTGTATCTTACCAACTAATGTCAATACAATCAGTGTCATTGTCGGTACAAACAAAACTCCTTGAACTCCCCATAAACGACAAAATATATGTATGGAAGGTATTGAGATAACAGCAAAACATACATTTATAATCAATTGCAGACGAACGTTACTTGTTCCATTAATAAGAATCATATAAAGATTGGCACTGGAATAAAACAGAATAAAAATTGCCATACACACAGATAACGAAAAAGGAATTACGATGGAATCGCCAATCCACCACTTATACAAAAAATCAGAACACAATACCAATAATATCAGTGAGGGGATACATAAAAGCCATAGTTTTTCCAACTTCTTTACTATGTTACGCATCCATTTATAGTCATGTTTAGTATATGCATCCGTAAATGCAGACCAAAACGGAGTAAGAATAATCGTAAATAACATATTCAATACATTGAAATACTTATAAGCAATATTATACTGCGTAACGGCCTCAGGCCCTTCCACTCTTGACAAAACGATATTAATAATCTGATAGATAAATAGCATAGAGACCATTATTACAAAAAACTGTCCGCCCAATCCCAGTATCTTCTTAGTCAATGAAAAACGGACATAACTTATTAATGGCGACACCGCCTTATACCTTTTCCCATTAAACAGAATAACGGAAACCAAAATCAACAACAAACAAGGTATACCTGAAAATGCAAAAGCAAGAGCTCCAAGACTTCCTGACGTGATCTTTGTCAAAATATAAATACATCCCAAAGCCAATACCTGTCCTCCAGTTTGTATCAATGATGCCAATGCCGGTTTCTGATCTGCCATTAACATTGTTGTAAATACACTTCCCACAATATTCAGGCAAAAAAAACAAGCCAACAAGCCAAATACTATATGCAATTCATCATTGTATATACCATCTATGTTCAAAATATTGCTCCAATCCAGATATCTATTAACAACTAAAGTTATTGTCAATATAACAGAAAACAGCAAAAACAGTACTGCGTATGTAGTACTGACATATTCTCTCGCCAACTTTATATCTCCCTTTGCTTTCGCCTCTGCAAAGCGATTACGGAAGCCATGCGCAAATCCTAAATCAAAATATGATAACCAAGCAATGATGGAACTTAATGTCAACCAAATACCGTATTTTGCTGGATTTACATAACCAATTGTCAACGGAACGATTTGAAGTGATACTAAAATACTGACACATTTCAAAACCAATGAACCTGCGATATTCTTCTTTACGGCAATACTTCTAACATCACCGTTACTTAAACTTTTCCTGATTTTATTTAATATACAAAAATTCATAAGCCATTAATACTTTCACAATCCGAATGACTATCAACCGGAGCAAAGCAAGAAATCATGTAACAGATTGAATATAAAAAAACAACAGACATATACAGAAAAGCGGCTTTGCTTTTCCATAACCTGATATTATCAGCAAACAAATAATTACTATTTATTGATTATCCGGCCAAACAATGCCGGTTGAAACAGCGCAATATCAATGCCCTACATTTCATCAGCCATCACTCCGCCCCGAACCTCATCATAATCATCCAGCCTGGCGATGAGGCGGGCTTTGCTTTTTTTCGGGTTCGGTTCCTCGCGCCACGGAGATATTATGGTGTGCGCAAGTGTTCGGTAAACAGGGGAGCCGGTGCAGCCGTAGAGGGTGACAAGGAGCAAGGCTCGCGACTGGCCGGCCTTGATTTGCGTGAGTGATGGCTTTGCCGTCTCGATGATGCGCAGGCAGTCGGCAGTGTGTCCCAATATGGTATGGGCCATGAGCAGGAGCGATTGTTGCTTGACACGCATCACGTCGGTGTCGAGAGTGAGTGAGGCATAGTTTCTGACGGCCTCTTCGGCCAAATCCCTATCGTGCCGCGTGACAGCGACACCCCGCCGACGGCGGCACAGCGCGTCGTGCAGCCCCGAGTGTATGCGCTCGTTGTCGAGACCGGCATACGCCCGCTTGCCTTGCCTGCCGAATGATATCACTTCGTACTGACCGGGAGCGATGTGCATCAGCGGCACCCACAGCCAGTCGTCAACGCAAACGACAATCTCACGCATACCTGCTCCGGGCGAACAGACAATCGTCGCCTCAACCCCGTCGAACGGACCGCCCTTTATACGCACCTTATCTCCCTTGGCCAGCCGTTGCGGGTCGGGGGCGTATGCTGGAATGTTGTTGGAGTATGCCGAGGCGACGCACATGAAGTTTTCCATCGCCGAGTCTTGTACGTACGGGTAAGTAGCTCTGCCGCCGACTGTTATCCGTGGCAGAAAATTATATTGCGGAAGTCGTCGTTTGAACTGTCTGATTTCCAGTTCCGACATGCGAACGAACACGTAGTTGAACAGCAGTGGCCTGCACACTTCCACGTCACGGCCATTCACGTTCCTGCCTGTGACGTATGTCGGCGCAAAATACTCGAACAAAGGCTCGTTATTGCGTATCCTGCTTTCGAGTTCCTGCTGCAAACCGCGCGCTCCGCCCCTGTGAGATGCCGGTAACGTGAGTACGTACCAACGTCTGACATTATGATGAGTAAAGGTTTTCATGATTTGAGGATACTCCTCCGCCATATCCGCACTTAATAAGTAAAGTACTGATAAACAATGCGTTACAATTTCTTACGTAGACGAATGCCGAAAATTTCGATACTGTCCGTCATGTCATTCGGCGGCATGATTGTTTTATTTATCAAAAGCTGTCAATCAGCCACCACGTTATCACTGTCTCGCAAAGACCGTGACAACCGGTGGCAAAGATACGAAAAAATATATAAACAAACACATTTTATATATGAAAGATTTTGTATTTATTTTTACTCTTTATTCCATAAGTTAAAATCAAGACAGGTGTATGCCACCGGCCATCATAAATCAAATATATGGAATTTGTAAATATTATATCAAAATATCCTCGATTGCTATTTAAGCATATTTATACGGGAAACACAATGCAATCTCCAGAAAAACACTTTGTTTTTTGACAGAAACACAAGCATGCGACAACGTAAGAACCATTATTCCGCATTCGGATACCCGTCAGACTGCAACGGGATACTCGTTGGATTGCAACGAGTATCCCGTTACACTGCGTTTAGATACCGAATGGAACCCAACGAGCGGCTCGACGCAACACAAAAAAACTCCCGACGCATAGCGCCGGGAGCATGAATTCCAAATAAACATCCTGAAAAAAATCACATGCCGAGAGTAAGGCATGGGTATGTCAGAGCATCCGAACAGTACATATAATATGTAACAAACGCCCTTATGGGATATGAGCCGCAAGAGGTTTGTCAAAAATCAAAGTACCATATGAGTACATGAATATACACAAAAACATGTACGCACCGATTAAACAGGCTGAAGATTTGTAAATATTTATCATGATTTATATGTTTGAATGTTTTGTTGTCGGCAACAAATTTACACAATAAAATCACGAAATACAAATCTCATCACGATACACTTCCATATACAACGAAGAGTGGCAGACACCCCGATATCATTCTGTGACATGCCTTTCTTCCAACCGGCCGGCCACCAAATTTGTCAGTTCGACAAACCGTCCCACCGAGAGTTGCTCGGGGCGTAGCGTCATTATCTCGTGCTCGAAAAAGTCGGAAGCCACAGTTCCGGCGGGGAATATCTGCCGAAGACTGACCCGGAGCATCTTGCGGCGCTGGTTGAAGACGGTCTTCACCACCCGCTTGAACAGCCTCTCGTCGCACCCGAGATCGGTGACGTTGTTGCGTGTCATGCGTATCACGGCACTCTTGACTTTCGGCGGCGGGTTGAACACGTTCTCATCTACCGTGAACAGGTACTCCACGTCATACCATGCCTGCGTCAACACGCTCAGTATGCCGTATGCCTTGCATCCCGGGGCAGAAGCCATGCGCAGTGCCACCTCACGCTGTATCATACCCGTGCAGCAAGGGATGAGGTCTTTGTTGTCGAGCATCTTGAAGAATATCTGCGATGATATGTCGTAGGGATAATTACCCGTGAGCACAAACTGTCGGCCTTCGAAGAGTGTGTTGAGATCCATACGCAGAAAATCCTCCCCTATGATATTGTCTCTCAGGCGTGGGAAGTTGGCGTGCAGATACTCCACCGACTCCGTGTCTATCTCGACAACCTTCACCGGTCTTGGTTTCTCCATCAGATATTGGGTGAGCACCCCCATG
This sequence comes from Prevotella sp. MGM1, assembly GCF_002933775.1. Classification (GTDB taxonomy): domain Bacteria; phylum Bacteroidota; class Bacteroidia; order Bacteroidales; family Bacteroidaceae; genus Prevotella. Next base: position 74,818 of record NZ_BEWV01000177.1, read on the forward strand.
CCCGGCCCCACTTCGAGCACCGGAATTTCGGGACACGCGTCTACCGTGTCGGCTATGCGCCTGGCTATGTTAAGGTCGGTCAGGAAGTGCTGGCCGAGGTTTTTCTTTGGTCTTACTTGCTTCATAATTCGCAGGCAAAGGTAATGCTTAATTTCCGAACAGCACGGCTTCGGGGAGTTAAAGGGAGTTAAGGAGCGGCACCGCTACACCGTGTTTGACTGTTTTTTTCTTTGTTTTCCGGTTAAAATAATGTATTTTTGCAGATGATATGGAAATCAGGAAGATTACGAATGTCACAGTCAAGATATTGCTGCCGCTTGTACTCGGTGGAGCCATACTGTACTGGATGTATCGCGGGTTCGACTTCAAGCGCATAGGCCTGTTCATGCTTGAGGAGATGGACTGGACGTGGATGTTGCTCTCTTTCCCTTTCGGCATCCTGGCACAGGCATTCCGCGGATGGCGGTGGAGACAGGCACTTGAGCCTCTTGGAGAGCGTCCGAGAATGGGCACATGTGTCAACTCGGTTTTCCTTTCATACGCCGCAAGCCTTCTTGTGCCGCGCATCGGCGAGTTCACACGTTGCGGCGTACTCAAAAGATACGACGGAGTGTCGTTTGCCAAGGCGCTGGGCACGGTAGTGACAGAACGTGCCATCGACTCGCTCGTGGTGATGGGAGTTTGCGGCCTGACGCTTATTTTCCAGTTGAGGGTGTTCAACACTTTTTTCGACGAGACGGGAACGAGCATAGACTCAGTACTCAGCGGATTCTCGCCCGCTGGCTATGCCGTGACGGCAGTATGCGGAATAGCCGCGTGCTGGCTGCTGCACGTGCTGATGAAGAAGCTCTCGATATATAATAAGGTGAAGACAACGCTCAGCGGAATATGGCAGGGTGTGCTGTCGATGAGGCATGTACGCAACGTACCGCTGTTCGCCCTGCTCACTATCGGGATATGGGCGAGCTATTTTCTGCACTACTACCTGACTTTCTTCTGCTTTGACTTTACCGCCAACCTTGGCATGGCCTGCGCCCTGGTGACATTCGTGGTTGGCAGCATAGCCGTCGTGGTGCCAACTCCCAACGGTGCCGGACCATGGCATTTTGCCGTCAAGACGATGCTGATACTCTACGGCGTAGCGGAAGAAAAAGCACTGTACTTCGTGCTTATAGTACACACCGTGCAGACGATGCTGGTTATATTGCTGGGTGTATGGGCCTGGGGGGCATTGGCATTTACTCGCATATCCAAAATCGATAGATGATTTTCGGAAAGTGAGAAGCGGGAACGAGAACGGGGATACGTCTTTGTATGGCAATAACCGAACGACACACGGTCTCCAAACACATTCAAGAACTGACTGCCAGCCATCACAAGCGTAAGCAAAAAAAACAACGGTAATGACACTATGAAACGATACATTTCCGATAAAGAAAAGAATTACGCCAAAGAAAAAAATAATAACCTGAACAGTTATTGAAGAGCCCCAAAGACCGTTACGGAACAAATATCAAAACTATAATATTAACCAAGAGAGATGAAAGGATCATATAACAAAGGAGAAAAAGGAGAACAACCATAAAATACGGAATGAAGACAAAACAATGTCCCACTACCGGCTCCCCACTACCACTACACGAATATCGAGCCTCGAAATCCTCTTTAAAAGAACAATCATCATGAACGAAATCAAAAACCTGGCACCCGAATGCGTATGGCGCAACTTCGACGCACTGACAAAAGTGCCGCGCCCGTCGGGACATCTCGCACAAGTGCAACAATTCCTGCTCGACTTTGCCAAGCAGGCCGGAGTGGAAGCATTCAAAGATCCGGCACAGAACATAGTGATGCGCAAGGCCGCCACCGCCGGAATGGAAGACCGGAAGGGTGTCATACTGCAGGCGCACATGGACATGGTGCCGCAGAAAGCACCGGAAAGCACTCATAATTTCGAAACAGACCCCATTGAAACATACATAGAAGACGGATGGGTGAAAGCCAAAGGAACGACTCTCGGAGCCGACAACGGACTCGGAGTGGCGGCCATTATGGCCATTATGGAAGACAAGACGCTGGAACACGGGCCGATAGAGGCGCTCATCACCGCCGATGAGGAGACCGGAATGTATGGCGCCAACGACCTGCCGGAAGGTGAGTTGAACGGTGACATCCTCATAAACCTCGACTCAGAGACATGGGGCAAGTTTGTCATCGGAAGTGCCGGAGGCATCAACGTGACCGCCACACTCGACTACAAAGAGACCGAGACAGACACCGACGATGCCGCCGTGCGTATAACCCTGAAAGGGCTGAAAGGCGGACACTCAGGACTTGAAATACACGAAGGCCGCGGAAACGCCAACAAACTGATGGTGCGCTTCGTGCGTGAAGCCATCGCCGAGTGTGAGGCACGTCTGGCTTCATGGCACGGCGGCAACATGCGCAATGCCATCCCGTTCAAGGCCGAGGTCGTGCTCACACTGCCCAAAGAAAATGTTGACGCATTGAAAGAGCTCGTGGAAGACTGGAAAGAAGACTTCACAGACGAGTACAAGGGTATCGAGAGCGGCATTGAGTTCTACGCAGAAGATGTCGAGACACCGAAGACCGAAGTACCGGTAGAGATACAAGACAACCTGGTGAACGCCATATATGCCTGCCACGACGGAGTAATACGCATGATACCGTCATATCCCGACGTGGTGGAGACATCGAGCAACCTCGCCATAATAGATATCGAAGGCGGCAAAGCGCTCATCAAAGCACTGCCGCGCAGTGCCCGCGAAGACATGAAAGACTATGTGACCACAATGCTGGAAAGCTGCTTCAACATGGCAGGAATGAAGGTGGAGACAGCCGGAAGCTACGGTGGATGGGATCCGAACCCCGACAGTGAGATACTCAACCTGCTTCTCCGCACTTACAAGGAGCTGAACGGCACAGACGGAATAGTACAGGTCGACCATGCCGGACTGGAATGCTCTATCATCCTCGGAAAGTATCCAAACCTCGACGTGGTATCCATGGGTCCGACGATGCGTTCTCCGCACACCACAAGCGAGCGTGCCATGATAGAGACAGTGGAGCCGTTCTATGAACTGCTGAAAAAGGCATTGAAAGAAGTTCCGGTGAAGTAACGGAATGAAATACAATCCCAAACGGATGCAGGAGGCTATCGGCACTCTCGCATCCGTTTTTTTCTTTTTACAGATTATCCGTCATCATAATGTTTAAAAGAACAACGGATTATGACAACGGCGGAGCGACCGGAACACATCAGATGTAGCGCAGAAAAACAAAAAAAGCGCCGAAGCACATAAAAAACATACCCACCGCTTCTGTTTACGGGTATTTTTTACTAATTTTGCAGCGATAAAATCAATTCTAACGGAAATATGGACGATTATCACTCGGAAAACTTAAACTTGTAAGAGCATCAGGATCGCTTATCACGGCCATCCCCATGCTCGTTAATCAAATCATGGAGGATTGGCAAAATGAAAACATACTGGAACACTACCAATGGACTGAGCACCATTGACGAATGGCAGCCCAACTGCTGGATACAAGTGACATGTCCCACCGAGGACGACCAACAAGAACTGGAAGAAAGATTTAAAATCCCCGACTACTTCTTTTCAGACATCAGCGATACCGACGAGCGTGCCCGCTATGAGTACGACGACGGCTGGATGCTCATAATCCTCCGTATACCATACGTAAAGGAGATACGCTCGCGCACGCCATACACGACAGTGCCGCTGGGCATAATCCATAAACGGGATGTGACTATCACGGTATGCTACTACGAGACCAACATGATGATCGATTTCGTCAGTTTCCAGCAAAAACGCGGCGAAGGCTTCACAGACCATGTCGACATGATATTCAGGCTGTTCCTGTCGTCGGCCGTGTGGTATCTGAAAAGGTTGAAACAGATAAGCAGCCTCATAGAGAAAGCCAAACGCAACCTTGACCGCGAGGTGAACAACGAGTCGCTCATAGGCCTGAGCCGCCTGCAAGACTCACTGACATACTTCATCACCTCCATCCGAGGCAACGAGACGCTGCTGTCGAAACTGAAATTCAAGCTGCAAATAGACGAACTGGATGCCGACCTGATGGAAGACGTTAACATCGAGATGGCACAGGCACGGGAAACGACCAACATATATTCGAACATCCTCGAATCGACAATGGACACCTATTCGAGCATCATCAACAACAACATGAACACCGTGATGCGTACCCTTACCTCGGTGTCTATCATCCTGATGGTTCCCACGCTGGTCTCAAGCTTGTTCGGAATGAACCTGCTCAACGGCATGGAGACAACCAAGTACGGATTTGTGATAGCCATTGTACTCTCCTGCACGATATCAGGCGTATTCTGGTGGATTTTCCGCCATAAACGCCTCATTTGACGGTTAAAACAAAAAAAAGCGACAGAAAAATTCTGAGTTTACAATATTTTTAATTAAGTTTGCGCAGAAAATAATAAACATTTCGGCCGCAAACCGGAATGATTTAACAAGAAACAACCGAATCATAAACTAAAACAAGTTTAAATGATGGACTCTCAAGACAAAATCCTCGAAGTGGGTAAGACAGAAGAAACAATAGCAACAGAACAGCCCGTTGCGGCCGAACCGGCGGCAGAGAAGAAGACGTATGCCACGAAAAAAGAAGTGCTCGACAGAGTGAAGGAACTGGCTCACGGTGACGAAGCACCGTCGAAAGACGAAGTGGACTACCTGAAAACAGTGTTCTACAAACTGCACATCGCCGAACGCGAAGCCAAACTAAAAACATACATCGACGGAGGAGGCGACCCGGAGAGCTATCAGATAACCCCTGACGAGGATGAAGAGGCATATAAAGCCGAGATGACCATAATCAAGGAAAAACGCGCACGCATATTCAAGGAGCAGGAGGCCGAGAAAGAAGCCAACCTGCAAAAGAAGCTCGACATAATAGAGAAAATCAAAACAATGGCCACCTCGCCCGAGGAGGCCAATAAATCATATCAGGATTTCAAGGCACTGCAACAGGAATGGAAAGAAATCAAAAGCATTCCAGCCGCAAAAGCCAATGAGGTATGGCGCAGCTACCAGTTGTATGTGGAGCAATTCTACGATCTGTTGAAACTGAACAGCGAGGCGCGCGAATACGACTTCAAGAAAAATCTCGAAATAAAGACACGCCTGTGCGAGGCCGCCGAGAAACTGGCAGACGAAGAAGACCTCATCAGCGCGTTCCACCAACTGCAGAAACTGCATCAGGAATACCGCGAGACAGGCCCCGTGGCAAAAGAGTTGCGCGATGAGATATGGACACGCTTCAAAGCTGCGTCCACTGTGATCAACAAGCGCCACCAGCAGCACTTCGAGGACTTGCGCGCCAAGGAGGAAGACAACCTCGCACGCAAGACGGTCCTTTGCGAGAAAGTAGAGGCTATTGCCGCAGAAGAGAACAAAGGTTCGGCAGACTGGGACAAGCATACGAAAGAGATCATCGACATACAGACGGAATGGAAGACGATAGGTTTCGCTCCGCAGAAGATGAACGTCAAGATATTCGAACGTTTCCGCACTGCATGCGACGACTTTTTCAGCCGCAAGGCAGAATACTTCAAGAATCTGAAAGATACTTTCAAAGAGAATGCCGACAAGAAACGCGCGCTCATCGAAAAGGCCAATGCCTTGAAAGACAGCACTGACTGGAAGTCGACCACCGACAAGTTCATCGCCATGCAAAAAGAATGGAAGACCATCGGCATGGTATCCAAGAAAATCAGCGATCAGCTATGGGAAGAATTTCTCGGGGCATGCAACCATTTCTTCGAAGCGCGCAATGCCGCCACATCCGGCCAGCATAAAGAGGAACACGACAATCTTGACAAAAAGCGCGGAGTCATCGAGCGACTCAAAGCCCTGACCGAAGAAGGGGCGGAACGCACCCAGGAAGCGGTTCAGAAGCTTATCGAGGAATACAATTCGATAGGTCATGTACCATATAAGGAGAAAGACAAACTGTACGATGAGTTCCACGCTGTGGTAGACCAACTGTACAAAGAACTTAATATCAGCAGTGCCCGCAGACGCCTGTCCAACTTCAAAAACAAAATAAAGAACGTGGCCGAGCAAGGCGAGAACGCACTTGACAACGAGCGAGCAAGACTCATGCGCCAGTATGAGGCAATCAAAAATGAGGTTCAGACATACGAGAACAATCTCGGTTTCCTCAACGCCAGCAGCAAGAAAGGCAACAGCCTGATTGACGAGATGAACCGCAAGGTTCAGAAACTGAAAGACGACATGAACCTTGTGCGAGAGAAAATCAAGGCCATTGACGCCGAGAACAAAGCATAAAAAGATATGCAATAACGGATATATACCGTAATATTGTGTCCAAGACACTTTGCAAACGATACACAAACTGTGTCTTTTAAGACATAAATGCGCAAGTAATCCCATTACGGATACTTGCGCATTTATTTTTTCATACCCTCTGGTACGTCACCATTTATCAGAATGATCTTTCCGAAATCACATATTTTCAACGTACATCAAGCCTGTCATGACTCACAAGAAAATCCATGACCTATATTTCTAAAGCGTACTGCCATAATACGAAATAAAGCCCACAAACACAGAAAAGACAAACAAAGGGTCAGCGGATTTTTCCGGTGGGCGGGAGAGAGTATCAAGAGTATAATGTGG
>NZ_BEWV01000178.1 GCF_002933775.1 Prevotella sp. MGM1
CAGAGCACGTGATTTGTAATCTCGGGGTCGTTGGTTCGAATCCGACAAGAGGCTCAGAAGCAGAGGCAAGGGAGAAAACATTTTAAGGGTGGTTACCAGAGTGGCCAAATGGGGCAGACTGTAAATCTGCTGTCTTTCGACTTCGGTGGTTCGAATCCATCACCACCCACTCTCTTTCTGAAAAGGAAGTTTTGCGGAAATAGCTCAGTTGATAGAGCACTAGCCTTCCAAGCTGGGGGTCGCGGGTTTGAGCCCCGTTTTCCGCTCTTTGTCGCTGTAATAGCTCAGTGGTAGAGCACTTCCTTGGTAAGGAAGAGGTCCTGAGTTCAACTCTCAGTTACAGCTCTAAAACAATAAATCAAGATTATTCATTAAAATTAAAACAATAAGCTATGGCTAAAGAAAGTTTTGTGCGTACCAAACCGCACGTAAACATTGGAACTATCGGTCACGTTGACCATGGTAAGACCACTCTGACGGCTGCCATCACAACCGTTTTGGCTAAGGCCGGTCTTTCAGAGATTAAGTCTTTTGATCAGATTGACAATGCTCCTGAGGAAAAAGAGCGTGGTATCACCATCAACACTTCTCACGTTGAGTATGAGACAGCTAACCGTCACTATGCTCACGTAGACTGCCCGGGTCACGCTGACTATGTGAAGAACATGGTAACAGGTGCCGCTCAGATGGACGGTGCGATTATCGTGGTTGCCGCTACTGACGGTCCTATGCCCCAGACACGTGAGCACGTGCTGCTCGCTCGTCAGGTGAACGTTCCCCGCTTGGTTGTGTTCCTGAACAAGTGCGATATGGTTGAGGACGAGGAAATGCTCGAACTCGTGGAAATGGAAATGCGCGAGCTTCTCGACCAGTACGAGTATGATGGCGACAACACTCCTATCATCCGCGGTTCTGCCCTTGGTGCACTGAACGGTGTCGCTAAGTGGGAAGAGAAGGTAATGGAGCTTATGGCACAGGTGGACGAGTGGATTCCGCTGCCTCCGCGTGATACAGATAAGCCTTTCTTGATGCCTGTTGAGGACGTATTCTCAATTACCGGTCGTGGTACTGTTGCCACAGGTCGTATCGAGACTGGTGTTATCCACGTAGGTGATGAGGTTGAGTTGCTCGGTCTCGGTGAGGACAAGAAGTCTGTCGTAACAGGCGTTGAGATGTTCCGCAAGCTCCTTGACGAGGGTCAGGCCGGTGACAACGTAGGTCTGTTGCTCCGCGGTATCGACAAGGCAGAAATCAAGCGCGGTATGGTACTTTGCCACCCGGGTCAGATTAAGCCGTTCAAGAAGTTCAAGGCTCAGATCTATGTATTGAAGAAGGAAGAGGGTGGACGTCACACTCCGTTCGGAAACAAGTATCGTCCTCAGTTCTACCTCCGTACAATGGACTGTACAGGTGAAATCACTCTGCCGGAAGGCGTAGAGATGGTAATGCCCGGTGACAACGTAACTATCACTGTTGAGCTTATCTACGCTGTTGCCCTGAACGTTGGTCTTCGTTTCGCTATCCGCGAAGGTGGCCGTACGGTAGGTGCAGGTCAGATTACAGAGATTATCGACGATTAATCGGCATCCTTAAAATCGGCATCCGTGTGGTGCCGATGGAGAAATATCAAAAAGATTCCCGTTCTTTTACGGCGGGAATCTATTTTACGGGATTAGCTCAGTTGGTAGAGCACTGGTCTCCAAAACCAGGTGTCGGGAGTTCGAGCCTCTCATCCCGTGCTAAAAAGAAAGAACGTCATGTTTAAAAGATTTGTAAATTATTGCAAGGCTTGTTACGACGAACTTGCGCATAAGACTACTTGGCCGACGTGGCCTCAACTCACACATAGTGCGGTGATCGTATTATCAGCTTCCTTGGTTATCGCATTGGTGGTTTGGGCAATGGATTTGGTTTTCAAGTTTGTCATGAGTTCTGTTTATCCTAATTAATCATTACTATTTGAGATGTCTGAAACAGGAATGAAATGGTATGTTCTTCGTGCCGTTAGTGGAAAGGAAGCAAAAGTCAAGGAATATCTTGAGGCTGCAATCAAACACGACGATGTATTGGCTGCCAATGTGAGTCAGGTTCTCCTGCCTATGGAAAAGTATGCCATGCTTCGTAACGGCAAGCGCGTTATCAAGGAGAAATTATTTCTTCCCGGTTATGTGCTTATAGAGGCAAACCTTCAAGGCGAAGTCGCGCATACGTTGCGCTTCATGCCGAATGTTTTGGGCTTCTTGGGTGGTTTGGATAATCCAACCCCTTTAAGACAGACTGATGTGAACCGTATCCTTGGCACTGCCGAAGAGACAAATATAGAGAGTGTGGATTTGAACATTCCTTATAGTGTTGATGAGACAGTGAAGGTGACGGAAGGACCTTTCAGCGGATTTAGCGGTATTATCGAAGAAGTAAATGCCGAGAAGCGAAAGTTGAAAGTTATGGTCAAGATTTTCGGACGTAAGACTCCGTTGGAATTAAGTTTTATGCAAGTAGAGAAAGAGTAAGGTACAAATTGTTACGGTGTGCCTGATTCTTTCGTATATAGCAGAACAGATGTAAGTCTGTGACGCATCTATAATCAAATTAATTATTAATAAAGAAATGGCTAAAGAAGTTGCTGGATTAATCAAATTACAGATTAAAGGTGGCGCTGCGAATCCTTCACCTCCAGTAGGACCTGCATTGGGTTCTAAGGGTATTAATATTATGGGATTCTGCAAAGAGTTCAACGCCAGAACCCAGGATAAGGCAGGTAAGATTCTTCCTGTTGTTATCACTTACTACACTGACAAGTCATTCAGCTTTATAATCAAGACTCCTCCTGCAGCTGTACAGCTCAAAGAGGTAGCCAAGGTTAAGAGCGGTTCTGCGCAGCCTAACCGTAAAAAAGTCGCAACTGTGACTTGGGAGCAGGTGAAAGCTATTGCAGAGGATAAAATGAGCGACTTGAATTGCTTCACTGTGGAAGCAGCTATGAAGCTGATTGCCGGAACAGCAAGAAGTATGGGTATCACTGTACAAGGGGAGTTCCCTGGTAAATAATTAATAACTTCAAGAAAATGAGTAAACTGACAAAAAATCAAAAGTTAGTAGCTGATAAGGTTGAAGCAGGGAAAGCATACTCTTTGAAAGAGGCAGCAGAGTTGGTGAAAGAAATAACTACCACCAAGTTTGATGCATCGCTTGATATTGACGTACGCTTGGGTGTAGATCCGCGTAAGGCAAACCAAATGGTTCGTGGCGTGGTTTCATTGCCCCACGGAACAGGTAAGGTTACCCGTGTGCTCTGCCTCTGTACACCGGACGCTGAAGCTGCTGCTAAGGAAGCAGGTGCAGACTACGTTGGTCTTGACGAGTATATCGAAAAGATTAAAGGTGGTTGGACTGATGTTGATGTTATCATAACAATGCCGTCATGTATGGGTAAGATTGGTGCGCTGGGTCGTGTTCTCGGTCCTCGCGGATTGATGCCTAACCCAAAGAGTGGTACTGTGACAATGGACGTTGCTAAGGCAGTTAAGGAAGTTAAGCAAGGTAAGATAGACTTTAAGGTTGATAAGGCCGGTATTGTGCATACGTCAATCGGCAAGGTTTCTTTTACCGCTGATAAAATCTATGATAACGCGAAGGAATTCATCCAGACCATTATCAAATTAAAACCCGCTGCTGCTAAAGGTACATATATTAAGAGTATCTTTATCTCAAGCACCATGAGTAAGGGTGTAAAAGTAGATCCTAAATCAGTTGAATAACTCGTTAAAAGTTTAGTAAAATGAAAAAGGAATTAAAAGATACTATAATTGTAGAACTTGGAGAGAAGTTGAAAGAGTATCCGCATTTCTATTTGGTTGACATATCCGGATTGAATGCAGAGAAAACAAGCGATCTTCGCCGTAAGTGTTTCAAGAGCGATATCAAGATGATTGTCGTGAAGAATACTCTTCTTCATAGAGCTTTCATGGCAGCTGATGTTGATTTCGAACCGTTTTACGGTTGTTTGAAAGGAAATACGGCCGTAATGTTCACAAATACGGCAAATGTACCAGCTAAATTGCTCAAGGAATATACAAAGGAGGGTATACCTGCGCTTAAAGCTGCTTATGCGGAAGAGAGTTTGTTCGTAGGTGCCGATAAACTTGAGGAATTAGCTTCTCTAAAGAGCAAGAACGAACTTATTGCAGACGTTGTGGCATTGCTGCAATCTCCGGCAAAGAACGTTGTTTCTGCTCTCCAGTCAGGAGCAAACACCATTCATGGTGTGCTGAAGACTTTAGGCGAGCGTCCTGAATAAAACTTGGCCTTAGGCATTAAAGTTTAAAAGTCAAATAATTCAACATTAAAAAACATTAAAATTTAGAATAAAATGGCAGATATTAAAGCTATTGCTGAAGAGTTAGTAAATCTTACAGTTAAGGAAGTAAACGAGTTGGCAACAGTCCTGAAGGACGAGTATGGAATTGAGCCCGCCGCTGCAGCTGTTGCTGTTGCTGCCGGTCCTGCTGCTGGTGGCGCTGCTGCCGCAGCTGAGGAGAAGACTTCTTTTGATGTAGTTCTGAAAGAAGCCGGTTCTGCTAAATTGCAGGTTGTAAAGGCTGTTAAGGAAGCTTGCGGTCTTGGTCTGAAAGAGGCTAAGGATCTCGTGGACGGTGCTCCTTCTACATTGAAAGAAGGCATGTCTAAGGACGAGGCTGAGAACCTGAAGAAGACAATCGAGGCTTCAGGTGCCGTAGTTGAGCTCAAGTAATATAGTGCACAACAATAGTTAATGGTTAAGAATCTCTCAGTAGGAGATTCTTAACCTTTTTGTGTCTTTTACATAATAATAAGACAAAAACGGGACAATAGGTCCATTAAGATAAATTCATTTTATGGCTTCAAAATTAATAGACAACAGAGTAAATTTTGGCAGCGTCAAGAATCCGATGCCGTTTCCGGATTTTCTCGATGTACAATTAAAGTCTTTCAAGGACTTCCTGCAATTAGACACTCCGCCTGAAGAACGCAAGAATGACGGTTTGTATAAGGTGTTCTCAGAGAACTTCCCTATCACTGATACGAGAAATAATTTCGTTCTTGAGTTCTTGGATTACTATATTGACCCGCCTCGTTATACAATTGATGAGTGTTTGGAGCGTGGTCTTACATATAGCGTACCTTTGAAGGCTAAGTTAAAACTATATTGTACGGATCCGGATCATGAGGATTTCGGTACTGTCATCCAAGATGTATTTCTCGGCCCAATCCCTTATATGACGGCAAACGGTACGTTTGTTATTAATGGGGCAGAGAGAGTTGTTGTTTCACAGTTGCATCGCTCGCCGGGTGTGTTTTTCGGTCAGAGTGTGCATGCCAATGGTTCTTTGTTGTATTCTGCGCGTATTATTCCTTTCAAGGGTTCTTGGATAGAATTTGCCACAGATATTAACAACGTGATGTATGCTTACATCGACAGAAAGAAGAAGTTGCCGGTTACGACCCTTCTTCGTGCCATAGGTTTTGAAGCAGATAAAGATATTCTCCGTATCTTTGATTTGGCTGATGAAGTAAAAGTCAATAAAGCCAATATGAAGAAGTATATCGGAAGTAAATTGGCTGCACGTGTCCTTAAGAGCTGGAACGAAGACTTTGTTGATGAGGATACAGGTGAGGTCGTTTCTATCGAACGTAATGAGGTCATCATGGAGCGTGAGACAGAGATTACCGAGGATAACATGGATGAGATTTTGGAAAGCGGTGCTCAGACCATATTGGTTCATAAGGATGAGACGGTGGCACAAGACTACTCCATTATATTTAACACATTGCAGAAAGACCCGAGTAACTCTGAGAAGGAAGCCGTTTTATATATTTATCGTCAGTTGCGTAATGCAGATCCGGCAGATGACGCAAGTGCACGTGAAGTCATACAGAATTTGTTCTTCTCTGACAAGCGTTATGATCTTGGCGATGTTGGCCGTTACCGTATAAATAAGAAGTTGGGGCTCAATACCGAGATGGATATTCGCGTCCTTACGAAAGAAGACATAATCGAGATTATCAAGTATCTTATACAATTGATAAACTCAAAGGCTACGGTGGATGATATCGACCATTTGTCAAACCGCCGTGTCCGTACGGTTGGTGAGCAGTTGAGCAATCAGTTCTCCATAGGTCTTGCCCGTATGAGTCGTACGATTCGCGAGCGAATGAACGTGCGTGATAATGAAGTGTTCACTCCTACCGACTTAATAAATGCCAAGACTGTTTCAAGTGTTATAAATTCATTCTTCGGAACGAACCCACTGTCACAATTTATGGATCAGACGAACCCGTTGGCAGAAGTTACTCATAAACGCCGTTTGTCTGCTTTGGGTCCCGGTGGTCTTTCTCGTGAACGTGCGGGATTTGAGGTGCGTGACGTTCATTATACACACTATGGTCGTTTATGTCCTATCGAGAGTCCGGAAGGTCCTAATATTGGACTAATCTCTTCTCTCTGTGTGTATGCTAAGATTAATGAACTTGGTTTCATAGAAACACCATATAGAAAGATTGACAATGGGGTTGCGGATCTCAATAATGATGATATAGTATACCTCACGGCAGAAGAAGAGGAAGACCATATAATAGGTCAGGGAAATGCACCGCTCAATGATGATGGAACATTTATCCGTGATGTGGTAAAATGCCGTCAGGATGCCGATTTTCCGGTTGTTCCGCCATCGCAGGTGGATCTTATGGACGTATCTCCACAGCAGATTGCTTCGATTGCGGCATCTCTCATTCCTTTCTTGGAGCATGATGACGCTCACCGCGCTTTGATGGGATCCAACATGATGCGCCAGGCTGTACCATTGCTTCACAATGAAGCGCCTATAGTCGGAACCGGTATAGAGAAGCAGGTTTGTGAGAATTCTCGTACTATGGTTACGGCGGAAGGTGAGGGAGTCGTGGAGTATGTAGACGCAACGACAATACGTATTCTCTATGATCGTACGGAAGATGAAGAGTTTGTAAGTTTTGAGCCGGCTCTGAAAGAATACAGAATATCAAAATTCCGTCGTACGAACCAAAATATGACAATAGACCTTAGGCCTATATGTAACAAGGGACAGCGCGTGAAAAAAGGCGATATCCTTACAGAAGGATATGCAACCGAAAACGGTGAGCTTGCCCTCGGACGTAATCTTCTTGTTGCTTATATGCCTTGGAAAGGATATAACTATGAGGATGCGATTGTTCTTAATGAACGAATTGTACGTGAAGACGTATTGACTTCGGTTCATGTAGACGAGTATTCTCTTGATGTTCGTGAGACCAAACGCGGTGTAGAAGAGTTTACCAGCGATATACCGAACGTTAGCGAAGAGGCTACGAAGGATTTGGATGATAACGGTATTATCCGTGTTGGTGCACGTGTTGAGCCGGGCGATATACTTATCGGTAAGATATCTCCGAAGGGAGAAAGCGATCCTTCGCCAGAAGAGAAATTACTTCGTGCCATATTCGGTGATAAAGCCGGTGACGTAAAGGATTCTTCGCTCAAAGCAAATCCATCTTTGACTGGTGTTGTCATTGATAAGAAATTGTTTGCCCGTGCGATAAAAAATCGTCAGACCAAGCAACAGGATAAGGCAGTTCTTGCCAAAATAGACGAGGAATATGAGGCAAAGGTAGAAGACTTGAAAGATATTCTGGTTGATAAACTGCTTGCCTTGACAGATAATAAGGTGTCACAAGGAGTGAAGGACTATACCGGAGCGGAGATTATAACAAAAGGTAGTAAGTTTACGATGACCAATTTGAAAAATCTTGAATATGGAGATATTCAGATCAGTAATTGGACTGATGACGAGCATAATAACGAGCTTATTGCCAAGTTGATTATAAATTACATGAAGAAATACAAACTCCTTGATGCTGAGATGAAGCGCAAGAAGTTTGCTATAACAATCGGTGACGAGTTGCCATCCGGTATTTTGCAGATGGCTAAGGTTTATGTAGCCAAGAAGCGTAAGATTGGTGTGGGTGACAAGCTTGCCGGTCGTCATGGAAATAAAGGTATTGTATCAAAAGTTGTTCGTCAGGAAGATATGCCTTTCCTTGAGGATGGTCGTCCTGTGGATTTGGTCTTGAACCCGCTGGGTGTGCCATCTCGTATGAACCTTGGCCAGATATTTGAAGCCATTCTTGGTGCTGCCGGTAAAAAACTCGGAGTTAAGTTTGCTACTCCTATTTTTGATGGCGCAAAACTTGAAGATCTTGCAGAGTGGACAGACAAGGCTGGGCTTCCTCATTTGTGTTCAACCCATCTTTATGATGGTGAGACAGGAGAGCGTTTTGACCAGCCGGCGACAGTGGGAATCACTTACTTCCTGAAGCTTGGCCACATGGTTGAAGACAAGATGCATGCCCGTTCCATCGGTCCTTACTCACTTATTACACAGCAGCCGCTTGGTGGTAAGGCGCAATTCGGTGGACAGCGTTTCGGAGAGATGGAGGTTTGGGCACTTGAGGCATTTGGCGCAAGTCATGTCCTTCAAGAGATACTTACAGTCAAATCTGATGATGTTGTGGGTCGTAGCAGGGCTTATGAAGCAATTGTCAAAGGAGAATCCATGCCGACCCCCGGTATTCCGGAGTCACTCAATGTACTTTTACATGAGTTGAAGGGTCTCGGTTTGAGTGTAACTCTCGATTAATCAGAAACTCTTTACATAAATAATATAGAATAAAGAAAATATGGCTTTCAAAAAAGATTCAAAGATAAAGAGTAATTTCACCAAGATTACCATAGGACTTGCGTCTCCTGAAGAGATTTTGGAAAGTTCTTTTGGTGAGGTGACCAAACCGGAAACAATCAATTACCGTACATACAAGCCTGAGCGTGACGGCTTGTTTTGTGAGCGTATTTTTGGTCCGACAAAGGATTACGAGTGTGCTTGCGGTAAATATAAACGTATCCGCTACAAGGGCATCGTTTGTGACAGATGTGGTGTTGAGGTTACAGAAAAGAAAGTTCGTAGAGAGCGTACCGGTCATATCGAATTAGTTGTTCCGGTAGCTCATATTTGGTATTTCCGTTCTTTACCTAACAAGATAGGTTATTTGCTCGGTTTACCAACGAAGAAACTCGATGCCATTATTTATTATGAACGTTATGTTGTCATACAGCCCGGTTTGATGGCCGGCAAGAAAGACGCGGAAGGCAATGATATGCCGGGTTCAAATATGTTCGACCTTCTTTCAGAGGATGAATATAATAACATATTGGATAACCAGCTTCCTCTTGAGAATGCTTATCTTGATGATAATGACCCGAATAAGTTTATAGCAAAGATGGGTGCGGAAGCTATTTACGACCTTTTGCTCAGAATAGATCTGGACTCATTGTCGTATGAACTTCGTGACCGTGCCAATAGCGACACTTCCGTTCAACGTAAGAATGAAGCCCTGAAGCGTTTGCAGGTTGTAGAGGCGTTCCGTACGAGTAAAGAGGTAAATCATCCCGAATGGATGATTATGAAAATAATTCCGGTTATCCCGCCAGAACTCCGTCCTTTGGTACCACTGGATGGCGGACGTTTCGCCACTACAGACCTTAACGACCTTTATCGCCGTGTTATCATACGTAACAATCGTTTGAAGAGACTTGTTGAGATAAAGGCTCCCGAGGTCATTCTCCGAAACGAAAAACGTATGTTGCAGGAAGCTGTCGACAGTTTGTTCGACAACTCCCGTAAGAGCAGTGCGGTGAAGAGCGACAGCAACCGACCGCTGAAATCACTTTCAGACTCATTGAAAGGTAAGCAGGGTCGTTTCCGTCAAAATCTTCTTGGTAAGCGTGTAGACTATTCCGCTCGTTCGGTTATCGTTGTAGGCCCTGAATTGAAAATGGGTGAGTGCGGTTTGCCGAAATTGATGGCAGCCGAACTCTATAAACCATTCATTATCCGTAAACTCATCGAACGTGGAATTGTAAAGACTGTAAAGAGCGCAAAGAAAATCGTGGATCGCCGTGAGCCGGTTATTTGGGATATTCTTGAAAACGTGATGAAAGGTCATCCCGTACTCCTTAACCGTGCCCCGACACTTCACCGTCTCGGTATTCAGGCTTTCCAGCCGAAACTTATCGAAGGTAAGGCTATTCAGTTGCACCCGTTGGCATGTACGGCGTTCAATGCCGATTTCGACGGAGACCAGATGGCTGTCCACCTCCCATTGAGCAACGAGGCTGTTCTCGAAGCCCAGATATTGATGCTTCAGAGCCATAATATCCTTAACCCGGCTAACGGAGCTCCTATCACAGTGCCTTCTCAGGACATGGTGCTTGGTCTTTATTATATCACCAAAATCCGTCCGGGCGCAAAGGGAGAGGGACTTACGTTCTATGGTCCAGAGGAGGCGATAATCGCTCATAATGAGGGTCGTTGCGATTTGCATGCCCAGGTTCGTGTCATCGTCAAGGACCTTGACGAGAGTGGTAGCCTTGTGGACAAGATGGTAGAGACATCTGTCGGCCGTGTGATTGTAAATGGAATTATCCCGGAGGAAGTCGGATTTGTCAATAAGGTCATATCCAAGAAGAGTCTTCGCGACATTATCGCTGACGTTATTAAGTCCGTCGGTTTTGCCGAGGCGTGCGAGTTCCTTGACGGTATAAAGAACCTTGGTTACCGGATGGCATATCTCGCCGGACTATCTTTCAACCTCGACGATATAATCATACCGGAAGAAAAGGTGGCGCTTGTAGAAAGAGGAAACGAGGAAATCCGTCAGATTACTGAAAACTATAATATGGGATTCATTACCGATACCGAGCGTTATAATCAGGTTATCGACACGTGGACTCATATCAATAACGACCTTGGAAATGTCTTGATGAAAGAGATGACCGAGGCCGATCAAGGATTTAACGCCGTATTCATGATGCTTGACTCGGGTGCCCGTGGTTCAAAAGACCAGATTCGCCAGTTGTCGGGTATGCGCGGACTTATGGCAAAACCACAAAAGGCAGGAGCCGAGGGTGCGCAGATTATCGAAAATCCTATTCTTTCTAACTTTAAGGAGGGAATGTCGGTGCTTGAATACTTCATCTCTACACACGGTGCTCGTAAGGGTCTTGCCGATACGGCCATGAAGACAGCCGATGCCGGATACCTGACACGTCGTCTTGTGGATGTCTCTCATGATGTCATCATCAATGAGGAGGATTGTGGAACACTTCGCGGACTTGTCTGCACGGCGTTGAAAAACGGTGATGAGGTAATATCAACTCTTTATGAGCGTATTCTCGGCCGTGTTACAGTGCATGACATTATCCATCCTAATACGGGTGAAACAATATTGTCGGCAGGCGAAGAGATAAACGAGGCCGCAGCTCAGATAATCGAAGACTCTCCCATCGAGAGTGTTGAGATCCGTTCCGTGCTTACATGTGAGAGCAAGCATGGAGTCTGCATGAAGTGTTACGGACGTAACCTTGCTACCCGCCGTATGGTTCAGAAAGGTGAGGCTGTCGGTGTCATAGCCGCTCAGGCCATCGGTGAGCCGGGTACACAGCTTACTCTTCGTACTTTCCACGCCGGTGGTGTGGCTGCCAATGCTGCCGCCAATGCGTCTATCGTGGCAAAGAACGACAGCCGGATAGAGTTTGAAGAATTGCGCACGGTGCCTTTTGAAGAAGAAGGCCGCAAGTGCGAGATGGTTGTCAGCCGTCTTGGTGAGGTTCGTTTTGTGGACGCAAATACCAATATCGTATTGTCGACGATGAACGTACCTTATGGTTCTTCGCTATATTACAAGACCGGTGACGTGGTTGCCAAGGGCGACAAGATAGCCCAGTGGGACCCGTTCAATGCCGTTATCGTTACCGAGTACTCCGGGACATTGAAGTTCAATGACGTTATCGAGGGTGTGACATTCCGTTCGGAAACCGACGAAACCACAGGTTTGACCGAGAAGATTATCACCGAATCAAAGGATAAGTCGAAAGTACCTACCTGTGACATTATTGATGCCAATGGCAAAAAGGTCGGTACATATAACTTCCCCGTGGGTGGCCACGTGGTGGTGGAAGACGGTCAGACAGTCAAGACCGGTGAGACTCTCGTAAAGATACCACGTGCCGTAGGAAAGGCCGGTGACATCACCGGAGGTCTTCCCCGTGTCACAGAGCTGTTCGAGGCTCGTAATCCGTCCAATCCAGCTGTCGTTTCAGAAATCGACGGTGAGGTCACCATGGGCAAAGTCAAGCGTGGTAACCGTGAGATTATCGTTACGTCAAAGACCGGTGAGCAGCGCAAGTACCTCGTGTCGTTGTCTAAGCAGATACTTGTACAGGAGCACGATGCCGTGCGTGCGGGAACTCCGCTTTCCGACGGCGTAATCACTCCGGCCGACATCCTTGCCATCAAGGGTCCGACAGCCGTTCAGGAGTACATCGTAAATGAGGTGCAGGACGTTTACCGCTTGCAGGGTGTGAAGATTAACGATAAGCACTTCGAGATAATTGTGCGTCAGATGATGCGCAAGGTACAGATTAACGATCCGGGCGATACATCGTTCCTCGAACTCGAAATCGTCGACAAGCTCGACTTTGCCGAGGAGAACGACCGTATCTGGGGCAAGAAAGTGGTGACCGATGCCGGTGACAGCGAGAACATGAAGGCAGGCCAGATCGTCACTGCACGTAAGCTCCGCGACGAGAACTCGTCGCTCAAACGCCGTGACCTTCGTGTCGTTCAGGTGCGCGACGCGGTGCCCGCAACGTCTACGCAGATACTTCAAGGTATCACCCGTGCCGCTCTTCAGACAAAGAGTTTCATGTCTGCCGCCTCGTTCCAGGAGACGACCAAGGTGCTCAACGAGGCCGCTATCCGTGGAAAGGTGGACCGTCTCGAAGGTATGAAAGAGAACGTTATCTGCGGTCACCTTATCCCGGCCGGTACCGGTCTGCGCGAGTATGAGAAGATTATTGTGGGTTCGAAGGAGGAGTACGACCGTATTCAGGCCAACCGCAAGAATGTTCTTGACTTCGCCGAGGAGGCGGTGGAAGCCGCAAAGGAATAAAAAAACAATCATTTTATATCTGTAAACAAGGGCAAATCCCATCATGGGATTTGCCCTTGTTTTTTTGGGGGGCTTTTTCTTGTCAGCGGTTTTATTTTCGTGTTTCTTCCATAATGTGATGTTTGGTTGTCTCCGCGTCGAATTCTTTTTTATCCTTTCACCGGTTGCCTTATCATTATCCGCCGCCATTTTTGCTCTTGTATGGGTATTTATATATCAGTTCTTTTTTATTTATGGTATTCAATCCATGTTCTAAAATTCAGGCGAACGTCGGGTGGTGTATGGTTTTGTCAATTGTTCTGTTTGATGACAGTATAGTCCGTTAAACGAATTTCATGACAAATGTATGCTGTACATAAAACTTTTTCTACATACATATTCGTTTTTTTTCGGCGATTATGTTCCTGATGTTGTATATATATACGTAGTGTGATGACGGTTCTTGCATATTGGTGCAAGGCCATGACTTGTTTATGGTGCGTGAGGCGGCATGTTTCAATGTACCATTTCATTTTGTTTTCAAAGCCTGTTATTCACGCTTTTATGTCAGTTAAAAACGGTTTTTGTATAAAAAAATAAATCTTTGTTGAAAGTGTCTTCTTGCCTTGAAAAATGAAGTGTTGATAATTAGGAATAATTATTACAAAAACGTCTTGAATACTCGATTGTTCTGAAATTTAAAATCTGCGGCCGGAAATATCCATGTATTTCGGTTCTTAACGTAAGTCGCTGTAGGTCAATATGGTACTGCGGTTTGCCGTGGGTATGATATTAATTTCCATTAACGGCCACTGCATTAGGATACCCGTTGTGGTCCGTTTAGCGTCCCGCTGCATTGTAACGGGACGCTAAATGGATTGCAACGGGCTGCTAAACGCATCGCAAAGTGTTGCTAAACGCATTCCAATGAGTATCCCGTTGCAGAAAATCTGCAAGATTATCATTTTGCACAATGCGACATATCGCATTGTGTATCGTACTGATTGTTCTATTTCGCGTAAAACAAAAATGTTAAATCTGTGATATTTTATTTACACTGCGTCTGTTCGTATTATCATACTTTCCATTCTTGTCTTCCCGGCTTCCGTGGTTAAGTATAATTAATTGTTCTTTTTGTGAAGCCTCAGGGCCTTTCGGCCGTTTATTGTCGTTTTTACATGAAAAACGGCATGTTAGGCAAAGATATATTTTTGTGATATATGAATAAATCGTAACTTTGCACCATCAATCGTAGTATAAACTGTTTCATGATAAGACGGGTGACACCGGCTGATGCGCCGGCGATAGCGGACATTTACAACCATTATGTGGTGAACACGGTGGTATCTTTCGAGACGGAGCCGGTCACGGTCGAGGCCATGCGGCGGCGTATCGGGAGCCTGTCGGCCGACTATCCCTATTTCGTCTGTGAGGAAGAGGGGGTGATAGCAGGCTATTGCTATGCCCACGCATGGAAAGAGCGTGCTGCATACGCACATACGTTCGAGACCACGGTATACCTGTCACCGCAGTGCCGCGGCCGTGGGGTGGGGCGGCGGTTGATGGAACGGCTCATCGCTGAGTGCCGTCTTTGCGGTTGCCATGCTCTGATAGCATGTATCACGGCTTGCAATACCGCCAGCCGCGCTTTTCATGAGCGACTCGGTTTTCGTCAGGTATCTCTGTTCCGGAGCGTGGGTTTTAAACATGGCAGCCTGCTTGATGTGGCCGACTATGAACTGTTGCTTATAGAAAACGAACAATAGATAACCGATGACAAATTTAATCAAAAGACTATCCCTTGCGGCTCTCTTGCTGGCGGTCTGTGTGTGCGCGGATGCCCAGAAGTCGCGTAAGCCGCAGAAGCGCGGCAAGTATGAGTTCTCGTTCGACCTGCCATGCTATGTCGAACAGCTTAAAAAAGAACTGACGTACCCGATGGCCTGGGGCAACAGCCACACCCGTAACTTCGGAAAGTGGAAGAAAGAAGCCCGTGCAAAAGTTTTCGAGTGCATGATGGCGCCACCGCTGAAAGCGGCCGCCTACGATATGAAAGTCATTGCCGAGGAGCGCCGCGACGGATATACGGCACGCAAGGTAGAGTTCAACGTAAATGCCTACTCGCGCATAGTGGCTTATCTGCTCGTGCCCGACGGCAAAGGACCGTTCCCGGCCGTCAACATGCTGCACGACCACGGGGGGCATCTTTTTATAGGAAAGGAGAAGATGATACGCCCGTTTGATGAAGATACCGTTGTCACAAACGATGCCGACCGCTGGGTGGAGCGGCTCTACGACAGCAGCTATTTCGGTGATTTCCTTGCCCGTCACGGTTATGTGGTGTTCTCTGCCGATGCCCCGATGTGGGGCGAACGCGGCCGTGAGGAAGGGGTCGATCGTAGCAAGTACGACATCATCGCCGGCAACATGATGATGCTCGGCCGTGATCTCAGTGCGTTCATGACCTACGACGATATCGCCGGTACCGATTTCCTGTCAACGCTGCCTTGTGTCGATGCCTCGCGCATAGGGTGCGCCGGATGTTCCATGGGAGCCTATCGGGCGTGGATGCTCTCAGCCCTCAGCGACAGGGTAAAGGCCGGTGCTGCCATCTGTTGGATGGTGACCACCGATGTTCAGATGTCAGTGAAAGACAAAAAGCGGGAATACGGCGGTTTTGCCAATTGCATTCCCGCCCTGCGGCAGTATCTCGACTATCCTCACATTGCCTCTTTGGCCTGCCCCAAACCGATGCTGTTCATCAACGGCAGCCGTGACCATCTCTTCCCTGTTGACGGTGTGCGGAGTGCGTTCGACACCATGCACGCCGTGTGGGACAGCCAAGGGGCGTCTGGCGATCTTGAAACCGAGATATGGGATATCCCCCACTCATGCGGCTTGAAAGCCCAAGAGCGTGTGCTCGAATTCTTTGAAAAGGTTTTGAAATGAATTTGAATATAGGTATATCAATGTGAAATGACTCATTTCACATTGATATATTCCATATGTCCACATGCGCTTATGGCGAATATCGCTGCTATGAGCGACATGATGTATCTTATGTTTGTTTTTGGCATTGTATTTATATCCTTACCACCTCAGCCTTTCAAAATCTTCCTTTGTCTCGTCGCTGTATATGTAATGCGACGTATGTTCGTTAACACACTTTGCTTTTATTATTCCTTTCGCGAGGTCTTCAAGTTTACATTCAATTATCTTATAATCAAGAAAATCCGTTATAATCAGTTTTTTATCTGTTATGACCAAGTGCTTTATTGTCTTATAAAAGAAAGTATAATCCGGATACGTATGATATATACATCCTTTTGCTATCGGGTTCTTTTTCAAGTCGAGAACTGTCAGCATTAGTTTGAATTCGAACGATGTGAACACGCAGTCAAGCACAACGTTTATTCCATATTCCTTTATCCTCTTTTTCTTGAACAGCCACTCGTTTCTGTATCCACCCTGTCTGAACCGTTGGTGAAGTCCGATAAGTATCTCCGGTTTTACGTCACACACGATATTTGCCAGATAATATCCTTTTTCCAGCATTGTCAGGTAAAACTCATATCGTTCTTCGATGTCCATTGCTATATAACGGCTTTGTTCAGCTTCATCAAAAGGTATTGTAATCTCTATTGTCTTAAAACATTCGCTTAGCTTGACTGTCGGCTCCTTAATCTTTGCGGATAGT
>NZ_BEWV01000179.1 GCF_002933775.1 Prevotella sp. MGM1
GGCTGTGGCTTCTTCTGCCTGTCATATCGGGCTTGTTGAAGATAAACAAGTGCAATAACTTTCTGATATTCAAGGGTGTTTTCGTGCATACGTGGAACGGGATGCCGCTATATGAGCCGTATCCGGCGGAGTATTTCGACCTCAATCATTACGGGCCGCTGTTCAGTATGGTGATAGCTCCGTTTGCCGTTCTTCCGCATCCGGCGGGCCTCATACTCTGGCTTACGGTCATGGCTGTTCTCCTTTACTATGCGGTCGGACGGCTGTCGCTGCCATGGGGCAAGCTGGTATTCATCTACTGGTTCTGCGCCCACGAGTTGCTCACGGCCCTGTTCATGAGCCAGTTCAACATAGCCATCGCCGCAATCATCATCGGCTCGTTCTGCTGCATACAGCGGGGGCGCGATGCCACGGCCGCGTTTCTCATCCTGCTTGGCACGTTTGTCAAGCTCTACGGGATAGTGGGACTGGCGTTTTTCTTTTTCTCCCGCGACAAATCGCGCTTCATCCTGTCGTTTGTCGGGTGGTCGGCGCTGCTCTTTGTGCTGCCGATGGCCATCAGCAGTCCGGAATATATAGTGGAGCAATACCGTGAATGGGCGCTCTGTCTTGGCGAGAAGAACTCTGAAAACCTGCTTAGCGGCGGGCAGAACATATCGTTGCTCGGCCTTGTGCGCAAGCTGACCGGATGCCTGTCGTATTCCGACCTGTGGCTTATCGTGCCCGGACTGGCCGCTTTCGCGCTTCCTTATTTGCGCATAGGGCAATACCGAAACCTCGCTTTCCGCCATGCCTTACTTGCTTCCGTGCTGCTGTTTGTGGTGCTGTTCAGCACCGGCAGCGAGTCAAGCTCATACATCATAGCGTTGCTTGGAGCGGCGATATGGTATGTGTCGGCTCCGTGGAAGCGCGGCCGGGCGGACATCGCGCTGATGGTTTTCGCCTTCATACTCACCAGTATGTCGCCGTCCGACCTGTTCCCGGCTTTCATCCGCAAGACATACGTGCAGCCATATGCCCTCAAAGCGTTGCCTTGCGTGCTGATATGGCTGAAACTCGTGTATGAGATGATGACGCGCGACTATGCCGGGATGCCCGTGGCCGGCAACTTGCCAAAAGGAGACATGCAACCCGATAAAAGACAATGAATATGAAACCGATTGTAAACAGCGGCGGCATTCTGCGCGCGCCGTTGAGCATGATGCTCAATCTCGCACTCGTATACGTGGCATACGGGATATGCCGTATAGCCTATTTGTTGGAGAATTGGAGCACGTTCGCTCCCAACCTGACATGGGGTGCCATGGCCGAGATATTGCGCGGCGGGTGGATGTTCGACACGTCGGCCATCCTGTATACAAACGCTCTGTATATCGTGATGATGATATTGCCGCTCCACTGGAAAGAGACGGCTGTCTGGCAGCGTGCGGCGCGCCTCGTGTTCATCGTTTTCAACGGCCTGTGCGTAGCCATTAACCTTGCCGACGCCGTGTATTTCAAGTATACCGGCCGGCGGACGACGGTAACCGTGTTTTCCGAGTTCGGCAACGAGGGCAACATAGGCAAGGTCGTGGCGGTGGAGTTCATGCGCCACTGGTATCTCGTGCTGCTCGCGGTGCTGGTCGTTTACGGGCTGTGGCGGCTTTACGTAAGTCCGGAAAAGGGAGTGCCCGAGGGGTTGCGCCGTCCTGTCAGATGGCGGAAAATGGCGGCATACTATGGCGTGAACACATTGTTTCTCGTACTTTTCGTGCCGCTCTGCGTATGCGGGATGCGCGGCGGAGCCACAACCGCCGTGCGGCCGATAACCATCAGCAACGCAAATCAGTATGTCGACCGGCCGCTGGAAGCGGCCCTGGTGCTCAACACTCCTTTCTCTCTGATACGGACGTTCAACAAACAGATATTCACCGTGCCCGATTATTATAGTCCGCAGGAGCTTGAACGGATATACTCGCCGGTGCACACGCCGCGTGCGGACGCCGCGGAGAGAAAGAAAAACGTGGTGGTGCTCATAGTGGAGAGTTTCGGACGGGAGTATATAGGCGGGTTCAACAAGTGGCTCGATGACGGCAAGTACAAAGGCTACACCCCGTTCACCGACTCGCTCATGCGGCACAGTGCCACGTGGATGTACTCATATTGCAACGGACGCAAGAGCATAGACGGCATGCCGAGCATACTATCCGGCATACCGATGTTCGTCGAACCGTTTTTCCTCACTCCATCATCAATGAACGACGTGAGCGGAATAGCGGGCGAATTGAAGAACAAGGGTTATTACTCGGCTTTCTTCCACGGGGCCGAGAATGGGTCGATGGGCTTCCAGGCCTTTGCCCGCACAACGGGATTTACCGACTATTTCGGGCGCACAGAGTTTAACGAGGACAAGCGCTTCCGCGGCGACGACGACTTCGACGGCACGTGGGCTATATGGGACGAGCCGTTCCTGCAATTCTATGCGTTGAAGATGTCGGAGTTCAGACAGCCGTTTGTGTCGGCCGTCTTCACCGCCTCCTCGCATCACCCCTATGCCGTGCCCGAAGAGTATAAGGATGTATATCCGGAAGAGGGCATCGTGATTCACAAGTGCATACGGTATACTGACAACGCCCTGCGCCGCTTTTTCGAGACGGCCCGCCGCCAGCCGTGGTACGAGAACACGCTCTTTGTCATCACGTCAGACCACACGAACCTGAGCGACCACGCCTATTACCAGACAGACCTCGGCGGTTTTTGCTCGCCTGTGATATTCTTCGACCCGGGCGGCGGCATAACTCCGGGCATGCGTGACGGCATAGCCCAGCAGACAGACATCATGCCAACGGTGCTCGGCTATCTGGGCTACGACCGGCCTTACGTGGCTTTCGGTTGCGACCTGCTTGCCACACCGGCCGCCGACACGTGGGCGGTGAACTATCTCAACGGTATATACCAGTATGTGAAGGGAGACTATCTGTTGCAGTTCGACGGCAGGAATACGAAGGCCGTATACCGCTATCGCACCGACTCGCTGCTCAAGGAAAACCTTGTAGGGCATGTGGCCGAACAGGGACAGATGGAGCGTGAGGTGAAAGCAATCATACAACAGTATATGAC
>NZ_BEWV01000180.1 GCF_002933775.1 Prevotella sp. MGM1
GTAAATGTGCGCAATTTAAAAGACCGACGTTTTAAAATAGTTTAAAACACAGATAACATATTCGTTTTTTCTGATAATATAGCGTAATTTTGCAGAAAAAGCAATAATAAAGACACATTATATATATGTTTGAAAATTTAAGCGACAGACTTGAACGATCGTTCAAAATTCTCAAAGGCGAGGGAAAAATCACCGAAATCAATGTTGCGGAAACGCTGAAAGACGTGCGCAGGGCGCTGCTTGATGCCGACGTAAACTATAAAGTGGCCAAGACATTCACCGACACGGTTAAGAAAAAGGCTATGGGTATGAACGTGCTTACGGCCGTGAAACCGAGCCAGTTGATGGTAAAGATAGTGCACGATGAGTTGGCGGAACTTATGGGCGGAAAGGCGGTCGATATAAAAATCGAGGGCCGTCCGGCGATAATCCTGATGTCAGGACTGCAAGGTTCCGGAAAAACGACGTTCAGTGGTAAACTGGCCAACATGCTGAAAAACAAGAACCGCAAGAACCCTCTGCTCGTGGCTTGCGACGTGTATCGTCCGGCTGCTATCGAGCAGTTGAAGGTTGTGGGGCAGACAGTAGGTGTGCCGGTATACTCGGAACCTGAAAGCAAGAACGTGGTGGAGATTGCCGCCAATGCCATTCGTGAGGCCAAGGCCAAGGGACACGACGTGGTTATCATAGACACCGCCGGCCGGTTGGCTGTCGATGAGGAGATGATGGATGAAATCGAGAAACTGAAGAATGCCGTAAACCCCGATGAGACCCTTTTTGTTGTAGACTCGATGACGGGTCAGGACGCTGTGAACACGGCCAAGGAGTTCAACGACCGTCTCGATTTCGACGGAGTTGTGCTCACCAAACTCGACGGTGACACACGTGGCGGTGCGGCGCTTTCCATACGTACTGTTGTGACGAAGCCAATCAAGTTTGTCGGAACGGGTGAGAAAATGGAGGCTCTCGATGTGTTCCATCCCGAGCGTATGGCCGACCGTATTCTCGGAATGGGAGATATCGTCAGCCTGGTGGAGCGCGCGCAGGAGCAGTTTGACGAGAAACAGGCCAAGGAGCTGGAAAAGAAAATACGCAAGAACCAGTTTGACTTCAACGACTTCATGAGCCAGATACAGCAGATAAAGAAGATGGGTAACATCAAGGACCTGGCAGCAATGATTCCCGGTGTGGGCAAGGCTATTAAAGACGTTGATATAGACGATAACGCGTTCAAAGGCATCGAGGCCATCATCAACAGCATGACCCCGAAGGAGCGTTCCAATCCCGACATCATCAACCAAAGCCGCCGAATGCGCATAGCGAAAGGCTCGGGTACGAACATTCAGGAGGTAAACCGCCTGTTAAAACAGTTTGACCAGACAAGAAAGATGATGCGCATGGTCACCGGCACGTCCAACAGCAAGATGATGCAGATGGCAAACGCAATGAGAAAGATGAGGGGGATGTAAATGATGTAAATCTTAGTATAGGGAATCGAAGGAGTTAAAAGGAAACAGCCACAGGCCTCAGCCAGCGTATTGCTTTTAACTCCTTTGACTCAACAAGGAGAATACTATAACTCCCAACCCAAAATATAAATAAAAGAAATATGCGACTGATAGACGGAAAGGCTACCGCGGCCAAGATAAAGGAAGAGATAGCGGAGGAAGTGAAGGCAATAGTGGCTTCGGGAGGCAAACGCCCGCATCTGGCGGCAGTGCTTGTGGGTCACGACGGTGGCTCGGAGACATACGTGAAGAATAAGGTGCTGGCTTGTGAGGCTTGCGGATTCAAGTCTTCTCTGATACGGTTTGAAGACAATATCACGGAAGCTGAATTGCTCGAATGCGTCGACAGACTCAATAATGATGATGATGTGGACGGATTTATAGTGCAGTTGCCGCTTCCGAAGCATATTGATGAGCAGAAGATAATAGAGGCGATAGATTATCGTAAGGATGTGGACGGGTTTCATCCGATAAATGTCGGGCGGATGGCAATTGGCCTGCCGTGCTTCATTTCGGCCACTCCTCTTGGTATAATAACTCTCCTGAAAAGGTATGGGATAGAGACAAGCGGTAAAAAGTGTGTCATCCTCGGTCGCTCGAACATAGTGGGCAAACCCATGGCCCAGCTCATGATGCAGAAGCAGTATGGAGATGCCACGGTGACGGTATGTCACAGCAGGTCGCAAAACCTCAAGGAAGAGTGCAGGCAGGCGGACATTATCATAGCCGCCATCGGTCGTCCCGACTTCGTGACGGCGGACATGGTGAAAGAAGGAGCGGTAATTGTGGACGTGGGCACGACCCGTGTTCCGGATGCGACTCGCAAGAGCGGCTTCCGTCTCAACGGTGATGTTAAGTTTGACGAGGTGGCTTCTTTGTGCTCTTTCATAACTCCAGTACCCGGCGGTGTTGGCCCGATGACAATCTGTTCGCTGATGAAGAACACGTTGGCGGCAGGCAAGAAAGAGTATTACGGATAATGACGGCGCAGGAGTATTACCGTTTGGGAAACCGTTTCCGCCGTGAGGGCAACTGGCAGGAAGCCATCAACAATTATATTGCGGCAATAGCTCTCGACCCTGACAGCCCCGCTGTCGAGGCCAAGCGCATGCTCGAAGATATATTAAACTATTATAATAAGGATATGTATAATCCTTGATTCATCGTGGAGCTGACATGCAGTAAAAACCGTGATGGATATTCCTGTGATAACAAAAAGACTGATTTATGAGTAAGATTATTGGCGCTGTCGTGGTAGATACGGGACGTTGCAAAGGCTGTTCGCTATGTGTGGAGGCTTGTCCGAAAGACGTACTTGCCATGGCAAGCAAAGTGAATGTCAACGGATATCAATACGTTGAGGCGGTCGCTGCCGACGCATGTATCGGTTGCGCGTCGTGTGGCATAGTGTGTCCCGATGGATGCATAACCGTTTACAGGAAAAAAGTGGAGGAACAATAGAACTATGGCAGAACAGGAAGTGACACTGATGAAAGGTAACGAGGCGATAGCCCGTGCCGCAATCCGTTGCGGAGTCGACGGATATTTCGGTTATCCGATAACGCCGCAGAGTGAGATAATAGAGACGTTTGCGCTCGACAAGCCTTGGGAAACAACGGGTATGGTCGTGGTGCAGGCAGAGAGTGAGGTGGCGTCGATAAACATGGTATATGGAGCGGCGGGCGCGGGAAAGCGGGCGTTCACGTCTTCATCGAGTCCGGGTGTGGCTCTTATGCAGGAAGGCATTGCTTACATGGCGGGAGCGGAGATTCCCGGCGTGATTGTGAACGTGCAGCGCGGAGGCCCGGGACTGGGAACCATCCAGCCGTCGCAGAGCGATTATTTCCAGGCTACCCGTGGCGGTGGAAACGGTGATTACAATGTGATAGTGCTCGCTCCGGCGTCAGTACAGGAGATGGCCGACTTCGTGGAGCTTTCTTTCGATCTCGCTTTCAAATACCGTAATCCGGCAATGATACTCAGCGACGGTGTCATCGGGCAGATGATGGAGAAAGTGGTGTTGCCGCCATATAAGCCCCGTCGCACAGAGGAAGAGATACGGAAGGAATGTCCTTGGGCTACTATCGGACGGTCGAAAGACCGCAAGCCGAACATAATGACATCGCTTGAATTGAAGCCCGAGGTGATGGAAGAGCACAACATACACCTGCAAGAGAAGTATGCCGCAATCCGTGAGAACGAGGTCAGATACGAGACAATGCTTTGCGATGACGCCGATTATGTCATAGTGGCTTTCGGCAGTGCCGCGAGACTGGCACAGAAAGCTATCGGCATGGCCCGCGAGGAAGGGCTGAGGGTGGGGCTTTTCCGCCCTATAACCCTGTGGCCGTTCCCCGAAAAGGAGATTGCGGCGATGGCAAATGGTAAGAAAGGTGTGCTCGTGGTGGAGATAAATGCCGGCCAGATGGTGCAGGATGTGCGTCTGGCGGTTAATGGAGAGGTGCCGGTCGGGCACTACGGACGTCTCGGCGGAATAGTGCCGGAGCCTCATGAGATATTGGAAGCATTGAAGACAAAACTGACAGAACGATGAACAACGATATGACCAATCATATAATATCACCCGAAAATCTTGTATACAAGAAGCCGGAGCTGATGAATGACACACAGATGCATTATTGCCCTGGATGTAGCCACGGCGTGGTGCATAAACTTGTGGCTGAGGTAATAGAGGAAATGGGTATGGAAGAGAAGACCGTTGGAGTGTGCCCCGTGGGCTGCGCCGTGTTTGCCTACCGCTATCTTGACATCGACTGGCAGGAAGCCGCGCACGGACGGGCGCCGGCAGTGGCTACAGGCATAAAACGGCTGTGGCCGGACAGGCTCGTATTCACTTACCAGGGAGACGGCGACTTGGCGTGTATAGGTACTTGCGAGACGATACATGCCCTCAACAGAGGAGAGAATATCGTGATAATATTCATCAATAACGCAATATACGGAATGACGGGCGGACAGATGGCACCTACGACTCTGATGGGGCAGAAGACCTCCACATGTCCGTATGGTCGTGTGGCAGAGCTTCATGGATATCCTCTCAGGATAACCGAGATGGCCGCGCAACTTGAAGGAACGTGCTATGTGACACGCCAAAGCGTTGATACCGTGGCTTCGATACGTAGTGCCAAGCGTGCAATAAGAAAGGCGTTCGACGCTTCAATGGCGGGAAAGGGCAGCAGCCTTGTTGAGATAGTGTCTACCTGCAACAGCGGGTGGAAAATGTCTCCAGTGAAAGCCAATGAATGGATGCGCGAGAATATGTTTGAGTTCTATAAGAAAGGAGATTTGAAAGATACCATCTGATGAGTGCTTATCGGTGGCACGGCTATCGGTAAAAACTCCTTGATACATAAATATAGGAACATGGAAAAAGAGATAATAATAGCCGGTTTCGGCGGTCAGGGCGTGCTCTCAATGGGTAAGATACTGGCTTACTCGGGACTGATGGAAGATAAAGAGGTGACGTGGATGCCGGCTTACGGACCCGAGCAGAGGGGTGGAACGGCCAATGTGACGGTGATAGTGAGCGACGAGCGGATTTCATCACCGATACTGAGTACATACGATATAGCGATAGTGCTCAATCAACCGTCGCTCGACAAGTTTGAGGATAAAGTGAAACCGGGTGGCGTTCTTATTTATGATGGTTACGGGATAATAAACCCTCCGCGGCGTAAAGACATCACAGTATATCGAATTGATGCCATGGACAAGGCTGCGGAGATGAAGAACGGCAAGATATTCAATATGATTGTGCTCGGCGGACTGCTTGAAGTATGCCCTGTTGTGAGTCATGCTGGTATTGAAAAGGCACTATATAAGACGTTGCCTGAGCGTCATCACGGACTTATTCCGCTTAATATTCAGGCACTGAAAGCCGGAGCGGAGATAATAGTGAAAAATTGATTTGTATAAAAACAGGATTTGCGGGCGCGATGTTTCTTTATCGTTTACGATTTATTTGATAGAGAACGGTGCCTGCAAATTTTGTACATATACACAAACCGACTTCCCAAATACTTGTTGTAATCGTTAAACGCTGATTTTCATTATCCCTCCGTAAGGCACGAGGTGTTTGAAACAATCGTTCTTTGGAAACAATCCGCCATATATTCCGGCGCACATCATTACTCCGCCATGTGCAAAGACAGAGACACGTTTGTAGCTATTGAGGCGTATCTCATCAAGAAAAGCTGCCACACGGGCGTACAGCACAGGAAAGCTCTCGCCGTTTTTGGTAGCCGCATGCATGTAATCGTCGTACCATTCTTGCAGTTCCTTGTCTTTTATCTCATCGAATTTGCGCATCTCCCAGTCGCCCATGCTCATCTCTTTAAGCCTGTTGTCGATAGTGGGTGAGGGGTAGCCGCAGTATTCAGCCAGTTTGCGTGCTCTTGTGAGTGGTGATGAGAACACGGCGTCAAACTTTCCATATTCCATCAGATTCTTTTTGGTTACGGCCGCTTCTTGTTCGAACGTATCGTTAAGCGGTACGTCGGTGCGTCCGTAACATGTGCCTTTCGGCACGTTGACACTCGTATGTCTTATAAAGATTATATCCATATCGGTTTATTTTTTCTGAAAGTACAAAGATAAATGATTTTCGGGTAAACGGCAAGCTGCACTCCTTTTTATTTCCTAACCAAAAGTATAGAATACCGAATATTCTTCGTATATTTGCAGAAGATAGGCTGCGTCTCAGTAATTTGAAACAAATTTCATCACAATTCGACTTGCACTATCTTTGCAGAAGATAGGCTTCCCATTGGCAATTTAAGCGGTTTTGGTTGCTTCCGGTTTGCGCTATACAGGCAGAATATTATTCAATCTAAAACAATAAGTATTAATTATGGTAAACAGATTTATTTTAAACGAAGTTTCATATTTCGGACCCGGCGCACGAAAAGAATTGCCGAATGTTGTAAACCGCTTTGGATATAAGAAAGCGTTGGTCGTGACGGACAAAGGACTTATGAAGTTCGGAGTGGCTAAAATGGTGCTTGATGAACTTGACGCCGCCGGAATAGCATACGATATATTTGATGACGTGAAGCCTAATCCGACCGTGACAAACGTGAAAGAAGGTATCGGGGCGTGCAAGACAGCGGAAGCCGATTTTATAATAGCCATTGGCGGCGGATCTGCCATGGACACTGCAAAGGGCATCGGTATTGTGTGCAACAACCCTGAATTTTCCGACATTGTTTCTCTTGAAGGCGTGGCAGACACGAAGAAAAAGAGCCTTCCTATTATTGCCTTGCCAACAACGGCCGGCACGGCGGCGGAAACGACAATAAACTATGTGATAGTCGATGAGGAAAATCAGAAGAAGATGGTATGTGTCGATCCCAACGACATACCGGCTGTTGCCATTGTTGACGCGGAATTGATGTATTCGTTGCCCAAGGGGCTCACTGCTTCCACCGGAATGGACGCCATGACACATGCCATAGAAGGCTATATAACGAAAGCAGCGTGGGAGATGAGCGACATGTTTGAAATAAAGGCAATAGAGATGATCCACAAATACCTGCCGATAGCAGTCAACGAACCGGAAAATCCGGAGGGACGTAACGGTATGGCGGTGGCTCAGTATATCGCAGGTATGGCGTTCTCGAATGTTGGTCTCGGTGTGGATCACGGTATGGCTCATCCCATGAGCGCACTGCATGATGTGCCGCATGGTGTGGCTTGTGCCATACTTCTGCCCGCGGTGATGCGTTTCAATGCTCCTGCCGCAAAGGAAAAATATGTAGAGATTGCCAAGGCTTGCGGTGTGTATAAGGATGGAATGACGGTCGATCAGGCCGTTGAGGCTGCTTGCGAGGAGATTGCCAACCTGTCGAGAATAGTGGGAATACCGGCTCATCTGTCAGAACTCGGTATCAAAGAAGAGGATATTCCGGCACTTGCCGAACAGGCTATCAATGATGTTTGTACTCCCGGTAATCCGCGTGAGGTCACAAAGGAGGATATTATAGCACTGTACAAGTCTATCTTGTGATCGGCCTTTCCTTTGTGAGAAGAAGTTAAAGACAATGAGAATGAGGGATTTATTATCCGCATAGAGGTTTTCATGCGGTATTCCTCATTCTCATTTTTCCTTTTGGTTATTTGTTGAAAAACAGTAATAGTCGTTCTGCTTATTATTTTTTAGTATGTGTAAGTATACGGCTGATTGTTTTTTACAGTCCTGGTAATCCCCGAAACAGCCATATTATATACTTTGAGACAGGCATCAGGAATATTCGGTAATGACTAAATCATTCCTGCGACAGTGATATATATGCTCAGTTCGACAAGCAGAAACAACGCACCGCAGCAGTCACCGGTATATCCCTTCAGTTTGTTCCATATCATGAGATATAGGAAATACATGACGATGCACGGAGTGAACACAAGCAGTTGCCAGTCTATATGAACATACATAATATATATATATGCTGCAAGTGGCAATAAACCTTGTGCCGCCAGGCTCAGTGACGCGGTGACGTTCATTTTGCGATATACGGTCTTTGCTTTCGATTCTTCTTCCGTTCTGGCATAGGGCATCATCATTATAATCTGTCCGGCAATCATTTTAGCGTATGGATCGGCAGCAAGTATCGTGAACGCCGCAATTTTTGGAGGCATCGAATAGAGAGCGGCCGCAAGCAAGGCAATGTAAAGCACTATGCCCAGTACTCCGTAAGTACCTATACGTGAGTCTTTCATTATCTCGAGAATGCGTGCCTTGTTGCCGCCACCGCCGCCGAAGCCGTCGAAAAAGTCGCACAGGCCGTCTTCGTGTAGTGCTCCTGTGAGCAGTATACGGGAGGAAACAGCCATGATAATGGCGACGGGATAGGGTAGAAACATGCTTCCGAAATATAGAGTGGCGGCCATCACTGCCCCCGTTATCCATCCGGCAAGCGGCCAGTGTTCAACGACAGTGCGATAGCTTTCGTGTGGAGGTTGATGTATTCTCCATAGCGGAAGACGTGTGAAAAATATCATCGCAGCCCATATATTATCGTACCATTTAGAAGTATTTAGTGATATTCGCATTGTCAAAATTATTCATTTCATTGATCATTCTTACGGCACTCTCGATAATAGGGTAGGCGCATAATGCCCCGGTACCTTCGCCGAGACGCAGGCCGAGGTTCAGAAGAGGCTCCGCTTTGATGATGTCGAGCATCCGGCGGTGCCCGTTCTCGTCACCGCAGTGCCCGAATACCATGTATTCTTTTGCGGCAGGATAGAGCTTGATTGCAGCCACGGCGCAAGCCGTCATTATAAATCCGTCCACCATTATAATCATGTTCCTCTCGGCGGCACGCAGCATTGCGCCGATGGCTCCCACCATCTCGAATCCTCCGAAGTAGCGTATGGTGTTGATAGTCTCATTTGTATTGTTATTGTTTTCTGGCTGTGTGGCGTTCCATTTCCGGTAATTCGTCACCGAGGCTTTCAGTATCTCGCGTTTATGCCGTATGCCGTCGTCGGCAAGTCCGGCTCCCGCTCCTATGCATTCGTCAAGTGGAATATTACCGAAAATACTCATCCAAATGCTTGAAGGAGACGTGTTTGCAATACCCATTTCCCCCATACATATTATGTTGCATCCCTTGTCGGCGCATTCATCTGTCTGTTCCGCACCGATTTTGATTGCCTTTTTAAACTCTTCTTGGCTCATGGCCGGCTCATGCAGGAAGTTCTTTGTACCGTTTGTGATTTTGCGGTTGATGATTTCCGGATACTTGCTAAGATCATAATCGACACCGATATCGATGATGTTCAATTTAAATCCGTGTTGCCGGCAGAACATGTTTACGCCTCCGCCACCTTGCGTGAAGTTTATCATCTGCTGCCAGGTGATTTCTCTTGGTGATACGCTTACTTTCTCACGCTCGATGCCGTGGTCGCTGCCGAAGAGCAGATGGTGCGGTTTTTTGAGCGTTGGGCACAGTGATTGCTCTATCAGGCATATCTGTTCGGCGAGTGTTTCCAATCTCCCCAGAGATCCTTTGGGCTTGTTGAGATTATCTATCTTTTCGCGTATGTCGCCCAGCATGGATTTGTCGGGACTTTTTATGTTAAACTTTATCATCGTTGTCAGATTTTATTACCACAGGAATACCGCTTACCATAAGCACCACCTCGTCTGCCCGGCTTGCCACGTATTGGTTCATCCACCCTTCAAGGTCGGTAAACCGTCGCTGTATCGAGTTGTCGCTCACTCCTCCGCTTCCAATCTCGTTGGTGACAAATATAAACGTGGCGTCTTGCGCCGTAAACCTGTCAAACTCGGATTGTATTGCAGCCAGTGCCTCTTCGACCGATGGTTGTTCCCATTCGGCCTTGCTTCGTGAGAAGAAAAAGTTAGTACACCACAGCGTTATGCAATCGATTACCGCTACCCTTCCGCTTATGTTGTGGCGGCTAAGTTCTTTTTCCTCTTCTATATTAGTCCATTGGTCGCCGCGTCGCCGCTGGTGTATTTCCACACGTTTTCTGAACTCATCGTCCCATACATGTGCCGTAGCCATGTATACAGGGCTGTTACTGAGGCTCAAAGCCAGTTTTTCGGCATATTGGCTTTTTCCAGAGCGTTGTCCGCCCGTAATCATTATTATTCTTTTTTTCATTACCCGCAAAGTTAGCTTAAATATAAGAAACAAAGAATATAACCAATGTTTTTTTCATACTTTTTTACCATATAAGTGTAAAAAAAGAGATACCAAATGTTTTAATATCATGAATAATGACCTTTTGTGCAAATATTTACTTAAAAATTTGGTTGATGGTGGATTTTGTATTTACTTTGCAACGCAATCAAAGCAAAGAGAATAGTTAAATTAGAGTATTCATTAAAAACATTAGACGTATGAAAAAAGTAATTTTTACGCTTGCAATTGCAGCGTTGTCTGCACAAACAATGTCTGCTCAGACTGTTGAGGAGAGCAAATTGACAGACAACTGGTATATTGGAGTGAATGGAGGTCTTAATACAAAGACAAGTCACAACGCACTATTTAAGAATGTCAATCCTTCCGCAGGTCTGCGCATCGGTCGTAATCTCACTCCGGTATTCGGACTGGCAGCAGAAGGTGAGGTTTATTTCAACAACAAAGGAAGCGAGTTCCGTCCTCTCGGAACATTCGTTAAGGGTATGAACCTGTCGCTGCTCGGTACTACCAATTTCAGCAACTGGTTTGGCGGTTATCCGGGATCACCACGCGTATTTGAGGTAATCGGTGTATACGGTCTCGGTTGGGGACACGCTTTCCACACACAGAGTGTCCAGGGCATGGACGAGAACGTGCTCACATCTAAATTCGGTCTTGACTTCGCTTTCAACTTCGGAGCTGACAAAGAGTGGCAGGTTTATGTAGAGCCTAACATCACTTACGGCATGAATGCGGGTGACAAGATACAGTTTAACTCAAACCATTCGGCACTTGGTGTACTCGTAGGTGTGAACTATAAATTAGGTAACAGCAACGGTACTCACAACTTTAAGGTTGCCGAACTCCGTAATCAGTCGGAAATCGACGCTCTGAACTCAAAGATCAACGAACTTCGTGCTGACAACAGCAACAAAGACAACACTATCGGTAACAACAACAGAACAATTGCCGATCTCCAGTCTCAGCTTGCAGCGGCGAAGAACCAGAAACCGACAGTTGTGGTTAATGAGAACAAGAACGTTCTGCAGCCTACCGTAATCTTCCAGCAGGGCAAGAGCACGATCGACGCTGCTCAGTATGCAAGCATCTCAATGATTGCCACATATATGAAGAACCACAAGGAGGCTAAGATCCTTATCAAGGGTTACGCATCTCCCGAGGGTAGTCTCGAACTGAACCAGAGACTGTCTGAGGCTCGTGCAAACGCAGTTAAATCAGCTCTTATCAAGCGTTACAAGGTTTCTGCAAACCGTCTTTCTGTACAGGGTATGGGTGCTACCGACAAGTTGTTCGATGAGGTTGACTTCAACCGTGTGGTAACTTTCACTGACACTACGAAGTAATAGCAGACTGCTTTTTCAGAATAGGAAACAGACTTCCCCGCAATCAAAAATGGTTGCGGGGATATTTTTTTGTATTCTGCCGTTTTATGTGGATGAACGTTGAGTAGTCCTGATATTGGATATGCTGTGGGCTAATGGATTTGCCCATAGGTTTTGTGTGGTTTGAAGTTTAGGTTATTAATCATTTATTATAAAGCGCAGTTTGTTTTTATTGTTAGTCATAATGCTGAAAAAATCAGACAAACGATCGTTTATATTTCGATTGTTTTGAAAAAACAAATCCTATGACCGAAAATATCGGCGTATTTTCAATGTTTGCGCAACCGGCTGTTTGTCAGTCTGATATGCCGGTTTGGCCGGAAAATGTTTCCAAACAGATCTGACCCTCATTGCTGTTTTTTTATAACAAGCGTCTTATTGGTCTGCATTTAGACGCTCGATGCATTGCGTTTAGCAATCAATTGGAAGCCAACGGGCGGCTAAACGTCTTGCAATAACGTGCCAATTGCGTTCCATCGAGCGTCTGAATGCAAAAAAGCCGATTTCCCACTAATTTAGGGAGATCGGCTTATCGTGTTGTATATCGTGATTTGTATGGTGCAAATCGACTTAGATTGAGTAAAAACAAAGTGTTAAATTTGTGACTTTATTATTACAACCGATTTGATTTGCGTGCCCATTTTCCGTCATCGGCTCAGATAGTCTTTATGTCTATCGACTTGGATATGTTCCGTTGTTTGTCTTTTACGGTGAGTGTCATCGTTCCTGCCGTTTTATTGCTGCGTACTATGACGACAAGCTGGCCGGCAAAGAGTTTCATGGTCGGCTTGGTGAACGGTTCGAGCGATGTGGCGTCGCCATTGCAGGCAGCCTGAAATGCTCCGCAGCCTTCCACCTCGAATGTCAGTCGGTCTGCTCCATCGGGTACGATGTTTCCGTCTTTATCGCACAGACTGACTGTGACAAAAGCCATGTCATCTCCGTCGGCAGAGATGTTTGTGCGGTCGGCTTTCAGTGTTAATTCGGTCGGCTTGCCGGCTGTGCGTCTCGTGTCGCGGCCCGTTTCCCTGCCTTCTGCGTCGTAGGTGACGACAGTAATTTCGCCGGGTTCGTATACCACATCATTCCATCTCAGTCGGTAGCGGTCGAGGCGGCTATCCTTATTCTTGCGCACACGTCCTTGACTTTTGCCGTTTACAAACAGCTCGCCTTCAGTCCCGTCTGTATAACAGTATACGGGAGTTACTTTTCCCTCTCGGCCGGGCCATGTCCAGTGTGGTAACAGGTGGGTGGTGTGTTTCTTTGTGTTCCACTTGCTGCGATACAGGTAGTAGCGGTCTTTCGGCAGTCCGGCAAGGTCGCATATACCGAAATAGCTGCTGCGGCTCGGCCAGTATTCGTCATAGGGTGTAGGTTCGCCAAGATAGTCGTATCCCGTCCACACGAACTCACCTATCACTTGCGGGTAGTCGTCTTGCCAGCGCCAGTCATCGTCAGGCAGATTGCTCCACGGGCAGTATTCTGTGTCGTAGCCGCTGCATTGACCGTCGGCGTATGTCCTGTTTGATGCCACTTCTACCGGAAATTTATATACGCCGCGGCTGCTGACGGTAGACGCCGTCTCACTTCCGAGCAGGAAACCTTGCGGTAACTCTTTCAGTCCTTTGTCATATTTGTGCAGCCGGTAGTTAAAGCCAGGTACGTCCATCACTTGAGCGAACCCGGTCTTCATGGCGTTGTCAACCCTGTCCATTCCCTGGGTCACCGGGCGGGTGGGGTCAAGTCTGTGGCAGATGTCTTGAAGATTTTTGGCCATCGTGGTTCCGCCTTTCATGCCTTGCTCCGGAATTTCGTTGCCTATGCTCCACATCACGATAGACGGGTGGTTACGGTGGTTGCGCACGAGATTTGCCATGTCTTTCTCCGCCCACTCGTCAAAGAAGCGCGCGTATCCGTTCTTGCACTTGGGATATTTCCACATGTCGAAACTTTCTGCCATTACCATCATGCCAAGTGAGTCGCAGATGTCCATCTGCATTTTGGAAGGCATGTTGTGTGCCGTGCGTATGGCATCGCAACCCATTTCCTTCATCATCTTTATCTGTCGGATTAGTGCGGCCTTGTTCACTGCCGCTCCGAGTGGACCGAGGTCGTGATGCAGGCATACTCCTTTTATCTTTCTGGTTACCCCGTTTAGTTGGAAGCCGCCTTCTTTCGTCACGCTTACTGTGCGTATTCCTACATTGACAGTCTGCTCGTCTATCAATTTATGGTCCTTATACAGTTTCGTGACGAGCTTGTAGAGATACGGTTTCTCGGGCGACCAAAGATTTGGCTTCTTTATATCGAGCACAGTGCGGACATCTCCCGATGGTGTGTTTTCGCAGTGGCTTTCGGCTATGATGTATCCTTTTGCGTTGTGTAACGCTATGTTTATTCCTATGTTTTCGCCTTTCAGGTCTCCCGAGACCTTGGTGTCCACTTCCACTTCTGCGTAGTTTTTGTCGGCTTTGGCTGTGCGGGCAAATGTCTCGAATGTATCAAACCTCGCCTTACCGGTGAGAACGAGGGTCACAGGGCGGTATATTCCACCTCCTGGATACCATCTGCTGCTTTCCTCGACATTGTTAAGATCTACCTCAATCGTATTCTCACCGCTCTTTATATATGGGGTGACATCGATGTTGAAGGCATTGTATCCGTATGCCCAATAGCCGGCCTGCTTACCGTTTATCTTTACGTTCGGCTCGCTCATGGCACCGTCGAATATCAGTTCGGCGTGGCTGTATCCGCTCGGTATGCTTACTGTTGTCTTGTAGTGGCCTTTGCCAATCCATGGCAGAGAACCCGAGCGACCTGATTTTTCTGTTTTCTCCTTCTCTCCGTTCTGTACGATCGCCACCGTCTGTAAGTCCCATTTCTTATCGAATGGGCCGCTGATGGCCCAGTCGTGCGGCACTCTTACTTCTTGCCACTGTGCTTTGTCGCGAGAAAACAACCAGCCTTCGCTTAGCGTTATCTCTTGTCGTTGCTGTGCGAAAGCGACCCCGGCGAGTGACAATCCGAATAAAATAAGTCTTTTTCTCATCGCTGTTTTTGGTATGATTAAGTTTTAAGTAATTAAAAAGAAATATGTTTTTAAATAATATCCGCCTATAATAAATCGGAGGAGGACGGAACTCATTTTCCTGGCCAATGATGAGTGGGAACAGAAAATGCCGAATCCGTGCTTCTTCCGGTTTATTATAGTGTTGCCATAAGGGGCTTGCTACGATTATAATTCCTTGCGTAGCTTCTCTGCCATGTCGTTATATTCACCGTCGGTGAGGTATACTTCTTTAGGGTTCATGCGGAATACCCCACCGAAGTCGGGACCTCCCTTATATTTGGGGATGAGGTGGAAGTGGAGATGTTCGAGCGTGTCTGAGTATGCTCCGTAATTGATTTTATCGGGATTGAACACTTTTTGCATCGCTCTCGTCACTTTGGCCACGTCTGCCATGAACGCATTGCGATCTTCATCGCTAAGCAGGTTCAGGTCGTCTATGTGGTCTTTATATGCAACGAGGCACCGGCCGTGGTATGTCTGTTCCTTAAATATAAATACGCGCGAAACGTCCAGCTTCGCAATCTCAATCATAAGACTGTGCAATGTATCGTTGTTTTGGCAATACAGGCACTCTTTAGGATCACTTTTCATTTTGTATTTTTGTTTTATTGGTTAGTGTTTTGATTATTGCAAAATTACTAATAAAATCTGTAAATGGCGAACGAATGTATATAAAAACAGGGAATTGTCCTTACGGCAATTCCCTGTGATTATTATTATAATCCGGAAAAGGATTGTATTTCATGTCATAATGCCGGGATATTACGGTTTGCTCCTGTCAAATAAACTTTAAGCGCAAATGATGCTTTATCCCGTAATGCCATGATGTTATTGTGCGGTTCAGTCGGCACAGTTTTCCGGACGGAGTTGACGCACTGTCTCGGCTGCACGCCACATTTCCATGTTACGCATAGCTTCGAGTTCCTTGTTGAGTCCGTCGCGGTAGTCGGCTTTCGAGTTGCTGTCGATGGAAATCTGTGCCTCGTTGCCGGTCTTTACAGAGTAATACAGCCACTGCATCACCGGTTTGATAGCGTCGCGGAAGCGCGGTGCCCAGTCTAATGCGCCGCGTTGTGCCGTTGTGGAGCAGTTGGCGTACATCCAGTCCATGCCTTTCTGTGCGAACAATGGCATCAGGCTCTGTGTAAGCTCCTCCACTGTCTCGTTGAAAGCCTCCGACGGTGAGTGCCCGTTCTCACGGAGCACTTCATACTGTGCTTCAAGCAGTCCTTCTATAGCTCCCATCAGCGAGCCGCGTTCACCTGTAAGGTCGGAGGTTGCCTCGCGTTGGAAAGTGGTTTTAAACATATATCCCGCTCCTATACCTATACCGAACGCTATTGTTTTCTCCTCTGCGTTGCCGGATGCGTCCTGATATACGGCGTACGAGCAGTTAAGGCCGCGGCCTTCAAGGAACATTGTACGCAAAGATGTACCCGAACCCTTCGGTGCTACAAGAATTACATCTATGTCTGCTGGTGGTACCACGCCAGTGCGGTCGCTCCAGTTGATTGCGAATCCGTGAGAGTAATATAGTGTCTTGCCCGGTGTGAGGTATTGCTTTATTGTCGGCCAAGCCTGAATTTGTCCGGCGTCTGAAAGAAGCATGCAGATAATTGTGCCCTTCTGTGCGGCCTCTTCGATAGAGAACAGTGTCTCACCGGGCACCCATCCGTCGGCGACAGCCTTGTCGTATGTTTTTCCGGCACGCTGTCCCACAATCACGTTAAATCCGTTGTCGCGCAGGTTGCAGGCCTGTCCGGGACCTTGGATGCCATAACCAATGACGGCTATTGTCTCGTTTTTCAATACTTCACGCGCTTTTTCCAATGAAAATTCTTTGTTGGTGACAACTGTCTCGATAACGCCACCAAAATTCATCTCTGCCATAATATATAAGTTTTTTGTTATACGACCTTGCGAAAGACCGCCTGTTGTTAAATTGTCTGTTGTTATTAAATAGAGTTGCAAAAGTATAAAATTAAAGCGTAAACTCCAAATTTACTTTCATATTTTTGCAAAAACGACTTTGCTTCTGCACACTTCGATATTTTTGTCGCTTTCTTTTTCAATCTTGACAATGCGTATGTTCCATTCGTTTTCGCCTGCCGTTTCGCGATAGAAAGCCAGCCTGTCGCCTCCGTGGCTCTCTGCGACGTAGGCTATTTCGAACCTCTTTATCCGGTATTCCTTATACCAATCAATGTCAAATAGGTCGAGAACATGTTCTATGTACTTCACCGAATTGATGTGTCCGTTTACGTCCACATCATTGTAATGTGTGTCAATCGTAGCCACATGCTCGGCATTGTCGCTCATTTTCACACGCGAGCTTTTATCGATCGGGCACTCCTTGCCTGGCTCTATCCACCCGTTTATCTCGCCGTCGCGTTCAGCCAGTATGTCTTGCGGTTGCCGTGTGCGTGTGTCTATCATTGCCCACACGCTGCGGCCGTATCCGAATACATGGCCGTTTTCGTCCGCAATGCGGAAGTTTCGGTTGGTGAAATATTTCATTGCGCTTTCCACCCATGTCTCGACATTGAATTTGGTGTATTGTGCCGGCATTTCATTCATCTCGATGGCAAGGCGTGACAATACCCATGTCTTGTGCACTTTGTTCAGATACGCCATGCCGAAGCCACGGTCTGAAGAGTGGAAGTCGGCGGCGTTCAGCAGATGATTACCAAGATGTCCCATAAAGAGCCGGTGCGAAAAGTCGCAGTGAAACGGCTCGGCCATGAACGAATATATTCCTGTTTTTTCCATTTCCAATATTTATCTTCCAGCCTGTTCTCTTTCCTTGAGATATTCGCAAACCTCTTCCTGTATGCTTCTTGTCACGGCAATGCGCCCCGAGCGTGTGTATTGCAGCACGCAACCGAAAGCGTTAAGGGCTTCATACAGGCTTAGAATATCTTCCGTAAGTCCGCTTTTCGTCACTATCACATAAGTCGGATTGACCTCTGTTATGGTGGCCTCGTGTTTTCTTATCGTTCTCGATACTTCCGGATTGTCGAGCACTGTGGCCGTGGCAAGTTTGTATAGAGCCGTCTCACGGATGAAAAGCTCTTCGTCGGTGCAGTATATGGCTTTTACCACATCGATTTTTTTCTCTATCTGTTTTGTTATTTTCGTTATCAGGTTTTCGGTGCTCCACGCTGTGATTGTGTACTTGTGAAGTCCCGTTATGCTGGAAGCCGATACGTTGAGACTC
Organism: Prevotella sp. MGM1; assembly: GCF_002933775.1. GTDB lineage: Bacteria > Bacteroidota > Bacteroidia > Bacteroidales > Bacteroidaceae > Prevotella. Next base: position 17,871 of record NZ_BEWV01000180.1, read on the forward strand.
TCTATGTTCACCTGCCTGCGGGTGAATACGGCCGTTATCTGGTTCAGTATTCCGGCTATGTTCTCTGAGTATACCAGCAGTGTATAAAGTTTCTTTTCTTCCATTTCTCTTAGATATTTACGTCCAACATCATCTCGTCGACAGTCTTTCCTGGAGGTGTCATGGGCAATACGTTGTCGTCTTCCTTTATGGCGCATTCGAGCAGGTATGGACCTTTTGCGGATAGCATATCCCTTACAGCGTCAGCAAGTTCATGACGGTCGCTTATCCTTCTGTATCCTATTCCGTAGGCTTCGGCAATCCGTTCATAGCAAGGATTGAGCATTCTGGTGAAAGATTGCCGCCTGTCGAAGAACATATCCTGCCACTGTCGTACGTTACCGAGATAGTTGTTGTTCAGCATAATCATCTTTACGGGTATCTGTTGCTCCATTATCGTGCCCAGTTCCTGTATGCTCATCTGATAGCCTCCGTCACCGGTGAAGACGCATACCGTGCGCCCGGGTGAGCCGAAAGAGGCTCCGATGGCGGCCGGAATTCCAAATCCCATCGTTCCGAGACCGCCGCTTGTCACAATAGAACGTTTGTTATTGTATTTGAAGTATCGACTTGCGAAAAGTTGGTTTTGGCCTACGTCAGTAACGAGTATGGCATTGCCTTCTGTCGCTTCGGCAACGGCATTCACAACCTCGCCCATAAGGAGCGGACCTTCCTCTGGTTGTATCGCCGGTTTTATCACGTTGTTTGTCTCCCGTTCTTTGAGCGGTTCGAAACTGTCGCACCATTCTTTGTGGCTGTTTTCCTGCAACAGCCGTGTGATTGCCGGCAGTGTTTCCTTGCAGTCTCCAACAACGGCCACATCGGTTTTTATGCACTTGTCGATTTCTGATATGTCTATGTCGAGATGTATGATTTTCGCCTGCTTTGCGTATGTGGCCGGATTTCCTGTCACACGGTCGCTGAACCGCATGCCGATGGCTATCAGCACGTCGCATTCCTGCTCTTTGATATTGGGGGCCAGGTTGCCGTGCATGCCGAGCATGCCCATGTTGAGCTTGTGATTTGTAGGTAGTGCCGACAGGCCGAGCAGTGTACGTGCGGCCGGGATGTCGGCTTTTTCAATAAATTCTATAAGCTCGTTGTGCGCATTGCCCAACTCAACGCCTTGTCCTACCAGTGCCAACGGTCGTTCGGCATTGTTTATCAGTGCGGCAGCCTCGGTGATGGCGTTGCTGTCAGGTTTGGGATATGGCATATAACTGCGCACATAATCCACGTGGGCCGGCTGCCATTCCGTTGTCTCTATCTGCGCGTTTTTGGCGAAGTCGAGTACCACAGGGCCGGGACGTCCCGAGCGGGCGATGTAGAATGCCCTGCTCACAGCCCATGCGATATCTTCGGCCCTGCGTATCTGATAGCTCCATTTCGATATGGGTTGAGCCAGACCCACAAGGTCTACTTCCTGAAAAGCGTCTGTGCCGAGCACTCCGACGCCTACTTGTCCGGCTATAACTACAATCGGTGTAGAGTCCATCATGGCATCGGCCACACCCGTGAGGGTGTTGGTTGCCCCTGGACCGCTCGTCACAAGTGTAACTCCCACCTTCCCGCTTACTCTCGCATACCCTTGTGCCGCATGTGCGGCGGCCTGTTCGTGGCGTACCAGAATATGGTCGAACGCCTTCTTTTCGCCTCTCGTATAGTCATAAAGTGCATCGTATACGGGCATGATAGAACCGCCGGGATAACCAAAGATGGTTTTCACTCCCTCGATTTGGAGTGCCCGCATCAGCGCTTCCGCTCCTGTTATAATCTCTTTTGGCATTTGTTTTTACTTATGTTGTTCTATTCGGAAATTAAAGGAGTTATCACTCGCAAGCTCGCTCTGGAGTTAAAGGACAATACTCTTTTATTGGAAGTTAAGGTAGTTATCGTAGGCTACGCCAACTCGGGAGTTAAAGACATTACTTTGTTACGTGTAAATTTCATTGTACGTCCTGTTCTTTTTACGGAAGAGAAAGGAGCGACCAATAGTATTGTCCTTTAACTTCATTAACTTCCTTGACTTCTTTAACTTCTACGTCAATTTCCTTAATTTCTCTTTATTAAATCATTCTCACTCCGCCCTTGTCTGCTGAGCTTACGCTCTTGGCATACGCCCGAAGAGCTTTTGATACCTCACGTTTCCTGGTCAGAGGCTGCTGAGGCCGTGCGTGCAGTTCCTCATCACTCAACTTCACGTTGATAGAACGTGAGGGTATATCTATTTCTATTATATCTCCGTCTTTTATCTTGCCGATGTTTCCTCCTGCAGCCGCTTCGGGCGAGATGTGGCCGATGCTCAGTCCGCTCGTTCCGCCTGAGAAGCGTCCGTCTGTAATAAGGGCGCACTCTTTGCCCAAGTGCATGCTTTTAATATATGAGGTGGGGTATAGCATTTCCTGCATACCGGGGCCTCCTTTTGGTCCTTCGTTTGTGATTACCACGCAGTCTCCGCTCTTTATCCGTCCGCCGAGAATGCCCTCGCATGCGGCTTCCTGAGAGTCGAACACACGTGCCGGTCCGCTGAAATGCCACAGGCTCTTGTCCACTCCCGCAGTTTTTACCACACATCCGTCTTGTGCTATGTTACCGAAAAGCACTGCCAGCCCGCCGTCTTTGGTGTAGGCGTGCTCCAAATCGCGTATGCACCCGTTCTCACGGTCGGTGTCGAGCGTGCCCCACTGTGCGTCCTGGCTGCCCATCTTTGTCGAGAAGTGTCCTCCCGGCGCACTTTGGTATATCCTGTCGGCCTCGGGGTCGGTGCCGCCTGTCGTGATGTCGTACTTTTCCAGTTGCTCGCCGAGCGTCTTTCCGTCTATGCGCATGGTGCTCCCGTCTATCAGTCCGCCCTTGTAAAGCTCGTTCATGATACCGAGAATGCCACCCGCACGGCCGCACTCCTGCACGCTGTACTTCTGCGTGTTAGGGGCCAGTTTGCACAGGCATGGCACACGGCGGCTCAACTCGTCGATGTCTTTCATCGTGAACTCGGTGCCGGCTTCCTGCGCCACTGCCAGCAGGTGCAGCACGGTGTTGGTACTTCCGCCCATCGCTATGTCGAGAGCCATGGCGTTAAGAAAAGCCTGTCGTGTGGCAATCGAGCGCGGCAATACGCTTTCATCTCCGTCCTCATAGTATGCCATCGCATTTTTGACAATCTGCCGTGCGGCGTCTTTGAACAGTTGTATGCGGTTTTTATGTGTGGCTAATATCGTGCCGTTGCCCGGCAGCGACAGTCCGATGGCTTCTGTGAGAGAGTTCATAGAGTTTGCGGTGAACATTCCCGAGCAGCTTCCGCAGCCCGGACATGCACAACCCTCGATCTCGGCCATCTCGTCGTCGCTCACCGACGTGTCGGCACCTTTCACCATTGCCGTGATGAGGTCGGCGTTCTCGCCGCGCCATTTGCCTGCTTCCATTGGACCGCCGGAGCAGAATACCGTTGGGATGTTGAGCCGCATGGATGCCATCAGCATTCCCGGTGTCACCTTGTCGCAGTTTGAGATACATATCATTGCGTCCGCCTTGTGTGCGTTCACCATATATTCCACCGAGTCCGCTATTATGTCGCGGCTTGGCAGTGAGTAGAGCATGCCGTCGTGTCCCATCGCTATTCCGTCGTCGATGGCTATCGTATTGAACTCGGCCGCATAGCAACCCATTGCCTCTATCTCTTGTTTTACTATCTGTCCTATTTCATGAAGGTGCGTGTGTCCTGGCACAAACTGCGTGAACGAGTTCACGACGGCTATGATAGGTTTGCCGAATTGCTCCCGTTTCATTCCTGTTGCTACCCATAGCGCACGGGCACCGGCCATTCTTCTTCCTTCCGTGCATACTGCACTTCTCAGTTTATTTTTCATGCGATTAAAATTTATTGCAAAGGTAATCTATTTATTGATAACGGCCAACGAATTAATCTTTAATTTTATTTATTTGTGTCAATCCGTAACTAATATAATGTGTTTTGTGAGTATTTGAAATGAAATGTTGCGCTTTTGCGTCTGAATGTGCGAAACAGACTATGCTCCGTATACTGAAATGTATAGTGGCAAGGTTTTGTTTTTGCATGCTTTTCGGTATGAGGCGTAATAAATATGACACTTGCGTAATGTTAAATTTGGTTTAAAGTCTATGCTGTAGATGTATATTATTAAATAAACATGTTAACTTTATGATAGTTAATTCAGAGAGATGACGATGCTTGTGGTCTTGTTTTCGCATGAGATGTTTACATATCGGTGGAATTTTTTTTCGTTTTTTTTACTTAACATCGTGCTCCTCTTTGCGTATTAAATACGGATATGACAACAATAGAGTTTGAACATATAGCCGAAAAGCTGCGTCTGCGACTGGTGAAAGTGGAACGTGAGTTCTTTGCCGATGACGACAAGGCAGAGGATATTGCTCAGGAGATACTTACACGGTTGTGGATAATGCGGGACAGGGTAAATGTGCAACTCGGGGTTGAGGCGCTTGCCGTGCGCATGGCTAAAAATCTATGTGTGAGCGAGTGGCGCAGGCAGAAAGCCCACAGGACGGTGCCGGTGGACGAGAGGATGTCTGTGGACAACAGGCCGACGGCACCTGTGGAGGCGAAAGACGGCGAGATGGTTTTAAACCGTGCACTTGCCGGTCTCACCAAATCTGAGCTACGCCTTTACAGGATGAGGCATGAGGCGGATATGGACATACAGCAGATATCGGCTGCCACGGGAATAGGAGCGCGCTCCGTGAGCGCCATGCTCAGCACTGCAAGACGCAAACTTTTTGAAACTATAAAGAGAGGAGGCTACTTATGAAAGATATAGAACTACTTACGAACCGTTTTCTGGCGGGTGAGACAACGAGGGAAGAAGAACGCCGGTTGTACGACCTTCTGAAAGGAGACGGTGTCACGGCGGAGCAGAAGATGCTGCGTGACATTATCCGTCCTGCGGTTGACGAGCCTGACACGGACGCTTGGCTCATGGAAGATATGACCGATGAGTACGACAGGGTGGTAGCCGGTCGCCGCCGCCGTCATCGCTTTCGTGTTCTTGGCTGGTGTGAAGTTCGGCGGGCGAGAGGACTGCAATATACCCGTTGTGGCAAAGGTGGAGGCAAATCGTAATTCTAAGGCAGGGTTGCCACCTGTCGGGCCTGCCATAATAAAGGAGCGGCCGGGCTTGCAAGAGGTGGTGGAACCCACGGTGGAGAAAGATGTTGAATTGCCAGTGGTGTCGCAACCGGATATTGCCGAGCTGGATTTGCTCGCGTCCTCTGCCGATGAAAAGATTATAAACGCCGACATGACACTCTCCGACAGCCTTACGGACATAATAGAACGGATAGAGCGGGGACTCGAAAACGTGAGTGACAGTGTGTATATCGCACGTGTGGAAGAGCTTATCGAGAGCGACTCGCGGTTGCAAAGGTTGATGAGAAGGGTGCTTGTCGACAAGATAACGAGAGACAATCAAGACTATGAAGCATACGGGCATTGGTGAGCATACGTATGGCGTGAGTGGTATTACAGTATAATATTAATGTATAAATAAAACCGGATTAAGGAGGCAAACTATATGAGAAAGCTGGTAATAATGGCGGTATCGCTGCTGGTTTCGGTCGCAATTCCGGCACGGGACAATGTCGGAGCGAAGAACATGAAGAAGGAACTGGAACACTTCAAGGCCGCTTCCGAGTTTAAATCTGTGCTGTCACATCGTGGAACGGGACTTTACGAGTGGAATTTTAAGTATACGTACCCGAAGGGAAAGGCAGATGACCATAAACTGCCAGCTCCTTTGGTACGGTTGGAAAAAGCCTTTGCCGACAATATACGATATTCCTCTTCTATGTTTGTGCTTCCGCAAAAAGAAGCCGGTAGGCCATTTGGTAAAGTCTCTTTTATGTGGCCTGACGCGGCATATGGGCGGGTATTTTTCAATTTCAGGATAGATGACAGAGACAATTTCCGTTATCTCTGTTTTGAGGAAAGTGATAATCGGCGCACGTCTTACATGCTCACATGGCATGATGTGGAGTATATCGACTCCAAAGGAGTTACATGGCGGATGATAGACGGCAACGTGGTGGAGCTGTCGGGGACGCATTGGCGGATGGTGGAATTTATTGAAGATTCTTATAGGGATAATTCAAATAAAGTCGCTTCGAAAGGCGGTAATCAGTCGGAAGAGTATATAAATCTTCGTGAACAGATGGCTTATCTCAACGGATTGTATTCCGAATACGTTAAAGACAATAGGCAGATGGATTGTGATGCGGTGGCTTACTTCATCAGCAAACTGGCCGCCGATTTCAAGGGAAATCTTACCGAGACGCAGTATAAGGCGATGGATGAGGAATTGTCGGCGTTGCTTGACATCACTCCCTCCGGGGCACGGTACAATATTATAGCTAATGCCAAGACGGTGTTGAACGGCAAAACGTTTCACATACCTGATGGAGATGTGCTTTTCGAGTCAGTTTCCAATAAGGATTTGGCAAACCGCAACTATGTGAAGCTTATGTTTGAGACTTACGATATGTCTGAATTAAAGGAGTACGGGACGTTTAATGTCAGTGGAAGAACAGACAGAGACATCCGTCGGATATTCGTAACCGACAGCAAACAGACGTTTGCCGATACGTATGCGGTACAGGTGAAAGACGGTAAATTCTCTTTTTCTGGCTTGGTAAGCAAAGATAATCCGGTGACTGTTTCAGACGAAATGGGACGGGAATGGCGCCTCATGGCCGACAGTATACCGGTGGTTATTGATATGCGAACGGGAGTTATGAGCGGTTCGGAGACAAATATGAAGTTGGGAGAGTGCCAACTGCGTTTTAAAAATATAATAGCAGACAGGCAAAAATATACAGTAAGTGTGAACGGCAGTCGCAGAATAGTGGATAATGAAGGCTACGAGGCTCTCTGTGACAGCCTTAAAAGAATTGAGATTGAGACCATTGGAAACTGTGATAATGCCATGGTGGCGGCATGTCTTCTTGCCGATTGCTATTCGGCAATGAGCTATGAGGAACTTGACGGGCTTTTTAATGGCTTCTTGGAAAATGATTCAAATGAGATATTACGCCCGGCAAGAGATTATTTCGCAGGATTGGAAAAGCGCCGCCCGGGCATGAAATATGTCGATGCGGAACTGGAAGACACGGCCGGGGGGAAGCGCAGTCTGGGCGAGTTTATAGGCAAAGGATATGTGATACTAAACTTCTGGAAAGAACGGTGGAACCCGTCAAGAACAGATTTCCCTATATATAAGAAATTGATGAATAAGTATGGCGATAAGGGATTGAACATAATAAGCGTCGTTATCGGCACTGATAAAGACCTCTGGAAGCGTTATGTGGATAAAAGAGGGCTTAAATGGACACATCTGTATACGCCGTTCGAATATGACGGAAAGTCGGTTCTCGACCTGTACGGTGTGCGCTGTATCCCGGAGAATGTGTTGATAGGGCCAGACGGACGCATCATCGCCTCGGACATATACGGTTCTGAGCTTGAAAAGAAAATGGATGAAATATTTGATAGATAGCGCATCTGTTTATGCTTGGCCGGCAATGGGTATAAGATAAGCATTCAACATATATGTGTTGATAACCGGTATTGAGACTGACAAGAAGTCAGGCACATAACGAAAAGGACAGACACGGAAACACAGAGAAAATGAAAGATAGAAAGTTTGGGACAAGGAGATGAAACTTGTACTATCTAAGTGCTTCCGTGTCTTTTCTTTATATTAAAAGACAATCAAATTACAATAATTTATGAATACAATCTGCAAGTGGATAATTCTCCTTGCCCCGGTGTTCTGTGCCCTTACGGCAGGCGCCCAGGGTGCTGGAAAGGAGAAGGCGAAGAAGGAAAAGACCGTTGAGATACACGGAGAGGTATATGACTCGTTTACCAAGGCGAGGATGTATGGTAAGTTTTGTATAATGACCGCCGACTCGACGGTAATAACGGAAGACTCGCTCAGTGGTTACAAGACAAACTCTTTTTATATTGTTGATGTTCCGAAGCGGGATGACAAGTATATAATCAGAATAGAAAGTGACGGCTATGAGACATCATATACTGACTATGAACTTAAAATAACAGGGCGTAAGCAACAGTATATAGTTCCGACAATATTGATCAAGCGCAAGGCAGACGACATCTTTAAGGATGTGGAGCTTGGCGGAGTGGTGGTCACAGGTACCAAGGTGCAGGTTGCGTATAAAGGTGATACGATAGTATATGATGCCTCGGCGTTCAATCTTCCCGAAGGATCGATGCTCGATGCGCTTGTACGTCAGTTGCCCGGCGCGGAACTGAAAGACAACGGCGACATATACATCAATGGTGAGAAGATAGATTATCTGACACTTAACGGCAAGGATTTCTTTAAAGGAAAGAACAAGATTATGCTTGAAAATCTGCCTTATTTCACGGTGAAGGACATAAAGGTGTATCATAAGTCGACGGAGATGAGCGATATGTTAGGGCGTGAGGTTGAGGAGAAAGAGTTTGTGATGGACGTCAGACTCAAGCGTGAGTATGCCCGGGGATCCATCGTCAACGCCGAAGGGGGAATGGGAACGGAAGACAGGTATATGTCGAGGGCGTTCGGACTATATTACGATGACCATACCCGGATATCCGCATTTGGCAATATTAACAACGTGAACGAAGACAGAAAACCAGGTAACGACGGTGATTGGACACCGAGTGGCCGGACGCAAGGTTTGCTGGCGACCAAGTATACGGGTGTTCATTTGCAGACGGAAGACAAGGAAAAGCGTGTGGAGGAGACTTTCGATGCTACCGTGAGATGGACCGATGGGGATAATGTCAGCGGGCAACAGTCGGAGACTTTCGCTGCCGATGGCAACATAAACAAGTGGAACCAAAATGTAAGCAGATCTAAAGATTTCTCTTTTTACACAGGCAACAAAATCCATTTTCGGAAGATCAACCTGCGTACTTATATGACTATGAACTACTTTTCTAGTAATTATAACAACGAACGTGTGGATTCTACGAAGCGCGGTGCCACGCTTGTGAATAGTCGCCATAATCTGTATCGCAGCGAAAACAAGTATCTTTCGTTTACTTGGGGCGTGTTCTGGTATAAGCCTTTTAATAATGGAGATTCCTTTTTTGCCAATTTTTACGGCAATTATTATCGTAATCAACCGACCGATCGTTTTGATATGGAGGCCACGAAATACGATGCTACTGGTGAAGAACAACTGAAAAACAGATATTTTGACAGCCGTGATAACTATTACAGATATTCATTTGAAATGGGATATATTTATGCGTTGCCCGATAAATGGGATCTGGAAGCAAGCGTGACATTCACACAGGACAGAAAGACTGATAATAATTTGCTGTACCGTCTCGACCGTCTTGACAGCGAAATATACGATCATCTCGGCATCATTCCTGTTTCGGAAGAAGACCGCCTTTTGGCGTTTGACACAGAAAACAGTGTAAAGAACATTCTTCTGACGCGCAATTACTACTTGAATTTGCAGTTACAGAAGTACACGGAGAAATACAATATACGTTTCACTTTACCGCTAAGTCATATCAGTGAGAAGCTCGACTATATGCAATCGACACTTGATACGGTGGCAACAAGAAACAAAATGCTATTCCAGCCGTCGATATTATACAAGCGGTTTGGAAACACTCCCATAACTCTGCGTTACTCACTTAGTGTTAAGCAGCCTGATTTAAAACGCATGATGCCGGTTGTCGACACATCCGATGAGCTGTCGTTGTACATCAGTAATCCCGATTTGAAAAGTACCATCAATCACAAAGGTAGCGGCCTGATAACCTTCAAGAACCTAAAGACGGGAGGAAGCACATTCGCTGGTTTTGATATTGGAGTCAGTCAGCGTTTTATAGGGAGGCGTACCACTTATAATTCGACTACCGGTGCCTATGTGTACAAGGACGGTAATGTGGACGGCAATTGGAACGCCAGCGTGAAAGGAGGTACTGATATGCCGGTAGACAAGGCCAAAAGACTGCGTTTTGGCATAGACGGCAGAGTGAAATACGAGCGCAGTGTGGATTTTGCCGTGTCCTACGATGAAGCCAACAACGTGCTGAGCAAGGTTGATAATGTGTATACTCGTCTCAACACCAAACTGACATATAGGTTCAAGACATTGTCTGCCGGCATCGTGGGAAAACTCACCGTCCGTCACAGCACAGGCAATATTGATAATTTTGAGACTATCGACGTTTTTGACTATCAGTTTGGCGGAAACCTGCAATATACCATTCCTGTGATAAAGCTCAATGTGTCTACGGACATGAACATGTTCAGTCGACGCGGATATGCAAGCAGTACGATGAATACAGACGACCTTATATGGAACGCACAGATAAGCCGCTCGTTCATGAAAGGCCGTATAATGGCAAAACTCTCGGCGTTCGACATACTTCATCAACTGTCTAACGTGCGCTATACAGTGAATGCACAGGGTCGTACAGAGAGGTGGTACAACAGTATTCCGCGCTATGTTATGCTCAGTTTGGCATACAGTTTCAAGCAGAAACCGAACAAGAAGTAAATAAGGCGGTATGCCGGAAAGTGGTAGTTAAATGATAAAGCCGGAAGCAAAGTAGATTTGTTTCCGGCTTTATCATTTAAGAAAAAAAGTGCAATCTTTCCGAAAAAAGCAAATATACCCATTGCATGTATCGTGTCATGCGATTAAATACAATTAAGCCGGTAGGTTATTTCCCTTTGCCTTCGAGCAGGTCGGGGCGCAGTCGGGCCGTGCGTGCCATGGCCTGGTCGAGTTCCCATTGCTTAATCTTGGCCTCGTTGCCGCTCAACAGTATCTCCGGCACTTTCCAACCCTTATAGTCAGCCGGGCGGGTATATATCGGAGCCGACAGCATGTCGTCTTGAAAGCAGTCGGAAAGTGCGCTCTGTTCGTCGCCGATCACTCCCGGAACGACGCGTACTATGGCATCGGCCATCACGGCGGCGGCCAGTTCTCCGCCCGTGAGCACATAGTCGCCTATGCTTATCTCCCGTGTGATGAGGTGGTCTCGTACACGCTGGTCTATTCCCTTGTAGTGCCCGCATAGGATTATGATGTTGCCTTTCATCGACAGCTCGTTGGCCACGTGCTGGTCGAACCGCTCCCCGTCGGGCGACGTGAATATCACCTCGTCGTAATCGCGCTCCGCTTTCAGTGCCGAGATAGCCCTGTCTATCGGTTCGCACTGCATCACCATTCCCGCGAATCCCCCGTAAGGATAGTCGTCCACGCGCCGCCACTTGTCGTTCGTGTAGTCCCTCAGGTTGTGCAGATGTATCTCGGCAAGGCCTTTCTTCTGTGCCCTTGCCAGTATCGATTCGTTGACGAAGCCCTCGATCATCTCGGGCAATACTGTGATGATGTCTATTCTCATAATGCGTGCAAAGTTACTAAAAAGCCGAAAAACATCGGCTTGAAACAGCGTGATATTGTGGCATACGGATGAAAAAACACTGTCGGCGGATATTTATTCCGGTGCGGATAGAAATTTTTTCATGGCCTCCACATGCCGCAGTCCGGTCTCGCGTCCGATGTCGTATACCCGTTGCATCTCCTCGGGGTCGTGCGAAATATGGCCTATCGGTAGTTTAGAGTCAGGGCGTATTACGAGGCACCGTCCTTCGTTTTCCGCCATTGCCACGTATGAAGTCTGTTCATTGTACATCACGTGGCGGCGCATCATTGCCTCGACGGCCCCCCTGTGCTTGCGCAGGCTTATCTTAATGAGCGGCATAGCTTTGTTGGGATGTTTCACATAGTCCCTCGGTTGGGTGAGAATTACTATGTTCCGCAAGTAGCCGATGCTCTCGAAAAACTTCAACGGTATGGAGTCGGTGATGCCGCCGTCGAGCAGTTTCATGCCGTCGAGTTCCACGGCGCGCGACACCACGGGCATTGATGCCGAGGCGCGCACCCAGTCGAAGAACTCATGCCCGCCCCGTTCACATTTCTTATATATGGCCTTTCCCGTGTCGATGTCGGTGCATACGAGATAAAACTCCATCGGGTTCCGCTCAAATGTCTCGTTGTCGAATTTGTCATGCTGTGTCGGTACGGTGTGGTAGGCAAACTCGGCGTTGAAGAAATCGCCCGTTTTCAGCAGCGAGCCGATACCGCTGTAACGCTTGTCACGTGCGAAAATTTTGTTGTATCGCAGCGCCCTTCCAGGTTGTCTTGACTTATAGTTGCATCCGAAAGCCGCCCCGGCCGACACTCCGATCACTCCGTCCGGCTCTATGCCATGCTCCATCATCACGTCGGTCACGCCTACGGTGAACATCCCGCGCATGGCTCCGCCTTCGAGTATGAGTCCTTTTTTCATTGTAGCGAGTGTTTTGTTGTTTCGTTGTTGCAAAATTACGGAATAAAATCGAGACAGGCAAGCAAAGCCGCGGGCTAAATCACTTGTCGGCATCAGATGCCGGATGAGTGACGATACGGTACGCTCCATGGCGCAATAATATGGCGGTGATTTTATCATGCCGATATTTTTTATTATATTTGCGGCCGTAACAGATTAACATACAAAAGAAACATTATGGACGCTAAACTGATATTGGACTTCCTGCGGGACATTATGGCTAACAACAACAAGCAATGGTTCCAGGAGCACAAGGAAGAGTATATGGCTGCAAAGGCCGAGTTTGAGCGTGGTGTAGGGCTGGCGATAGCACGGATAAGCACTTTCGACCCGTCTATATCCCACATCACCGTGAAAGACGCTACTTACAGGTTTTATCGGGATACGAGGTTCTCGAACGACAAGTCTCCATATAAGAACCACTTTGGTGCATACATAGCGGCTCACGGCAAGAAAGCGCTTCACGGCGGATACTATATCCATCTCGAACCTGGGCACTGCCTGTTGGCATGCGGCAACTACTGGTTGCCTACAAATATACTAACCGCCTGTCGCAACGAAATAATGGGAAATATCGGCGAATGGCTTCGGTGTGTGGAGAACGAGGAATTCCTGAAATACTTCGGAGCGCCAGAAACAGCCGGTTGGGACGACAGGCAAGGTTTCGGCATGGAGCGGCTTAAAGTGCGGCCGGTAGGTTTCCCTGCCGACTATGAGCACATGCGATACCTCAGGATGAAGGATTACAGCTGCTGGCACAGTGTCGGTGAGGACTTTTTCGATGGCGACGGATGGCTTGACGGCATGGAAAAGATATTCAAGGTGGCAAAGCCTATGCTTGATTTCACAAACGCTGTAATAGACGATTACGAATGAATTGTACCTCGATGCGACTTGCGCTGATACCGCTTTGTGTTTTCACCGGTTTGAAAACGCTTGCCGCCGGTTCAGACAGTGTAATTGTTCGTTCGGATACAATTATAGTGAATGATTGCGGGCAGCGGTCGTTTTCCGGCAAAGTACCGCCGGGAAATTACAGCGGCATAGCCAATATTGGAAACAACCGCTATGCTGTTGTAAGCGACAAGTCTGAGACGGACGGATTTTTTGTCTTCAAGATAGACGTAGACACTGTGTCAGGAAAAATCGTTGACGTTGAAAACGAGGGTTTCCGTTCAGCCGGAACTATCAACCGTGATGGTGAAGGCATCGCTTATTTTGTCCCTGCCTCTACTGTTTTCATCTGTGGTGAGGCAGACAACAGGATATATGAATATTCTCTCGACGGCCTTAGGACAGGGCGTGAGATTGCCGTGCCAAAGGTTTTTGCCTTATCTTCTGCAAACTATGGACTCGAGTCTTTGACTTATAATGCCGTCACGCATCGTTTTTGGACGACGACAGAGAGTACTCTGCCCGTAGATGGTGAGCAAGCTACGTCGGTCAACGGTGTACGAAACAGGTTGCGGTTGCAGAGTTTTGATGATGATTTGCAGCCTGCTGAATGGTTCTATTATGAGATGGATGCCCCCGAATCGCGTACTGTCGCCGGTGCGTATGCCATGGGAGTGAGTGAGCTTTGTGCTCTCGATGATGGTCGGCTGATAGTCCTTGAACGTGAGTTTTTCGTGTCACGGCGCAAGCTCGGTTCGTATGTTAATGTGAAACTGTATCTCGCAGATCCCTCCGCAGCCGTGCCTGGCGGAATGCTCGATAAGTATTTGCTGCATGGTTTTCGTACCGGTCTCTCGCTTTTCGGACGCAGCATAGCCAACTATGAGGGTATGTGCATTGGACCGCAACTTGCCGACGGTAGCATGACACTCATTTTTGTGAGTGACTCTCAAGACGGATACAAAGGGGTGTTGCGTGATTGGTTTCGCACCGTAAGCATCAGAATACATCCTGCCGATAAGTGATAATTGTAATAAAACGGTCATATACCGGATATACATTACCGACAGTCAGTTTCTTCTTTGTTTTATTTATATTGTTTACATACAGGTGGTTGTACAAAATGTAATCGGTTGCTTATTTTGAAGTGCACCCCAAAAGTTAGGCACAAAACTTTTGGGGTGCACTTCATTTTAACCCAACCTGCTCTATTTTTAATAATTGAAAAGCATTAAAATTGGTTTTGTAATAATAGTTTGTAACTCTTATTAATGTGCCGCAGACTGTCAATCCAGGTGGAAAAGTTCGTCGAGCGGAATGCTTACAGGTGAGTTGTCCGGGTTTACTTCCATTATGTCTGCCATCATGTCCCACCAGTGTTGGGTTATTGGGGCTACGTTTTTCGTATCCTGGCTGTTTCCCTCTTTTGAGCATTCCTGATAGGCAAAGAGTATGTTTGTGTCCTTATCCCAGTAGATACTGTAATTGCCGACTCCCTGTTCTTTGAGCATTTGCTTCAGTTCAGGCCAGATGTCTGCGTGCCGCTTGGCGTATTCCTCCTCGCATCCTTTTTTCAGATACATTTTAAATGCAAATCTTTTCATTGTCTTAGGTTTTTTATTCTTATTTTCGGTTAGTATGATATAATTGTTACGTTTGGTTCCCGTTCTTGTTTTTTTAGTCTGTATAACATCTGTTTGAAATGTTTGTGGGCGTTACTTTATCTTTGTGGCTCTTTATTCTTTTATTGACATATAGTAACCTAATCTGTAAAGGTTGAATATCGTCATGTTGGGGCTGCTGCCTGTGAGAATGCGCCGCTCTGCTTTGCCGAATAACATGTGCCATAGTCTTATTGCGGGAGCTATGTTCCGCAGTTTGTTTTCCAAGGTCAACAGCCGTGAGTATCCTTGCAGTTCTATCTTGAAGCGATGCAGTGTGTGCATTGCCTCTTCCGTTTTGGCAACGAATGAACCGTTTGGCTCGTAATCCTTGAAGAGTACCGGGTTGTCGATATGCTTTATTTGCGCTCCGCACAGGTACAGTTCTTTTCCAAGCAGCACGTCTTCGTATCCGTAAAACCTGAACCGTTCGTCGAAAGGGTGGGCGAGCATCGTTTCCCGTCTTATCATGAAGTTTGCCGTGGCAAAACTTTGGTAAGGTGTTTTTTGCCGCATCTCTACTGAGTGCATAGGGGCAGCTGCTCGTTCGGTGATGTATCTGAGGTTTCTGCCCCAAGTCTCATCGTCCGTGTGAATACAGGTATGCCCGTCTATCACATCGGCCTCATCATTTATTTCATTGATGTATCTGGAGATGAAAAGGTTGTCGGGCAATGCCATGTCACAGTCCATGAAAAGCAGCTGGTCGTATCTGGCAGTCTTGGCGAGGAAGTTGCGTATTGCCGCACGGCCACGGTTTTCGTTTCTCGTTATGTATGAGCATTGTGGTATATTGTTGATGCGGGCATTTGTCTGTATGGTGTTTTCGTCGGTGGAACCGTCATCAGCCACTATTATCTCGTAGTCTATATCCTCCTCGCATGCTTGTCTGTGCAATTCTTCGACAAGATTATAGCATGCGTCGTTGTACGTTGGGATTAGTATCGACAGTTGTTTTTTATCGTGTTTGTCAGTGTGGAAAAGCATTGTCGTTTGCGTTCGGTAGGTTGATTTTATATTTGTGGATGATGTGAGCGTGGCGCACCGTTATTTTTGTCGGGTTGCCAATAAGCATACTGTCCGTGGGCAAAGATAACGAATAATGCCCGTTTGAGAAAATTTTGAACGTTTTATTTGGATGGGTAAAGCTAAAATCGTAATTTTGTCGCACTTATAACAAATGCTAAATAAAATGAAAAAATTGATTTTTAAGTCGGTTGTCGTTGCGGTGATGCTCATGTGTTCTGTAGGTGCGAGCGCACAAATAGATTTGGGAAGCATTCTCGGCGGGATAACCGGAGCCGGTTCGTCGTCATCGGGAGACGATATCGTTTCAAACATAACATCTGTATTTTCCGGAAAAAAACAGGCCACATCTGATAAACTTGTGGGCACATGGGTATATTCCGAGCCGGCGATAGTATTCCAGTCGGATAATTTTCTTGCCAAGGCAGGAGCAAAGATCGCAGCCGGTAAGATCGAAAAGAGTTTACAGGCACAATTGGGTAAATATGGAATAAAGTCGGGAGCGTTCACGATTACGTTTAACTCGGACGGTACGTTTACCGAGACATTTGGCAAAAAGACACTCAAAGGCAAATGGACGGTGAAAGATTCGAAGCTTAACCTTACATTCTCAGGTAAAAAAGCCATACCGATTACCACGCAGCTTGAAAGTAAAAAGCTGATGCTCGTGACTGATGCCACGAAACTGTTGAATCTTGTGAAGACGGTGGCAAGCAGTTCGAACAACTCAAATCTGCAAACAGTGTCGGCCCTAATGAAAAGTGTAAACGGGATGCAGGCAGGTCTTATGCTTGTTAAAAAATGATAATAATTACTCTTTTAATATACATATATAGTATATGTTGACATTAAAAAGAGTAACTTTGCAGCCGCTGTCACGAGATGGCAGCATAAATTCAAACCTAAAAAACAAATAATTTAAAATGGCAACAAAAATCAGATTGCAGCGCGGCGGTCGTAAGGGATACGCTTTCTACCGTATCGTAATCGCAGACGCAAGAGCACCACGTGATGGTAAATTTACTGAAAAGATTGGTTCTTACAACCCTAATACCAATCCTGCCACAGTAGATTTGAATTTCGAACGTGCCCTGTATTGGGTGGAAGTAGGTGCGCAGCCCACAGACACAGTACGTAATATCCTCAGCAATGAGGGCGTGTACCTCATGAAGCATCTTCGTGGCGGTGTGAAGAAGGGCGCTTTTGACGAGGCAACGGCACAGAAGAAGTTTGACGCTTGGAAAGCCGATAAGACCAAGGGTGCAGACGCTGTTCGTGAGAGCGAGGAAAAAGCAAAGAAGGCTGCTTACGAGAAGGAGCTTGAGGCAGAGAAGAAAATCAACGAGGCGATAGCCAAAAAGGTATCTGAAAAGAAGGCTGCAAAGGCCGAAGAAGAAGCCGCAAAGGCTGCTGAAGCAGCTGCAGAGGCTGCCGCTCCTGCAGAGGAGGCACCTGCTGAGGCATAATCCGATTTTTCTTTTCGAGGAAATAAAAAATGCCGGAACTAAATGTTCCGGCATTTTTGTTATATGTATATGTTACGGTTGTCTGTATTTGTTTGTCAGGATTTTGCGAATGCCTTCCCGGCATGTGTATGGCATTCATTGGTTGTATGTGTATATACCGGTCACCTTGTTGGCAAAACAGATAGTGCCAGCTTATAGTACTCTTCGTATTTGCGGGCCACTTTCATGTATTCATGATGTCGTCTGACGTATTCCGTGCTCTGTCTTTTCAGGTCAGGTATGCGTTCCGGGTTGAGAACGAGTTTTTCCAACTCTTCATATACGCTCTCGTATGTCGGCTCAACATTTATAATCGGCCGTAGTTCCTTTTCGTTTATAATCTCATAATTCTCCTTTTCACCGCCCCCGATGCATATAATGCCTTTCGACATGGCAAGCAATGGGTTCATGGACGGTGTGTAGCTGTATAGTTGGTCAAGTATGGCGTCGCTGTCGTCCATCATCTTTCCGTATTGAGCGAATGGCACAGATTCCGCTAATGATAGTGTCACTTTGTCAGGATAACGGGCTGCAATGTCCCTGGCAGCTTTCAGCATGATGTCGGTTCCTTTGTATTCGCTGCGTGTCTTGTTTATTCCGATAAACAACCTGACAGGTCTGCGTGTCGCTGTTGAAGGATTGTTTTTTGCCTTTTTCACCGTATGTGGGTTTGTTTCTGCCATATTTTGATTGTCTGTCGCTTGTATTTCATCTGATAATCGGATCGGGAAGGGCATGAAAACGGTTTTTTGTGGGAAAGCCATGTGGTAGCAAATCCAGTATTCATATAGTCCTGTTATTATTCCGTCGCATGTTTCGGCTATGTATTTGTTCAGTCGTTCTTTCTCGGTTCCCAGCCAATCGGCTCTTTCTCTCAGTGCGTCGCTGTTTGTTCGCAGTTCGTTCCCGATGTTGAAGTCGCTGTATCTCAGCGGTTTTTCGGTGCAACAGGTATTCACCCAATACCAGTCCATGCCGAAACCGCCAAGGAACACTTTGCCGTTGTGCTTTTTCAGGTAGTTGTAAATGCTGAATATCCGTTTGGCTTTAAGTTCTACAAACATCGGATTTATGAGCTGGACGACATCATATCCGCGCAGTTTTGGCAGTATGGCATATATCTTTGCCAACAGCATGATACCTCCGAGTTTCCCGGGTCGGCGCACTATGGAAATATCACGGGGATAGTCTTTCCAGAAATCACCGTTTGAAACAACCGTAACTTTGTGTCCAAGATTTCTCAGACCGGCAGCCAGTGTAGCGTGCACATTACTGTATTCGCCTAACAAAAGTATTTTCATTTTTATGGTTTTACTCATTTAAAGCAGTTTGTTTGCTTGTGGAAAGTACATATCATACTTGTCATTAACAGTATGTTTGTTGACTATAGGCTGTATGTCAGTCAGTTCGATTCTATGTCTGCCTATTGTAAGCGGTATGTTTATTCATTAAAATCAATGAGCCTGGCTTTTTTATCTCTCTCGTTTAAGCAATGGAAGAGTATGTATGAGGATATTCAATCCGATTTTGTTGGCAGTGATTTTGCGGAACCACCGGTACTTTTGTGTGTATTTGCGGTCTGGTAATGGGAAGAGTCCTTCGGAGCGTAATTGTTCAATGCGCTTATTGATTGCATCGCGTGGCATCCCGAGAATGATGATGTTGTATATGTAGTCCATGGTGAGTTGTGCCACGCGACGTTGCATTGCGAGTCTGTCCTTACTCGGCATGGTGTCAGCGAGATTGTTGAGATGCAGTATCACGGTGTGCATATCATTCATCCTGCTTTCTTTCCAGTCACTGTTTTTCCCTGTCATGATAGATCCCTGCCGTTTGCGGTAGTAGTATGCTTTAAACGGTAGGCAGTATATACGTTCGCACCTGATGATCAACTGTGGCGTGAACTCCTCGTCCTCATGGACAATTCCGGTGGCAAAGCGGAGGTTCATCAGTACGTTTTTACTGAAAACATATCCCCATGCCGTGGCCTTAATGTTGTTTTTCAGCATGAACTCTGTGCCTGTTACCGGACCGTCGGCAGACAAATGCAGGTTTTCTTCTTTCTTATTACATACATACTCCTCCTCACTGTGTGCGAAATCCTTTCGGTTGCGTGTAAATTCGAACATGACCATGTCTGGATTTTTACGCTTTACCGTTTCGATACATTGCCGGTAAGCGGACGGTATCAGACAGTCGTCCCCGTCGACAAACTGTATATATTCTCCGGCTGCCATGCGCAATCCCATGTTGCGTGCGTCGCTCAGTCCTCCGTTGGCTTTCCTGATGTATATAATGTCATTGCCGTAATCGCTTAATTCGTTCATGGCACAAACGTCGGAACCGTCGTCGACAACGATGATCTCACGTTCGTCACCGTCCAGCGGCAGGGCAATGACACTCTCGATACACTCTATGAGCATTTCCACCGGAAGGTTGTAGAACGGTATTATGAAACTGATTAGCGGAGTACGCCTGTCTTCTTCATGGCTTTGAATAGTCTGCATAGTGTCTTTATTCCTAATATGTTGATTGCAGCCGCCTTTACCCTCGTATTTGCAGGCATGCCTTTGAAACTTTTTATCCTAATCCGTTTGAGCGCAGGCTCGCATCCGGTGATTTCGCACAGGCTCAGTTGTATGTTCACAACATGCATGTAGTATTTGTCGAAATGAGGCTTGCCGACAAACCTGTCGATGACGTTCATGTGTGCTTCGAGCAACATTTGCAGCTCTTTTCCACCGGCTTTATTTGTTATTCCGTTCTGGTTGTGGCAGTAGAAATACATTCCGCATTCTACCGTTACGGCCACATTCACGTTCTGTAATATTTCCGGCAGGGTGTAAACATCCTCGAACACCTTTCCTTTGGGAAATCTTACGCCGTTGAATACAGTGCGCCGGTAAATCTTGTTCCATGCGTATGAATGTGAGTACGCTTCTCCGTAAAGCCAGTATTCGTCCGTGCTATGGTACGTTCTGCGTTCCGGCATGAATATACTTTGTCTTGGGGAGCCGTAAAACCTGTATACAGGATATTCGAGCAGGTCCGTTTCCGGACATGACTCCATTGTTCTCATCAGTATGGACAGCGTTCCCTCGTCCAGATAGTCGTCTGAATCCACAAATGTGATATATTCTCCCTGTGCGTTGTCGATGCCCGCATTGCGTGCGTCGCTCAGTCCTCCGTTGGATTTATGGATTACCTTTATGCGGCTGTCGACTGCCGCCCACTTGTCGCATATCCGCGGGCACTCATCAGGTGAGCCGTCGTCCACGAGTATCACCTCCATCGGTGTGAAGTCTTGCTTCATTATGCTGTCCACACATCTGTCGAGAGTGTCTTTGACTTTGTATACCGGTATTATGATACTGAGCTTTGCATCCATATCCAATATGCAAAAGTACAATATTAATTTAAATATATCGGGTGGCAAATGGCTTTTTTTATAATGTCTTTATGAATAATGTAATAAAACAGGCAAATGGCCGTTAATTAATTTGATGAACGACACAGAATCAAAAGACAGCTATGGTCATGTGTTGAAATATACCGGAATATTCGGTGGAGTGCAGGGACTGAATATTCTGATGGGGCTTGTCCGTAACAAGCTCGTGGCCGTTATGCTCGGCCCTTCGGGTATGGGGCTTATGGCGTTGTTCAATTCCACGATAACTTTCATATCCCAAGCGACCAATCTCGGCATATCGTTCAGTGCGGTGAAACACCTTTCCGAAGAGTTCGACAGCGGCAATGCCGAGCGCATGGAGCATTTCATACGTGTCATCAGGGCATGGTCTTTGCTCACCGCTCTGTTCGGAATGCTCGTATGCATGGCTGTGGGGCCGCTGCTTAGCGATTACACTTTCTCATGGGGCGACCATACTCTGCACTTCATTCTCCTTGCTCCTGCGGTGGGACTGCTTGCCGTCACCGGTGGAGAGACAGCCATACTGAAGGCCGCCCGACGCCTGCGTCCGCTCGCGATGATACAGATTTGCTCCGTTTTTGCGTCCCTTGTCGTTTCCGTTCCCATATTCCTTTTTTTCGGGCAGGCCGGTATCGTGCCTGTGATTGTGCTCATGGCTTTCATGAACATGCTTTTCACCGTGGCTTATTCATACCGTTTCTATCCGTTGCGTTTGTGCGGTTCGCGTGGCATTTTGGGCGAAGGCATGCAGATGGTGCGTCTCGGTGTGGCTTTTGTACTGGCCGGGATATTAGGCAGCGGGTCGGAGATAGTCATCCGGTCGTATTTGAATGTATGCGGCGATCTTGATGTCGTCGGCTTGTATAATGCCGGTTTCATGCTCACGATTACATACGCAGGTATGGTGTTTTCTGCGATGGAGACCGACTATTTCCCTCGTCTGTCGGCCTTAAATCACGATGTGGAAGCCGTAAACATTACCGTCAACAGGCAGATTGAAGTGTCGGTGCTTCTGCTGTCGCCAATGCTTGCCATGTTCATAATATCCTTGCCGATGCTTCTGCCGCTTCTTTACAGCGGGCGGTTTATTCCCGTGGTGGCAATGGCGCAGGTTGCGGTGTTCTCGATGTATATTAAGTCTGTGTCTCTTCCGGTGGCATATATCACGCTTGCCAAAGGTGACTCGGTGGCATATCTCATTCTTGAAGGCGTGTTTGACGTGGCATTGGTACTTCTGATAATGTTGGGCTATGAGCATTGGGGGCTTACCGGCACGGGCATAGCCCTGTCGGTGGCCTATCTGCTCGACCTTGTCATGATCATTGTATATGCCCGTGTTCGCTATCAATATGTAATATCGTCACGTGTGTGCCTCTATGTCCTTTTGCAGTTGTTACTCGGCATGGCGGCCTATGCTGTCACTTTTGTCCAGGATGCGTGGCTTTATTGGTCTCTCGGTATTTTTGTCTTCATGGTCAGTGCCGCCGTGTCGCTGTATATCCTTTACAAGAAGACCTCCCTGTGGAACAAACTCAAACAAAAATACTTGCGTAAATGAGCCGTGTGTCAGTCCTTGTGGCCGTATATAACGCCGCCTGTTATCTTCCTGAATGCCTTGACTCGCTTACGGGACAGACTCTACGGGATATAGAGATAATATGCGTTGACGATTGTTCGACGGATAATTCACTTGACATACTGAACGGATATGCCTCCCGTGACAATAGGATAAGGGTGATACGGCTTGCTGAAAACGGCGGTCAGGCGCATGCCCGTAATGTGGGGCTGGGCTTTGCGTCGGGCGATTTTGTGTGCATGCTCGATGCGGACGATCACTTTTCAAGCGATGCGCTGGAATGTGCAGTGAATGTGTTCGACCGTCATCCGTCGACCGGTTGCGTGCTGTTTGACGTGGTGATGGAATATGCGGACAGAGCCGAGAGATACCAGATGCCCGATTTCGAGGTGTTGACCGGCGGCGAGGCTTTGCGGCTTAGCCTCACGTGGCGTATACACGGTCTTTACATGGTGCGTGCCGATATCCACAGGAGTCATCCGTATGACGAGACGTGCCGGCTTTACAGCGACGACAATACAACCCGGATACATTATATAGCGTCTGGCTCCGTTCGACGTTGCGATGGTATATACTATTACAGACAGCACGAGATGTCGGCCACTCATTCCGTGAGCGTCCGTCGGTTCGACTATCTGCGGGCCAATGAGAGCATGCTCAGGCAAATGAAAGATATGGATGTGGCACAGGACGCTGTGGCTGAATACAATGATCACCGTTGGCTGAATATGATAGACACATATATGTTTTATCACTGCCATGGAGCAGGACTTACGGTTGAGGAAAGGCAATATGGGCTTGAAGAGTTGCATAGGGTGTGGCAGACGATGGCCGATATGATGAGAGGCAGGAGTGTGGCTTTTAAGTTCGGGTATCGCCCGATGCCGTCGTGGCCAATGTTTCGTGTCCAGGAATGGTTGTATTTCTCGTTGCGCGGTTTGCTTGGCAGAAATAAATAATCGCATTGTGTTTTTCCGCCATGGGTTAACGTAAGGCGGACTTGCCATAATCTCATTGCGGTATGTAATAAAAATATCACGAATTTAACACTTGATTTTCTCACGAAACAGGAAGATAAGTACGATAGCAATCTATATACGCAATGCGATAGACTGTTTGCCTGAACATGAAAAACTCTCCGATTTTTTGCAACGGGATACTCGTTGGGCTGAGAATAGCGGCTGATTGCGTCCCGTTTAGACTCCCGTTACAACGCAACGGGTGTCTAAATGCAGACCAAGTAGTATACCGAATGCGTCCACGCACAGTTTTGATAGGGAGATGCCGATGCCTGAATAAAATATGAAGTTTATATCTGTCTGATATATAGGTAATTGAAAAAAACGCTCAAAACCCGCTTATTTCCGCCTGATGGCTTTTTATTTTGAAACGAGCGAGTTTTGAACGGTCTTTTGTACGGAATTTTGATAAGAAGCCAATGTCATTTTGAATATATGCTGCGACACGGTGGCGTTGTTTATGAAATGCTGCCGTATGTCAGAATTTCACGCATAACTCTATGTCTGCGATGTCGTAGTTATGCCTGTCAAGGCTCCGGTCGTTTATAAAGGCATATTCGGCCTGTATCTCGATGTTCTTGTTTACAAGGAAGTTCAATCCTGCCTCATATTGTGTCCGACTGTCTGTCCAAGAGCCCGAGCGGCGGTAAAGATCATAGCGAGCCTTGACTTTGAGTTTTCCTTTTATTACAGGAGCGATGCAGAGAGCGTAGAAGCCGTCTGCCTTGTTGCCTTGGGCATAGTTTACTGTGGCGTCGTTTTTGTCTTCGTCATTCTGATATGCCGTCTTGAACCCATAGCCGGTGCTGTGTATATATTCCGAGCGTATCTGCCAGTCGGCTTGCCTGTATTCGGCACTGAGCGCATAGCGGTATTGGCTCAGGCTGACCGTTCCGTGACGCTCAATGGTGTTTCCGTCTTCTGTTTCGAGCCATGTGCCCTTGCGTGCGTGTGAGCCGGCCCATCCGAAGACACCTACGCGCATTCCGGCGATCGGCATCACCCATGCCCCTACGATGAGATCTTTTCGGTTATCAGCGTCTTTCGTATTTATTCCCTGTCCGTTGAACACACCTGCCTGATAGTGTAACAGGCAGCGGCCGGAAGCGTCGGGCAGTAGGTCGCCTTGTATTTGTATGCCTATGTCGCGGCCGTTGCTCGCATGCTCGCCTGTGCGATCGTTTGAGCCGGAAAGCTTGCTTACGGCCTGTGCGTTACCCATGAATCCCTGGTCTATCGGATTCATGGGATTCTCGAATGTAAACGGGCGCTTGAACTGGCCTGCCTTGACTTTGAAAAATCCGTATTTCTGCCATTCTGCAAAGGCGTCTATCAGCCGAGGACTGCTGCCGAGTGTCTCGGTATTACCGTTTACCTGTCCTTGCACCCGGTATTCGAAATCTCCGAATATGTGTCCCGATAAAGACAGGCGCGCCATCCGTATTTCGAAAGAGTTGCTATTGTCCCCGTCTTTCAGGGAGGCCTGATAACGGCCGATCACATATCCGCTTAACTCAGGGCTGGATATGGTGGCGCCATTCCCGTCCTGTGCCGGTGAGGCTGTGGATGCAAAAAGGAGTATGGCCGACAATATGTTGTTTGCTCTCATTATTGTATGCTGTTGTCTTTTCTTTCGAGCAGCACCACGTTTTCCACATGCGGTGTATGCGGGAACATGTCTACCGGTTGCACTGCGGTCACCTTGTAGTCCGTGTCGAGGTCTGAGATGTCGCGTGCTTGTGTGGCAGGGTTGCAGCTGACGTATACGATGCGTTTGGGCGCGGCGCGGAGGATGGTTTTCACGACATCGGCATGCATTCCCGCACGTGGCGGGTCGGTTATTATTACATCCGGACGTCCGTGTGCGGCGATGAACTCATCGTTGAGGATGTCTTTCATGTCGCCTGCGTAGAAAAGCGTATTGCCGATACCGTTGATTTCAGAGTTCACTTTGGCGTCCTCGATGGCCTCCGGAACATACTCTATGCCAATGACCTTTCGCGCTTTGCCGGCCACAAAGTTGGCGATCGTGCCTGTGCCGGTGTACAGGTCGTATACGAGTTCGTCTCCGGTAAGGCCGGCAAATTCTCTTGCCACGGAGTAGAGATGGTATGCCTGTTCGGTATTTGTCTGATAGAAACTCTTGGGGCCGACCTTGAATTTAAGGTCTTCCATCGTCTCGTATATATAGTCTTTGCCTTTGAACGTGACAACATCCTGATCTCCGATGGTGTCATTGCATTTCTGGTTGTTAACATACATCAGCGAGGTGATTTGCGGAAACTTTGCCGCCAGGTGCCCGAGTAGGGCTTCCGCACGCTGCTCATCGCCCTCTTCGTCGTAATGGAACTGTACGATCACCATCCATTCTCCTGTGTTTGAGTTGCGTATGATTATGTCTCTGAGAAGTCCGTGCTGTTCTCTGAGGTCGAAGAATGTAAGTCCATTGGCAAGCGCGTAGTCGCGTATCTCGTTTCTTATATTATTATGCAGATCGTCCATCAGCATACATTTCTCTATCGGCAGTATCTTGTCGAACGCACCGGTTATGTGAAATCCGATGGCGTTTCGCTGGGAGATGGGTTTTCTTGTGGCGGTAGGAACGTTCTCCGATGACGGTGTCATGTTCTCCGGGGATTGTTGGTTTGGGATTGTTGATAGGGATGCGGCGTGAGTGTCGTTTTCGTTTATGCCGCATTTATCGTTTTTCATCATTTGTCCTCCGCCCGACGGAAAGTAGCCGTCACTCCCTGAATTGATTTCCTCTTTCGTCAGCCAACGTTTGTTTGAGCATCCGAATTCGAGCTTGTTGCGATACTCTTTTATCTTCACCGACCCGAGGATGGGCCGCATTTCCGGCAGTTCCACTTTGCCGATGCGCGTGAGCTGATTGTATACTTGTTTCTGTTTTGCTTTCAACTGCTCCTCGTATGGAAGGTTCTGCCATTTGCATCCGCCGCAGATGCCGAAATGCTCGCACATGGGCACTTCACGTACTTTACTGTACTCTATGAAGCGAATGACCTCGGCTTCGCAATAACTGTGTTTCTTTTTCCTTACTTGAAGGTCTACTATATCTCCCGGAACGGCGAACGGCACGAAGACGACCATGTCGTTCACACGGGCGATGGATTTGCCCTCGGCTGCCACGTCCGTGATGGTGACGTTCTCCAATATGGGTAACGGCTTTTTCTTTCTACTCATAAATATCAAATAATTTGACTGCAAAATTAATAATTTAACCGCACATACGGAATTAATTGCATGGTTAATGACTAAGGGGCGGATGTAAAAAGCGATTAAAACGGAAAATGTAATATAGGGTTTGCAGTTTTTTTGCGTTTTTCTTGCAAAAGCGTGGGAAAACGATTATATTTGCAGAAATTAAAGAAGAAACATAAACAAGTGTTAATCGTAAATAAAACTAACTTATGAGTGAGAAAAGAGTTTACACCTTTGGCAATGGAAAAGCCGAAGGTAAGGCAGGTATGCGCAATCTTCTCGGTGGCAAAGGTGCCAACCTTGCCGAGATGAACCTTATCGGAGTTCCGGTCCCTCCGGGATTTACAATCACTACAGATGTATGTAATGAGTATTTCGAGAAAGGAAAAGAAGAAGTTGTAGCATTATTGAAAGAAGATGTAGCTAAGGCTGTTGAGCATATTGAAGGCTTGATGAACAGTAAGTTCGGTGATGTGGATAATCCTCTTCTTGTCAGTGTTCGTTCGGGTGCCCGTGCTTCAATGCCAGGCATGATGGATACTATCCTTAACTTGGGTCTTAATGACGAGGTGGTAGCCGGATTGGTGAGAAAGACGGGCAATGAGCGTTTCGCTTACGACAGCTACCGCCGTTTCGTGCAGATGTATGGCGATGTGGTGCTCGGCATGAAACCCGTCAATAAGGAAGACATTGATCCGTTTGAGGCGATTATAGAGGAGGTAAAGGCCGTTCGTGGCGTGAAGCTCGACAACGAGATGACCATCGACGAGTTGAAAGAACTCGTGAAGAAATTCAAGGCTGCTATCAAGGAGCAGACAGGCAAGGACTTCCCGACCGATCCTATGGAGCAGTTGTGGGGTGCAATCTGTGCGGTATTCGACTCATGGATGAACGATCGGGCCATTCTTTACCGCAAGATGGAAGGTATACCCGCAGAGTGGGGTACGGCTGTCAATGTACAGGCAATGGTATTCGGAAACATGGGCGCAACATCTGCTACCGGCGTATGTTTCAGCCGCGATGCGGCCACTGGCGAAAATCTCTTCAACGGTGAATATCTCGTTAACGCACAGGGTGAGGACGTTGTTGCCGGTATACGTACTCCGCAACAGATTACCAAGGAAGGTTCGTTGCGTTGGGCCGCCCTTCAGGGCATAAGCGAGGAAGAGCGCGCAAGCAAGTATCCTTCTATGGAAGAGGCTATGCCTGAGATATACGCTACACTCGACGCATTGCAGAACAAGCTCGAGAAGCATTATCACGACATGCAGGACATGGAGTTCACCGTTCAGGAGGGCAAACTGTGGTTCTTGCAGACACGTAACGGAAAACGTACGGGTACGGCTATGGTTAAGATAGCCATGGACTTGCTCCGTGAAGGCGAGATTGACGAGAAGACAGCGCTTATGCGTTGCGAGCCGCAGAAGCTTGACGAGTTGCTTCACCCGGTATTCGATAAGGACGCATTGAAGAAGGCAAAGGTTATCACGCAGGGTCTTCCTGCATCTCCGGGAGCCGCCTGCGGACAGATAGTATTCCATGCCGATGATGCGCAGAAGTGGCGTGAAGACGGCCATCGTGTCATCATGGTTCGTATAGAGACTTCTCCTGAGGATTTGGCGGGAATGTCGGCAGCGGAAGGTATCCTTACTGCCCGTGGCGGTATGACCTCTCATGCGGCTGTGGTTGCCCGCGGAATGGGTAAGTGTTGTGTGTCAGGTGCAGGTGCAATCAATGTCAACTATAAGAACAAGACCGTCGAGGTGGAAGGCGTTGTATATAAAGAAGGTGATTATTTTTCGCTCAACGGCTCGACAGGACAGGTATATGCAGGCGAGATTCCTACGAAAGCGGCAGAGCTTTCCGGAGATTTCAAGGCTTTGATGGACTTGTGCGACAAGTATACCAAGTTGCAGGTTCGCACAAATGCGGATACTCCGCACGACGCACAGGTGGCCCGTTCATTCGGTGCCAAGGGTATCGGTCTTACACGTACTGAGCACATGTTCTTTGAGGATCAGAAGATTGTCGCTATGCGCGAGATGATCCTTGCAGACAGTGTAGAGGGTCGTGAGAAGGCATTGGCAAAGCTATTGCCTTATCAGAAAGCTGATTTCAAGGGCATTTTGGATGCAATGGACGGTTGCCCTGTTAATATCCGTTTGCTCGATCCGCCACTTCATGAGTTTGTTCCCCACGATTTGAAAGGCCAACAGACTATGGCCGATGAGATGGGGGTAAGCGTGGAAGAGATTCAGAAGCGTGTGTCGAGCCTTGCAGAGAACAATCCTATGCTTGGACATCGTGGTTGCCGTCTTGGTATTACATTCCCCGAAATCACAGCAATGCAGACCCGTGCAATCCTCGGTGCCGCATGTGAGTTGAAGAAAGAGGGTAAAGATCCACAGCCGGAAATCATGGTTCCGCTGATTGGTATACTCTACGAGTTCAAGCAGCAGAAGGATATAATCATGAAGACAGCCAAGGAAGTATTCGAGGAAGAAGGCATAGAAGTTGATTTTGAGGTTGGTACAATGATTGAAATACCTCGTGCCGCACTTACGGCAGACCGTATAGCCTCTGAGGCAGAGTACTTCTCATTCGGTACTAACGACCTTACACAGATGACTTTCGGTTATTCTCGCGATGATATTGCCAGCTTCTTGCCGGTATATCTCGATAAGAAAATATTGACGGTAGACCCGTTCCAGGTATTGGATCAGAACGGAGTGGGCCAGCTTATAAAGATGGCAGTGGAGAAAGGACGTGCCGTTCGTCCCGGAATGCGTACCGGAATTTGCGGTGAGCACGGTGGTGAGCCTTCATCGGTGAAGTTCTGTGCAAAGGTCGGAATGGACTACGCATCATGCTCTCCGTTCCGCGTTCCGATCGCAAGACTTGCTGCGGCGCAGGCTGCAATAGAGGAATAATACTCTAGGTAAATAAATACTAATATCAGGCTGTAAATCACTGCAATAGCAGAATTTACAGCCTGATTTGCGCTTAGGCGGTTCGTGCATTTGACCGCAAAAAATGAGCCAAATGAACGTATTTGCTTACTCTCTGCTTACACCAAATGACCCCCTTGCTTACACCTGCTTACACCAAGGTTCAACTTATTAAATAATTGTATATGATTACATTAAAAGCAGTAGTGCGAAAACCAAGGACAGACGGTTTCTTCTCCGTGTACATTCGCATTGTTCACAACAGAAAGCCGGGCTACATCAAGACCAATAAGATTATTGATGCAGCACATATTGACAGCAACGGTGAATTGACCGATCCGGTGGTCAATGAGTATTGTTCGATGATTATCCGACAATACACCGACAGGCTGAATAGAACTGATATTTCTCTTTGGGATGTCAAGGATGTACTGGAGTATTTGCAGAAGACAGATGAAGAAGTTTGTTTTAGCGAGTATGCCCAATCGTTCATTCACAAAATGGAAAAGGAAGGTCGGCAAAGAACCGCCAAGAACTACAAACTTGCCGTGGCGCATCTTGAACGCTTCTTAGGCTCAAACAGGCTTATGTTTAGCCTTCTGACTTCTACCGTCCTGAAGAAGTGGATTGAGAGTTTGTCGCAAACGAGCCGGGCAAAAGAAATGTACCCTACGAACATTCGTCAAATTTTCAAAGCTGCCATCGCTGATTTGAATGACGATGAAAGAGGTGTAAACCGCATCAAGTTCAATCCTTGGCTAAAGATTTCCATTCCCAAGTCGGATAATTCAGTTCAGAAAGCTATCAGTGCCGAAGCCTGTCGTGAGTTCTTTAATAGGCCTCTTCCCAAAACAAAAATGATTTCTTCCCTACCGGAACTGGGCAGGGATGTTGCTCTCCTATCGCTATGTATTGGCGGTATTAACTCCGTCGATTTGTACGAGCTCAAAAAGAAAGACTATAAAAACGGAATTATAGGCTATCAAAGAGCCAAGACTCGCAACAGTCGTAGAGATAATGCCTATATGGAAATGCGAATTGAGCCATTCATACAATCCACATTTGAAAAATATCTTTCAGATGACAAGGATGAACCATACCTGTTCAATTTCCATCAGCGTTATAGTAATTCTGATAGCTTCAATGCGAATGTGAATATCGGCATCCGCAAAATTTGTCAGGACATGGGTATGGATAAAGAAGATTGTTATTGCTTCTATACATTCCGGCATACTTGGGCTACCATTGCTCAGAATGATTGCGATGCGAACCTTTATGAAGTTGCTTTTGGTATGAACCATAGCCACGGATTTAACATTACCAGAGGATATGTCAAGATAGACTTTACCCCGGCATGGAATCTGAATGCAAAAGTCATTGACTTCATCTTTTTTAGCGATGAGAAAAGTAAACAAGGCAAGGCGAAAGACTTGGAAGAAACAGAGGACAAACTCTTCCGTATATCAAAGAAGATGATGATTTATGGTCGGGCTTATTTCAAAGGCAAGGTTGTGGGCGAACTTACAGATATAGGTTTCAGTAACGTGGATGAAGTCATTACGGAACTTGTCAAACAACTGCCCAAAGACATCCCCACAGGCTGTAATGTTCAGTTCCGTCTTACTAATTGCGATTCTCAAAAAGAAGTGGTTTACGAAAGAAGCAAGGGCAAAGGTTTCTAGCTGATGTGAGTAGAATCTAACTCTTAACAGGAGGGAAGAATTTAACTACTCTACCTTATAGCCGTATCAGTCATTTTTTTGATTGGTGCGGCTTTAATCGTATCTGCCCCTATCGGTCTGATTACGGTTAGCTACAATGTTGCCAGTTATCAGTGCAATAAGCAAGACCAGTCCCTTCCACAAAAGAACAAACGATTTCTTGATAATCCAGATTGCCGTTCTGAATACGTTGACTATCAGAAAACGCGCAAACCTAAGTACCAGGATGAACAAGAACACCACTGGTAGCAAGTATATTAAGAATAGTAATTCAAACAACATAACTTTCAACTTTTAGGGTGAATAATGTAGCCTATAAGAGACTGTTTCTATATGTAAATATAGTGAAAATCAGTGACATAGCAAAGAAATATCGTTGCTTTTTATAGCGTTTCAAGATACTTTTTACCTTCGGTTTCAAGCATTTAGGCTATGTTGTACTATGGCTTTCCAATTCTTGGTATTTGGGATAAAGTATCTCTTCATCCAAGTGATATGAGGAACAATAAATGTTGGCATTGACTACTCTGAATATATAAGTTTGGAATACTCTTTTTCCCTTTTGTCTTGGTGTATGAATCCTTGTTACCACATTATCCCTGTATATTGGGCAATGGGTTAATCCTATCCTCTATCCACGGAAACTTGGAAACAATCATATCGGGTATCACATCATCAGATGTCAAAAGGCACAGACCTCTTGGTTTGCAGGTAATGCCACCTTTGGGTTATGTTATTAAGGAATGTAGATACCGAGTAACCGTGGTTACACGATACCATAGAACCATAGTTATTGATAACTTCCTGTTCGGAAAACAGGATTAGGTCATTGCCTTGAATATAGTAACCGAGTTATCTTGATTATACCGTATCGAGACACTTCGGACGATTGTAAACAAGTTATCCCATATCCTTGGCTATCGGGTTAAAGTAACCTTGGTTATAGAATACCACCTTCAAAAAAATCTGTTGCGCATTTCCTTCCGGGCGGAGTTTCAGCGATAATTTTGTCGTAAAAAGAACCTTGGAGGACATCGAACTGCGTTGCAGGATTTGTCAAGCAAGTTGTACCTTTGTGGCCACAAAACTCCGTTTCGTATCAACAAAGGTGACTTGCCGACTGCTACCGCATCGGAGCGATTTCTCGCTGTTTCGCCTTGCGAAAAAGGTTCAGGAAACCAATTTTACTAAAGGACTATTGTATGATGACTCAAAAGACCAAGTACATTAAGGTACGAATGACCCCGGAGGAGCAATCAACGCTCAAAGAGAAACTGAAAGAGAAAAAGATGACCATTGCCACTTATGTTCGTTCAGCAATGGCAGAGTATTCAAACACCGATGCCAAACAACGGTTAGAACTAATCAATAACCTTGGTACGTTTTACCGGAAGTTCCGGGATGAATTATCCTGGGCAGGCGGAAACCTGAATCAGTCGGTCAAGAGAGCCAATGAACTTGCGGTAGCCGGGTTACTTCCACCCAGCTATATCCGGGAGGTCTTGATGCCGGTTATCCTTGAAACCCAGAAAACATTGAACGAGATAAAGAGAGACCTTGAAGCCGTGACACGCAAAGCTGTCAAACTATAGTTTCCCTATACCTTAATTATATATACCCCGATATACAGGAATCAAGATACCAAGTAACCACGGTTACATCGTATCAGAATATATTAGTTAAACACACCCCAGTATGATAGCAACCATATTACCCGGAAACTCGAACTTCCATGCAGTCGGTTACAATGAGCGTAAAGTAGCGAAAGGAGTTGCCCGTATGCTCGAAATGCAGAACTTCGGTACACTCGGCACATTCGGAAAACCTACCCCGGAGGAACTGGTCACATACCTTCAGGAATACACCTCCCGAAACACCCGGATTGAAAAGGCACAGTTCCACGTAGCCTTTTCCTGTAAGGGACATGAAATGACAGAGGCAGAACTACTGGACTTCGCTCACCGCTATCTGACAGAAATGGGATATGGTGAGGAGGGACAACCCTTGTTGGTCTATTCCCACTATGATACCGATAACACCCACCTGCACATCGTCACTTCACGCATCGCACCGGATGGCAGGAAGATACAGCACGACCATGAGCGCAGACGTTCACAGGAAGTGATTGACCGCATACTGGGGAACGACCGAAAGGAAGAAGTCAATAAAGATTTGGATGCAGCCAAGCAATACACCTTCTCCTCTTTCGCCCAGTTCAAAGCCGTAATGACTTCAATGGGCTATGAAGTCTATCAGAAGAATGGAACGATATTTGTCAAGCATGGTGGCAAAGTGCAAGAGAAATTTCCTATAAGTAGTATCGAGGCATTGTATAAGAAACGCGACTACAACAGAGCACGTAACCGCCAGCTTCGGAGCATCCTCAAAAAATATCGTGACGTAAGCTCCAACAAGGAAGAACTCCAAAAGGAACTGAAAACCAAGTTCGGTATCGACATCGTGTTCTTCGGCAAGAAGGATGCGGCATACGGCTACATACTCGTTGACCACGCCAACAAGACTGTTATCCACGGGGCAAGAGTGTTAGCCATTGATGAACTGTTGGACTTCGCCACCCCCGAACAACGCTTTGATCGCATAGAGGATTTCATAGACCAATTACTCACCCTCAATCCCAAGATAACCCAGGGCGAGATATTCCAAAAACTAAAGAAACATCACGCCTATATAAAGAAAGGTGTCATCTATTTCAATGGAGAGTCCCGGCATTTGAAACCGTTTATGGCAGAAGCCATAGACCGCAACAACCGCATCGAGTTGGTAGAGAAGTTCCAACCCACCACAGAGGCAGAACGTGATTTGCTTTGCAAAATCTATAAGGTGAACCGCCCCGACCTTGTTTCCCTTTCGTCTGAAAGAGCAGCGTCCCATATAGATGCAATCAATCGCCTGAAGGAAATCTTCGATGATGAAACAATCTCTTCCGTCAGAAGTGCCCTTCGTGAGGAAGGCTTCATCATCCGTCAGGAAGAAGATGCCACATACGCCATCAACTTTAAGAACCACATCATCATCAACCTGTCAGAAGAAGGTTTCAATCTGGAGCGACTGAAACGGAAGCCGACTAAACAGCAACAACCACACCCGAAGCACTCTGCCAATAAGCCACTCTCCCGTTACAACAAGATGCGAGACCACGGAGAAGGCAGCCACTCTGAAAAACGGGAATGGGAAGTCGGACAGAAAGGCGGTTATGACGATATAGATGACGGACATTCCTTGAAGAGATAAAAACGGGGACGTGTTGCCGTCCACTTTTTGGGCGCATCAAACTGAGATTCCGAGATAACATAAACCTTTATACCCCGGTTACTTTAACCGAGGGCATATAAGTGTTGCGCATTTCGTTTTCGCGGTTACACGTGCGATAATTTTGTCTTAAAATAATTCATCGCACGGAAAAATGATACAGACACCGGTCATAATCACATTCGCAAATCAAAAAGGAGGCGTGGGCAAGACCACCCTCTGCGTGACTTTCGCCAACTATCTGGTGACGAAGGGAGTGCGTGTCGCCATAGTCGATTGCGACTTCCAGCACTCCATCATTAAGTGCCGCAAGGCTGACATCAAGAAATACGACGTGCAGTATGTGCCCTATGATGTGCTGTCATACGAGGCCAACGACAAGAAAGCGATTATTTCCCTTATAGAGAAAATGCACAATGACCAAAGCCTGGATGTCGTGCTGATGGATTCCCCCGGCAGCCTGCAAGCGGACGGACTGGTGCCGATGTTCGTAAACTCGGACATTATCGTTGTGCCTTTCCATTACGATCTGATGACCGTTCCCTCCACCGCCAGCTTCCTTATGTTCATAGACCGCCTGCGCAAAGCCGTTGGCGAAAATATGAAAGCACAGCTTTTCATTGTCCCCAACCTGCATGACGGCAGAGTGGGCAAACGCTCTGAACTGGTTATTTGGGAGAACACCAGAGAGACCTTCTGCAACTATGGAATTGTAACCGGAAGAATCCCCAAACGTGCCGACATGGAGCGTTTCAGTACGATGGCGGCTCTGGATAAACAGAGCGGTATCGTTACCCCGGTCTTTGAACGTATCTACTCCTACATTTTTGACACGACCGAATCCATCCGGGAGCCGAAATTGACAGGAATACAACTGACCGAAAATTTGGAGGCGGAATTAAAAAGAAAAGCAAAAGAGAATCAATAACTATCAACATAGAAGCAATGACAAAAGACATTCCCGAAATAGATGACCTTCTCAAAGGCATCAATGACCCTGAAATGGCTCTTACGGATGAGCATACGGAAACTGCTACTACTTATCAAGTGGAAATAACCAAAGATTTTGAATCGGCTAACTCCGACTACTGGCAATCCTTCTTGTCCTATCTTGAAACAGATACCCAGGAAGACAAAGGAGAACGGATGATCTGCAAGTTAGACCGCGACCTTGCCGACTCACTGGACGAGTGCAACATCCATAACCGCAGCCGCTCCGACATAGTGAACGCCATTGTCCGCACGTTCTTCAAGACCTACCTGCCACAGCTTGCGCAGTACCGCCGTGATAACAAGTCGCTTTTCACCAACTATAAGGAGGCAAAAGCATGAGGACAATCCAATGGACTGACCAGATGACAACCCTCTTGACGGAACTGTACCCGGTGGAAACAACTTCCCATACCGCCATAGTATTGGGAGTAAGCGAGACCCTTGTCAAGCAGAAAGCCCGCAAATTAGGGCTGGTAAAAGTTGCCAAGACGAAATGGATGGAGCGTGCCGACTATATCCGCAGGCATTTCCATTACAAGTCATTCACACAGATGGCCCGTGATTTGGGTACAAGCCGGACGAATGTATGCAACATCGCCGCCAAGTTGGGGCTGAAACGCAGCCGGAGAGAAACATCCCTTATCATATCCCAAACCCGGAATGAGCTAATCAAACGGGAAAGGCGGCATGTAATCTTCGGGCTTGAACCGCTGACAGGAATCAAGGTGGTTTCCAACCGTGCCAGGGTAAGGCTCCGCTCACGGCTCAAAAGTCTGGGGTATGTCGTATGCGGCGAGCGTATCCTGTTGTATGCCACGGACAACTTCGAGCGCAAGACTAAGCTAGAAAACAAAGCCGTCAAGTTGGGATTGAGCTTCCTGCCAATGTCAGGAACTAATCTGCAAGTAGTATTCACCTTATAATAACATAGCACCATGCAATACGGACAAATAGTATTCCTGCTTTTCATCGTCCTCTTGTTCTACTATGCGGCATTGATAGTCCTCGACATCATGAAAGCCAAGGCAGCACAGGTGGCGGAACTGGAATCACAATCAGAAGAAGACATAGACATATCGGATGAAGCAAAGACCTTCAAGCCATTCAGAATCAGCCGGGATGAGTCGAAACAGAAAGAAACTGAGAATCAGAATGAATCGGAAAAACAATCGGATTCTAATTCTGAAACAACGTCAGACCGGAAACAACCTGAATCAAGCACGGAACAACCATTCCACCGCCCCGGCTTCCGTGAACCTATCATGACAGATGGCATCTTGGTTGAAGATTTGGTTGTAGAAGCAAATAAGATGGCAGAGAATGGAGAATCGGATTTAAGTAAGGTCATCCATGAGTGTGAGAAAGCAAGGTGAGCATAGAAACTTACCCGACAAAACAATATATAGCTTCTAAAAAGAAGCCCACACGTTCCTTTAGCGACCTCTGTTCCTTGGGTGATGAAATCAGATAAACAATTTCAAAAAAAATGCAATTCAAGAAAAAACTGAAACGTGCGTATGACCGCTTCATGGGTTCCTCTTTCGCACACAAAAGCTTGTTGGCAGTAACCGCACTTACCATCTCCGTGGGTGACATGATGGCGGCAAGCAAAGGTGCGGCCGGCTTTACAAAAGCCACCACCGAAATCAGTTCCTACCAGACCCCGGTTTCCAACCTGATGAAGGCAATCGCAGCCGTAATCGCCTTGGTGGGAGCTTTCAACGTGTATTTCAAGATGTCAAACGGCGACCAGGACGTGAAGAAGACCATCATGCTCACCATCGGTGGCTGTATCGCCTTTATCGCTTTGTCCGAGGCTCTTCCGCTATTCTTCAAGTAGTAGAAACATAACAAGATATTGACGATGAATCAGGAGGAATTTCCCGTATTCAAGGGACTGCAAAAGCCGCTGGAGTTCATGGGCATCCGTGGACGCTTCCTCACGTTGGCGGCATTGGCCATCGGCGTGTCGTTTGTCGGCTTCATACTGTTCTCCATTGTATTGGGAAAGCTCGCCGGATTCGTCGCCATGCTTGTCATGGCAGTCATCGGGCTGGTGACCATCTTCATCAAACAGCGCGGAGGACTGCACAACAAGCGGAGAGACAAGGGCATTTATATTTACAACAAACTGAGAAAAAGCTCCTAATTATGGCACAAACCAAGAAAAAAGTCTTTGACGGCCTCTATGCCGGGCTGGAGGAAACGGACGGCAATGTCGTCCTTTTTTCAGCCAAGGGCGAGCCGTCCGTCATCTTCGAGATGACCAATCCGGTGCAGCAGTTCTGTACTGATGCCGGGCAGTATATACGTTTTCAGGATGTACTATCCAATGTGGTACAGACCCTCGGCGAGGGGTATGCCTTGCAGAAGCAGGACATCCTTTGCAAACAAGCCTACCACCATGACGTGCCGGAAGATGCGGAGTTCCTGACCCGGAGCTATTTCAATTATTTCGAGGGAAGGGAGTTCACGGAGATACGCACGTACCTGATAGTGACGCAAGAGGCGCAGCGCAGCCAGTTCGTGCAATACGACCCGAAAACATGGCTGGATTTTCATACGAAGGTTTCCAAGGTGGATGATATCCTGACCGAGCGAGGCATCCGCCATCGTAAACTCAGCAAAGCTGAAGCATCCGAGTATTGCCACCGCTTTATGGCATTTCAGTTCCGGCACGGTGCCTTTTCCATGACCAACTTCAAGTCATCGGATGAATACCTGAGAACCGGGGAGCGCATCATCCGTTCCTACCCGTTGGTGGATATAGACGAGATAAACCTGCCGTCAGTCATCAAGCCCTATACGCAGACGAATATCAACGGATATACCATCGCCACCGACCTGTTCTCGTTCCTGACCAACATCCCTTTTTCGGATTGTGTGGTATTCAACCAAGTGGTCCAGATACCCAATCAGAGAAAACTGTTAAGGAAGTTACAAGCCAAGGCAAAGCGTCACGGCTCCATGCCTGACCCCAGCAACAAAATAGCCAAGGCTGATATCGAGGAAGTCTTGAACCGGCTTGCCGTGGACAGTTCCATGTTGGTATATACCAATTTCAATATCCTGGTCAGTTGTCCTGCGGATAAAGTAACCCCGGTTACATCGTATTTGGAAACCAAGTTATATGAATGTGGCATCATGCCGTCACGGACAGCTTACAACCAGTTGGAACTATTCACGGATAGCTTTCCCGGAAACGCCTACGCTTTCAATCCTGACTACGATTTGTTCTTGACTTTATCTGATGCGGCATTGTGCTTTTTCTTCAAAGAACACTTAAAGGAGTCTGAGCAGACACCTTTGACCACCTACTATACAGACCGACAAGGATTGCCGGTCTGCATAGACTTCACGGGAAAGGAAGGCAAAGTCAAGATGACCGACAATGCCAATTTCTTCTGCATCGGGCCAAGCGGAAGCGGAAAATCTTTTCACACAAACTCGGTCGTCCGCCAGTTGTTGGAACAAAACACGGATGTGGTGATGGTAGATACAGGTGATTCATACGAAGGAATCTGCAGCTACTTCGGTGGCACGTATATCTCCTATACCAAAGAGAAGCCTATTTCCATGAACCCCTTTAAGGTGACTAAGGAAGAATACGAACTGAATTTTGGCGAGAAGAAAAACTTCCTAAAATCTCTGATATTTCTGATATTCAAAGGCAACGAATTGCCCACGAAGATAGAGGACATGTTGGTGAACCAGACCATCGTGGAGTATTACGATGCCTATTTCCATCCCTTTGAGAAATTCACAGAGAAGGAACGTGAAGGCTTACGCCAGAAGTTGCTTGTGGACGCAAAGATGGAAGAAGACTATGATAACTATTCCACCAGGATGGAGGACATAGACGAACTGATAAATACGGAAGAGCCTCCTTCCAAGATTGAGGAGAACCGTATGTTGATGCTGCCTACCGAGGCTCACAGACAAAAGCTGATTCGTCAATACCGTTCCCTAAATGCGCTTGCCCATGATCAAGGGGC
>NZ_BEWV01000181.1 GCF_002933775.1 Prevotella sp. MGM1
GTCTTACGGTATACGCCAGCGCCGTGACGCCATCAACGAGCCGCGTGCCCAAGTGCGCGGCGTGAAGCAGGATGTGATGATCCGTCACATGCGTGCCGATGAGGCGGTGCGTATCAAGTATGACTCGAAATATGCCCAAAGCTCCAACTACTGGAAAAATTCCATCGGTATGAACAAGTGTATCGACAGCACGGGACTCATACGCCAGAAGGCCGATTTCGAGGCACGGATACGCCATTATCAGGACTCTACCGGCTACTTGAAAGGCAAACTCGACTTCGACCTGATGTCCCGCCTTTACAATGAGCGCATAGCCGTGCGCCGTGCGATGACAGTTTTCACAGAGACGTTCTTCCGTACAAACGAGCTTGCCAGCCGTGCGCTGCGTGCCCACAACGGTTCCGAGGTGAAAGGACCGGAAAACAAGAAGTCAAAGCAGTACATAGAGTTTGCTGATAACAGCGCCGAGTGGGATGAGGCACTTGACAAGGAGGTGTATGCCGTGCTGTTGAAGAACTACCGTGAGCAGGTGGATGCCAAGTACCTGCCCGATTTCTACAAGACTATCGACAGCCGTTTCGGAGGCGACTGTGCCAAATACGTGGATTACCTGTATGCCAATTCGATGCTGATGAAGAGCGGAAAGAAGATTTATATCAACAAAAAGAGCTTCAGCAAAGACCTCGGTGTGCAGATGGGTCTCGACATTATGAGCATGTATGCCTCATTAGGCGAGCCGCTCACGGCATCTGTAGACTCTATCGACGTGCAGGAGAAATATCTCTGTGCCGCCAAGATACGAATGGAAGAGGACATGCCTCATTACAGCGACGCCAACTTCACTATGCGTCTGAGCTACGGACAGGTGGGCGGATTCATGCTTAACGGCAAGCCGTCGGGATATTACACCACGGCAGAGAGCATAGTGGAAAAGATGGACAAGGGCGACAAGGTGGTGGATTACTTTGCCGAACCGATAATGAAAACGCTGCTTTCAGCAAAGAATTTCGACCCGTATACCGACAAGACCACAGGTAAGATGCAACTCTGTTTCCTAACAAATAACGACATCACTGGCGGCAACAGCGGTTCGCCGATGTTCAACGGGAAGGGACAGCTTATCGGACTGGCGTTCGACGGAAACTGGGACAGCCTCTCTGGCGATATCTTCTTCGATTCCAAGCTCGCGCGTTGCATCGGTGTCGACATCCGCTACGTACTCTTCATGATGGATCGTTGGGGACATGCCGACCGCCTTTTGAAAGAGATTGACGCCAAATAGAATATCCGGCAGACCGTGCCCGTGGCTTGCCGGCGGATAATGATTTCCGGCTGTTTGCCGCATATTAACCGTTAATTAGGATAGCAAGGACATGGCCATACCGGACTAACGGTACCGCAGAGGCGCCGGGACATGCAGGATGATGACATTCGGTCGATTATTCCCGTGTCCCGGCGCCTCTGCGGTATTTTAACCTCCGCATAGTGCCTTTGCTTAATCATGTCAATTATCAACCATCCGTAGATGAAAAAGATAACAATCATTTGCTTTTTATCGCTGCTGGCGGCTTCGTTCACGGCCGTGAACGGTCAGGACACTAAGCTGCTCACATCCCTGTTTGGCGGAAACCGCGCTGAGGATGCGCTTGACAAGATACTCGTGGCCTGCGGACAATTCGAGCCGTTGCCCCGTTCTGGCAGTTCTTTCTGGCGCGACTCGATACCCCAGAGCGTTCGCCGCAGTTATATAGAATACGGTGAGAGGTATCTCGGTGTGTCGT
This sequence comes from Prevotella sp. MGM1, assembly GCF_002933775.1. Lineage (GTDB taxonomy): Bacteria > Bacteroidota > Bacteroidia > Bacteroidales > Bacteroidaceae > Prevotella. Next base: position 1,782 of record NZ_BEWV01000181.1, read on the forward strand.
GGCCGGTGCTTCCTGTCACCGAGTTCGCCCGTTTCAAGACCGATGGCAACCGTACCGGCTACGAGCGTCTGTCGTTCGCACGCCGCCGTGCGCTGGCCGCTTTGGTGGTGGCCGAGATTGCCGAGGGGCGCCACCGTTTTGTCCCCGGCATCGTCAACGGTCTGCAAGCGCTGCTCGAAGAGACGTGGTGGGGTATACCGGCGCACTACAACAAGCCTGTGCCGGTGTATGAAGACCAGACGGTAGACCTGTTCAACGCCGAGACGGCCGGGCTCGTGGCATGGACATCATACATGCTCCGTGCCGAGATAGACAGTTTCTCGCCGCTTCTCCGCAGACGGATAGACAGCGAGATAAACCGCCGCCTGCTGCGCCCGGCCCTGAAAACGGACTACTGGTGGAAGCGTGCCGGAATGAACTGGAACCCATGGATAGCGAGCAACTGGCTCGCCTGTGTGCTCATCTGCGAGCATGACAGAGACCGGCAGCTTGCCGCCGTGGCTCAGATAATGACGGCTCTCGACACCTTTACAGACTCGTATCCGGCCGACGGCGGTTGTGATGAAGGCTCTAACTACTGGGATCGTGCCGCGGCATCGCTTTTCGATTGTCTCAACCTGTTGCGCGTTGCCACCGGCTGCCGTGTCGACATAGGCTCGCATCCGAAGATAAGGGCCATGGCGGGATATGCTTACAAACTGTACGCGGGTGACGGCAGGTGCGTGAACTTCGCCGACGCCGGCATTAACACCATGGCGCTGCAACTCAACGTGGCCTATCCTTTCGGGCGGTATACCGGCGACAGCACGATGACGGCTTTCGCATCGCACATTGCCGTAAAGAAAGATTTTGCCAATCATGCCGCCGACATCTACGATCGCAGCGGAAACTGGCCCGCCCTTGCCCGCGAGCTGTTTCTTCT
>NZ_BEWV01000182.1 GCF_002933775.1 Prevotella sp. MGM1
GGACTGTATGGTAGACCGCTCGGCGTTCGACAAGATAATACAGGCCGGAGGCTACACAACCGTGCGCACCGGCCAGGCACAGGACGCCAATGCCATTCTCATTCCCAAGCAGAATGCCGACGAGGCCATGGACTGCGCCACATGTATCGGTTGCGGAGCGTGCGTTGCCGCTTGTAAGAACGGCTCTGCCATGCTTTTCGTCAGCTCCAAGGTGTCACAGCTCGCGCTCCTTCCCCAAGGCCGTCCTGAAGCCGCCAAGCGCGCCAAGGCCATGGTCATGAAGATGGAAGAGCTTGGTTTCGGTAACTGTACGAACACCCGTGCCTGTGAGGCCGAGTGCCCCAAGAACGAGTCTATCGCCAATATCGCCCGCCTGAACCGTGAGTTCATCAAGGCGAAACTGTCCGATTGATTTCTGTTTATATATTTATAAATAAGTTTCAGGGAGGGTCGTGACCAATGCCACGACCCTCTTTTTTGTCCGCTATGCTTATTGTTTTCGTATGTTTTGCTTGTTGTTGCGGTATAAAAGACCGTTATACGCATCTTTCAGGCAAAGCCGTAAGCATCCTGTTCCTTTGTCCTTTCACATTATTCTGATTGCCGAATACATTTCCTTGCGTATCTTTCTTGGCCGAATAATGTTTTTAGTATTATCCTTTTATTTGCAAGATTCCAAATCGAAGTTCAAAACTTCGATTTAGTAAATTCTCATTCTCCCCTCACCAGAAGGAGAGAGGAGAATGAGTAATTCTTATCTCAATGTTTTGCACTTCGATT
>NZ_BEWV01000183.1 GCF_002933775.1 Prevotella sp. MGM1
GGTAGTAGAAGAGGCTTTCAAAAAGCAGGCCGCAGAAGTAAAGACACCGGCGGAACGACCATCGGAGTATTTCGGAAAATACGTGTTCAACAGGCATAAGATGTACAAGTATCTGCCGGCCGACGTATATGCCAAGCTCATCGACGTGATAGACAACGGCACAAGGCTCGACCGCTCGATAGCCGACGCGGTGGCGGCGGGCATGAAGCAATGGGCAACGGAAAACGGGGCGACCCACTACACCCACTGGTTCCAGCCACTGACGGAGGGAACAGCCGAGAAGCACGACGCCTTCACGGAGCACGACGGAAAGGGAGGCATGATGGAAAACTTCAGCGGGAAGCTGCTCGTGCAGCAGGAACCGGACGCAAGCTCGTTTCCCAACGGAGGAATAAGAAACACGTTCGAGGCGCGGGGATACTCGGCATGGGACCCCACTTCGCCGGTATTCATAATGGATGACACGCTCTGCATACCCACGGTATTCATATCATACACAGGAGAGGCGCTCGACTACAAGGCGCCGTTGCTCAGAGCGCTGCACGCAGTGGACAAGGCGGCAACAGACGTATGCAAATACTTCTATCCGGAAGTGGCAAAGGTCAGATGCAACCTGGGATGGGAACAGGAGTACTTTCTCGTGGACGAGGGACTATACTCGGCAAGACCGGACCTTATGCTTACAGGCAGGACGCTGATGGGGCACGAGAGCGCGAAGAACCAGCAGATGGACGACCACTACTTCGGAACGATACCGGACAGGGTGCAGGCGTTCATGAAAGACCTCGAGATACGTGCCCTCGAACTGGGAATACCATGCAAGACGAGACACAACGAGGTGGCGCCAAACCAGTTTGAGCTGGCTCC
>NZ_BEWV01000184.1 GCF_002933775.1 Prevotella sp. MGM1
TTCCGCCGGTGTCTTTACTTCTGCGGCCTGCTTTTTGAAAGCCTCTTCTACTACCTTAAATCTTAAATTTACCATTGTTCTCGTTGTTTTTTTTGATGGATAACCGTGTTTTATTTTGTGCTTGTGTGACTGTAATGTTATACTTGTGCTGTGGTGTAGAGGTTTTGTTGGCGTTGAGATATTGTGGCGGAACTGTCCCGAAAGCGTTTTCCCGGTGCTATATGCACCTTTTCATTATTCTTTCCATAGCCCGTTCGCAGTCGCCTCTGTCTCCGAAAGCGGTCAGTCTTACGTAGCCTTCTCCGCTCGGGCCGAAGCCCACTCCCGGCGTACATACCACATGGGCGTTGTAAAGCATCTGCTCGAAAAAGCGCCAGCTGCTTTCTCCGTCGGGTGTCTTTACCCACAGATAGGGAGAGTTGCGTCCGCCGTAGACATCGAGACCGAGACCGGTCAGCGTTTCAAGCATTATCCCCGCATTTTCCATGTAGTAGCCTATCGTGGCCTTCACCTGCTCCTTTCCCTCGGGCGAGTACGTGGCTTCGGCCGCCCGTTGGCTGATGTAGCTCGTGCCGTTGAACTTGGTACATTGCCTGCGGTACCACAACCTGTGCAGCGATATGCGCCGCTTTCCGTCGAGCGTCCCTGCCGTCAGTTCTTTCGGCACCACGGTATAGCCGCATCTTATGCCCGTGAACCCGGCTGTTTTCGAGTAGCTCCTGAACTCTATCGCAACCTTGCGGGCACCCTTTATCTCATATATGGAGTGGGGTATGTCGTCGTCCTGTATGTAAGCCTCGTATGCCGCGTCGTAGAATATGAGCGTGTCGTTCTTCAATGCGTAGTTCACCCACTTGCGCAGCTCGTCTTTCGATATCACCGTGCCCGTCGGGTTGTTTGGATAGCAGAGGTATATAATGTCTACCCGTCGGTCGGGTATCTGCGGCACGAAGTTGTTCTCTGCCGTGCACGGCATGTATATCACGTTGCTCCACCTGCCGTTTTCCACCAGTCCCGCCCGTCCTATCATCACGTTCGAGTCGATATATACCGGATATATGGGGTCTGTCACGCCTATGCTGTTGTCCCACCTGACCAGCTCCTGTATGTTTCCCGTGTCGCTCTTGGCACCGTCGTTGATGAAAATCTCGCTCGGGTCGAGCCTTATTCCCCTCGGCATGAAGTCGTGCTTCACTATCGCCTCGCGCAGGAAAGCATATCCCTGCTCGGGTCCGTAGCCCCTGAATGTGTCTTCGCGGCCCAGTTCGTCGACCGCCTTGTGCATGGCTTCCGTCACCGCCGGGCATACAGGCCTTGTCACGTCGCCTATTCCAAGGCTGATAAGATCGGCCTGCGGGTGCGACACCTTGAATGCGTTCACCTTCTTGGCGATGTCCGCAAACAGATAGTTGTCCGGCAGTTTGAGGAAGTGCTCGTTTACTAATGCCATATCGTTCCTTTCTATATGTTGTTTGAAGTTTTGCCGTATGTTGTCATGATTGGTGCGGGACATGGCCGGAGACCTTGCCCTTCATGGCCTGTCTTCCTGCGGAATGTCTGCCTGTCCCTCGAAAACAAACTCCGCCGGTCCCGTCATGTACACATGGTTGTCGGTCTCGTTCCATTCTATTTC
>NZ_BEWV01000185.1 GCF_002933775.1 Prevotella sp. MGM1
GCGGCGTTGTCGGCCGCATCGCCCGTACCGAGGCGCCGGCGCAACTCGCGATAGTCTTCTTTCATCCGTGCGGCCTCAGCCCCGCCCGGCAGTATGCCGCCCAGCTCGCTGCGGATGTTCGCCACCGAGAAAGACGACGCCACAAGTTCGCGCACCACCTCGCCGTCGCATATCAGATTGACGAGCGACACATATTTCACTTTCAGCAGATGACGGCGCAGGAAAGACACCAGCCGCGGCAACGGGGTCTTGTAGCACACCACCTGCGGCACGCCGAAAAGGGCTGTTTCGAGCGTGGCCGTGCCACTGGTGACCACGGCCGCCGCCGCACAGGCCAGCAGCCGGTAGGTCTGTCCGTGGACTATGCTCACCGAACGGCCCGCGCTTCCCATCACCCGATGATAATAATCGGGCTCTATGCCCGGCGCGCCTGCCACCACCACGGCATACCGGTCTGAATATGCCGAGGCCGCTTCGAGCATGGCCGGCAGGTTGTCCTTAATCTCCTGACGGCGCGAACCCGGCAGCAAAGCTATCACGGGCCTGTCCGACAGGACATCGGCCGGATTGCGGGCGGCAAGGAACGAGTCGACCTCAGCCACCGTGGGGTTGCCCACGTAGTCTGTCGGATAGTTGTGCTTGCCTTCATAAAAGTCCACCTCAAACGGCAGTATGCAGAACATCCTGTCTA
>NZ_BEWV01000186.1 GCF_002933775.1 Prevotella sp. MGM1
GCCCCGATGCACTATAATTTCGTGGTTGAGGCAGACGTGACCGACACTGCCGGTGAGACGCAAAACGCATCGATGAGCGTGCGGCTCGGCACCAAGGAGGCAACCCTGACCGGAGACTTGCCAGAAAAAGTGCTTGGCGACAGCCTGAAAACAATAACATTCACTCTGTATAATGTAGCCGGAATGACGATGGTGTCAGACGTGCGGTTTTATATTGACAACGAGAACGACTGGCAACAGGCCCGCACGGGTAGTCCGGTGGAGTTGAAAAAACGTCTCGCCGCCGGCCGTCACTGTCTTTTCGCCGTGTGTGATGGCGATACTCTCAGGCAGGATTTCACCGTCTTCGGGCTTGACGACACGGTGCCTTGTGTGGATACCTGTGCTTGGTTCTATACGTCGGCAGGTTCGTTCCCCCGTGACGGAGGGGCCGTGACCGTGCAGGTAGGATCGTCGGATAAGGATGTACACATAGTGTACAGCATCCTCTCAGGAAACAAGATAATAGAGAGCGGTTCGACAGACGTGAGCAA
>NZ_BEWV01000187.1 GCF_002933775.1 Prevotella sp. MGM1
GGCAGGTTGGACATTTTGGGGTGATGGATTGCATAGCAAAAGTGCTGAGTGGACATTTTGGGTGATAACAGAGCAATAATCAATCTGTGTTTGTCGTCCTAATAGTGTCTTTTGAGATATCCATCTATTGAGTTTCTTTCTTGATTAACCCCTATATTCAATACGCAGGCAGGTTAAACAATAATTTTGGATAAATGTTATATCATTATCAACAATATTGACAAAAGCCCTTTTATAATTCGTTTATTTCAAAATTATAATCCCGTGGGCGAAAATATCGGCGTATTTTGATGTTTTCGCAACACTCTGTTTATCAATATAATACGCTTGCTTACGTTTTTTAAGAATGCCGAGCGGGCTTTGTCATTTTGCAACGGGCACCTTATTGGCCTGCATTTAGATACCCGTTGCTCTGCGATTAGCGTCTAAACGTCTTTCATTTACTTGCCAATCACGTTCCAACGAGCGTCCCGTTGCGGCAAAAACGAATGTTTTTCACCTCACCGCAAGTATGCTATCGCGTTATGTATAGCCCTGTATATCGTGCGGATTTTTCTGTTTCGAAGAAAATAAAGATGCCTTTTTAATGATATTTTTATTACAAGCCG
>NZ_BEWV01000188.1 GCF_002933775.1 Prevotella sp. MGM1
ATCGAAATAGGAACTCACCATAGAGGTGGCTTCGTTGATGCCCGCCATGCCGTTTCCCTGCGCGAAGGCGGAGGCGGTTGCGGCAACCAGAAGTGCCGCAGAGATGATGAACTTTTGTCTGATGTTCTTGTTCATAAACTGTTCTTGTTTTTGTGCCGTCCAAAGGGTGGATAGTCCTTTGGACGGCGGTTGATACTGGATTACATTACTTTGGTTTAGTGGATTCTCCCTTTGTTTCCACGGACTTGGGAGGGTCCGTTGCGGACGGGCCGTACCTTGTACCGCTGTGCCGCGTGGTGTTATGTTGTCTTACGTTTTCATTTTTTCTATCGTCTTTCGTTACACAAAGTCCCTTATGTTGAAATCCTCCAACCTTGTGGGAATTACCAATTCTTTTTTCGTCTTTGTCTCTGCGGTTGCCGTCATAGGTTCATCATAAAGATAGAAGTCTATGAACCCCGCGATTTTCACTTTGACAGACTTGCGCAATTTTTCAAGCAGCTCCGTTCCTTCCAGTTCGGAGAACACCTTTCCGGCTTGCCGTTTTTCGTCGTTGGTCGGGTTGTCCTTTCCTGCTATGCCGACAGCTTCCCCGATTTCGTCAAAACTGTAACCGGATGCACGCTGTTTGTCCGCCGTATCCTCTCCCGGTTCATCCTCCCCGAACTCCAGTTCCGAAGGCGGGATGTTCGTGAAGGTTTCATCGAGTTTCTCCTCCGGGACTTGTGCAGGGCGTGACAGGGTTTTCGCGTTTCCGTCGTCAAAAGTAGCGTCTTCCTCCGACAGCTCAATGCCTTTTTCCGAAGTGGCAGCATGTGGCACAGGGGTGGCAGCGGTTGTCCGGGGTGATGCCATCCTGAAACGGCTCTTTCCGATGATGTCCGGTATTTCTGCGGGAGGTGTTTCCCGTACTGTTTCCTGCTTTGCCGCCGTGCCGCCCAATGACTGCCAGACAACCGCCATACCCTTGAAGAAGCGGACGATTTTCGTTTCCATGATGCGGTCGTAGAGCAACAGGAACAGGAACCATGCGTTGCAGGCGATTGATACCGCCAATAATATTTTTGTCATAGCTCGGCGGGATTTATGTTTCCGAGAGCTTGTTTGTAGAGAGCCTTGTGCCTGCGTATATGGTCGCGTAGAATATTGTCCACGAACTTGCCGATGCTCAGTCCTTCCACCAGAAATCTGGCTATATGGGCTATCTGCCTATGTGTTTCACGGTCGATATAGACGCACTGCCGGGTTTTGATTTCTGAGGGTTCCAAAAAGGTGGCGAGAAGTTCTTTGCCGTCAAGACCGATGGCAGATTGCACATTTCCCGTGTCCACACGGCTGCCGATAACATTGATCGTGACCTTTGTCGCCGGTGCTGCCGAGTTGCGGTATGGAGGCTCTTGGGCATGTCTGCCGCAGGAAGGCTCATTCTCTTTCTGAGGC
>NZ_BEWV01000189.1 GCF_002933775.1 Prevotella sp. MGM1
TAGGAAGCCTTACCGGTTTTCGTACCGGAACGGAAAGTGAAATCCATGCTTACACTTTCCCCGCTTTTGGCTATCTGCAGATTCTGGAATGTATATTTCAAAGCGGACAAATCGCTGATAAGTGCCGCAAACAGAACATCCATACTGGCTGATATAGCCTTGTTCCGTGAATACTGCCATACTTTATTCTCACCAATCCACTCACCGAAGAAATAGTTCGGATTTGCTCCCGTGATAGTATACTCAGGATGATTAACCGCATTGAACTGCTGCGCATCCTCATCGTATACAAACTCCTGAACCTCAACACCGCCCACGGCATCGAATACATCACGGAAACGCAGATAGTACTTGCCATCATGCTTAGTTATAAGATAAGGATGGAAACTCTCATATATTATGGCATCCTTTCCAAACGGATATATATTGGGAATACCCTTGAATATGGTATCTATGCGAAATACATTCTCACCGATATTGAGCAAGGTATAGTTGGGAGCGCCGGACGGGAACACCGTATTACGGAAAGAATTGATGTCGGCCATATATGTCGAGAAATCGGTATCTGCCGGCAGACGGACGATTCTGTCGTAAAC
>NZ_BEWV01000190.1 GCF_002933775.1 Prevotella sp. MGM1
TCAAAAACCTCATACTTCTGCTCAAAGATATAGGAGTGAAGGTGGAGAGGCTGACGACGAATGACTATTCGTTCAAGGCCGACGAACTGAATCTCGGCTATATGGAAAGCGACGGGTTTGTCAGAAAATGCGCTTCGTTGCGCGGCTCCGTGCTGATGATAGGCCCGTTGCTCGCCCGTTTCGGCAAGGCCGTAATCACAAAACCGGGCGGCGACAAGATAGGGCGCAGGCGTCTCGACACGCACTTTCTCGGTTTTGAACGTCTCGGGGCTAAGTTCCGTCACGTTGAGGAAAGGGGGGTATACGAGATAGGGACAGACCGGCTGAAAGGCTGTTACATGCTGCTCGACGAAGCTTCGGTGACAGGAACGGCCAACATCATAATGGCGGCGGTGCTTGCCGAGGGTACCACGACGATATACAACGCTGCATGCGAACCGTATATACAGCAGTTGTGCCACATGCTCAACAATATGGGCGCATGTATAAGCGGTATAGCTTCGAACATGCTTACAATCGTGGGAGTGGATAGGCTGCACGGCACTACGCACAGGATATTGCCCGACATGATCGAGGTAGGCTCGTTTATCGGCATGGCGGCAATGGTGGGCGACGGTATCCGCATAAAGGATGTGTCTCCCGGAAACCTCGGCATCATACCGGAGGCGTTCCGCCGTCTCGGTGTTAAAATAGAGCACGACGGCGAAGACCTAATAATACCTAAACAGGATCATTATCAGATAGACTCGTTTATCGACGGGACAATAATGACTCTGGCCGACGCACCTTGGCCGGGACTGACTCCCGACCTGCTGTCGGTGCTCATAGTGGTGGCCACACAGGCACAAGGCAGTGTGCTGTTTCATCAGAAAATGTTCGAGAGCAGGCTCTTCTTCGTAGACAAACTTATAGATATGGGGGCGCAGGTGATCCTCTGCGACCCGCACAGGGCCGTGGTCGTGGGGCACGACCGCAAGATAAGACTGCGCGCGGGACGCATGTCCAGTCCGGACATACGTGCCGGAATAGCTCTGCTCATAGCGGCCATGAGTGCCCATGGGACGAGCCGTATAGACAATATAGAGCAGATAGACCGCGGCTATGAGAATATAGAAGCGCGGCTCAACGGCCTTGGCGCAAGGATAATAAGGGAGCAACCCATGTGAGATATATTCATAACCGAGGGTAGAATAATAGTATGATAAGGGAAGACGATGTTTATAAGATAGGACGGTTGGGCAAGCCGCACGGTGTGAAGGGCGAGATAACGTTTATGTTCGATGATGATATCTTCGACCGCACGGACTGCGACTACCTCATACTCTCGATAGACGGAATACTCGTTCCGTTTTTTATTGATGAGTACCGGTTTCGAAGCAATGAGACCGCACTCGTGAAATTTGAGGATGTAGACACGCAGGAGCGCGCCTCGGAACTGACAAATACCGACGTCTTTTTTCCCCGAAGCATATCCGATGAAGGCGGTGACAACCTTTCATGGGCGGCGATAGTGGGTTTCGACGTGTTAGACTCGCGC
>NZ_BEWV01000191.1 GCF_002933775.1 Prevotella sp. MGM1
GGGTCAGCGGATTTTTCCGGTGGGCGGGAGAGAGTATCAAGAGTATAGTGTTATCTTTGCACAATGAAACCAGATCAACTGCTCAGAGCAATCCTTCCCGAAGTCCTGATAGACAACTTCGACATCAATCGATTTGAAAAAAGCGATACCCGCTTTGATATATGGCTTGACGAAAAGAAAGAGCAACTTTCCGAAGATAAGTATAACAAAGAGATAATATCCTACGGTTTTGGTGATTACCGCACCATACAGGATTATCCCATAAGGGGGCGTGCCACATACCTGCATGTGCGGAAGCGAAAGTGGATGGACAAGTCCACCGGCGAGATATTCAGTTATCAGTGGGACATCTCCGAGTTCGACGGCACAAGGCTTAACGCCGAGTTCGTCGCCTTTTTAAAAGAGGGAGATTGAAAGCACCCCGGTCAGCATCTCCACTCTTGCCGCACGCAACGGTCTGAACGGACAGACACTGCGCAAGCAATACAAGGATGTGATCAGTGGCTATCGGTTGTGGGACCAGCTTGACCATGCCGATGAATACATATTGTATCCTGAAAATTTCGGCGCGGACATGAGTCTTGACGAGACCTGTCTTAGTAATGGCGATGTCTATACCATACTGACCAACAAGGACGCGCATGGAGGCAAAGGGGCTCTTGCGGCAATGGTTCGTGGCGTGGCAAGTGACACAGTGTCGGCAATACTGCGAAAAGTTCCTTTGAGGCAGCGCCTTAAGGTGAAAACGGTTACTACAGACCTTTCTTCAGCCATGATGCTGACTGTCAGAAACGTGTTTCCCGGCGCATCGCTTGTCAATGACCGGTTTCATGTCCAGCAGCTCATATCCGAAGCCGTTGACCAGCTGAGGATACGACACCGTTGGGAGGTACTCGATGCCGAGAACAAGGCAATCAGGGAGCATCGTCAGAAGCGAAAGGAAGCAAAGTCAAAAGAAGAACGCGAACTGATCGGACAATGGGAACCGGAGAGGATGGAGAATGGCGAGACCATGCCCCAGATCATGGCACGCAGCCGGCATATCATACTCAAGCACAAATCAAAATGGAAC
>NZ_BEWV01000192.1 GCF_002933775.1 Prevotella sp. MGM1
CACTTGGATTTAATTACCGAGCCTGCCGCACCTGCCGTTGCACCGACCGCTCCTCCGGCGATAGAACCAGCCGTAGCAGCCATACCTGTAACAGTAGAACCTGCCGCAGAAGCCGCACTCGAACTTACGCCACCGGGTATCAGCCAAGAGGCCACTTCGGGAACGAAGCGGATGATGTAGGCACCCACCAGCATACCCATCGCATACATGCAGTTAGAGCCGATGCCCTGCAATCCCAATGCGCCAATCTGTTCCCACGTATTGACAGAACCGTGCAGGAGGTGGTTGTAGGCTACCATGTCTTGCTGAAGGTTATAGAGCAGGATGAAGTCAATGTAGTAAAGGCACATATAGGTAACGAAGCCCCATAACGAGAGGGAAAGGAACTTTGACATCCATTGGCTCCATGCCGAACTCCAAGGTGGAGCAAGCGATAGCGCGAACATGATCGGGCAGAATATCATCATAATGGCGATGAATATCCGTTGCGCCACTAATATGCCGTAATAGGACATCTGGAATATCAGTTCACCGATGAAGCGTATGACATCGTTGATCCACTCGCTGACCTTGGTCTCGGCAGCCACGGCTGCACGTTGGGCATAGTTGTTGATGGTACTGCCCAAGTTCTCCACATTGTAGATAAGTTTGTCCCACCAAGCCGCATCCTCACCGATGGCTGCCACCTGTTTGGCGGTCGCGATGGAATCCTGAACGGCTCTCAGCCGGTCCAAGTATTCACTCTGCTTTTGTGCTACCTTTAGCTCGAAAGCGGCCACCTCTTTGTTTTTGGAGTGTGCCATCGCTTTGGTGGCTGACTCCAATCCCTTGCCCGGTACTTGCAATGCGGAACAGATCCATGACGAGGAAGAGATACAGATGGAGATACCGACAATGCGCAGGAGCTTCATCACATCCATACCGCGCCGTCCGAGTATCATCATCCAACATTCGTATGAGCCGACACAAAGGGCAAGCAGCAATCCGATGACACGTGCCAGTCCGACCGCGTCACCCAATACCGCCACATTCGGGAAGGTTTCCATGGCAACCAAGAGTTTGTCCAGACTCTCGTCAATGGCGGGCAAGCCTATGGTCAGGAAAATTGATAATACATTCATTGTTATTCTAATTTTACAGTTTAATAATGCGTTGCTGCCACTACGCACAAATGGGCAGTCTGGTTGACCAGTTCCTGCATCTTCGTTTTGGCTTCCTCGTATGCCTGTTGCCGTTTGGCATTCTCCAGTCCGTAGCCGACACCTGTCTTATGGATATAGGCGATGCCGGAACAAAGAATCTCGTTCTGCCGGCTCAACTCGTCCACCTGGTATTTGAGTTTGCCGTCACTCTTCTTCATGCAGTAGAGCAGTCCGTCAGTGATACACTTCTGCATACGGTCAAACTCGTCCTTGTAGGTGGCGTATGTCAGATCAACCGACCTGTCAGCCTCTCGAACCAGCTCTTCCTTGTATAGTTCCTCGATGTACTTGCGCTCCGTTTCCACCTTCTTCACTTTCTGCCTCTGGGTCTCTTCCGCCGTCACACGGGTAGGCATGATACGTTTTACATCGGAGTCCTTTTCCTTGAAGCGAACCCGGAAGCCGGACTTGAAGCCTGCCCACTTCCAATACATTTCCGCACCGGAATACTTGTTGTGCAAGAAGTAATAGTACCAATCGGGAGCAAAGTCCCAAGGCCCGTTTTCCATGGACTTCCATTGTTTTTCTTTCTCCTTGTCACGGGTCGGGCGTTGGGCTGACATTGTAATTGGAGTGCCCAATGCCATAAATGTGATTAAACCGAGTATGATGTTTCTAACCTGCATATCCTTGATTCCATTTATTGATTACTTTATTCGCTATCTCATCCTTGACATTGGAGTTCAAAATCTCCCAGATATAATCCGGCTTCCAACCGCAATCCGTTATCAGGAAGCAGTACAGATTGGCGTTGTCAATGATGTACCGTGCCCTGTCAATGGAGGTTTTGAGGGTCATTACCAGATTCAGTTTTTCGTCCATGCTTGCCTTCATCAGGTTGATACCCGAAGCTGCCACGGAAGCATAGAGCTTGTAGCAATGGCTTATCTCCCTTGATATGGCTACATTGGCATCCGCATAGTACCAGCCGACAAAAGGCTTCTTCGAGACATACTTGAAGGTATTGCTCGTAAAGTCCTTGTACTCTTTGACCAACTGATAGAGGGAGTTGGCGGTGCTTGATATGGCACCTGCCAGTACAAGGTACGAATGGGCATTGCCCAACTTGGTATCGAGTGTTGTCCGTACATCATTGAACTTGATGGCTCCCTTGGCTACAAGCGACTGCTCCCCGAAGCTGGTGGCCACCCGTTTCAATGCCTGGTCTTCATCTTTCTTCACGGCTTTGTGAAGGGCTATCAGGGCTTCAATGGTCGGCAGGTCTTTCGGGATGACATAAGCGTGAGACTTCGCCGAAAGCAGTATTGACAATGTTATACAGAGCAATCCAATTCTTATATTAAAGTCTTCCATACTTCTCAATAATTAGATGTAACCAATCCGTTCAAGTCCTT
>NZ_BEWV01000193.1 GCF_002933775.1 Prevotella sp. MGM1
GTGATAAATACGTGACTTTATCATTACATTTATAAATCGAAAACAATGGACTATCAACTGTTGATAACTCTGTGGATAACCGTGTTGATAACTTGTTTATTATCCACAGAGATTTGCGCAGCCTGTGGCAGGCAGTGGATATCAACACTGTTATTATGCGGTTTTAAGTAAGTTTTAAACAGAATATTGACGGAAAAAGATATAAACTTATTAATTTTGCACAGAAATGAAATATTGTGGATAAAGTGCCGATATGGCTAACAGTCAGCAAGTAACTATCAACAATGTATGTTGAAAAACGAATTTATTACGTTTATATCGGAATATGCAAGAATTATGAGAAAAAGTTTTCAACATATCAACATCACATCATCTACAACATTTTATTTTTTAAAAGAAGAAAATAAAAAAGATAATAATAAAACAAAGCTGATAACGGGTGGAAAAACACCGTGCGGAGCCTGTGTGCGACGAACGGAACACATCAGCCGCCGACAGCTAAAACAATGACAGCGATGATAAAAAAAGAATGGGTTGAGAAAGGGTTCATAGACGAACCGGCCGCCGTGGGAACAGACCTGAAGGCTGAGATAAGACGGATGTGTGAAGAGAAGAATGCCGTGATACTGGCACATTACTATACAAGGGGTGAGATACAGGATGTGGCCGACTTCATAGGCGACTCGCTGGCTCTGGCGCGCAAGGCTGCCGATACAGACGCGCGTATCATAGTGATGTGCGGCGTTCACTTCATGGCCGAGACGTGCAAGATACTCAGTCCGGAGAAATCGG
>NZ_BEWV01000194.1 GCF_002933775.1 Prevotella sp. MGM1
ATATTATATATAGTAAGGTGCAAAAAAGGTTGTAAACGCCTTGCCATATCAATAATCTTTGCTATATTTGCATCCTGTAAGAACGGAACCCGGCAGCAGGCCGTGTCCCGTGGCTGTTTATTGTGATACGGATTAACAACAAAAGCAAATATAAAAAAACATGGCAGAAAAATTGGAAGTGAAAGAGCTTGACCACGTTGTGGTACGCTTCTCGGGAGACTCCGGCGACGGAATGCAGCTCGCGGGAAACATATTCTCCACCGTGTCGGCAACCGTCGGCAACGGAATCTCCACCTTTCCGGACTATCCGGCGGACATACGTGCCCCGCAAGGCTCGCTCACGGGAGTGTCGGGATTTCAGGTTCACATCGGAGCGGGACAGGTTTACACTCCCGGCGATATGTGCGATGTGCTCGTGGCTATGAACGCCGCTGCCCTGAAAACACAATACAAGTTTGCCAAGCCGCAGGCAACGGTAATCATCGACACGGACAGTTTCGGCGCTAAAGACCTTGAAAAGGCACAATTTGCCACGGAAGATTATCTCGGCGAGATGGGTATCGACCCCGACCGTGTGGTGGCCTGCCCGATAACCACGATGGTGAAAGAATGTCTTTCGGGCAGCGGCATGGACAACAAGAGCATCCTCAAATGCCGGAATATGTTCGCGCTCGGTCTCGTCTGCTGGCTGTTCAACCGCGAGCTTGACCTCGTTTCGGGATTTCTGAGAGACAAGTTTGCCAAGAAACCGCAGATAGCGGAAAACAATATAAAGGTGGTCCGTGCGGGATACGACTACGGACACAACGTGCATGCAAGCGTGCCCGCCACATACCGCATCGAATCGAAGGAGAAGGTGAAGGGCCGTTACATGGATATCACGGGCAACAAAGCCACTGCCTACGGTCTGATAGCTGCGGCGGAGAAAGCCGGAATGAAACTGTTTCTCGGTTCATACCCCATTACTCCGGCCACGGACATACTGCATGAGTTGTCCAAGCACAAGTCGTGCGGGGTGATAACGGTGCAGTGCGAGGACGAGATATCGGGCTGCGCAACTGCCATCGGGGCTTCGTTCGCCGGTGCGCTCGCCGCCACCTCCACATCGGGACCGGGTATATGCCTTAAATCCGAGGCGATAAACCTCGCCGTGATAGACGAGCTTCCGCTCGTGGTTATTGATGTACAGCGAGGCGGCCCGTCGACAGGCCTGCCCACAAAGAGCGAGCAGACCGACCTGTTGCAGGCCCTGTACGGGCGTAACGGGGAAAGTCCTATGCCGGTGATAGCCGCCACCAGTCCGGTGGATTGCTTCTACTCGGTATACACCGCGGCCAAGATAGCGCTCGAACACCTCACTCCCGTGATACTGCTCACGGACGCGTTCGTAGCCAACGGCTCGGCGGCATGGAAACTGCCTACGATGGATGAGTTGCCTGATATAACCCCCCCATCGCGTCACTCCAGGGCAGAAAGGCAGCTATACGCCATACGAGCGCGACCCGGAGACACTCGTGAGATACTGGGCCGTGCCCGGACAGGAAGGCTATACGCATATCATCGGCGGACTGGAAAAAGACGGACGCACGGGTGCCATCAGTACCGATCCGGAAAATCACGATGCCATGTGCAGGCTGAGAGCCGAGAAAGTGGCCCGTATTCCGGTGCCCGATCTTCAAGTGTATGGAGACAAGGATGACGCCGAGCTGCTTATTGTGGGCTTCGGCAGCACGTTCGGGCATCTATACTCGGCAATGGAAGAGTTGCGTGCGAAAGGCCGTAAGGCCGCCATTGCGCAGTTTAAATACATCAATCCGCTGCCCGCCAACACGTCGGAAGTGCTCAAACGCTATCCGAAAGTGGTGGTGGCAGAGCAGAACATGGGGCAGCTTGCGACATACTTACGCTCCAAGGTAGACGGATTTGTGCCCGAACAGTTCAACCAGGTCAAGGGACAGCCGTTTGTGGTGAGCGAGCTTGTGGAGGCGTTTGGCCGTATGTTCACAGACTGACAGCCCTGTATGGGAGTGCCGGTGGTTTTCATGAAGGGCCATTGCTGGCATTCTGCCAAGAGTTAATGTATATATGATTAAAATATGATAATCAATTAATTGAGAAACGATGTTTACACCAAACGATTATAAAAAAGGTCAGCCGAGATGGTGTCCGGGTTGCGGTGACCATTTCTTCCTTGCCTCGTTGTACAAGGCAATGGCCGAAGTGGGAGTGGCACCGCATAATATGGCGGTGATTTCGGGTATCGGATGTTCCAGCCGTCTGCCATATTATGTGAATACTTACGCCATGCAGACGGTGCACGGACGTGCCGCCACGATAGCCACGGGAGTCAAAGTTGCCAATCCCGACCTTACGGTATGGCAGATAAGCGGCGACGGCGACGGACTGGCGATAGGCGGTAATCACTTCATACATGCCATGCGACGCAACATCGACCTTAATATGATATTGCTGAACAACCGTATCTACGGACTGACTAAAGGCCAGTATTCGCCTACCAGCCCGCGCGGTTTCGTGTCAAAATCAAGTCCTTATGGCACGGTTGAGGATCCGTTCTGCCCTGCCGAGCTGTGCTTCGGCGCGCGCGGGCATTTCTTTGCGCGTGCCGTTGCCACCGACGCTCCCGAGACTGTGGAGATACTAAAAGCGGCATACCGCCACAAAGGCGCTTCGGTATGCGAGATATTGCAGAACTGCGTGATATTCAACAACGGTTGTCATGACACCGTTTACAACAAGGAGGGTCGAAAGAAGAATGCCATTTATGTGCGTCACGGCCAGCCGTTGGTATTCGGGGAGAGCAACGAATACGGCCTTGTGCAGCAAGGTTTCGGCCTTAAAGTGGTGGAGATAGGAAAAGACGGGTATACGATGGACGACATTCTGGTGCACGACGCACACTGCGAAGACAATACCCTGCAACTCAAACTGGCCATGATGGACAACGAAAACGGCTATCCCGTGGCTCTCGGTGTCATCCGAGACGTGGCCGCTCCAACATACGATGAGGCGGTCACGGCTCAGATAGAGGAGGTGAAGAGCCTGAAGAAATATCATAACTTCATGGAACTTCTCGACACTAACGACACTTGGGAGGTTGTGTGAGCAAGTAGAAGAAGTTGGGAATATTATCGAGGAGTTGAGGAGTAAGGAGAGAAGTAGTAAGTAGAATAGCTTTAAAGTTAAGGAGTTATCACTGGCATCGCCTGCCGGAAGCTACTCCAATTGTGTCGGGCCGTGATTTGTTGTGTCTCAAATCACGGCCCGATGCAATTGGGGTTACTCATAAACAATTCCTTTCTTGGCTTATAAACCATTCTATGCTGGCTTATGGATAATCCTATTTTAGCTTATAAACAATCTTATTTTAACTTATAAATACTTATTGTTTGCTCATAAACCATTCTATCTCAGTCTATAAACCATTCTGTTTTGGCTCATAAGAATTCATAAACTATTCCCTTCTTAGTTTATGAACCATTCTACTTACGACTTCTCTCCTTACTCCTCAACTCCTCAATACCTTTCTTACTTCTTCCTGATGATTGTCAGTCCGTCGCGCAAAGGCAGGATGACACGTTCCACCCGGCTGTCTTTCGCCACGAGATCATTGAAATCCTCTATGCCTTGCGTCTGCTTGTCGCCGTCGTAAGCGCGGTCAATGACATGCCCGTCCCACAGCGTGTTGTCGGCAAGCATGAAACCGCCTGGACGTAACAGTGCCAGCACCGTCTCGTAAGTCTGTCGGTACGTACGCTTGTCACCGTCTATGAAGGCCATGTCGAACGTTATTCCGAGCTTCGGAGCCTCGGTATTGGCATCGCCGATGATAAACTCTATACGGTCGGCCACGGGAGAGTTTTCTATCCACGGACGTGTGAACTCCTCCTGCTCGTCGTTTATTTCGTATGTATATACTTTGCCGCCCGGTTCGAGCCCCTCAGCCATACATATAGCGCTGTACCCGCTGAACGTGCCCACCTCGAGGATGTTGGCCGGCCTTATCATCCTCACGAGCATCCTGAGTAACCGCCCTTGCAGATGTCCGCTTGCCATGCGGCCGCGCAGCAGGTGTATGTTGGTTGCCCGATAGAGGCTGTATAGGTAGTCACCCTCCTTGTCGATGTGGTCGAGTATGTATCTTTCCAGTTCTTCCGTCATGGAGCTATGATTTTTCCGCTTATTGTTTCCGTAATCGTTTTTTTTATGTTCCCGTCGGTTGTGTGTCGTTTACCGCCACCCTTTCGATTGGCTTTCACCCTGTCTCCGGC
>NZ_BEWV01000195.1 GCF_002933775.1 Prevotella sp. MGM1
CCTGACTTCGTCACTTTTTTGAGTTCCAAAATAAGGATGCCTGATTTTCACCAATATAGGCAAATTCAAGGGTGATTTAGGGTGACGCAATGGCAATTTTGATTATATTTGCGGTATGTTTGTCCGCAAAAAGAAAAATCGTTCTGGCACCACAAGCGTTGTGGTTGTTGACAAGCACGGAGGCAAGTTCAAAGAACTGCACACCGTGGGCATAGGGTATGACGAGTCTGAGATTGAGCGTCTCTGCCTCCAAGGACAAAAGTGGATTAAGTCTCATCTCGGTATCATGGAAATCGATTTCGATGAAGCCGACCAAAAAGAACTTGAACGAAAGAATGCCGAGGCTGTCCTTGACAATATTGATGGTATATTGCTGAATGGAGCCAAATTGATTCTTGACAAGGTGTTTGATTCTGTTGGATTCAACCGGGTCGGGGATGATGTCTTACGGCATCTTGTAATAGCAAGGTTATGTGAGCCGATGAGCAAGATGGCGACTGCAGACTACCTGAAAACCCACTTTGAAGAGGATGTGAACCTCAGCAAGATATACCGCTATATGGACAAGCTCTACAATGCCCAGCAGGAGGTTGTGCAGCGTATCAGCGTGGAGCATACGTTTTTTGTCTTGGGTGGAAGAGTGGAGATGCTGTTTTACGATGTCACATCACTGTACTTTGAGAGTTTTCGGGAAGATGACCTTCGTTCACCGGGGTTTTCCAAAGACGGCAAGACAGCCGAGACACAGATTATCCTCGGACTTCTTGTATGTGAGAACGGCTATCCTCTTTCATACTCAATATTCAATGGAGCGCAATATGAAAGTTACACCATGATCCCCGCCATAGATGATTTAAAGCAACGGTTCGGCCTTGATGACTTTATTGTGGTTGCTGATTCAGGCTTCATGATAAAACGGAATATGGGGCTACTGCGTTCCGGAGGATATCAGTTCATTGTCGGCGGAAGAATAAAGAAAGTGGCAAATGATGTCGAGAAATGGATAAAGTCAATCCCCCATGAAGATGGACAGTATCATGAGAAGGAACTCGAGAACGGCGACCGTCTCATTGTCACATACAGTTCAAAACGGGCAACCAAGGATGCCTATAACCGCAACAAGGGTGTTGAACGACTACGAAAAGCCTATGCTTCCGGCAAAATCACCAAGGATAAGATTAATAAACGTGGCTACAGCAAGTTCCTTAAGCTTGACAATGATGTCAATGTAAGTATCAGTGAGGATAAGATCAAGGAGGATGAGGTATGGGACGGTCTGAAAGGATATGTCACCAATACCACATTGCCACCATCGGAGGTCGTCGCTCAGTATCAAGGTCTTTGGGTTGTTGAGAAGGCGTTCAGGATATCAAAGGGGACACTGGAGACTCGCCCCATCTTTCACTTTACTGAGAAACGTATCGAGGCTCATGTATGCCTTTGTTTTGTCGCATACAAGCTATATAAGGAACTTGAGAGGATTATCGAGACTCTACACATGAAAATGAGTGTTGACAAAGTAATCAAGATCGCCAAAACAATAACGACCGTCAGACTGAGGCTTCCATTAAATGATGAGACGATAACACGCACTATGATGCTGACACCCGAACATCGGTCATTGAAGCCATTGTTTGACCATCTTGGCGTTTAGGGTGACGCAATGACGAAGTCAGGAAATGCTGTCGGTTTTGTTTTTGTGACATAAAATCAAAAATGGGCTACAAATTCCATGACTATCTTATTCTGTTCTGAAATTGCTGGATTTACTCCTTTGTTATAAAAATATTGTTCATAGTTGAGGCGAATATCTGCCTGTAATGATTTCTTTCCAAAACTCAATGTAAGACCTCCAGTCAGTCTATGCCTTTCAGGATCATCTACTTTGAGATTGCCGGATTCATCTTTCGTACCTTTGCTGTGATCTGACATATAGTCATATCTTCCGAGGAATGATATGGAAGTCAGACCTTTTTTCATCGGAAGTCGATATGCGGCAAATGCGTCAACCGCATTTACAGGCGTGAAAGAGCCGTGGGCATAGTGCTTGCGGAGATATTCCGCCTCGATGTGCCATCTCCGGTTTTGCCAGTAGACCCCTGCATCGTACATCATCACGTTCACATCCCCGGCATTTGCCTTCTGGCAACTGAGTGTGATATTAAATTGCCGGGCAATCATTGTCTGCGCCTTGAACGAGAAATTATAGTTGTTGGTCCAGAAATGTTTTTGATTTGTCAGTCCTGAGCCGTTGAATATACCTCCTTCAAGCGTAATGGGCATACGGTCGTTGAATGTCCACGATGCTGATGCCCCTACATCGCGCACATTGCCGACCTGCTTTGCTATGAAAGAACGATTGGCGAAATACTGTAGATGCGGTGAACGATGAGCATCAATGGTAAACGGCACTCTCATCTGACCGAAGGTGAACTTTAACACATCTTTAGGTTGCAGACGTATATATGCGTCAAGCATCTTTATAGTACCCTCGTCCGAAAGGTCTATCTCGGCCTTGTATCTTACAATAGGAATCACCCTGCCTTCCACGCTCAGACGCGCATTGCGTATCTCAAAGCGTCCCTTATCTATTTGAGGCTCATATTCATATTTGGCCCGGATAGTCCCGTGTATTTCCGGGATAAATGGATTTTTATCCTGAGCCACGGCAGACAATGCAAATACTGACAATGCCGTCATAATTAAAATCCGTTTCATGCTGTCATTGGTTTATTGCTTGTTTTAATGTTTTTGATTGCCTGTAGAAAGGAACTGATAAAGGAATGAAGATAATACAAGAGCATCAGATAGGAATATGAGGGGGCTCCTTCATCAAAATCTTCATGGGTCATCCCTTTGGAATGTATGGCGATGCTGTGTTCGATAAAATCTTTCTCCAAGCCCGCATCTCCATTAATCTTCACTGTATCAACATCTGAACTGAGTATGCTGTCAGCTAATTGAGACAGTCGGACAATCCCTCCACGAATTGTTTCGATCTCACATTTGTAAGAGATAGGTATATAGCCATCCGGGGACGTGACAAGATGACGTGTTGTTTCGGCAATCTTGTCCGTAGCCTCAAGCATATATTCACAATATAGCGCAGTCTTGCCGATAGTATCATCAGAGTCCGCCGAACAATTCCGGACTTTCTCACTGATTATGTCAATGGTTTCTGACCCGATTCGATGATTCTTGCAAACGGCTATACTGTCATTGTTTGAAAGACATTTCAACGCTTTGTCGATAATCGGACCGCATGACTGCATCGTCACGGTCAAACAAGACTTTCCGACAGGACTATTGGGAATAATACAACACATTTCCTTGATTTTGTGTCTGCGTATATGCCGTCGCAACATAAAGATGATTCCAGTCAGAGCTGTTATCGAGAGAACTGTAACGTACATGATTTATAGAATTTCTTTGATGCAAAGTAACCATATTTATATTTCACGTTTATGTCTGAGATATTAGATAAATATTAAATTTATCAATCAGTTACAATACAAAAAGATGGGAGATATGCACTCCCATCTCAACCTTAGGAACAATCTTTTTTACCTTAGACTTTATGCTGTTGGTACCATAATTTTGGCAGGGCGTGTACGGAAATCTGAGTTGCGCAGCTTGGCAAACGCCCGCAGATATTTCCTTATTGACGATACCATTTCCTGCGTTTCCTGAAGCAGATTGACATAGACATACAGAACAGCCATTGCCGATGTGTCTCCGTCGCGGAGCTGGTCATGCACACGATGATATGTGTCGGAAACAGTATCCTTTATCTCGTCACAGTGTCGGCGAAGAGTGCTTATCGTATCTGTATCCCCGCTCCCCATAAGTTTGACGGTATCATTGAACAGTGTACTTATTTGTGTCCGTATCATCTCGTATTCAGTAGTATATTGGGGAGGCAGAGGAAGGAAATTGTTGTCGACATGCTCTTTGCAGACCTCGTTGATGCGGCGCAGGTTGTAAAGTATGCCCATACAGCAGTTGTTGCTGAGATAGAACCAAGTGCTTTTTTCTATCGCCATCTCGCGTGTCAAATGACGCAGACATAGAGTTTCCTTACGGCGGGCGTTTTTAAGTATGGTCTTCTGGCGGGCGAGACTCGATTCCGTCTTGCCGAGAATCCCGGCGCTCTCAGTTATGAAAGCCGATGTTATATCCCGGTATTTTTCCTCGGCATAGGTCATGAACTTCTCTTGTTGTTCCGTGATATACATCATAAGCAACGGCCATGTCTGTGTTTTATCCTGTGTGGATATGATGGTCTGGAACAGCGCGTCACCGTTATCTTCTTCTGTCTTCTTTCTGAATCGACGGTTGCTATTGATGATTATGAATATGGTCAAAGCCGCCAACAGAAGCATCACCCACTGACCGCCATAGTGCATTGCCGCGACAATCAGTCCTGCACCGATAAACGCCGCACCCGCAGTAAGGAACCAACCGCCGATTACGGAAATCACGCCGGTGATGCGGAACACGGCACTTTCCCTGCCCCATGCCCTGTCGGCAAGAGAAGTACCCATAGCGACCATAAATGTTACGAATGTGGTTGACAGGGGCAGTTTCAGCGAGGTGCCGAGGGCAATGAGTGCGCCGGCAAGCACGAGATTGACTGAGCCGCGTATGAGGTCGAAAGCCGCCCCTTGATCCATAATGGTCTCATCCACATTAAAACGGTGGTTGAACCAACGGCGTACTTTTATCGGTGTCACACGGCGCACCCATGACAGGAATGATAAAGTCCATCTAACCAATCTTCTGGCGATGCGGGATGAACCGAACATCTCATCGCCACCCTGCTGGCTTCCCAGTCCGATTTCGGTCTTGGTCACATTCCTTGCCTTTTTTGACGTTGCAAGCGAGACCACCATTATGACACCGGCACCTATGAGGAAATATATCGGTGTATTTGCCGGGCCGTTGAGTGAATCCATAAGGAAACCTTTGGAATCCCCTCCGCCGTTAGCCATAAAATCCTGATATGAAGCCAGACCGCTCAAGGGAACACCTATGAAATTCACAAGGTCATTACCTGCGAATGCCACGGCAAGCGAGAACGTGCCCATAAGCACTATGACTTTCAACACGTTGACCTTGCAGATATGGAGCAGTTGCATCAGCAGCGTGAAAACCACGAAACAGGACAGTATTATCAGAGCCGTATTGTTTTTTATCCATGCTTTCAGTTCGGGGGTCATGAATGTAAGATCTTTTGCCCCCTTGATCAGAAGGAAGTAGACAATAGCTGTCGCGCAGATGCCACCGAATATTCCTATCTTCCATTTCAGGTTGCTACGGTAATTGAACGAGAACACCATGCGGGATATGAACTGCACAACCGTTCCGAAGAAAAATGCTATCGCCACCGACAGGAATATTCCGAGAATCACCGACAGGGCTTTCTCCGTGTTAAGCAAGTCGTCAAAACCGAGACCGATGCCTCCTGCCATTTTAATCAATGCAACGACAAAGGTGGCTCCCAGCAGCTCGAAAACCATTGACACGGTTGTAGAGGTCGGCATACCCAGCGAGTTGAACACGTCGAGAAGGATGATGTCCGTGACCATTACCGCCATGAAGATGCAGATAAGGTCATAGAACGAAAAATGCTCGGGACGGAAAATTCCGTGCCGGGCAATCTCCATCATTCCGTTACTCATTGCCGCACCGATGAACACACCGATGGAAGCGACAATCAGGACTCTTTTGAATGATGCCGCCTTAGACCCGATAGCCGAGTTCAGGAAGTTGACAGCATCGTTACTCACGCCTACTGACAGGTCAAACACAGCCAGCAGGAAAAGAAAAATTACTACGCAAAGAAACAGTATTTCCATTGTTATCTCAATTACTTATTCAGCCGCAAAGTAACTAAGAAAACATTTCATGATTATTTCAAAATCCTTAACCATTTATTAAAACTGCCGGACTGACAGAGGGTTTAATTGCGGTCAAACCGTATATAGCTCTGTTCGATGGGTTTATATGTAGGGTCTTCCCACAAACGACTTGAAATCATCAGGTCGGCACTGATGCGGTTGCAGGCAATCGGCACGTTGTGGAGCCGGCATTGACGCAAAAGCATCTGAATGTCCGCCTCGTGGGGCTGCGCATTGAGGTCGTCTATCAAGAAAATAGCGAGGTCAATCTCGTTTCTTACCACCATTGCCGCTATTTCGGCGTCACCGCCCATCGGTCCGGAATTCATACATTCGACTTGTGCATCTATTCCAGCTTCTGAGAAAGCATTCTTTATAAGCCCTCCAGTCGTGCCGGTACATACCAGCTCATGTTGGGAAAGGTATTGGGCGTTGAATTTTACCCAATCGATCATATCGGCTTTGCGTTGGTCGTGAGCTACAAGCGCGATTTTTAGTTTTGTCTTCATTTTGAGTTTCTTGAAAATGTTATTTTGAACAATAATCCGCCTGAGCATTGAGTTTCAGCGGAGATTTCACCGCCATGAAGAATCACAGCGTTTTTCACTATCGAAAGCCCGAGTCCGGTGCCACCGGCCGCTCGTGACCGTCCCTTGTCAATGCGATAGAACCTTTCAAACAGTTTTGGCAGGTGTTCGAGAGGAACGCCGCATCCGTTGTCGGACAATGCAATTACAACTTTATCGTTGTCGATACTGATTAATTCTATTTTTATTCTTGTTCCTCCACTATAAACAATCGCATTGTCTATAAGGTTGTTGAAAACGGCCTCAAGCAGAGAAGCATTTCCGGCCATGATTACGTTATGAGAAACAAAATTCTCAATCCTTATGCCCTTTGTGGCGGCGATTATCTGTCGGTCCTCAACCACGTCATTTATTATATCCGTGAGATTAACCTGTTCTTTCAATATAGAGGCGCTTCCGTCGTCCATGCGTGTCAGGAGCGAGACATCGGTCAGAAGCCTTTGTAGCCTTTCTGTATTTGTAAGACAACGTTGCAGGAACAATATCTGCTTTTCATCGCTCATATTCCTGTGTGCCAGCATCGTCTCCACGCTGACCCTGATTGATGCGACCGGGGTTTTCAGTTCGTGGTTTATGTTGTTCGTGAGTTGCTTTTTGATGCGTTCCTTTTCAAGCTGTTCATGGAGGGTAGCGCGATGTTCGTTGTCCCTGTCGGCGACAGCCTGTTGCAGACGGGCATAAAGGCGGACAATGTGGTTTGAAATCTCGCCAAGTTCGTCATGGGGGAACGGTTCGGTGTCAGAAATCTGGGCACCGTTTTCTACGTTTTCCGCAAATCTGTTCAGCCTGATTATGTGGAGGCCGACCCTTCGGGTTGCAAAATAGCCAAGTACGCACATGACCAATGTGATAACCCCCATAATCCACAGAAAGCCATAATCGGCCTGCAACAGACCTCTGAATGAAACCGAATACGGCACCGCGGTACGGACAATATAGCCGTCATCGCTTTTTCTCGCCGAATAAAAATAATAGTTGCCGGTACTCTCGCTGTGTCGTCTTACGGCATAGCCCGCCCCATGCCGTAAGGCATCCCGGATTTCCTGACGGTCAAGATGATTGGTTTTCGGCAATGAATCAAGGGTGTTGTCGTAAATGATATGTCCGTCCTCGGAAATCACGCTGACACGGATTTCCCCGAATGGCTTGAATTCGTCAAGTTTTATATCTGGCACATCGTGTCCCTCACCAAGTTCGGTAAGGATATATGTGTTGATAAGCTGCAGTTGCTTGTCAATCTCCTCCGCCTTGAATTCCTTTTCCCTGTGATACTGAAACACGACAAAGCAACCGACCATCAGCAAGGAATATCCAAGAAGCCACACGAACAGCCGCTGCGGATAGGAGAGCTTATTCAATGAACCCATAACCGTAGCCCGAGCGAGTTACAATATTCTTGCCGTAGATGCCGATTTTCTGGCGGATACGGGTTATGTTCACATCTACAACCCTGTCAAGCACCACAACCTCGTCGGGCCATATCTTGTTGAGCAAATCCGTACGGGTGAAAACCTGCCCTCGGTTGGAGATTAGTTTGAGCAGTATCTCAAACTCCTTTTTAGGCATTTTCACCTCCGTCCCGTCAACTGTGCAAGTCTTGTTTTTTGTAGACAGAACAAGCCCCTTGTATGAAACAAGGTCAGAATCAGTCTTGGCAGGTGCGACAGAAGCCGCTGTACGGCGAAGCACAGTCCTTATTCGGGCAAGCACAGCTTTAAGAGAATAAGGCTTCATTATATAGTCGTCAGCCCCGAGATCAAGTCCCGAAATCATATCCTCCTCCGTGTCTTTTGCCGTGCAGAATATGATGGGAACGGAGGCCGTTGCCGGATTCGACTTCATTATGCGTGCCAGTTGAGTCCCGGATATTTCCCCCATCATAATATCAAGGAGTATCAGGTCATAGTCGGCAAGGTTGAGGGCAAGAGCCTCCTCCGCGCTATACGCCATGTCAACCTGATAGCCTTCCGCTTCAAGATTGAATCCGAGTCCGTCACACAGAGCCTCCTCATCATCGACAACAAGTATCTTCTTTTTTGTTTCCATGCCGCAAAATTACTAATAATCGGTTAAATACTGTCCTAATGCTCAAAAGTTTAATAAAAGTTTAATGACACAATTTATTTCATAAAATCTAAACAAATCTGATAACCCCATGAAATATTAGTTGGCTAATTTTGCAGCGTAAATCAGAAACAAAACAACAATCACAATGAAAAAAGTAATGTCAACTTTTTTGGTCGCACTTGCTTCAAGTCTGACCATTATGGCGGCTGACAGTCCGAAATACGGACAACTTAAAGGCCGCATCCTTGACAATGAGAAGAACCCGCTGCCGGGGGCGGTGGTTATCATTGACAGCAACATGCTGTCGGCGGTTACAGATCTCAACGGCTTTTTCTCGTTTGCCAACCTTTCATTCGGGAATCATAATCTGAAAGTAACTTATATCGGTTTTCTTCCGGTCAGTAAAACAATCGTGGTTTCGGAAGAATCAACGGTTGACGACATAGTAATGTCGGATACATCACGGGAACTGAATGAAGTTGTAGTGACCGGCGTTTTCTCCGGGCAGCAGAGAGCCATAAATGCCCAGAAGAATAATATCAATATAACCAATGTGGTATCTGCCGACCAGATTGGCAAATTCCCCGACTCGAATATCGGAGACGCTCTGAAACGTATAAGCGGTATCAATGTGCAGTATGATCAGGGCGAGGCCCGTTTCGGTCAAGTACGCGGCACTCCGGCTGGGTTCAGTTCAGTGACAATCAACGGGTCAAGACTGCCATCGGCCGAGGGAGACACTCGCAATGTCCAGCTTGACCTTATACCGTCCGATATGATTCAGACAATAGAGGTCTGCAAGACACTTATGCCGGATCAGGACGGCGATGCCATCGGCGGTTCCATCAACCTCGTTACGAAAAATTCGCCACACAGATTTACTGTCGGAGCCGTAGCGGGAACAGGCTACAACTGGATAAGCCGTAAGGCGCAGATGAATTTCGGACTCACTCTCGGTAACCGTTTCTTCAATGACCGCTTCGGAGTGATGCTTGCGGCCTCCTATAATAATGCGCCAGCCGGATCATATAATACAGAATTTATATGGGAAAAGGATGACGACGGCAAAATCTATGTCAACGACTATCAGATAAGGCAGTATTATGTCACACGAGAGCGACAGAGCTACTCATTGTCGCTCGACTGGAAGTTCAATGACTTCAACAAGGTCTGGTTCAAGGGTATTTTCAACAACCGCAATGATTGGGAAAACCGTTACAGGACAACACTCAAAGACATTACGCCCGAAGGGAAAGCCGATGTGCGTGTCCAGACAAAAGGAGGTTCGGGTGACGAACGAAACGCCCGTCTTGAACGACAACGGACAATGGATTTCACTTTGGGAGGTGAAAACCGTATAGGCATCCTTGGCATGGACTGGAAACTGGGATATGCACGGGCTACGGAGAAACGCCCGAATGAGAGATACATCGACTACCGTCTCAAATCGCAGAGGTTCAGTTTCGACCTGAGTAATCCGAGAGAGCCATTTGCCACTCCCGACGAAGGATATACAATGACCTTGAATGATGACTTCTCGCTCAAAGAGCTTACACAGCAGCAGGAGGATATTGTGGAGCAGGACTTCAAGGCGGCACTGGATTTCAAGGCTCGACTTAGCGAACGCTCAAAAATCAAGTTCGGATTCAAGTTCGTGAACAAGACAAAAGATAAGGAGATAGACTATTACGAATACACTCCGCTTGACAAAAAGGCATTTAACACAGATGCGCTTGCACATACCACAGACCAAAGTACCGACAGATTCATGCCTTCCTCAAAATATCAGGCCGGCACATTCGTTGACAAGAAATTTCTTGGCTCCCTCAATCTTGACGATTCCAATTTGTTTGAGCGAGAGCAAATTGCAGAGGAACTTGCGGGCAATTTCCATGCGAGGGAGAATGTGGCATCAGGTTATGTGCGTATTGATTCCAGACTTTCCGACAACCTTAACTTTATGGGCGGTCTGCGTGTCGAGAATACATCACTGCGCTACATCGGCAGAAATTACGATGATGAATCCAACAGTGTCTCCAAGACCGAGCCTGAGACTTCAAATTATATAAATTTCCTCCCCTCATTATTATTGAAATGGGACATCAACAAGGATTTCATGCTGCGTGCCGGTTATAACCAGTCCATATCCCGGCCAAAATATTCCGCCCTCGTCCCGGGTATGAATATCAAACGTGGCGACAATGAGATAAGGATTGGCAATCCCGGTCTTAAAGCGACTACCTCACATAATTTAGACCTCAACGCTGAATATTACTGGAAGTCAATCGGTCTGGTTTCAGCAGGAATTTTCTATAAAAGAATAGAAGGCTTCATCGTGGACGAAGTGGCATACAACAAGGAGTATCAGGGTACTGTCTGGACTAAGTTCACACAACCTAAAAACGGTGGAAACGCTAATCTTTTCGGAGTGGAAATGGCATGGCAGCGCGATTTCAGTTTCATCACACCGGCGATGAAGTGTCTCGGACTTTACGCTACATACACCTATACCCACTCACGCATTACCGACTTCAACTTCGAGGGTCGTGAAAACGAGAAAGGCCTTAGCTTGCCCGGTTCTCCCGAGCATACAGCCAATCTCTCGCTATATTTCGACAAGTGCGGTTTCTCTGCAAGAGCCTCATTCAACTATGCCTCGGCATTTATCGACGAAATGGGCGCAAGTTCGTTCTACGACCGATACTATGATGCCGTGAAATATCTGGACCTGAACGTCAGCTACACATTCGGGCGCAAAACAAAAATAACCGTATATGCCGACTGCAATAACCTCCTCAACCAGCCTCTGCGCTATTATCAAGGTAGCAAGGACTACACGATGCAGCAGGAATATTACGGAGTGAAACTCAACGGCGGTGTAAAAGTAACATTCTAAAAATACAAAACAATGATTCGTAAATTACTTATCGCGGCTTTGGCTCTCATCCCCTCTTTTGGAGCCATTGCCCAGACTGAAATCGCCAAAGGCGACGTGAACCTGATGGTAGTGTCAGACCTCGGACGTAATGGTCACTATGACCAGAAGCCTGTTGCCGCGACGATGGGCAGAATTGCAGAACAAATAGGACCTGATGCTATTCTTGCTCTTGGCGACACACATCACTACGGTGGAGTGGAAAGTGTGACAGACCCGTTGTGGATGACCAACTATGAGCTTATCTACGACCACCCGGAGCTTATGGTGAACTGGTATCCCGTCTGCGGAAACCATGAATATCGCGGTAACACTCAAGCGGTTATTGACTATTCCGGCATATCCCGCCGTTGGGAGATGCCTGCGAGATATTACACCAAGACCTTTGAAGATGACGGGACAACTGTCAAGGTGGTATTTCTCGACACTACTCCTTTGATTGACAAATACAGGAAAAAGACCGACACATATCCCGATGCTGTGAATCAGGATACCGAAGCCCAGTTGCAATGGCTCGAAAAGACTTTGACAGAGGCGACGGAAGACTGGATCGTTGTGGTCGGTCATCATCCCATCTATGCCTATACCGACAAGTCGGAATCTGAGCGAACAGATATGCAGAAGAAAATTGACACAATTCTGCGGAAGCACAATGTGGACATGTATATCTGCGGTCATATCCACAATTACCAGCACATCCGCCGCCCGGCTTCAAAAATCGACTATGTGGTCAACACATCCGGCTCCCTCACACGGACTCCGAAAGAAATCGAGGGCACCATATTTTGCAATGATTCTCCCGGATTCTCCGTCCTGACCGCCGACAAAGAGAATCTTAAACTGAATTTGCTCGATAAAGAAGGCAAAACCATACATGTGGTAAGCCGCACCAAATAATACATGGCTTATGTGATATTCTGACAAATAACTACAAAACTCAGATACGTTTCATGCTCTTTCATGGAACGTATCTGACTGTGTATTTTAATTGAATTATGCAAGATCTATATTGTTTTTGTGAGATACATAACTACAACATATTTAAATCGTAAATGAATCAAAATAAATTTGAGTAATCATATCATAGTCAATAATCCACTGGAATATTGTACTTTTTCCTTATAAATTTTCACGCAACCTTTCACAGAAAATACAAGTCAATGGTGGAACAATAGGAGGAATTACTGTTCGTTACTTCTAAAAAGCAATTATATACTGCCATTTAATAAGGTATTACACTCTCTGGTGGTGATGAAAAATATTTATGCCATAACTTAACGTCAGTTCGATATAATTCAAAACAATGCAAGTTGCCTGTCTTTGATGAATTTAATATCAATGGTCGGCTTCTTCTCTAAAAAGCAATATGCTGCAATTGCCGCGAGAGCATTCGCAATGAAGTTGTTGAAAGAGCGGTGTCATGAATGTTCTATCTGTGCGATATTCTTCAGTTTATCATTAACAGTTTCAATCAAGGCACGTTTCCTTAACAGGATTTTATCCACAATACTCATCAGTGAGTTATTCATCTTATTCTTTACTTTGGTGATCACTTGTATGCCATTGATAAAAAGACTCTCAAACAATACCGTCCGATATATCCTTTGTAGGCACACAGTTTCCCTTTTTCTAAAAAACGTCTCTGTTTCAAAGGTTTCCGGTTATCCACATTTCCTGAGGTGAACATAAAATTGAGGATTTCGCCTTTATCATTGATTACCAAATGTAAATTAAATCCAAAGAACCATCCCATCGAGCATATTCCCTTCTCGGCAAGTTCCTTTAAATGTCTTATAGATCAATATACGTTGGTTGCGACACACAAGGAAGTGGAATCCACAAAACAGATTCCCGTGCAAGTTCCTAAAAGTACCTGTTTGATAAAGATTGTCAATAAAAACAACACTCCTTTTCTAATTCAACAAACCGGTTATAAGGCACACGTTTGGGAGACAAATGAGTCAGATACTTGCAGGCATATTCCTGATAATAGTGTTTGAAACATCGAAAATTACCGGAATGAAACAGGATGAGAATAACAATAACATCCGCATCACTCATACGGTTGGATTTGTTACGATGCTTATGGGATGTGTCTTTAATTATATATTTTTCTTGTTGGATAGCAAATTCCTTGCAAATATAATAAATCTCTGTAACTTTAGACTCTGAGAACATATTGGTAATCGTTTAAATGTTATATTCGATACTATAAATTTAATACTTACATTGAACTGGCGTTAACTTAAACAGGCTTTTCTCGTTGATCTTACCTTTCGCATAACATGAAAAAGGAGGAATAGATATTGCGTACCTTTAAATAGGCTGACAGCAATAGGAGTGTAGCTTCCTGAACCGCTTGGAATAGGTAGGGCAACACTATTATAGCAAACTTGAAAAGTATGAATTGAAGTATAAGTTTCTAAACCATAGCTAAAATTGTGCTATGCCGATAAACGCTATATAAACAAATGTTGTTAATGAACTATTGAAGAAACTATCGTGGCATTTGTAAAAATACCATTTTTAAGAGGTGTGTATTTCAAAAAATAATGCTATTTTGTATTCAAAAATGCGTTTTTTGATTTGTACAAAATAAGATAGAATATAGTAATTCGCTCGTTTCCAAAGTGTTACCCATTAAGAAGCAAATCTTTGCAAGCTGCTCAAATTCAGCAACAAAGACAATTTAATATGTCTTGCGATGTGCGTCGTCAGGTGCTTGCCGATTTTAGCAAGGTCGGCTATTTCGGCAAGGTACGAGTTCATGCGCTGGTTGGATATTACCGGTGTCATGAGGTTCTTCGCCACCGCTTTCGGGTGGTTGCGGTATTTCTCTGCAATCCTTTTCGGGATGTCGAGCAGGGGGATGGTGCTGACCTCGCCGGTCTTCTGGCGCGCCTTGCGTATCCATTCCTCGCCGTTCTCATCCTTAATTATATGGTCGCGGGTAAGAGTGGATATGTCAGCGAAGGCAAGTCCGCAGAAGCAGCAGAACACGAATGTGTCACGCACGAGGTCAAGACGGGGGAGTGTTGTAAGGTCGAGCTTCATTATCGCTTTCAGCTCGTTTTCGCTCAGAAATTCCCGGTCAGACTTTGTACGGGTATAACGCTTGCCGATAAACGGGTCGTCGTCAATCCACTTGTTGGCGATACCGACCCTCACGACATTCTTCAGATAGCGGATATACTTCACTGCGGCATTATTGGCGCACATTTTTCTTACACGCAGGAAATGCTCGAAATCGTCAACCATTCCCGATGTAAGGTTCTTCATCGGGATGTCAGATATATTCTCCTTCATCATCAGAAATTCTGACAGATGCTTCTCGCAGCGTTCCCAGCGAAGCACGGTAGCCTTGCAGATGTCGCCGCGCTCATACTGTTCCCTCACTTTTACATTGACCCCACGGAAAGCCTCGCAAATCATCTTGGGCTTTTCGAGCTTGCCGAGGAACGCTCGTTTAAGCACATCCGGATTTATCGGCTCGTCACGCAGAACGAGCCGGTTGTGGATTTCGCAGATCTTGGTGCGCACCGTGTCAAGATAGCGGTTAAGCTCAAGGTCTTTCTTTGTCTTGCCTTTCGACTGACCTTTTGCGGCATTCCAGTCATCGGGTCTGACAGTGCGGTTGATATATATTTCTGCACGCTGTCCGTTCATCGTGATACGGAGGGTTATCGGCAGCTCACCCTCCTTGTTGGCTCTTTTCCTCGCGATGAAGTTCAAGGAAAAGTAGCTTTCATTGGATAGTTTCATTTTGTCTTGTGGCTTTAATGGTATCTTAAAGATACGCAATTTTTTCAGTTTTACAATCTGTAAATACCAGAAGACATCAGAAAAACGGGGTGTAAAGAGGGAGCAAAATCACATTTTCTATTGTTTTCGCTGATTTGCTCCCCGATTTTGCTCCCTTTTTTAACAATTATTCAAATGGAATATTCTTAAAAAAAGTCAGTGCAGACATGTGGTTGACAAGCTGGATACAGCGTAAGGCATACTTTGACAAAAGTGCCGAAATGTCTGCAAACCGTTCCCTCGGAAGCTCCCTCTGGGAGCAGGAGAAATACAATCACTATCGGCGCAAAATACTGAAAAGCAATCCAATAATCCCTAAAAAGGGAGCAATTTCAGGATAAAATTCCTTGCTCCCTTTTTGCACACCGGATATTGCCATATATTGCGCCGATTTTTTTTTGGGGGGGGGGGAGAGGAGACAAAAAGCAAAACCTCCGAAAATCGTTGATTTTCAGAGGTTTTCTTCGATTTGATAAATTTTATCGTGATCCGCCTGGGGCTCACCAATATCTTGTAAATCTCTGATATTCAGTTGTGATTTTAAATCATTCAAATCATCTCCACCGATTTCGCAGTGTGATACTTTCCACATTTTGCGCGCCACTCTTTGGCTTTTGTTTGATGCAAAGGTAATACTATTCTTTGGATAATATGCTGTTTATACTCTAAAAATGTGCGTGTGATAACAGTTTTTTCGATTTTTGGAACAGTATCGATTTTAGAGAGATTACATGGGGTTATTACTATGACACCTTATATCTCTTACCTTTGCAGTGTCAATAGCGATTGGCACTTTTTTCTAGTAAGAGAGATG
>NZ_BEWV01000196.1 GCF_002933775.1 Prevotella sp. MGM1
CATATCTGAACTGATGGAGGTTTCAGACAAATGCGCCATGAAAGGCAACCGGAATGAAAAGCCGGATTTCACTTCTCTGCTGTCATACGGCAATGAAGCCGTCATGCTGGATAAACTGATAACGGAAACCGAAAAGGAAATGCAGGCAATCAGGGAAGCGGGTCTAAAGAAAGACCTTCAGGAACTGGACGCCCTGACACACCACCTGCGAAGTTCATGGGAGATACTCCGTGCCGACCAACCGTTAAGGGAACTATACAAATTGCTTCATAGCGAAGGCACACCTGACGATAAAACAATTGGCAATGCTGTAAAAGCTGTGCTGGATAAGGGTTCGGAAATCATCCGGCTGGCAAAAGAAGAAAGGAGAAAATACGAAAATGGATAAGACAAAAATCATCGTGGTGGAGGATAACATCGTGTATTGCGAGTTCGTTTGCAACCTGCTGGCACGCGAGGGATTCCGCACCGTGCAAGCATTCCACCTCTCGACAGCAAAGAAGCTTCTGCTACAAGCGACAGAAAACGACATCATAGTTTCAGACTTACGTTTGCCCGACGGCAATGGTATCGACCTGCTGCGCCGGATGCGCAAGGAGGGCATGACGCAGCCGTTCATCATCATGACCGACTATGCCGAAGTGCATACGGCGGTTGAAAGCATGAAACTCGG
>NZ_BEWV01000197.1 GCF_002933775.1 Prevotella sp. MGM1
TCGTTCCCCCGGACACGTCATGGTGTCCGGGGGAACTTTTTTTTGTGTCCCGGCGTCATGCGTTCCGTCAGGTGGCGGCCTTTGTGGGTCACCCGATAGACATATGGGGCTTACGCATATGAGATTCAATTGATAAAGATAGACCATAGTCCGGCCGCGCCGGTTTTCAATGTCATAGCTAAACCCAATGGATGGAGCAAGGATGTTAGAAGCTCTTCAAGTCAGGCGTCTTCGGATAATAGAACGGATTCGGAGATGGCACGATATGAGTTTTGGTCATCTTTCTGTGAGTATATGGTAGCTAATCCATCCGATAAATTCAGAACCCAATCCCCTTCATACAGCCATTGGATGAATATAGCCATCGGCCGTTCCAAGTTTCAGATCTCACTGCTTTTGAATGCAAAAGAGCGGAAGATCACCGTTCAGCTTTACTTGGGTGGCGACATGGATAAAAAGAGTTTCGACAGATTGCTTTCCTATAAAGCGGAAGCTGCTATTGGACATGCTTTGGATTGGAGAAGGCTTGACGGAAAGAAGACATCGACGATAGATTTATATAAGCAGTGTGACTATACGGATAAGTCTGTCCAGCCCGAACTGTTTGATTGGTTAAAGACATATACGGATAGGTTTGTTGCTTTTTTCAGGCCAATCATCAAGAAATTGTAACATGGCTGTTATTGCCGTACCGTCGTTGTCTTAAAAGAAGCTGGTATTTATCACATAATTACCCGCTTTCTCATCTTCATGGAGTAATGTGTCTATTCTTCAGTTATACATGTCCGTTGGTATTATGATATGGTTGACACAATGTGAACCGTGAAGTTCGTTACGCCGACCGGCGTAATGGACTTTACTTTTATTGTATGAAGCGGCAATTGTTTATATCGGCATAACCGGTCTTTTGCCATGCTCACGTTTTGTGTAAGACGAAATAACATAATCTGTGGCTGCAGGCACAATACTCATGAGATTTAATTATATAATAATATATGGGATATTCATAATCGGTAATCTTGGTTGTTTATTCGGGCAATTGTCCACGGCATATTTTCGAGCATTGCTGTAATTTTGCGGTGGATAGAACGGTTTACGGCCTGTTGTGCCAATATCGTATTTTAATAATGAAATCAAGAAAATCTATTATGAGTATTAAGACAATCGTTGTGACATGTCTGATATCCGCCGCTACTTGCGTTGTGGCGCAGACAAACAGAATTCCGGAGACGGACAATACGGCAAAGTTAAATCTGACAGAGGAATGGGATAAGACTTTTCCGAAGAGCGACAAGGTAAACCACAGTAAGGTTACGTTTGTAAACCGTTTCGGAATAATGCTTGCGGCAGACATGTACGTGCCTAAGAGTGCGGAAGGCCGTCTTGCGGCAATAGCGGTCTGTGGTCCTTTCGGAGCGGTAAAGGAACAGTGTTCCGGGCTTTATGCTCAGGAGTTTGCAGAACGAGGGTTTATCACTGTCGCTTTTGACCCGTCGTTCACAGGTGAGAGCGGCGGAACACCACGCAGTGTGGCTTCTCCCGATATCAATACAGAAGATTTCAGTGCGGCGGTGGACTTTCTTACCACTCTGGATAATGTGGATAAAGAGCGCATCGGGATACTCGGTATTTGTGGCTGGGGCGGTTTTTCGATCAATGCAGCTGCCGTCGATACACGTATCAAGGCTACTGTGGCTTCCACGATGTACGATATCAGCCGTTGTCAGTCGGCCGGATATTTCGATGCTTCCGACAGTGATTCCGCGCGTCATGAAATGCGTGTCCGGCTTAGCGCTCAGCGCACGGAGGACGCTCATACCGGCACTTACAGGCGTACGGTGATCTATGCCGACGAGATTCGTAGCGCCGTGCTTCTTGTCCATGGCGAGAATGCGCACTCGCGCTATTTCAGCGAAGACACTTTCAAGTCGCTCAAAGGCGGCAACAAGAGGTTGCTCATCGTTCCGGGAGCCGTTCATACCGATTTATACGACAAGACAGATGTCATTCCGTTCGACGAGATTGCCGGGTTCTACATGACATATTTGAAATGAAAGTGTTGCCGGAATATACCGTTTGCCTATCGTTCCGGCCGGTATCATGGCGGAGAGAGGATTTGTTGAATTCCTCTTTCCGCCATGATTGTACAATATAACAGCCTCTTTACCGTTTAAAATATATTATCCGAATTGTTATGCAGTGGACAGACCGTATCAGACAGGTGAAGATAATTCTGGTGATTGCCGCCGTGTTGATAGCCGTGGCGTCGCTGGCGGTGTCTCATTTTCTGGTCAGGGATCTGTCTGACGAGGAACGCACGAAGATGGAGATATGGGCGCAGGCATTGAACGCGTTGAACAATGCCGACGAGAACACCGATGTCTCCCTTGTGCTCAACGTCATACAAGGCAACAACACCATCCCCGTGATAGTGATGGATCCGGGCGGACGGGTCACTGACTATCGCAACATCGATATCAAGGCCGGCAACGAGGCCGACTCCATTGCATACGTGGCCGAACTCGGCCGCCGCATGTACAATAGCGGGCGGTATATCCGTGTCGATTTCGGTACCGACCGAAAAGACTACCAGCTCGTTTGCTACGACGAGTCGACGATGCTCAAGCGCCTCTATTCGTATCCTTACGTGCAGTTGGGCATAGTGTTGATATTTGTCGTCGTGGCTATCTTCGCACTTCTTTCTTCAAAGCGTGCCGAGCAGAACAAGGTGTGGGTGGGCCTTTCCAAGGAGACGGCACACCAGCTCGGCACTCCCATTTCGAGCCTCATGGCGTGGGTCGAGATACTGCGCGAGAACTATCCCGACGATGAACTTATTCCGGAGATGAACAAAGACGTGCGCCGTCTGGAACGCATTGCCGAGCGTTTCTCCAAAATCGGTTCGCTGCCGGAGCCTGTCGACGCGAGCATGAACGAGGTGCTCGACCATGTTGTCGACTATATGGCAAGACGGACGTCGGCCAGTGTCGACATCGTCCGTCGCTTCCCCGACCATGACGTACGGGTGAGGATGAACGCCTCGCTCTTCGAGTGGGTGATAGAAAACCTCTGCAAGAACGCCGTCGACGCCATGGAAGGCCGCGGACGGATAACGCTCACCATGTTCGACGAGCACGACCGTGTGGTCATCGAGGTGGCCGACAACGGAAAGGGCATACGCCGCAAAGACATAAAAAACGTGTTCACACCGGGCTTCACTACCAAGAAACGCGGCTGGGGCCTCGGCCTCTCGCTCGCCAAGCGCATAGTAGAGGAATATCACAAGGGGCGTATATACGTGAAAAACTCGGAGATTGGCAAAGGCACTACGTTCAGGATAGAACTTCAGAAATAGATGGTTGTATGGTGAAAGCCTTGCCGCTTCTTTCAGTCCGATATCCGGTATATTGATTAATATATGTTAAAGACTGTTTGCATGTTATGTTCTTGTGTGTCTTTATATTGTAAACAGCTTTGAAGATATGGACGAAAAATCATTTGAGCATATAGCCGGGCGCCTGCGCGACAGGGCCGCCATGCAGGCACGGCGGTTCGGACTCGACATTGCTGATGCCGAAGACATAGCGCAGGATGTTATGCTGCGCATGTGGCAGATGCGCGACGACCTCGACCGCTTCCGTTCGCCGGAGGCTTTGGCCATGACTATCGCCCGTCGTCAGGTGCTCAACTCTTTCAGACGCAGGCAGCCGGAATCAATGGATGCCGTACCGGCAGACTTGGCGAGCACCGCATACGGCCCGTTAGAGGATATCGAAGACAAGGACAATGAGGAGTGGCTCGCCGCCCGACTGGCCCGGCTTCCAGAGACGTGGCACACCATATTATATATGAGGCAGGTGGAGAGATGCGGTGGTTCGGAGATTGCCGCCCGGCTCGGTATAAAGGAATCGTCGGTGCGTACATTGCTTGCCCGGGCCAGAAAGATATTGCTTGAGAAAATGAAAGAAAGGAGGTAGAACAATGAGGACAAATCACTCAAAAGAGTACATCGCCATACTGATAGACAGGT
Organism: Prevotella sp. MGM1; assembly: GCF_002933775.1. GTDB lineage: Bacteria > Bacteroidota > Bacteroidia > Bacteroidales > Bacteroidaceae > Prevotella. Next base: position 4,031 of record NZ_BEWV01000197.1, read on the forward strand.
TTATGGCCGGAGATACCACAGTGGATGAGGAGCAGGTGCTGGGAGATTATTTCCGGACAGCCCGTGACATACCGGAGGAATGGAAGGCGTATAAAGATATGTTTTCATATTTTGACGACGGGATGCGCGAAAGGCGCCCGCCGCTGCGCATCGCATGGCCGGTGCGTTCCCTGTTGACGGCTGCCGCTGTGGTGCTGGTGCTTTTCGGTATCGCCGTTGCGGGGTGGCAGTTCCGCTTCGGTGAAGAGCAGCCGCGCCTTTCATGCAATGCAGATGTGCCGGCGGTCAGTCCCGGCCGCGCTCCGACTGCCGGAATGGAATCCCGTGAGACAGACTTAGACAATCGCCTTGCCGTAACCGGTGTGGAGAAGCCTGCCACAGAAAAATCCGGCGGTAACCCACGGATGAATAAAAAGAATAAAGCCGGACAGAACCGGCTGACGTATGAGAAGCCAATGTCAGACCGCACACCGGCCGCATCTTCGGAGAAGCCGGCAGAGATGACTCCCGAAATGATTTATGCCCGTGAGAAAGCGGAGTGTCTTGCCGCAATGGAGGCCGTCCGACGGGCAGACAACAATGAGGTGATGTTGCAGGCGTATGAGGCTATGATGCAGAGAAATGCAAACTATATACTCGTGACCGATGAAGACGATAACTATAAAATCGTCGCCCGTGATGCTGTTATTGTATTGTGACACATATTCAATTAATAACCTATTATAAAAAGAAGAATTATGAAAATCAGAAAAATCGCAGTCTTGTGCATGGCCGCTGTATGCGCCATGCCGGTTTTCTCTCAGGAGAATATAGTTGAGACGTTTAAGCGACTGGAAAAGCGCGTCGACCTGATAACGGGCGAAAACCACGTGAAGGGCATAGACAAAGCGACGGGCGAGGTGAACAGCACCACGGATGTATACGTTTTTTCGCTCGGTAAGGAGGATGTCAATCTGATTGATGATGTAAAGAGAGAATTTGCCAAAGACCGTGAGTCGGCCGCCAAGATATTCTCCCGATCAGGTACCGGCGCTCTCAAATCACGGCATTCCGTTATCTCCGTCGGATCGGGCGACTTGAAGATAAATGTGGGGAGCAATGACCCTAAATCCAGTTATATGGTGATGGTCTTCCCTGATGTGAAGGATACGGCCCGCAACCGCCGCCATGTGTATGCCATTGAGTGGAAAGAAGACGGCAATGGCGGAGCCGAAATGTCGTTGATTGCCGATTATGGTGCCAAACCGGAGCCAAAGAAGGCATCGCATTCCACGTTTGAAAGCGATACGGAAGCGGAAACCCAATGGCTTTATACATTCAATATGTATATCAAAAGCATGAAGAGGGCGCTGGAAAGAATCAATAAAGGAGAACTTACAGTATTCCCGACAGAGATATATAAAAGCAGTTTGAAATGTCCGGTGAAAGACGCTGAAATGCGCAAATCATGTGCAGGAGAGTTGCGTGCGATAGCCGCGAAACTGACTTCGCCTGATGCGAAAATAGAGAAAGACCTTCTACTGAGAGCGGCCGATGCGCTCGAGAAATAGCCGCAGGCCGTTGTCCTTACGCCTTTAAACAACAGGGAGCGCCACTAAAAAACGCTCCCTGTTGTTGTATGAATATAGAGACTATTTGTAATTTTGCCGCCCAAGAAATATTGTATCTGTTGTAAATATGCGGTTTACAGCCATTTAAGATTGATATGAAAGGGCTGAAAGACGACTATACACACATCTCGTTTTTGCCCTTGACGACAGCTACTTCGAGGCGATGGACGCTCTTGAGGTGAGAAAGGGCGATGTGGCTGTCGACCTGTTCGTGAGGCGGGCTGCCGAGAGTTGCTTATATTTGAGCTTTCATATCTCGGGCGAGGTGATGGTGTCGTGCGTTGCCGACCGTTCGGAACTATCTTTACAAATTGCTTTTCAAAACTCACTTGTTTAAAAATAAAAGTCCGGCGGCCGGAAATACGCGAGTTTTCGGATGGTTTGTGTAATTGCCTGTAAATCAGTTGTATATCTATTTTGTGTCTCGAGCGATGCCAGGAAAGCCTCGTTTTGGAAAGTCCGATCCGGCCGTTTAGTATCCCGTTGGGTTGCATTTAGCGTCCCGTTGCTTCCCAACGAGTATCTAAACGCCGCGCAACGGACGGCATAATGCAACCCAACGAGCCGCTGAATGCACGTTTTTGGCAAATCGGCCGATTGTCTGCCGGCCGCTTATCGCGATATATATCACATTGTCCACTCTGTTTCGATGAAAAATAAAGTGTTAAATTTGTGATAAAATAATTACAAAATATCATACCGTCGGGGGCCGTCGACAACAGTTTGATATGCCCGTGGCTTGCGCTATTTTACCGTCGTATTACGATAAGCGTCAAAATGTGTTGTGACATGCACCGAAATACACGTCAATTAATATCTCGTTATAACGCAAACAAATAAGTCATTAATTGCGCCGCAATTAATGACTTATTTGTTTGCGACGGTAGCCGGCTTGTTTGCCTGTTTCCGATATTTCTTTATGTAGTGTCAATTGTTTTTCACGGATAACTGCTATTACAAATAAAATTACTAACTTTGCGTCAGATGTGAAAGTGTTGTAACTTCATGTCCGACGAAGAGAAAAAGTCCTGTAAAAAGGCGGAGGAATAACAGTTATGAGCGAAAACAATTGTATAGAACATAAAGGCAATGCTTATATATTGCGAAGTGGAACCGGCGGAGACATAATAAGCTCCGGTAATATATATATTTATGTGGCATAGCGAAACAGACATATTGGAAGATTATATACTGGATATCTCACCGGATTTATTCAATACCTTACTCAAAGATCATACAATGAGTACGGTTGATAATCAGCGAAATATATTATGGGCAACGGCAGATTATGAATATCTTGGTAAGGGGTATGAATACAAGTCTCCTATCCGACCCGAACTTATTACGGGAAAAAATGGCCACGTCATCATGCCGCGTGTATTAAAAAGGCGGGATTTGCAACGGGACCGCAGTCGCGAGAAAGCAGAAGTGTTTACCCCGTCATGGATTTGCAATACTCAAAACAATCTGGTCGACCATGACTGGTTCGGGCGTGAGGATGTGTTCAATCACGAGAACAATGACCATACATGGACAACAAGCACGGAGAAAATCATATTTCCCGAGGGTAAGACATGGCGCGATTATGTCCGTAGCACACGGCTTGAAATAACATGCGGCGAAGCTCCGTATCTCGTCAGCCGGTATGATACAACAACCGGCCTTCCCATCGCATTGGAAAACCGCATAGGTCTACTTGACCGCAAATTGCGCATCGTGAGCGAGAATACCGAAACATCGGGCGAATGGTTGAAATGGACGCAAGTGGCGTTTCAGAATATATACGGATATGAATGGCAGGGTGACAACCTGCTGATAGCCCGCGAAAATCTGCTGATGACATTCATAGATTATTATCAGGCAAAATTCAACAAGGCTCCACAGTTGAAGTCATTATTATATATTGCCTATATAATATCATGGAACTTATGGCAGATGGATGGGCTTAAATGCGTTGTACCCGACAGTTGTGGCTTGAAACCATCTGTTGAACAGTCGTTGTTCGACGAACCGAAAATGAATCATTGCGAAGGTTGCAGAACCGGCAATATGCACAAGCACAACGGTGTTTATTGTATTATCAAGGATTGGGAGGCAAAATCACCCAAAGACAAAATACGTTTTGTAGATTTAATTAAAAGATAAAATGTCATAACACAATATGAGAGAATACTCCATTCCAACATTACCGCTTCCTTATGATTTGGAAACCAAGGAAATATTGAAGCAGTTGACCAACTCCCATAGGAGACTGGCGGAATTGAAAGGTGTTGCCCAAACGATTCCAAATGAACAGATACTCATCAGTACGCTCACATTGCAGGAAGCAAAGGATAGCTCTGAGGTGGAAAACATTGTCACAACTCAAGATGATTTGTATAAAGCGGGATTAGATTATAGACAGACAATTATCAATGCATCTACAAAGGAAGTGCTCGCTTACCGCGAGGCGATAAGTAGAGGGTTTGCCATGGTACGTAGAACACCGTTGTTGACCAATGGCGTTATAAAACAAATACAGTCGGAGCTGGTGCACAACAATGCCGGTTTCAGAACTAATCCCGGTACTCGGCTAATTCGTGAAGATGGTCGTGTTGTTTATACTCCTCCACAAGATAAGGAACAGATAGAACAATACATGCAAAACTTGGAAACGTTTGTCAATGATGAAGCATTATGCGATTTAGACCCACTCATAAAGATGGCGATTATTCATCATCAGTTTGAAAGCATCCATCCTTTCTATGACGGGAATGGACGCACAGGGCGTATCATAAATGTTTTATATCTGGTTACATCAGGCCTGCTCGACCTGCCTATATTGTATTTGAGCAGGTATATTACTCATCATAAAGCTACGTACTATCGACTCATTCAAGCCATACGTGACAAAGGCATGAATAATGCAAAGGAATGGGAAGAATGGATACTATACATACTGAAAGGTGTTGAGGAAACGGCTGTGGATACGATTAGATTGGTAAAAGGTATTTCCAAGTTGATGAATGACTATAAAGCGGTTTTGCGTCCTTTATTCGGCAAGCAATACAAACATGAATTGATAAACAATCTTTTCTTCCACCCATATACGAAAATAGAATTTATGGAAAGGGATTTGATGCTGAATAGAAAAACTGTAGCAAAGTACCTTGATATGATTGTAGAATCCGGGCTTCTCCGTAAAGAGAAAATAGGGAGAGAAAACTATTACATTAATATTCTGTTGGTAGATTTGTTTATCAATCATTGAATTGGATGAAGATGCTCCGGTAATAGAATCAATAAGCGGATAATCTGTACACGAGAATTAGATTTTATGTATATGTTGATATGAACGTGTCCACGAAAGTGGCATTTCATGGACACGTCATTGTGAATATGTCCACGAAAGTGACATTTTGTGGACACGGGTTAATTGAAAATAAGAAGTCTTTGTCTCGTTATTAAAAGAAAGGAAATAATATGGCAGACGTAAATATAAAATTAGATACAACGCTTCTTGACGGTCTGATTGTAGGACGGGTAGAACCGCATATCTATGCGTTTTCAACTGAAACCGTACCGAACTATTTGAAAGTCGGTGATACGTCACGAGGAGTACGGGTGCGTTTGGATGAATGGAGCACAATATTCCCGAATTTGGTAAAACGGTACGAACATTCGGCACAGATAGATGAGAATACTATTTTTCGGGATTATGCAGTTCACTCGTTTTTGGAACAAGAGAAAGGAAGAAGTAGGTTGCAACCTGATACTTTTCATGATTTGCCCTACTATTCAAAGGAATTTTTTGAAGGAGCTACAACGGCAGATTTAGACGAGGCAATATATGATATTCATCAAAGTGCTCTTAATAAAGACGGCAAATATCGGTTTTATTCTCCCGATCGGTTGCCGCAAACATTAATTTATGACAGGACGGCAAGTTATTCTCCACGGGATAATCAGCAACAGGTTATAGACAGTTTTAAAGCGGCGGTAGCTGCCGGGCGGACAAATCTGTTGCTTTATGCGGTCATGCGGTTCGGCAAATCATTTACGGCAATGTGCTGTGCCAAAGAAATGGATGCTAAGGTTGTTGTTATTGTTTCTGCGAAAGCCGATGTAGAAGAGGAATGGAAAAAGACGGTTGAGAGCCATGTCTATTTTGCCGGTTACAAGTTCTTGAACAGTAAATCGTTGAGAAGTTGTGAGACAATCATTGCAGATACACTCGCGGTAGAGGAGAAAGTGGCATTGTTCTTAACGTTACAGGACTTGCAAGGCGAGAAAATCAAGGCGAAGCACAAAGAGGTTTTCGAGCGGCAGATAGATTTGCTCATTATAGATGAAACGCATTTTGGTGCCCGTGCTGATTCATACGGGAAAGTGTTGCAGGAGCAAAAAATCAAAAAGAGTGAAATAGACAGCGAATTGAAGAATGTCGAAGGCTTTGAAACGCTTGATAAGGTTGAAGACGCCGTAAAAATATTGAAAGCGAAAATCAAGATACATCTTTCCGGCACGCCATATCGGATTCTGATGGGAGATGAATTTCAGAAAGAGGATATTATCGCCTTTGTGCAGTTCACTGATATTATTGACGCTCAAAAGCAATGGGATGAAGAGCATCTGAAAGAAGATGAGTGCAACGAATGGGATAATCCATACTATGGCTTTCCGGAAATGATACGTTTCGCATTCAATCCGAATGCTTCATCAATAAAAAAGATGGAAGAATTACGTAAAAGCGGCATTACATACGCATTTTCCGAATTATTTCGTCCACATTCGATTGCTTCTGATGCTAACGGTAGTCACCGGCAATTCATACACGAGGCTGAGATATTGGATTTACTGGAAGTAATAGACGGCTCGAAAGAGGATGAGAACTTGCTTGGATTTCTTGATTACAATAAAATTAAAGATGGAAAGATGTGTCGGCATATCGTCATGGTATTACCTTTCCGCTCTTCTTGTGATGCTATGGCCGCATTGATTTGTCGGGAGAAAAAGCGTTTTAAGAATCTGAACGAATATGAGATTATTAATATAGCAGGCTTTGACGATATAAAGAAGTATAAACAAACAGATGATGTGAAGCGGACTATCAAGGTTTGTGAGGAAAAGAATCGCAAGACATTGACTTTGACCGTTAACCGCATGCTGACAGGTACGACTGTTCCGCAGTGGGATACAATGATTTATCTCAAAGATACAGCTTCTCCGCAAGAATACGATCAGGCGATATTCCGATTGCAGAATCAATATGTGAAGACTTTTAAAGACGGAAGCGGCAATATCATTAAATACAATATGAAGTCGCAGACGTTGTTGGTTGACTTCAATCCGAACCGCATGTTTCGTTTGCAGGAGTTGAAGTCTCAGCTATACAATGTCAATACGGAAGTTCAGGGAAATGTACAGTTGAAAGAACGCATAGCAAAAGAATTGTCTGTCTCACCTATCATTGTACTGAATAAGAATAAATTACAGAAAGTAACGCCGACTAATATTACCGATGCCGTACGTGAATATTCTCGTAATCGTAGCATAAAGGATGAAGCGTCGGATATACCGGCAGATAGTATCCTTTTGAGTGATACCGAAATACTAAAAGTTATTCAAGGGATTGCCCCGATTGATGATAAAAGCGGTTTGCAAATAAAGCCGTCAGAGGGTGAGGGAGATGATTATGATAATCCTGATGAGCCGGCTGGGCAACAAAAAGGTGATGCGAAACTGGAAACCAACGATAATCCACAACCCGAATATCCGCAAGAAGTTGAAAACGATAAATTGGGAAAACGGTTAGCAGCCTATTATGCTCGTGTTCTCTTCTTTGCCTTTTTGACGGAATCTACTGTAAAGTCGTTGGAAGAGATTATATCTGCAATTCCGGCAACGGAAGATAATCGACGTATTGCTAAGAATCTTGGTTTGAATATAAAGGTCTTGACTACAATTCAGCAAAAGAGTAATCCGTTTATCTTGCAGAAACTCGATTATAAAATAGAGAATACAAACGATTTAATACGCGATGCAGCTCTTCAGCCTATTGAACGTGTAGAGGTTGCCATGAGCAAATTCGGGCGCTTTTCTGATTCTGAGATTGTCACGCCTGCAAAGGTGGCAGATGAGATGGTTGAAATTCTACCGTTTGAAGAATTGGATAACAAAGAAGATGTTAAATTCCTTGATATAGCGTCTAAACAGGGAGAATTCTCCATAGCTTTATATAAGAGGTTTGGCGAGAAAGTAAAAACAAGAATATATGCAATTCCGACATCTACATTGGCATACGAATTTACGCGCAAGATTTACGCCATGCTTGAGATGCCTATTGAAAACATCTTCTCCGATTTTAACTCGTATGATTTAATCGGAAAAAACAACGAAAAGATAATAAAGAAATTAAGAAATATGAGATTTGATACAATTATCGGCAATCCGCCGTATCAAAGAAATGATGGAGGAGGAATGGGCTCAAGTGCACCTGCTATTTATAACTATTTTGTTGATATAGCACGTAATTTATCTACTCAATATATTTGTATTATTACCCCTTCTCGTTGGTTTACAGGAGGTCGTGGATTGGATGAATTTAGGGATAATATGTTGAATGATAATCATTTAAGAATTCTGCATGACTATCCTGATGCATCTGATTGTTTCCCAGGTGTTGAAATAAAAGGTGGGGTCAGCTATTTCTTAAGGAATCGTCATGAGGACGGTTTATGTACGGTTGTAACTCATAATGGTAATAATATTAATGTGGTAGAGCGTCCGATGCGTGAGCAGAATGCAGAGGTATTTATAAGAGATAGTAAGATTATTGATATTTTACGAAAAGTACAGAAACTAAATGAACAAAGATTCTCTGATATAATCAGTCCAAATGATCCATTTGGTTATGATATTAGGGAGAATAATAGCTATAAACGAGTGAAGCCTGATTTCAGCCTTGCTCCATTTAATGATAGTATAGAGTTTTATTATAATGGATGGCGTAAGAATGGAGTCGGTTATATTAAACGAGAAACTGTTAGAAAGAATGTTGAATGGATAGATTATTATAAAGTATTAATACCCAAAGCTTGGGGCGTAGGAAATTCTAAAGTTGATTGGATAACGCCATTTATTGTAGAGCCAGGGTCTTGTTGTACAGAGACTTATTTAGTTATAGGTCCATATGAAAGCAAACAAGTAGCGGAAAATGTAGTCTCTTATATGCAGACTAAATTATTTCATCTATTAGTCTCAATCGTTAAAATAACACAAAATGCGATGCAAAAGGCGTATTCGTTTGTACCTATGCAGGATTTCTCCAAGTCATGGACAGATGCGGAATTGTATAAGAAATACAATTTAAATGATGATGAAATTACATTTATAGAGTCGATGATAAAACCAGTATAAATTTTGGAAAATAAAAGTTTGATATAATAATGTTTGTATGAAAAACTATATAATAGAAGTTAAAGGAGAAATTGTAGCCAATGCAAAGGTACATTATGCACAAGGTTGGACTTGTTGTGATATGGGTTCATCTATAACAAATGATAGTTATTCTTATGACAGAAAGACTCATACTGTAATTAGTAATTTAGTTTTAAATGAAAATAGAAGAGCTGTTCCTTATGCTATATATTTTACGGAAAAAGGAATAGCCATAGATAGTACAGGAAATATATCTTGTTATCCGGGATATGGCGCAGCATGGGAGTATTATAAAGAAAATATTGCAAAAATATTGAATTTATTGAAGTGTGAGGCCCCTAAAGAAATAGAACAAACATTTTACAACGGTTTATATACTGATGTTTTCTGCATATTGGAATTATTCCTTTCTGATTTCATTCTCTGTATGATATATTCGAATGAAAAAGTTTATGAGAATGCTGTTACTTATTATAAAACCTTGCGCAAATTCACAAAAGAAGTTTCTGATATAGAAAGGCAGGTGCATAATTTCTTCTTTAAAGGGGTAGTATATCATCGATTTGATAAAGTTGAAGATATGTTTATGAAGATAATTAGTATAGAAATTCCCGATTATAAGAAACTCAGAGTATGTCTTGATAAGCGAAACAATATTGTGCACAGATTTTATTTCTCAAATATAGATAGAATGGAATTAGTAAATATAACATTGGAGGATATAACAAATTTGATAAAGGAAGCAAATACGTTTGTTGGCAAACTTATAGAGAATGTAGATAAGGTATATCCGAAGAAAATATAAAACCAAACAGATAAAGCACTCAACGTGTCGTTATAAGATAAACTTCAAAAATAGAACTCAATATATAATATTTGGCTATACGGCGAAAAATATAAGAGAAGTTATGAACGAAGCAAACAAGATAATACTCTATCAGGACGATGATGAGATAACCCGTGTGTCGGTACGCTTTGCCGATGAGGATTTGTGGCTGACACAGAATCAGTTGGCAGATATATATTGTACTACGCAGCAAAACATAAGTTAACATATCGATAATATCTATAAGGATGGCGAATTGAATGCAGAAGCAACTCACAAGAAATTCTTGTTAGTTCGCCAAGAGGGTAATCGGCTGGTAAAAGAGGCATAGACCATTACAACCTTGATATGGTTATTGCTTTGGGCTATAGTGATCAGTCGCAGGTTGCAACACGTTTCCGCCGTTGGGCGACATAGTGGCTTCATGAATATATCCAAAAGGGAGATGAGAAAACTGAGAGACAAGTAATTCGTTTTATTGATTTTTATTTGATTTGATATTGTTGTCGAAAACGAAAAAAGCATGTGACAGTCTTTAAAAAAGCGTCTCTCTTGTTGCCCGAATGAAAAAATATTTGTAACTTTGCCGCCCGAAACAATATTGTATCTATTGTAAATGTGCGGTTTACAACCTTTTAAGATTGATTTGAAGGGGTTGAAAGACGACGAGACACGCATCTCGTTTGCCCTGGACGACAGCTACTTCGAGGCGATAGACGCCCCCGAGGTCAGGAAAGGCGATGTGGCTGTCGACCTGCTTGTAAGGCGGGTCGCTGACAGTTGCTTCGATTTGAGCTTTCATATATCGGGCGAGGTGATGGTGCAGTGTGACCGCTGTCTCGATGACATGCCACAGGCGATAGTTACAGACAACCGCATGGCGGTTAAGTTCGGCGACGAATACTCGGAAGACGATGACCTCGTGACGGTGCCCGAGGACGACGGTGTTCTCGACACGGCGTGGTTCATCTACGAATTTATAGCTTTAAGCATCCCCATCAAGCACGTGCATGCACCTGGAAAATGTAACCGTGACATGATAGAGACGCTCGCAGAGCACTCAGCTACCCGAAGTAGTGAAGGGGAGGCAGATAAGCCTATGGATCCGCGATGGAGTGGACTATTGAAGATTAAAGAACCAAAAGATTAAAATTAAAGAATTATGGCACATCCTAAAAGAAGACAGTCGAAGACTCGTACACTTAAAAGAAGAACCCATGACAAGGCAGTAGCTCCCACACTGGCAGTATGCCCCAACTGCGGCGCTTACTACGTATACCACACAGTATGCCCCACTTGCGGTTATTACAGAGGCAAGGTAGCTATCGTTAAGGACGAAGTGGCTGAATAATGGAAAAGATAAACGCGATAATCACCGGTATCGGCGGCTACGTTCCCGACTATATCCTCAACAATGAGGAACTGTCGAGAATGGTAGACACCAATGACGAGTGGATTATGACGCGTGTCGGCATCAAGGAGCGGCGTATACTCACCGAGGAAGGCCTCGGCACGTCATACATGGCGCGCAAGGCGGCAAAAGATCTTCTCCGGAAGACCGGCGTGGATCCCGACACCATCGATGCTCTCATAGTGACCACATCTACTGCCGATTACAAGTTCCCGTCCACCGCTTCAATCGTGCTGGGCAAGTTGGGATTGAAGAACGCCTTTGCGTTCGACATGTGGGCCGCATGCTGCGGATTTCTCTACACTCTCGACACGGCGGCAACGATGATACAAAGCGGCCGGTACAAGAAAATAATTGTAATCGGAGCCGACAAGATGTCGTCGGTGGTAGACTATAAAGACCGCAGTACATGCGCGCTTTTCGGAGACGGAGCGGCCGCTGTGCTTGTGGAGGCCACCACAGAGCAGAATATCGGAGTGATGGACTCGCACTTCCGCACGGACGGAAAGGGTCTGCCTTTCCTGCACCTGAAAGCGGGAGGCTCAGTCTGCCCGCCGTCGCACTTCACCGTAGACCACCGTCTGCACTACCTCTATCAAGAGGGTCGCACGGTGTTCCGCTATGCAGTTACGAGCATGAGCGACGACTGTGCCCTCATAGCGGAGCGAAACAACCTCGACAAGAGCAACATCGCTTACGTGGTGCCCCATCAGGCAAACATGCGCATCATCGAGGCCGTGGCCAAGCGTCTCGACCTGTCTATGGAGCAGGTTATGGTGAACATCGAGCATTACGGTAACACCAGTGCCGCCACCATACCGCTGGCGCTGTGGGACAACGAGAGCAAGCTCAAGAAAGGAGACAACCTTATATTCACGGCTTTCGGAGCCGGGTTTGTACATGGTGCGTCATACTACAAGTGGGCTTACGACGGCGCGTCGGTAGCGGGAGCGAAATAATAACAACAACAATACATCATAAAGAAAACGCATCCTAACTATGATTAAGGTGCGTTTTTTTTCTCCCTCATCATAACATCGTATATATGCATAAGGCAGGATTCGTGAATATTGTGGGAAATCCCAACGTGGGCAAGTCGACGCTGATGAACCAGCTTGTGGGTGAGCGAATATCGATAGCCACTTTCAAGGCGCAGACAACGCGCCACCGCATAATGGGCATAGTCAATACGGACGACATGCAGATAGTGTTTTCCGACACTCCGGGCGTGCTCAAACCCAATTATAAGTTGCAGGAGTCGATGCTCGCTTTCTCCGAGTCGGCCCTGCAAGACGCCGACGTGCTGTTGTATGTCACCGACGTGGTGGAAAATCCCGAGAAGAACAAGGACTTTCTCGACAAGGTGTCGCGCATGAAAGTGCCTGTTCTGTTGCTTATCAACAAGATAGACCAGAGCGACCAGAAGACGCTTGGCGACACGGTGGAGCGTTGGCACAGCCTGTTGCCCAACGCAGAGATTCTGCCTATCTCAGCTCTGAACAAGTTCGGGGTGGACATCCTGTTGCGCCGCATAAAGGAACTGTTGCCAGACAGTCCGCCGTATTTCGGCAAGGATCAGCTCACAGACAAGCCGGCGCGTTTCTTCGTAAGCGAGATTATCCGCGAGAAAATATTGCTCTATTACGACAAAGAGATACCTTACTCGGTGGAAGTGCGTGTGGAACAGTTCAAGGAAGACGACCGCCGTATACACATCAACGTGGTGATCTATGTGGAACGCGACTCGCAGAAAGGCATAATCATCGGTCATCAGGGTGTGGCGTTGAAAAAAGTGAGCAGCGAGAGCCGTAAGGCCCTCGAACGGTTCTTTGGCAAGAGCATTTTCCTTGAAGTGTTCGTCAAAGTGGATAAGGACTGGCGCAGTTCGAAGCGCGAGCTTGACAGTTTCGGGTATAATCCGGATTAGTAAGGCACGGTATGGAAAAATTGGGGTATATATCGGAGTGAGGAAAGTATATAGGGTATAAAAAGTGATAGCATGGCAAATTTAGTAGCAATAGTAGGACGCCCCAATGTGGGAAAGTCGACACTTTTCAACCGTCTGACCAAGTCGCGCCAGGCCATTGTCAGCGATGAGGCCGGAACGACACGCGACCGCCAGTATGGCAAGTGCGAGTGGAACGGACGGGAGTTTTCAGTAGTAGATACCGGCGGATGGGTGGTTAATTCAGACGATATCTTCGAGGAAGAGATACGCAAGCAGGTGATAATAGCCACGGAGGAGGCCGATCTCGTGCTCTTTCTTGTGGACGTGATGAACGGCGTGACAGACTGGGACGAGGATGTGGCGATGATTCTGCGCCGTACCAAACTGCCGGTAATTCTCGTGGCAAACAAGACGGACAATAACGATATGCAGTATTATGCGGCCGAGTTTTACTCGCTCGGTCTGGGTGAGCCGTTCTGCATAAGTGCCGCTACGGGTAGCGGTACGGGCGACCTGCTCGACATGGTCGTGGGCAAGTTGAAGTCAGACAACAGTGAGTTGCTCGAAGAGGGCATTCCCCGGTTTGCCATCGTCGGAAGGCCGAATGCCGGCAAGAGCAGCATAATCAACGCTTTCATAGGTGAGGACCGCAACATAGTAACCGAGATTGCGGGCACCACGCGCGACAGCATATATACCCGTTACGATAAGTTCGGCTTCGATTTCTATCTCGTGGATACGGCAGGTATACGCCGTAAGAACAAGGTCACGGAGGATTTGGAGTTTTACAGTGTGATGCGTTCTATCCGGGCTATAGAGAACAGCGACGTGTGTGTGCTGATGATAGACGCCACTCGCGGCATAGAGGCTCAGGACATGAACATCTTCCAGCTCATACAGAAGAACAACAAGAGCCTCGTTGTGGTGGTGAACAAGTGGGACCTTGTGGAGGATAAGACCCAGAAGGTGATAGACACTTTCGAGAACGCCATACGGAAGCGCATGGCTCCGTTTGTCGATTTCCCTATAATCTTTGCCTCGGCAATCACCAAGCAACGTATATTCAAGGTGCTTGAGACTGCAAAGGATGTCTATCTGAACCGCAAGGCCAAAATCGGCACGTCGAAACTCAACGAGGTGATGTTACCTCTCATAGAAGCATTCCCGCCGCCATCGATAAAAGGTAAATATATAAAGATAAAATACTGCACGCAGTTGCCGAACACGCAGATACCTTCTTTCGTGTTCTATGCCAATCTGCCTCAGTATATCAAGGAGCCTTATAGGCGTTTCCTTGAAAATAAGATACGTGAGAACTGGACGCTTACGGGTACTCCGATAAACATCTTCATCCGTCAGAAGTAAAACCGCTTAACGGGTCTTGAACATGACATTGACATCTTTCAGGCGATTTATGGCAAAGGCCGCTATATTGTTGCAGATGGCAGTCGTTGTGCTTTTTGTGTCGTGTGGCGGTGAAGTATCACCGCAAGAGTTGGCCGCTGTCAGTGCCAAGGGCTATTACGAGCACCTTATATCAGGTGAGTATGAAGCCTATCTGTCGGGTGTGAACATGGCCGACAGCCTGCCCGAGGGTTACCGCGAGCAGTTGCTCACCAATGCCAGGCAGTTCATGGCCCGACAGAAAGATGAGCATGGCGGCATAACGGGAGTGTCGGTGGTTGGTGCAAGCACAGATTCGGTTGCCGGTCACACCAATGTTTTTTTGCTGTTGTCTTTCGCCGACAGTCTGCGTGAAGAGGTTGTCGTGCCGATGTTGGAGGTGAGGCCTTCGGAATGGCGTATGAAATGATCGCCATTTATTTGGTATACACGTTGTGAACGGTGTATGATGGGATGTTTTCCGATATAAGAGAAATTGGTATGTCAAAACTGTTTTTTCACTTGTCTGGGGCTGTAAACAAACGTTTTTGATATCAGACAAAATAATTAAGCCACGGAGATACAGAGGCTGATGGGCGTAGAACGCTTCCCTCTCTATCTCCGTGACTTTGTTTATTCATGCGTATTCGATTGGTTTATCTTATGTCAACCGTGACAAAATGCTGTTCTTTCTGCTTGTCGAGAGGCGCAGAGTGATATTTTGTTCTGACGAAATCAATCTTGTTGAGGTCGATACAACGTATGTCGCTGTTGTACATCGTGCGGTAGTATATCTTTCGCCCGCTGATGTCTGTTGCTGCGGTCCACTGTGTGGCGCTTGGAATATCCGGCGGTGTGACGTTGTGTTCGCTTTCAGTTCCTATCGGCACATCAAAGTTGTTTAATATGTGGAAGCATTGTGTTATTGTCTTTTCCGCTGTCGCTTGTCTTGGCGCCGTGGTCTGGAAGTATGCGGCCCTGATGAAGCGTGAAGGCGGTGTGAAATCTCCCGGAAGTCCGAGGAGACCGCTTCCGGCTCCTGTGGAGTTCAGTTCCGTCTCGCCGAGATACTTTGATTTTACCGTGCCGGGAAACAGATTGATGTAGTTGTTGAGATTTGTCATGTGCCACTCGAAGCCGGGCGCGTTTGTCAGCACACCGAGTGTGTTTTCATGGAATGCAGGTTTGCCGTCGGTTATTTCCAGAACGACCTGACGTCCGCTGCTGTCTATGATGCGCCAGTGGGCTGTAGACGCTCTGCTGTCTATCGTTACAATATGTATTTTGGCTATCGCTGTTTTCATTTCATCGATGGTCTTGAAGTTGCCGAGGATCCACGGCACGAGTTGAAGATCGCCGACAGACATTGATTTGTGTCGCGGGTCATATTATTCATACTTACCGTATTTCGGGAAATAGAACAGTCCGGCCGACAGTCCGGCCTCGTTTATTCCTTCAACGACAAACTCCTCCATCTCGACGGCCATGCCCACGTATCCGTATTTGGCCTCGATTGTCATACCTTCTTTCTTTCCGGACGGTGTTATTGCGTTCTGTTTGTGTTTTCTCGGCACCACTATAATCCGGCTGTTCAGGTCATTGCCGTTCCATTCTATCGTGCGGGCCACGACGGTGTTGCCGTCGGCTGTCTTTAATGTGATACCGGTGCATGCCTCAGACGGAGTGGCGCATGCCAGCGACAATACTGCCGCAAATAAATATGTGTATCTCTTTTTCATAATGATGTAATTGTTAGTTGATAACGATTGCAAATATACGGATAAAAGTTCTGTATGCTGTAGCCTTTTTACCATTATTACAATATGTTATGTAGGGTTTGGTTACGCATAGTGAAATAATATGATTTAATATAAAAAGAAGTATTGTATTGAAACGGGTATTGATAATAACCTATAATGGCACGGCAAGAAGCCGTGCCATTATAGGTTATTATCGTATGCGATTGGTGTGCTTTTCGTTAGTTTGCTGGCATCGCTGTAGGTTGGATGTCCGTGGGAAGGACAAGCACGAAGCGTGCCCCTTGGGTATAGGCGGTGTCTACAAATATTTCTCCCGACAGTTTTTCGGCGATTAACCGGCAGATATTCAGGCCCAGACCCACTCCTTGCTTGAAGTCATCGAGTTTCTTGAACCTGTCGAATATGGTCTCGGCTTCTTCCGGAGGAATGCCCACTCCGGTGTCTGTGACAGAGAATGTAAGCTTGCCTGGATTTTCTGTTGTGGAGCAGTGCAATCTTATTTCGCCTTGTTCAGTGTATTTCTCTGCGTTTGTGAGCATGTTGATGAATACTTGGTCAAGTCGTTTCGCATCTGTGACAAACTCATAATCATCGTCTACCTCCGACGTGGAATACAGTTTCACGTTCTCCGGTTTACGGTGTATCACTGTATTGACAGCCATTGCCATCATCTCATTGCATTTGTGCTTGGCGAATGTCAACTGGTAGTTGTTGCTCTCCAACTCAGATATTTTCAGTATGTCGTTGATTAGTGTCATCAACAGCTCCGTGTTGTTGTTTATGATGACACCGAATTTGGCTTTCTCTTTATCTGAAAGTTCCATTTCCTGTTGTAACAGAAGTTGCGAGAATCCCACTATGCTGTTTAGCGGAGTGCGTATCTCATGGCTCATGTTCTGTATGAACTTGGTCTTCATGTTGTTTGCCGTTTCGGCCTCGTTGCGTGCTATTACAAGCTCGTTGTTTTTAGCTTGCAGCACTTTCAGTGTCTTTTCTCTCAGCCGCTTGCGGTTTAACAGATATATAATGAATACGATAAGTATCATTATGGCCACACCGGATAATAGAACTTTCGTCCTTGTACGGTTTTTGTCGGCCTCGAATTTCATTATCTGCTGTTCGTTGAACATCTGGTGCATCACCTTCTCGCTTTCATGCATGCTGATGTTGGCTTTCATCTTCTGAGCCTCCAACTCTGCGTTTTCAAGCATTATTTTTTGTTTTTCAGCATGCTCTTTCTCTGCGAGAATCTTTTGTTGTAGTCTTTGTTGCTCGAACATCGCGTTTTGCATCTCCACTTTCATCTTCTCGTTCTGCAACTTGTCGTATCCCATTTGCGCGTTGATCTCGGCGATATCGTTGTCGTGTATGGTGTAGAATGTCGAGTCGTTGAATCTGTTCAGCCTCGTATGGTATTTGTATGCTTGTTTCCAGTCGTTTCTCTGCTTGCTTATTTCAAGAAGCATGTTAAGTTTTACATCGGGTCTTGATATTCTCTCGGCATATTTCAAGGCTTCATCCGTATTTCCTTCGAGCAGGTTCCTGTATGCTTCCAACTCGTTTGCCTTGCCTGTGTAGTTTTTGGCGAGTGTGAGCTTGTTTTGCCGTGCCGTGATATTGGAGTATTCCTTGTCGAACTTACGCTTGTCTTTTTGGAGAAAATAGATCTTTGCCCTGTCGAACATTGCCAGCAGTTTGCTGTCGTCCGATTTGGTTTCCTTAATGGTTCGGGTACATATATTCTCAGCTTCCGAATAGTATTTCTCTTTTATAAGACATTCCGTATAAGGTCTTGTTATATCGCCAAGATCCTGATCGGGCAGGTTTGCCACGTGGTAATCGAACGCTTTTTTGAATGATTCGAGGGCCAGTTTGTTGTTTCTGCGGTGGCTGTATATATTACCGAGATTTTTCAAACTGTAATATATACCGTAACTGTTGTTGTCACTGATGGCTTCCTTGTGCATGGTCTCCGCTTTCCGAAGTGCCTGAAACATCCTGTTTTGCGCGATGTCGTGAAGTATATCCATCCTCAGGGCGAAATAATAGTATTGCGTGTATCCGAAAACTTTGGCCAACTGTTTCATGTTTTCCACCGTCTTGTCGAACAGGCTTTTGTTTTTCGCGTCTATGCCGTAGTGCTTTACTTGTACCGCAAGTGCGATACACTGTGCTTTTTTATCTCCGTTTTTTACGGCTTCGTCAAACATTTTCTTACTCAGCCTCAAACCTTCGGCGTTGTGCACATTGGCTTCGGCTTCCTTATACATGTCGTACAGCCTGTCGTCTATTTTATACAGGTTGCTTTGTGCGTTTACGGCTATTATGGCAGTAGATATTAATATGATAATAGTAAAAAATCTTTTCATTCCTGATTAGAGTTGATGGGCAAAGGTAATGATTTTTATTTTAAAAGTTATTCAAGTATGTAAAAATACTTCATAATTTGTATTATGTTTACAGTATCTGGCCTTTTATTTATTTTCTTTTGCAGAAGCAAGAGGAGTGCAGGTGTGTTTTTCTTGTTGCCTGTAGATATGCGTAAAGGTCGTTACTGTTGTTTCGGCAGTATGTCAAACTATTGTTTACCGGTCACCGCTTTACGCATTTTTTTCAATAAATCGCTCGCAAAGATGAAATCCGTGAGCTTTTGATTGTCAGAGTCCATGATGTCTTTACTGTGACCCTGCCATTCCTTGCGGCCTTCATATATATATAGGATATTGTCGCCGATGCCCATCACCGAGTTCATGTCGTGTGTATTTATGATTGTCGTGATGTTAAATTCTTGCGTAATGCCTCTCAGCAGGTCGTCTATCACGAGCGATGTCTTGGGGTCGAGTCCTGAATTCGGTTCATCACAGAAAAGGTATTTGGGATTCAGCGCAATGGCTCTCGCTATCGCCACGCGCTTTTGCATACCTCCCGAAATCTCTCCCGGATACTTGCTTTCAGCCTCGGATAGGTTTACCCTGTCGAGGCATGTACGTGCGCGCTTGATTCTCTCTTTAAGGTTCATGTTCGAGAACATGTCGAGTGGGAACATTACGTTTTCCAGAACGGTTAGCGAGTCAAATAATGCCGCACTTTGGAAAATCATGCCCATCTCGCGGCGCAGCATGATCTTCTCTTTCTTAGACATAGCCACGAAGTCGCGCCCGTCATACAAAACTTCCCCGCTCGTAGGGTCGAGAAGACCCACGAGATTTTTCATCAGTACGGTCTTTCCGCTTCCGCTCTGTCCGATGATAAGGTTTGTCTTCCCGTTTTCAAACACCGCACTGATGTCTTTTAACACCTGTCTGTCCTCAAACTGCTTACAGAGATTTTTTATTTCAATCATAGTTTATAGCTTCTTTGCTTTTTTACACGTTACTTATGCATCCGGCATTCACGTAAATATCAAACTCCTCGCTTTCTTCATCTGGTTTATTGCGGTCTCATTGGCATGTATTTTAATTGGCTTGATTGCCGATGGAAGCTTCTTTACCGGTGCTTTGCGGATTTCTTTCCGCTGTTTTACTGATTATTTTCCGGCTTTTCCTTATTTTATTGCCTATGTCTTTCCGCTTTATGACGGTCTTTTCAGTGCTTGCTTCCGCTGCTTACGACAGCAGTTGGGTGAGGAATACGTCTGAGCAGAGAATCAGTACGCTGCTGCTGACCACGGCATCCGTGCTGGCCTTTCCCACATTTACCGAGCCGCCATCTACCGTATAGCCGAAAAACGACGGTACGCTCGATATGATAAAAGCGAAGAATATGCTTTTGATGATGCTCATCCACACGAACCAGGAATTGAAAGAATGCTGCAGGCCGAGTGTCAGATCTTCAGGACTGAGCACATGCCCCACGTATGCCGTAGCGTATGCGCCGAGTATGCCTGTGGCCGAACTGAAAATTACGAGAAAGGGCATAATCGTTATCAGACCGAGAATCTTTGGCAGTATGAGGTAGCACGCCGAGTTTACTCCCATTATGTCAAGGGCGTCTATCTGTTGGGTAACCCTCATCGTGCCGATTTCCGATGCTATGTTGGAACCGACCTTTCCCGCGAGGATTAGACACATGATGGACGAGGAGAATTCGAGCAGCATGATCTCGCGTGTGGTATACCCAGTCACCCAACGCGGCATCCAAGGGCTTTGTATGTTTAGCTTCATCTGTATGCAGATGACGGCACCGATGAAAAACGATATGAGCAGAACGATACCGATGGAGTTGACTCCCAGTTGCGACATTTCTTTGACATACTCCTTGAAGAACATACGCATGCGCTCTGGCCGCTGGAATGTGCGTCCCATCAGCATGAGATAGCGTCCCAATGTGTTTAGATATTTGAACAATAGCATTTGTCAATCATTTTTATGTCTGCAAAAATAACCAAAATACTCTAAAAACCCTACTTCGGATAAAAGTTTTTTGGATCTCACGGCTGATATTACATTCTATTTAACGTGCGTTTCATCCGTATTACGAATTTTGCCGGCAGACGGAAGTAATACCGCCTGCCGGCAAAATCATTTTAAAGAGATTGGGCATCATCCCCGGTCATCGGTTTCGGGGTCTACACTCATTTCTCTTGCGGCATCCCTCACTTCTTTCTCCGTGGGGTTCTCTCCATCCGTTATCACTTGTTGGATGGGCAGGCCCTGGTTCATTTCAGGGTAGTCCGCGATTGTTGTTTTTCTTGAATAGTCCATAATGTTATCCTTTCATAAATTAGTTAGACATTATCTCCTGTCTGCATGTCGGCCGTCGGCTTCGGATACAGGGAGATGATGCGAAGATACGAAAAACTATGGCAGGCCGGTTCGCTAAGCCGTCGTTTCTAAATCTTTTTCCGCTTTTTTATGAGATTTATTCAGTATCTCACTTTTTTGATGTATTTTTGCAGCGATAAATACGATATGCCTTATGGACGACAGCAAGAATATGGAAACCGTTAACGGCGCGGCAGGAGGCATGACGCTACGTGCCGAAAGCCTCGTCAAGCGATATGGCAAGCGCACCGTTGTCAACGATGTGTCTATAAACGTGAAGCAGGGCGAGATTGTGGGGTTGCTCGGACCTAACGGTGCGGGAAAGACCACGTCTTTCTACATGACTACCGGACTCATCGTTCCGAACGGGGGACACATATATCTTGATGACACCGATATAACCGACTATCCGGTATATAAGCGGGCGCGTGCAGGTATAGGATATTTGGCGCAGGAAGCCAGCGTATTCCGCAAGATGTCGGTGGAGGACAACATACTTTCGGTGCTCGAAATGACGGGCAAGCCGAGAGACTATCAACTTGCTAAATTGGAAAGTCTGATAAAGGAGTTCCGTTTGCAGAAGGTACGTAAGAATACAGGCGACCGCCTTTCTGGAGGTGAGCGGCGGCGTACCGAGATAGCGCGCTGCCTGGCTATTGACCCTAAGTTTATCATGCTCGACGAACCGTTTGCGGGTGTAGACCCGATTGCCGTGGAAGACATACAGCATATCGTATGGCAATTGAAATACAGGAATATCGGCATTCTGATAACAGACCATAATGTGCAGGAAACGCTAAATATCACCGACAGGGCATATCTGTTGTTCGAGGGGCGGATACTATTTCAAGGAAGTCCGGAAGAACTGGCGGCCAACAGCATCGTCAGAGAGAAATATCTCGGACGTGATTTCGAGCTGCGCAAGAAGGATTTTCAAGAGATAGACGAGGAGCGGCGAGCCAAGGAGGCAGCCGAAGAGAACGCTTAGGTGGCGATGATGCCGGTGATGGCATGCCAGGTGATGTATGCCTGCGGCATTCAGTATGAGTAGGGTAGATGTGTGTCGTCTGTTGTGTATTTATTTTGACAGGATCGTGCTATTTTTGTATTTATAAATCATACTTGCCGATATTGTCGGTAATGTTTACAAAAGTCCGTTATATTTACCATGGGTATCCGGATATCTGTCAATAGTTTGTGGCACACATCATAATAAAAGATTCTTTCTGCAAGAGAGCTGCATACCATGGAGTTTCATTTATATGTGTATCACGTTGTATGCGGTTGCCTGTATTTGTGCCATTTTTTTTATTTTGCAAAAGTGTAGTATCGACAGGGCAATTTAAAATGGATGAAAATTTTATCCCCACTAATTTTCTACTGACCCGGAAAATCCGCTGATCCATAATTATTGTGTAAAGCAATTCTGTCGGGATGGCCGTAAAAGAATAATCCGCAATCATCGGCAATGATTGCGGATCGCTTTGTGGGCGCTGAGGGATTCGAACCCCCGACCCTCTGCTTGTAAGGCAGATGCTC
>NZ_BEWV01000198.1 GCF_002933775.1 Prevotella sp. MGM1
GTCTGAATGCGAGGCAACGGGACGCTGAATGGAAAAAATAGTGAGGGTAGGTGGGGTAGGTTTGGTAGGGGAAGTAGGTGTGGTAGACGTATCAAGCTGATGCACAGATACTTGCGGAAAGCAGTTCGTAATTCGTTTATTTCCGGCTTTTGGCTTTTAATTTTTAAACGGGCGAAATACGGATAGCGTTTTGTCAGATATTTTCTTGATTTGTTAAACGCTTTTTGCGGTTATGTTAAATATTTCTTCAGCATTATGTTAAATGCTTTCAGGCAGTTATAAATCTTGTCTCTCTATTATATCCTCATACTTATAAGATATGTGTCGTATTGTGTCTCGAATGGCTTGAATGCCTCGGAAACGGCGGTCGGCGAGCCGAACAGCCTCCTGATTATGTCAGCCTGTGCCACTCCGCCATCGTTTACCGGCGATCGGACGAGAGCCATGCTGATGATAGCGGCGGTTCATGTCCGGTCTGCCGGCAGGTTTTCACCTTTCCGCCATACGTCCGTTATGGGTCATTTCTTTGTCGTACGCTGTGTGGCTGCCGGCTGCTTCAGGTCGTAGTGGAAGTAATCGAACCGTGCGGTGCCGCCGTTTTCTTTCGTATTGTAGCAGAACAGTCCCGGCCGCACGCCTTTCCAATAGCCGTCGCGCATGGTGAATGACGCTCCGGCTGGAACGAACCGTTTTCCGTCGGTGCTGTAATAAAACCGGTTTATGTTTCTCTGATTGTCGATGGTGGCGCGCAGGTATACCACTCTTGGCTTGCCTTTCGATGATTTCACGTTGCGGTCGACAATCTGTCTTTTTCCGTTTGCCTCTGTAAAGATGCCGTCGCGGCAAACGCCGACGGCTCTGAATTCCTTGCCGATGAGCAGCAAGCCCGCATAGGTGTCGGTCGAAATGTTTGTACAGTCGACGGCCGTGGTCACCTCGCCGGGCTGTCCTATACTCTTCTGCGTGAGCATGTTGCGGCAAAACCGCAGGCTGTCGGCTTCCATGGCGTGCAGTGTCAGCCAGCCTTCGCGTTCTGTCAGGCTCCAAGCGCTGTCCACAGGATTATGGCACCACTGCCATTGCAGGCCGAGAGCGGTTTGCTTACGGCCTCGCCAGAACAGGCTGTTGCCGGCAAACTCATCGCTCATCGCCGGTATTTCGGGTCTCATGTCGCTCTTGGGAGCAGGCTTCGAGTATGCGGTCACAGGCTCGCCGATGCCGTTCCCATCGTAGTCTTCGCCTATTTCTATCCAGCCGTCGCGCCAGCGGGCCGGTTGCAGGTGCGTCACCCGGCCGGTAGAGGGGACAGACTGGAAGTGGATGAACCACCAGTCGCCGTTCGGAGTGTCTACAAGCGCGCCCTGATGCGGGCCGTTTATGGCTGTGGAGCCTTGTTCGAGAACGATGCGCCGCTCGTAAGGACCGTATATGTCGCGCGACCGCAGCATGGTCTGCCATCCCGTGCGGACGCCTCCTTCCGGAATGCTGAGATAGTAATAGCCGTCGCGTTTGAGCCATTTCGTGCCCTCGGCCACGGGGCCTGTGTATACCGTTGTGCCCTCGTCGAGCAGTGTTTTGCCGTCGGCGCTCATGCGGTGCACTATTATCGGGCCGGCTCCATGCACGCTGTGGCCGAGATATGCCTGTCCGTCCTCATCCCAGATGGGGCACGGGTCTTCCCATTTCTCCACTTCCTTCACACAGTGCAGCGGCGCCCACGGGCCTCTGGCGTCGGTGGCGGTACTCATGAACAAGCCTTCGTGCGGAGTGCAGAAGAACACGTAGAACAGTCCGTCGTGATACCTGATGCTCGGTGCCCACGAGCCGCCTGCGTACCGTTTGTTCGCATCCCAACCCGGCATGTCAAACCTGTCGTATATCTGGCTGATAATCCGCCAGTTGACGAGATCTTCCGATTCGAGAACCTGCATGCCGATGAAATGAAAGTCGGAAGCTACCATGTAGTACTTATCGCCCACCCGGATGACGTCCGGATCGCTGTAATCGGCGTTGAGAACAGGGTTGCGGTACGTGCCGTCGCCCATGTCTCCCCATGTCGTTTGTTGCTGTGCCCTGCATAGGGCGGCGCATAACAGCAATATCATTATGCCGGCGGTGTATCTCATCATGCTTATGTATCTTATTGTTATGGGGTGTGTCGTGCCTTTGTCATGCCGTTATCCGGTTACGGCCTGTGACGTGACGTGTGACGTTCGGTCACGCGCCTCTTTGTCTTGTGCCCATGCGTGCCTCAACAACGTTTACAACATAGTCTCCGAGTTTCTCGCACTCGCTCACGATATCCATGTACATCGTGCCCATGGCGTATGTATATTCGTGGTTGTTGACATCGTTGATGTTCTGGTTCTTGAGTTGTGTGCGGTAGTTGTTGATTTCGTTTTCGATGTTAAACGAGCGGTTGGCGTCGAAGTTGTCCTTCCGCCCGCTGAGCAGGGTGTTCATCTGCGTGAGCGAATCGTCTGTCAGTTCGAGCATCTGGTGTATGCGTTCATACTGTTTTTCGGTGAAGTCTTCCTTTCCGGAGTTCTTCCTGCTGATGGTGCGCGCTATGTTGTAGCAGCTGTCTCCGATGCTCTCTATCTCGGATATCTCCCTGAGCATGGTGCGTATCTTTGCCTTTGTGTCGTCGCTCAGATGCCCGTCGCTCACGCTGTCGAGGTATTTGGCTATCTCGATCTCCATGTTGTCGCTGATACTCTCGTACTTCTCTATTCGTGTGAAGAGTTTGGTAAAGGCCGCTTCGTCCTTTGTTCCGAGCAGTTCGCGTACAAATCCGAACATCCTTTGTATGCGCTTGGCGAACGACTGAATCTCTTTCTGCGCTTCAAGTACCGATAGCTCAGGGGTTTTCATGATGTTGTCGCCGCCGATGTAGCGTAGCCGGAACTCGTCTTCCTCGTCGTTCCTCTTCGGTTTTATAGCCCAATTGCAGAATCGTTCTATTTGTGGTATGAACCAAATCAGTATCGCTGTGTTGGTGATATTGAACGCTGTGTGGAATGCCGCCAATACGAACGACAATCGCACGGGATTGATATGTTCGGTCATCGGGTCTACTCCAACCGTGGAGCACACTGTGTTTACGAACGGATAGAAGCATGCAAGTATCCACGACACGCCGAATACGTTGAAGAACAGGTGGGCCATTGCCGCGCGTCTGGCTTGTGTGTTTCCGGTGAGGGCGGCAAGGTTCGCGGTCAGTGTGGTTCCTATATTCTCTCCCATCACGAGCGCGATGCCGTGGTATATAGACAGTACGCCGCTCGTGCAGAGCACCATCGTGATGGCCATCAGTGCGGCGGACGACTGCACGATGCATGTGAGTATGGTTCCGATGGCAAGGAAAAGTACGATGGTAATGAAGCTGTCATGGTCGAACGAGGCAAAGAAAGACGCCAGTTCGGCGTTGTGTCCCAAGTCCATCTCCTTGCCCGTCTGGCTGAGTGCGCCAAGGGAGAAGAACATAAACGCCACTCCGAATAGGAAATCGCCTATGTATCTGTGTCTGCGCATGTATATAAGTATGATGCCTGCGAAGAATGCAGGCCATACGAAGTCCGTGATGTTGAACGAGAAACCGGCACTCATTATCCATGCCGTGAGCGTGGTTCCGATGTTGGCGCCCATGATTACCGATATGGCTTGCGTCAAAGTCAGCAGCCCGGCGTTTACGAATGACACCGTCATTACCGTCGTGGCGGATGATGATTGCACTGATACGGTTATGAACATGCCCGTGAGCATTCCTGTAAAGCGGTTCGTTGTCATGGCTCCGAGGATATGGCGCAATTGCGATCCGGCCATTTTTTGCAGGGCTTCGCTCATCACTTTCATACCATAGATTAGCAGTGCCAAGGCTCCAATCAACTTAAAAATAATAATTAACGACATATTTTTTATTTAATTAAAATGCTACCGTTTTCTTTTCTCGGATATTCTGAGTAACTTTACGGCTGTAAATGTATAACCATTAAAATGATACGAGAATGGAAAAGATGTTACAAATACGTTGCAAAAATAATAAAAAAATTAAAAACTTTCGCATCGGAAGTACACTTTCTGAGATATTTGATGAATTTGATCTGGATATGCCTTTCGGCCCGGTCAGCGCAAAAGTGAACAACAAGGTGGAGGGACTGAATTACAGGGTGTACCATAATAAAGATGTGGAATTTCTTGACCTGTATTCGTCCTCGGGGCAACGGTCGTATACCCGGACGCTCTTTTTCGTGTTGTGCAAGGCCGTTCACGACCTTTATCCCGACGGCCATGTGAAGATAGACATCCCCGTGTCGAACGGTTATTATTGCGATCTGTCCATCGGGCACCCTGTCAGCGATGCGGACGCCGCCGCCATCCTTGGACGTATGCGCCGGATTGTGGCCGAGGCCCATCCCATACGCCGGCATGAGACCACCACGGAGAAAGCGATAGAGATGTTCCGTGCCTTGGGCACGTACTCTAAGGTGAAACTGCTCGAAAGCGTGGGAAGCCTTTATACCGTGTATTACGATATCGACGGATATTGCGACTATTACTACGGTTCCTTGCTGACAAACACTGCCGACCTGCATCTTTTCGACCTCGTGCGCTACTACGACGGCCTGCTTCTGCGCATACCGTCGCGCAAAGACCCGTCGGTGCTTGGCAAGTTGGTGCGTCAGGACAAGATGTTCGAGATATTCAAGGAGCATCATCACTGGCAGGATATTCTCGGAATGAGCACCATCGGCGACCTCAACGAGGTGATAGCATCCGGCAACAGCACCGAGCTTATAAACGTGTCGGAAGCGTTGCAGGAGAACAAGATAGTGAAAATAGCCGAGCGGATAGCCGAGCGGCGAAACGTCAGGATGGTGCTCATTGCCGGACCGTCGTCGAGCGGCAAGACCACGACTTGCAAGCGGTTGTCTATCCAGCTGCTCGCCAATGGCATACGGCCGATAGGCATCTCGCTCGACGATTACTTCGTAGACCGTGAGAAAAGCCCCCGCGACGCGTCGGGCGATTATGATTTCGAGAGCCTGTATTCGCTCAATATACCGTTGCTCAACGAGCAGATGAACGCACTGTTCGCAGGCGAAGAGATCGAGTTGCCGCGCTATGACTTCCAGACGGGACGCAGCGAGAAGAGCGGGCGCAGGCTCCGTCTGAAAGGAAACGAGGTGCTTGTGGTTGAGGGGATACATGCCCTTAACCCCGAACTGACGGCCGCCATACCCGAGGAACAGAAGTTCAGGGTGTATGCCTCCGCCCTTACCACTATCCTGTTAGACTCGCACAACTATGTACCCACGACGGACAACCGTCTGCTGCGCCGGATCATCCGCGACCACAAGTATCGTGGCATGAGCGCCTTGGATACCATACGTCGCTGGCCGTCGGTGCGTGCGGGAGAAGACAAGTGGATATTTCCTTACCAGGAGAATGCCGACGTGATGTTCAATACGGCCATGCTGTTCGAGCTTGCCGTGATAAAGACGCAGGCCGAGCCGCTTCTCGAGCTTGTGCCCGAGTGCGCTCCCGAGTACAGCGAGGCCCGCCGCCTGCTTCGTTTCCTTCGTTATATAAAGCCGATCACCAACGATGAGGTACCGTCTACATCGCTGTTGCGCGAGTTTCTCGGAGGAAGCTCGTTCAGATATTGATTTGAGGAGTTGTGGAGTAAGGAGTTGTGGAGTAAGGAGAATACTTTCTGGAATTGACTATTCCTTAAAGTATTCTCCTTATAAAATCAAAAAGCCGTGATTTGTGTATGAAACAATCACGGCTTGATTTTTATTTGTCGTTAACTGCCCAAAGAATATTTATCCACATCTTTGAGCATGAAATCTTGTTCTTGTTCTTGAAAGTATTCTCCTTACTACTCAACTCCTTACTACTCAACTCCTCAAATCACAACAACCTCTTTGCGAAATATCTCACCGGATACCACACCGACACGAAGCCTACGGCTATGACGGTGATGAAAATCACGATGATGTCGTCCGGATGCACGCTCACCGGGTAGGCGTCTACCACGAAAGAGCCCGACGAGCGACCCAGTCCCACGATGCCGTAGGTCTGTTGCAGCCAGCAGAGCAGCAGGCCGAGCGCAATGCCGGCCACGGAGCCTATCACGGTGATGAGCCTCCCCTCGAAGAGGAAAATCCTTGTTATCAGTTTGTCGCTCGCTCCTAAATTTCGCAGTGTCACCACGTCGTTTTTCTTCTCGATCATCAGCATCGACAGGCTTCCGATGATGTTGAAGCATGCCACGATTAGGATGAACGTAAGAAAGACATATGCGATGAGCTTCTCTATTTTCATTATCTTGAACGTGTCTTCCTGCTGCTCGTACCTGTCTCTCACGTAGTATTTGCCTCCTGCGATATTCTTCATCTCGGCTTTCACGGCGTCGAAGTCACTTCCCGGCTTCAGGCGCAGTTCGAGAGACGTTATCATTCCCTGGCGGTCGAACAGCCTCCTGGCAAACGCAATGTTAGTCAGTATGTGGCCCTTGTCGTATTTGGCTTGCTTTACGTTGAAGAGCACACCCGGAGAGTAAAGCTCGTCTTCCACAAATCCGTCTTCCACGTCAGTCATGCTCAGTTGCCCCTCGCGCCTCGGCGCGAATATCCTTATCGGGTTGCGGTAGGTGAATCC
Source organism: Prevotella sp. MGM1 (assembly GCF_002933775.1). GTDB lineage: Bacteria > Bacteroidota > Bacteroidia > Bacteroidales > Bacteroidaceae > Prevotella. The sequence goes on from NZ_BEWV01000198.1 coordinate 6,667, forward strand.
GGTGCCGAGCGTCTCGGCCAGGCGTATGCCAGGTATGCCGTATGATATGTCGGCGGCATGCAGCTCGTATGTGCCGTCGCCCACAAGTATCTCCCTTATGTGTGTCAGGCTGTCGAAATTATCCTCCACACCCATTATATTCACCATCGCCTGGCGGCCCTCATACATGGCCAGCGCCATGTCTTCCACCACCTCCGTGGCTACTTCCACCTGCGGGAGAGCCTTTATGCGCGTCAGCACCGGGTCGTCGGCCGGAGCGTCCTTGCCTGTCACGGGAGTGACTTTAATCTGCGGGTCGAACGTGGTGAAGAACGATGCCACCAGGTCATGGAAACCGTTGAACACGCTTAGCGTCACCACGAGCGCCATCGTAGCCACCGCCACACCCACCATGCTGATGCCGCTGATGATGTTTATGGCGTGCGTGCTTTTCTTTGAGAAGAGATAACGGCGCGATATGTATAGCGGCAGTATCATTCCTCTTTCAGCAGTTCGTCGATATGTTCGATGTAGTCGAGCGAGTCGTCCACGAAGAAGCGCAGCTCGGGGATAATCCTCAACTGGTGGCGTGTGCGTGTTCCCAGTTCGTAGCGTATTGTCTTCTCGCTCGATTTGATGTTGGCCAGTATGTCTTCGGCCTTGTCGCTGGGGAAAATGCTCAGATAGGCGGTGCATATACTGAGGTCGGGCGACACCCTAGTGCGTGTCACCGACACCATTATGCCGCGTGTCATCCGTGTCTGTTGCTGGAATATGATGCTCAGCTCCTTTTGCAGCAGCCTCGCGATTTTGTTCTGTCTTGTCTCTTGCATAATTTCAAAATACGATGTTGATGATGTGTATACGGTATGTGACGGGTGCCGCTGCAGGCATGCTTTTCCTCGTTTCTCATGTCGCTCCGTGCGTATGCCCGTCCTAATCCCATGCAAAAATACTCAAAATCCCGTAATTAGCAGTCTGTTGTGGCAAAAAAACGAGTTGCCGGCCGAGTTTTCATCCTCCTTCCTGTGGTATTCTCTTTCCGCCGGATAATAACCGGCCGTATAGTGAAGTGTATCGTGATTTCGCTTGCATTTTCGGCGGTTTGATGCTAACTTTGTGATATAAAAACGCTTTAAAACCATGGAAACAACGAATAATTTTTACAGCACGGGCGCTCTGTCGCATGCGGCCGGTATGGCAGGCATCCACAATCAGGTTTCGCGCCCCGCCACAGATATATGGCGGATGTGCATATTTATACATCCGGTCTTGCCTGTGATTTTTGATAAGCAAGGGCCAGCGGTGACGCACGCTATGGCTATGTAGCGCGCACGAAGGGAATTTGCGGCCGTCCGGTACCATGTACTCGGGGCATCCGATGCTTGGCATCGGGTGCCTTTTTTTGTTTTCAGGTCTTTAAAACCCTTGTGACAAGCCTCTTTTTGCCGTGCGTTAAGCATCTAAACGCGACGCGACGGGATACCGAATGGAATGTAACGGGTATCCCATTGCACGGGGCAGGCTTTTTCTTCGGTTTTATTCGATGTTTATGGCTCGCACAGTGAGGTAAATATCAAAAAACGCAGGAAAAGCGCTTGCGTATTCGCCCCATTTTTGTATAAATATTCATTTGCGCGACACTGGTGGCGGTTTGTCTTTTATGCTGCGACCTGTACTGTTTATCGTGTTTTCGCAGAGGTGTCAGGCTTGTTTGTGCTTGATATTTTATTTACAAACATCTGTGTGCCATGTCTCTGCGTCGTTTGTCCGCATGCGTCGTTTGCTGTCTTGGTCTTTTTCGTGCCGGGTTTTGTAATTAATATTTATTTCAGTGTTTTAACGCCTTTATTTGGCTTGTCGTTAAGTCTTATAATACCCGAATAATTGATAAAAACATTATAATATTGCCCCCCCATAAGGGGGCTTTTGCAATGCTTATAATTTTTTATAATTTTGTACCGATTAATCACTAACAAACTACAAACTTTATAAAACAATCTTGAAACAGAGAATTTCATAGTTGGATATGGAACAGTATGAGTCCGGTTTCCGGGCCGCATTTGTCGGCTATATACGTTGTTGTGTCGATGTTTCCGGGTTTGACGAGAATTATTAACAAATATTATAACCAATGAACAAAAGAAAAGATTTGTTTATTTCGTTGGCTGCGCTTCTTCTGTTAGGGGGGGTGAGTTCTTGTAAGGACGACCTGTCCGAGAGCGACCATTACAAGTCGCCCGACTGGCTGAAAGGTAATGCCTACGAAGTGTTGCAGGGAGAAGGCAATCACGGAATCTTCCTGAGAGGTGTCGATTTGTCCGATTATGCCTCTATCGTGAGGGGCAACAGTATCGTCACGGTCATGGCGCCGGATGACAATGCGTTCAGGACTTTCTTGAAGGAAAAGGGCTATTCGTCCATCGACGACCTGAAACAGAAAGACCCGCAGTATCTCAACAAGCTCATCGGATACCATCTGATGTACTATGCTTACGACTGGTCCAAGATGGTGAACTTCCGCCCTGACGACGGCGATGCCGGTACGGACGAGGACAAGGAAGTGATGGCGGGCTACTTCTACAAGCACCGCACGCACAGCATCGACCCGATAGAACAGCAGCGTGTGAAGCTGACGCCCAATGCCACCAGCGACACGCTCATCAACATCTATCATTACGAGCGCTACCTGCCGGTGTTCTCAAACAAGATGTTCGAGACTAAGGGCATAGACGCGGCGTACAACTACAACTATTTCTATCCCGGCACGGAGTGGAAAGGAAACGCCGGCGCCAACGGAGTGTTCAATGTAGCCAATGCGAAGGTGAAAGACAGCAGGAATGTTGTCACCGACAACGGTTATCTGTATCATGTGGACCGCGTGATTGATCCGTTGAACACAATATACGACGAGTTGAGGTTTAATCCCCAATACTCCAAATATGTGGAACTGTACGACAAGTACTCTACATACGAGCCGGCATCCGAAGATATAAACAACTCGCTCGGATACATAGCATACGTACACCGTCACGGCACATTGCCTTCGATAGCTATGGAGTGGCCGGTGTTAAGCTGGCAGGCCGTCGCCACACTTGAGTATGCGGGATACAATGTATTCGCTCCTTCAAACGCGGCGATAGACAATTTCTTCAAGACGTACTGGACAGCCGAGGGCGGATATACCTCGCTCGACAATCTTGACGACCTGATACTTGAATATTTCCTGTTGCAGTCGTTTGCCAAGGACAATTTCATAGTGTTCCCCGAAGAGATAAAGGCCGGAGACGTGCTCACGGTTTACGGAACGCCGATAAACATCGACCCGGAGCAGGTGACAGACAGGAAGATATGTGCCAACGGCATATTATACGGTATGGATAAGATGGACGCCCCGGCGATATTCTCTTCCGTTGTGGGTCCGGCGTTCAAGGATAAGAACTTCCTCACATATCTGTATGCTCTTACCGGTTCGCAGCGTATGCTCTCGCTTGCGTCACGCAACACAGACTTCGTGACACTCATGCCCAACAACACACAGTTCGAGAAAGCCGATCCGGCAATGCGCCTCTATTCCACTACTACCGGCAAGCAGTTGCAGCAGTACAGCAGCGATGCCGGTGATTTTGTGGAGATGAGCTCAGCCTCTATGGAGCGTATCGTGGACATGCACACCGCACAGAACATAAAGAGCCTGTCAGACAACGGCACGCAGGTGGTGGAGACCAACCTGCCGTACAACTATTGGTTCGTAAAGGACGGTAAGATAACTACCAACGCCCTTTTCAACCAGAAGCTTGAGCCTACATATACCGGCTCGCCGTTCGTGGACCTCCACTTGCAGGCAAACAATGGAGAGGCATGGGACAACGGAAACTCTTACTCTTACGACGCTGAGGCCATCTTCGAGGCAGCGAGCGGCGACGGACTCGCACGCCGCCTGGCTATATGCAACGACAAGAACTATTCTTATTATATGTTCGCGCAACTGTTGCAGAAAGCGGGTCTCTCCGTAGGTAACGGACTTTCTACGAGCATAGTCTTACCAGGCGACCGTTTCTTCGCTTTCATTCCCACCAACGCGGCTATCGCGGCAAATCTCGACAAGATTCCGGGTGCAGGCAAACTGACGGTAAACGACGGTATTCTTTCGGGCACACCGTCGTCTTCCGAGAAGACGCAGCTGGCAAATTACCTGCGCTCATATTTCGTGACTTCCACCATGAACTCGTTCACCTCATATCCATATATAGGATCTTCGTGCAAAGGTGAGTTCAATACCACCGGCTCGGACAGGGTAAACGTGTCTGACGACGGTACAAAGCTGACAGTCAATTTCGTAGGCTCCGGCAATACGACGACTGTCATTCCTGATTACAATTATCTGCCGTTCGCCTTCAATGACGGATGCTTCCATCTTATCGACGGCATACTGCAATGATAAAAACGACGATCATGAACAGAATTAAATCAATAAAAATAAACGTGAGAATATCACTTCTGATGGTTATGCTGGTATCGTTCGGCATGGCGGCTTCCGCCCAGAATGTGATATCGGGTATCGTTTCGGAGATGGTGGGCAACACTAAGGAGCCTGTGCTTGGCGCCAACGTGGTGCTGGTGAACTCTCAGAACCGATATATCAAGGGTGCGGTGACCGACTTCAACGGTAACTATACGCTCCAAGTGCCGGCAAACGCGGGCAAACTGAAAGTCCGTGTGTCATATATCGGTATGAAAACCAAGACCGTTAACTATAACGGACAGACAACACTTAACTTCACGCTTGAGAGTGACGAGGCCAACAAGGTAAAGGAAATCAAGGTCGTTTCGCGCCGCTCCGACCGGATGGGTGTGTCACGTCTTGAACAGACATCGTCCATGCAGACACTGCAGGTGGGTGAGATTGTGGAGCAAAGCCCCATCGGAACAATCGAGGAGGCTCTGCAAGGACAGATTTCCGGTCTTGACATCAACCTCGGCGGAGACCCGGGTGCGCGCAGTTCGATACGTATCCGCGGTACGAGTACGCTCGACGGCGATGCCGAGCCGCTCATCGTGGTCGACGGTGTGCCTTACGATGTTGATATTTCCAATGATTTCAGTTTCCAGACCGCCAACGAGGAAGACTTCGGTGCGCTTCTGAACATCGCCCCGTCGAACATCGAGAGCATCGACGTGCTCAAAGACGCGTCGGCTACCGCCATATACGGCTCGAAGGGAGCAAACGGTGTGCTGCTCATCAATACCAAGCGCGGCTCATACGGAAAGACACAGTTCTCTTTCTCTACCAAGTTTACCGTGAAGAAAGAGCCTGCATCCATCCCGCTGCTCAACGGCCGCCAGTATACTTCGCTGATGCAGGACGAGCTGTGGAACGCCGCCAACTCGAAAGGTATATCAAATGCCTCTTCCGAAATGGACATGCTCTTCAATGCCGATGAGATAAACTATAACAAGGCATACAAGTACTATGACGAGTATAATTGCGATACCGACTGGCTCGATGCCGTGAAGCAGGACGCCGTCATCACGGATAACAACTTCTCTATGAGCGGTGGTGGTGAGAAGGCAACATACCGTTTCAGTCTCGGATACTACAATGAGCAGGGTACCACAAAGGGAACAGGTCTCGACCGTCTCTCGACCCAGTTCAAGATTACTTACAACTTCTCCGACCGTCTGCGCGTGCATACCGACTTCTCGTTCACAAACACTGAGAAAGAAGCGAATGTGCTTGATAATGCCCGCTCGATGGCCCAGAAGAAGATGCCTAACTTAAGTCCTTATTGGATTGATGACGTGACAGGATTGGCCACAGGCAGATACTTCATGCAGGAAAGTGACTTCCAGGGAGGTTACAAGGATAACTATAACCCTGTGGCACTGGTGGATCTTGGTTTCAACAAGACAACCATGCGCGAGGAAAAGATGAAGGTAATGCTTGAGTATGAATTCCCGTTCCACCTACGTTTCCAGGGTTGGGTGGCACTCAACATGAAGACAAACAAGAATAAAAAATTCTTGCCGCAGGAAGCTACGGGAGTGCTGTGGACAAACTCAAATGCCAACCAGGCAACCGACGCCACATCAGACGGATTTACACTGCAATCGGAAGCTAAATTATTATATAACAATGTACTTGGAAAGAAGCACGGACTTACGGCGACAGCCATCTTCCGTACTTACCAGAGCCAGTCGTTCAACAGCTCGAGCGTGACATACGGTAACGCCTCTTCCAATCTTTCAGACCCCGTGGTGGGAAGCGTGGTTTCATCATCAGGTTCAGGAAACTCGGAGGCCCGCTCGGTATCGTTTATCGGTCAGGCCGTGTACTCTTACGACGAGCGTTACGTGCTGAAAGCGTCTGTCAACTACGAGGGTAACTCGGCGATGGGCGGCAGGAACCGTTTCGGTACATACCCGGCGTTCGGTCTGGCATGGAACATCGACAAGGAGCACTTCTGGAGCGAGTCGTTCCACAAGTGGTTCACCGAAGGTAAACTGCGTTTCGGTCTCGGATGGGCAGGTAAGGCTCCTTCCGGTGCCGCACGGTACTACGGTGCGTACACCTCGCTCGGCCAGTATATGGACATGCAGGCCATACACGCGATCCGTATGCAGCTCGAAAACCTCAAATGGCAGTCTACCCGTGAGTATGACTTCGGTGTGGACCTGCGTCTGTGGGATAAGTTGAACATCACGTTCGACTACTATGACAAGAAGACATCAGACCTGTTGCTCAAAGACACCAAGCTGCCGTCTACCACAGGTTACGACAAGATAGCGTGGATCAACTCGGGTGTGCTCAGCAACAAGGGTTTCGAGTTGCGCTTCGACTATCAGGTATTGAAGAAGAAAGACTGGTTTGTGAGCGTTAACGCAAACATCAGCCGCAACGTGAACAAGGTAGAGGAGCTACCGTCTACATATAAATATGAGAACTATACGTTCGGAAACGGAAACTATGCTCTCCGTATTCTTGAAAACGCTCCTATCGGTTCGTTCTACGGATACCGCTACAAGGGTGTATACCAGAACGCTGAAGATACATACGCACGCGACAAGAACGGCACCGTGATGCGCGACTACAACGGTAATCCTATAATCATGCGTAACGGTTCCACGCAGGCTTTCCCCGGCGATGCCAAGTATGAGGACATCAACCATGACGGTGTAATCAACGAGAACGATATCGTATACCTCGGCAACGCCAATCCGAAACTCATCGGCGGTGGAGGTTTCCAGGTGAAATGGAAGGACCTCACTCTTACCACATTCTTCTACGGCCGTTTCGGACAGAAGATTATCAACAAGGCTCGTATGAACCTTGAAAGCATGTATGGTACCGGAAACCAGAGCACGGCGGTGCTGAGCCGCTGGCGTGCCGAAGGCGACCAGACGGATATCCCGCGCGCACTTTACGGCATGGGCTACAACTATCTCGGTTCGGACCGTTTTGTCGAGGATGCCACATTCGTTCGCCTGAAGACATTGTCGCTTAGCTGGAACGTGCCCAAGAAGTTGCTCCAGAAGCTGAACTGGGGCATATCGCGCGCCAACGTGTTCGTGACAGGATACGACCTGTTTACATGGACGGGCTATAAAGGTCAGGATCCCGAGGTTAGTCTGCCATCGGCCACAAAGCTTGTGGAAGACAATGCCACAACTCCTGTTTCCAAGCGTTTTGCATTTGGTCTAACCGTTAATTTCTAAGGAACAATGAATAAGAAAATAAATATATTGTTAAGCCTGCTCTGCCTGATGTTCACAACATCATGCAACGACTGGCTTGATCTCAAACCTAATAACGAGCAGGTCACCGATGATTATTGGAAATCGAAAGAAGACGTGGAGTCTGTTGTGACCTCGGGCTACTATTACATGCGTGATTGCGTGCCCAATTACATCAAGTGGGGTGAGTTGCGCGGTGGAGCGTTCTACTCACGTAACAGTGACGATGTGAAGCTGCAAGACTTCAACCTTACTCCGAGTTATAAGTTGTGCGAGTATTCGAATTTCTACAAGGTCATAGACAATGCCAACTCGGTAATCCACTATGCCCCGGGAGTAAGAAGCCTGGACAATACTTACTACGAGTCTGTGATGAACTCACACCTCTGCGAGGCTTATTTCCAGCGTGCTTATTCTTATCTGGTATTGTTGAAAAACTATCAGAGCGTGCCTCTGATAACAGAGCCTTATGTGGATGATACCAACTCCTTTGACATAGCCAAGTCTACGGAGAAGGAGATAGTGGATCGTATAAAGAAAGACGTTGAGACCGCTCTTGCCACCGGAGCCGCGAAAGGTTCTTACGAAGTGGACTGGCAGACAAAAGGCCGTGCCACGAAGTGGGCTCTCTATGCCCTTATGGCAGACGTGTGCCTGTGGAACGGGGACTACGACGATTGCGTGAAGTACTGCGATATGATACTGAACGCCACGGATGCGTTCCGCCCGGTGTTTATCACAAATACCAACGACTGGTACACGATGTTTTATCCCGGAAACTCAAACGAAAGCATATTCGAACTGAACTGGGACTACAACATAGAGCTTAAGAACAATAACTTCGCTTCGCTGTGGTCACAGTCTACGTCCTCACGCCTGATTTTCACCAATGAGGCAATGGAGAAGATGCGTACCGAGACGGAAGAACTTGAAAAGGCCGGAATGTCGCCGGAAGGCCGTATGGGACGCATGATGCTCGGAACATATGTGACGGATAACGGTTCGCCGTATCAGACCGCAAACACGTTCTATATGTGGAAATACAACGGAACCGACGTGCAGGATGTTACCGGAGGCGTGCGTTCTCATCAGGACGCTAATTTCATAATCTATCGTGTGGCTGAAATCATACTAATGAAGGCACAGGCAGAGATTATGAGGGGCAACTACCGCGAGGCCGTGGCTCAGATAAACCGCATACGCAACCGTGCCGGACTGGCCAACTATAATAATATAGATCTCGACAGCGAAGATTCTGATGTATTGATCGGGCTGCTTGACGAACCGACACTGCTTGAGGAAGTGCTGAGTCAGAAAGAGCTTGAATTCATGGGAGAAGGCAAGCGCTGGTATGATTTGCTCTGGTTCGGAAGAATAAAGGACAAAACGTATAAGGAAGAATTCATCAGTGAGGTGCTCAAGGGCAACCAGACCACCAACAAGGCGTGGATTCGCTCGGTGCTTGTGGATCCCAATGCATGGTACATGCCTATACCGCAGGCGGATATCGATCATAATCGATTGCTCGAACAGAATCCCTATTATGCAACAACTAATTAAGGAGGGAAAGAAATGAAAATATTGAAAATGCTTAATAGAATAGCGGCAGGCGCAATTCTTGCGCTTACTGTATCGGCATGTGACTCGGATGTGTTCAACATAAATGCCGATCCGTTTAAAGATCAGACATATATTAATATTCTGAACTCGCCGATTTCAGTGTATCTTGAAAGCGAACCCGATTTCACTGAATATGTGAAAGCGCTCAAATATTCGGATACATACAATGCGCTGAACCAGTCGACATCGGGTGTAAGTTTCACGGCGTTCGCTCCGACCAATGAGGCTATGCAGGACTTTTACAGCCGCAGGGGTGTGGAAGGATTGGAGAATTTGTCAAAGGATTATGTGAGGGCGTTCGTGCTCTATCACACATTGCCGGACTCAATACAGGCTGAGACATTCGTGACAAAGACCTCCGTGACCAACCTTTCGTCAGACAATATCAGCATTTCGATCGACCCTGATAATGCCGGACAGGCGACACTTAATGACGAGGGACAGGTAGTCCAGATGGGAATAAGCGCTTATAACGGTAAGATATATGTGTTGTCTAAAGCGATGACTCCGCTTGTAGAGACGGTATATGAGCGTGTTTTGCAGACCGGCACGTCAAACATAATGGCTGCCGCCATGCGTGAGACCGGCTGGGACAAGGAGCTGTCCGTTATTGCCGATACTGTGATTGTGGATGGAAAGAAGACAATCAGTAAACGTTATTATACCGTGTTCAATGTTTCTGACGCGGTATTTGGCGAGGCCGGCATCGGAAGTCTGGATGACCTGAAAACGAAAATGGCCGCCAATGACGACAGGGGAGTAGGCGTGGACAGCCTTCTGCGCGAGTATGTGGCTTATCACGTGATGACCAACATGTATACGACGGCAAATCTCGGAGAGGTTACCACGACAGATACACGTATCTGGAACTCGGCGGCGAAGAATCAGGTGTTCACTGTTAAGACCGATACTCTGACGACTGTCGAGGCAGACAAATATGTTCTCAACGGTGAGGGCGTGAGCGCCAAGTTCATTCCCGAAGCCTCCAATGTACTGGCAAAGAACGGATATATGCACCAGCTGACCTCATGGCTGCCCGTTTGGGAGCCGAAACAGTCGGTGGTCGTATGGGATTTGGGTGACTATACCGAGATAAAGAATATCGTTAGTCCCGAAGATTACCAGCCTGCAGAGCCGGTGGCATCGGAAAGCAGGACACGCGTGGCCAACGCCGCTTGTTTCACGTACGAGATGAGTGAGTCGGGAACGAAGAACAACTCGTTCAGTGACATTGACTATGTGACGAGCAAGTCATATAAGATCAGCGGTAACACGGTGAAAGCGAACAATAATGACAAGGTTGTGTTTAATCTGGGCTATATGGGCTTTGTGCAGATGCCTACACCGACCTTGGTAAGAGGCAAGTACAAAGTGGAACTTACTCTCATCTATACCGCTACACAGAATTTCATGCGTCAGCAGACAAAAGGAAACGGCGGACTTCTGCGTATGACTTTTGACGACAGGGAGGAGACAACCGTATTCACCGCACCGTATACGAAAGTACCGAGCGCTTTGCCGGGTATATACACATCCACGATATACGATGAGGTAGAGTTTACCGAGACATCATCACATAACTTTAAGTTTGTTGTGTTGGATCCGGCCGCAAGTTCGGAGTCTGGTTTCAGCTTGCAGTTCGATTGCATCACATTCACACCGATTGAATAATGAACACTTAATAAAGCAAACAGTTATGAAAAAAGTAAATATAAGCATTTCCCGTTGGCTTTTCCGCACGTCATGCGCGGCCATGATGGCTTTCGCTTTCGCTTCCTGCTCGAACCTGGAAGACAACGACCATTATGGAAACGGCTCTACGGTAATAAACAACAACGAGTTGAAAATCGTTAACATGAGCAGTGCCGAGTACATGAACAGCCGTGCGGATTTATCCGACATGAGCAATCTGTTCAAGGAAAACGGCATATATAGCGAACTGAACAAGAAAGGACAGCTCAGCACCATGCTTGTGGTTACGAACGATAACTACAGGCAGCCTGACGCGGATGATGTCGTGTTTGTCACGAAGTCGCATGTCAGTGACGTGTCGGTATCTCCCGCCAATTTGCATAACGGTGAGCGTCTGATGATGTGGCATGGAAAATATGTCAACGTCACCATGGACGAAGAAGGCGAGCAAGGAGCCATTGTGGATCATATAAAGTTCAACAACGCATCGGTGAAAGAGGTTATCCAGACAACCAACGGATATATCTATGTCATCTCCGATATGATAGAGACTCCTACTTCGTTGTCGGATTTCATCAACTCGCTTGACGATAATTATTCGATATTCAAGGATTTGGTATTGAGCAGCGGAGGAAAGGTGTTTGACCGTGTGAACAGTAAGCCGATAGGTGTAAACAATGAGGGCAACACTGTTTATGACACGGTGTGGATATATACCAACGCGCATTTTGAGGAGAAAGGCTTCGACATGAATTCGGAGTCGCTTACCGCCACGATGCTTCTGTTCTCGAACGATGTTATCAATGCCGCTATGTCAGAAGCGCGTGCGCGTCTGACAATGTGGGGAATGGAACGTCCGGACTCGGCTCTTCTTAATTGGATCAGGGACGTGAGCTTCTATAACAGGAGATATACGGCAGACCAGTTGCAGAATGCCGAGGCAGAAGACATCAAGAGTATTTTCAACAAGCAGTGGCGTACAAACGCCCATTCGATAGACAAGGAAAATCCGATAGAGCTGTCTAACGGCATTGTCTATAATGTGAATAAGGTACACATGCCCAACAATCTGCTTATGTATCGTCTGAAAGACAAGTTCTATTATTATGAGAATTGCACGGATGCACAGAAAGAGGAGTATTTCAAGATGACCAACATGGTCTTCTCCAAGTGTAAAACCGATGTCGCTGCGTGGACTCCGCTGTCAGGCGTATGGCCGGAAGTGGAATACCGTGTTCTCATACTTGGCCCCGGTGATGACGGTCCGCAAGGCAATTTGTGTCTTGATTTTACCCCCGTCAGATTGAAGGAAAACATAGGTGGCGGAACATCTGTCGAGCCTTATTTTGTCCCGCCGGGATCATATCGTCTGGCTATGGGTTTCAAGCAGAATCAGAACATGACAATAAAAGTGTCTGTACTGGTAAACGGCCAGGTGGTATCGGTTTCAAATCCGATTACTCTCGGTTCTGCCACCACTTATCACTATGACCGTGGCGCGACATTGCCCGACAGGTATCCGGAAGGTTACGATCCCTCCAAGCTGTCTGACAAGAAAGCCGGCAATTATGATACCGACGGCGGTCCAATCATAGATGAGGTTGTCATTCCTGATGTGAATGGCGACGGTTCCGCTTCACAGATTGTTATTCGTATTGAGGCAGACAACTGGAATGAACAGACCGGTATGACTTTGCACCACTGGTGTCTGCGTCCGACAGTAAACAACTACTAAGAAAAAATTAACGATATGAACGAAAATATAAAAAGATTTGTTCTGTGTCTGAGTCTGTCGGCCGTTTTCACGACCGATGGATTCGCACAAAAGTTGACCGGTAGAGTGGTGAACTCTGCCAATCAGCCGATTGCCGATGTCGTCATCACAAGCCCCGGCTGCACGACAACACGTTCGGCAAGCGACGGAACTTTTGCGATGGACAGTGTCAAGGCTGGCGCCATTGTAAGTTTCCGCCATGAGGGATTTTATACAAAGACGGAATATCTGAAGAATGCCGACGTGACAGGTTTGAACGTCTATATGGTGGAAACTGACAAGACACGTTACAACGAGACCGCATTGTTGCCGCACGGCAAGTATGAGAATGATATGTCAGTGGCCGGTGTGAGCAATGTGAACCGTAAGGACTTTGCGTTGGGTTCCATGTCGATAGACAAGGCTCTGAAAGGAAGTGTCACCGGACTTAATGTCGTGAACAAAAGCGGTATGACCGGTGAGGGCGCTTACATGCAGTTGAGAGGTATCAAGTCGCTTGTGGCGGAGAATTCTCCTCTTGTAGTGATAAACGGAGTGCCTTATATGCCCGATATGAATATGAGCCAGATCATAAACGGCTATTCACGCTCCATATTCCAGGCCTTGAACGGTCAGGATATTCGTAATATCACAATACTGAAGGGCGCTGACGCCGCTATTTACGGTTCGCTCGGTTCAAACGGCGTGATAATGATCGAGACCGACCAGGCAACTTCGACAGATGTCAATACGCGTATATCTTTCTCGGCTATTTATGGCTTTAACTGGAACAACCGTCGTATACCGGTGATGAATTCAAACCAGTACAAGAGCTATTTGTCCGATATGGGTCTTACATATTACGATAATATGGAGGCTTTCTTTAAGGATTTTACATTCTTGTCCGATCCTAACGCCAACAAGGCCTATCTGTATCAGTACAACACAGACTGGCAGGATGAGATATACCGAAACAGCAACACTATGGACTACCTGTTCCGTGTGGAGGGTGGTGACAATATTGCCAAGTACAATATCTCATTGGGCTACATGGGTGATGACGGTACATTGAAGAGCACAAGCAGCCAGCGCTATAACACTCAAGTCAATGCGTCTGTGCTGGTGAGCAAGAAACTGGAAATCCAGGCCGCCATTAACGCCGCTTATCTGACGGGTGACTATCAGGAGCAGGGAATGTCTTACGAGACAAACCCCATGTTGGCGGCATATCGCCGCAGCCCGTTGCTGAGTCCGTGGAAGAGCGATATGTATGGACACCTCATCAATACCTATTCGAGCTATAAGTATGGAGCGATAGAGAAAGACGACTTTTTCGTGTCAAACCCTCTTGCCATTGTGAACACTCTTTACGGAAAAAGCCGTCAGTATGACATGAACGCGAAGATACAGTTGATTTATAATCCCATCGCGAACCTTACCATTAACGGTGTAGTGGGAATGTATTACAACTATAATCAGGAAGAAGCTTTCATTCCGGGCAAGAACAACAATGACATAGTTCCTTTGTTTGACCAGTATGGTAAGGCCGAAAACTCTGTCAGGATAGGTACCAATCATACTTTTAATATGTATTACGGAGCCAATGCCGTATACAAATGGAACCTGAACCCAGACAATAAGTTCAATTTCATGGCCGGTTATCAGGCGTTGCTTACCAGCTATGAGTATGATGCCGCTTTCGGCCGCAACTCTAACAATGACTATTACCAGACATTGGGTGACGCCCAGTCGTTGGGTAAGTACTTCTCCGGTTATAACAATAAGTGGAACTGGATGAACTTATATGCCCATGCGGACTATACATTCGCAAATCTGTTGAAGGTCGGTCTGTCCGCATCGTGGGACGGCGCGTCAAGTATCGGCAAGGATGCCACACGCATGTCATTCTATCCGGCAGGAGAGGTTGTGGTCATGGCAAAGCAGTTGCCCGGCTTGAATACTTTTGATTTTATAAACAAGTTGAACCTTTATGCCAACTATGGACTTACGGGTAACAGCCGTTACAGCAGCAAGCTGGGTAAATACTATTATACATCCCGTCCATATCAGACAATCGCAGGTATTGTGCGCGCCAACGTGCCTAATACCAAACTCGAGGCAGAGACCGATTACACTTTGAATCTCGGTGTTGAGACATCGCTGTGGAACAACCGTGTAGACCTTGGTGTCGGATATTACGACATCAATGCCAAGAATGTCCTCATGACCGGTGTGCGCTCTTCTGTTCTCGGAACGAGCACATACTATAATAATGACGCGGAGATATCATCTTCCGGTTTGGAGTTGAGCTTGGCGGTGGCACCGATCTATACAAAGGATCTCAAATGGACGATCGGTGGAAATCTTACAACGCTCAAGAACGAGGTCAAGTCTCTCGGAAACATCAATGACATAGTCACTCCGCTCAATGACGGCGCAGAGATTATCACTCGTGTGGGAGAGAACCCCTATGCTTTCTATGGCTATAAGACAAACGGCGTATTCTCTACGACAGCTGAGGCTGCCGCCGCAAATCTTTCAAACCGTAGTGGTGTGAAGTATCAGGCCGGCGACATGCGTTATGTGGACATGAATAACGACAATATAATCAACGATGACGATAAGGTTGTTATCGGTAGCGCTACTCCCGATTTCTTCGGTAGCATTTTCACACGTGTGGAATACAAGAACTTCGCGCTTGACGTCACAATGGCATACTCGGTAGGTAACGATGCTTATAATGCCGTGCGTCGTGTGACGGAATCCGGTTCAGACTTCTCCAATCAGAGTATATCCATGGTTCGCCGTTGGTCTATGGAAGGACAGGTTACAGACATTCCCCGTGTGATGTACGGTGACAAGGTCGGAAACAATGACTTCAGCGATCGTTGGATAGAGGATGCCTCTTATCTCAAATTGCGTGATGTCACGTTGAGTTATACATGGAATAAGCCCCTCTTCAATTTCATTCAGGGAGGAACACTCTTCGTAACCGGTGAGAATCTTTTCTGCATTACCGATTACCTTGGTCTCGACCCGGAATTCTCTTATTCCAACAGTTCGGTATACCAGGGTGTGGACTATGCCAAGGTTTCCGCTCCGCGCTCGATAAAGTTCGGTGTAAATCTCAAGTTCTAATTGATAAAATACAAATTACATGAAAAAGATATTTTATTCGATATTCAGTATATCGCTGTTGCTTTCAGCCACGATGTCGTTCACGTCGTGCAGCGATTTCTTTGATCCTGACACCGACGACGAATTAGACGGTGGGGATTACATTTCCTCAAATACGGAAATGTATACGGGATTTCTCGGCATTATGACTAAGCTGCAGGTTATCGGTGACAAGGAAATATTCCTCACCGATACCCGTGCGGACCTTCTTGAACCGACAGACGATTCCACTCCCGAGTTGATAGCTCTTTATAATTACGCGGATAACTTGCAAGGCAATTCGTATGCGGATCCTGCCGGCTATTATGAAGTCATAATAGCCTGCAACGATTATCTTGTGAAGATGAAAGAGTATCGCAAGAATCCCGATGTGGATGATGATATATGGAAAGACCTTGTGTCTTCGACAGTGCGTATCAAGGTTTGGACATATAAGACTTTGGCGGAGATATACGGCAAGGCCGTATGGTTTGATACTCCTATTACCAAAGTGACGGACATCACTGAGGGCGAAGGTTTTGAGTTCTTGGAACTGGAACCGCTCATCGACAAGTGTATCAATCTCATGGATACCGGTTTCGAAGGTGTTCCTACCAACCGTACTATCGATTGGATTGCGTGGCTGGATCCGAGCAATGTGACCAATGCCGCAAATTCGCAATATCGCAAATGGAATTGGATGGTGCCGCCATACGAGGGTATTTACGGAGAGCTCAACCTCTGGAAGGGCGCATGTCTTGACGGCAAGGGTGTAGACGCCGAGTCTTATTATAAGAAAGCGGCGGATGTATTGCTCAATATTCTTACATATTATGCGGATTGTAAGTATATGACAACACCGAAGGACCCGGGTTCTACGGTTTATTGGTTGCCCTCCGCGGCTACTCCTGGTCATTATACTCCCATTTGGAATAATGCCCAGCCGTATCAGTGTGAGGTTGTGGCCGCGTTGATTTATGACTATACTCTCAATCAGACCAATACCCTGTTGAAGCATTTCTCTAACGAATATCCGAACAAGTATTGGCTTCGTCCGTCAGAGTATGGTATAGAGCACTTTATAGATAAGGATTTCAACCCCGGCGCGACAACGAATGACACACGTTACAAGTGTATGTTCGGTACGGCCAGCGGTCAGCCCTACATTGCCAAGTTCCGCCCTGTAGGCAGCAGTGTCAGGGTGAACCCGTATCAGGACGATGTGCATATCTATATATACCGTGCCACACAGTATCACATGTTGCTTGCGGAGGCGCTTAATCATTTGAAGCGGTTTACCGCAATGAACGGTGTGTTCAACACCGGTGTCACCAAGGAGATATTCGTTGCCGGTGATGCGGAGTGGGAGGGCTTCTCCCGCAACTGGACC
This sequence comes from Prevotella sp. MGM1, assembly GCF_002933775.1. Taxonomy (GTDB): domain Bacteria; phylum Bacteroidota; class Bacteroidia; order Bacteroidales; family Bacteroidaceae; genus Prevotella. The sequence goes on from NZ_BEWV01000198.1 coordinate 23,991, forward strand.
AGTGATGCGGAGTGGGGAACTCGCAGATATCCGTCAATGGGTATCCGCGGTTGCTACGGTCTTACGGCCCGTCCTGTCAAGATGTCCATCCTTGAACTCGGCGAACGCGAAACGTTCAAGTTCAACGACCTCGCCATTCTCGATGAGGCAATGCTTGAATTTGCTTGCGAGGGAAAGGCATATCCCATGATGAACCGTATGGCTGTGCGTTATGGCGACAATTCCATCATTGCCGATCGTGTGTGCCCCAAATATGAGGCGACAGGTAAAGCCGGGGAGATTCGTTCCAAAATCCTGGCGGGTGGCAACTGGATTCCTTATGATTTGAAAATATCTTCGGAACAGAAGAATGATACTGACCAAAATACCGATAAATAATTATTATTAGTTTAAAACAAGATTAGTGTAATGAAGAAAATTCTATTATTGACATTGACTCTCGTATTGGCACTCAGTGCCGATGCGCAATTCCGCAAGACATGGGATTTCTCAAAAGGATACAGCGCCGAGACAAAAGCCAACCTGAACGCCGACCCGAACTGGGTAAGCAACCGAACTGACGCCAACACAGGCGAAACAACCGGATGGAAAGACAATGCCAAGATGTCGGGAGAACTCATGGCAAACGGGGTGGTAATCGAAGAGTTGAGAGGCATCAACTTCTCTACCAGCGGATTGCAAAACAACGGCAACTATCTGCTCGACCCCACGACAATCCGTGTGGCCCGCAAGAAAATGGCTTTCAGCCTTCCCAAACTTGCTGCCGGCCAAAAGGTCACAATCGTAGCCAAGTCTGCCAACGGTACCGCCACTGACCGCGGATTTAAAGGAAATGACAACATGGAATACATCGACGGACCGGCAAACGGCATATGCCCTGGCCCCGACGGTCTCTGCACATTGGTATGGCAGGTAAAGGCCGATGTCGTTGACTCTGTGGACATCACCATCTCTACCGACATGGGTGGTCTCGATATCCAGTCTATCGTCATCGACGACGGAGACGCACCGGATGTGGAGAAAGCGAAGAAAGTCGCTTATATAGCAGATGCGGCCACAATCGACGCCGACATGGCCTATATCTTCCTCAGTGCCACCGATGGTGTGGAACTGACTCAGGTAGATCCCGTTGCCGACATCACACTCGACAGCCTGCAATACTATGACGCTATTGTAGTCGCTCCGTCTGTAGCCGCGAATGCAGGTATCGTTCCCACATTGAAGAGCGCCATCGCTTACGAGCCGGTACTCAACATGAATGCCGCCATGTATGAGGCATGGGGATATGGCAAGCCCGTAGCTACTTCGGAAATGTCAGTCACTGTTCCTACTGAAATGGCAGACAACGCTCTCTTTGCCGACCTCGATATCACATCAGGCCTTGAATTGTTGACAGACGGCGGTATCACCGGAGTGTCTCTCGGTGAGTATTTCGCAAACGATGCCGTTCTTGCCACAGCCGGTGAGGCGGTCGCCATACACCAGCATAATGCGGCCCGCAACACTTATCTCTTCCTGCCTTACACAGAGGAAGGACTGACTGCCGCCAACCAAGACATATTGCCCGTTATCCTCGGCAATGCGGTGAAGATGGTCGCCAAGACAAAGAAAGACATCGTCGCCACTGGAGCGCCCGTAATAACAAAGGAAAACAAGGACAGAGAAACAACCGTAACCATTTCCACCACAAACACAGACGCAAGCATTTACTATACAACAGACAGCAGCGAGCCTACAACGGCAAGCACACTCTATACAGAGCCGTTCACTTTGACAGAGGCTTGCACAGTGAAGGCCATAGCAACACTCGACGGTTACTTGCAAAGCAACACCACATCGCTTGACATTGATATCATGTCACAGGCTGCCACTCCGGCAATCTCTATCGAGAAGAATGCCGACAACAGCGTTGTCACTCTGACATGCGCAACCGAAGGCGCCGAAATCTATTACAGCTACGGCGTGGTTACCGACAAGGCCAAGGCGCAGAAGTACGTCGAGCCTATCACACTGAAGGCCGAGCCGACTGAAATCTACGCTTTCGCTGTTGCCGAGGGATACGTTCAGTCCGGTCTCGCAAGCGATTACGTGGCAATCAACAGCCTCAACGCGCAGACCATACGTATCGACACCCTCACCCACTTCGACGCAAACTCGGCCGACTGGTTCGTGGATAACTCCGAAAACGGCGGTACCGGTAAGGAGAGCGCTTACTACTATTGGGGCAAGAACGCATGGAAATACTATTCAGACGAGGTTGACCACACCGAGACCGTCAAGGACTCTCAGGGCAACGACTCTATCGTATACTACTACAAACCGGATCCCGCTGCCGTTCGCGTAATCAACCCGAACACACCAAACGGATGGATATTGAAGAGCGCGGGACAGGTGCTAACAGGTGAGCTTACTCTTACGGCAGAGGCTGCTGTCGGCAATGGCGCAACAGGCCGTTTCGCTGAGACAGCCGAGGACATGATCGGCGGTACTCCGACAACCGGATGCATCACATTCGGCGGCAAGACCAGCGGCGAGCCTTACACGGCGTCTATCGAGACAACCGAGAAGTATGCCGCTCCGTTCGACGTGGTTACTTACGTCGGCAACGGTAACAACGGCAATCCGGGCAACCTCGAGATCCAGGTGTCCGCCGACGGCGAGGCATGGGACAGCATCGGTACCGTGTCGATGGCATCCACACAGCGCTACTACAAGAAGACACGCGTGTCTTGCGACAAGACAGGCGAGTACTTCGTACGCGTATGGCAGAAAAGCGGCAGCACCAAGGCCCAGCTTTACGACATCTACGTGCTCAACAACGGCGAGAACTCCAAGAAGTATGACGCAAGCACGGTAGGCATCGACAATGTCGGCGGCTCTGACGAGCTTGTGCGTGACGAGATATTCAGCGTTAACGGTGTCCGTCTGAACACTCTTGGCAAGGGAATCAACATCATCCGCAAGCACTATGCCGACGGAACGGTGAAGACTGTCAAGGTGATGGTGAAGTAATCAATGAGGGGAAGGGCATTCCCTGTAACACACAATACAATGAAACGCGCATCGGAGAGACCGGTGCGCGTTTTTGTTTTATAATTCACAACTTTTAAATTGCCGGCATACAAGCCGTTGTTTTTATTTCGTATATTTGCACCCTGTAAATCCATTTCTATGCCATATAGGTATTCTCGAATATAAATCTTATTGTAATCAACTGTCGTATGAAACGAATTGTACTGTTATGTGTAATGGTGTGCATGGGCATGTTGGCAGCGTCGGCGCAGGTTGCCGATAAGAGAGGGGTTGCCAATGTCACCAGATTTGTGCCGTATGCCGCGGTTATCGGGATGAAGGCTTTCGGTGTCGAGAGCCGTGACGACTGGAAAGTGTTGCTTGCCAAGACCGCCGCTTCCGCAATAATAACAGGCGGAGTGACGTACACCATGAAAGAGACCATACACGAATGGCGTCCCGATATGACCGACAGGAAGTCTTTCCCGTCCGGGCACACGGCCTTTGCGTTTGCCGGTGCTACCACGTTGCACCATGAGTTCGGCCATATCTCGCCGTGGGTTAGCATAGGAGGGTATGCCGTGGCTACCGTCACGGCTGTCGACAGGGTATGCCGCGACCGGCATCATTGGTATGACACGGTGGCCGGGGCTGCCGTGGGCTTTCTCTCGGCGGAAGCCGGCTTTTGGATTACCGATAAGCTGTTTCCCCGCAGCGCGGTGAATGTATCCGTCAATCCGTCGGGATTATATCTATGCTATGGTTTCTGACCTTCGTGCCGTTGTCAATCTGTTTGGATGGCGTCATTCGTTTTTTTTGAGATATGCTATATCCGGTCGTGATTGCCTGCGGCGGCGTATGCTTGCGCCATGTGCCATATTCGGAGACCGTCTTCGTTCCGTATTTCAAAATTCTTTTGTACCTTTGCGGGCAAAACAGGAAAAGACATGATCATATTTGATAATGATTACAGTAACGGGGCGCATCCGAAGATACTGGAACGGCTCAACGATACGAACGGCATGCTGTCTTTGCCATACGGCGATGATGAGTTTTGCGAGCAGGCAAAGCGTAAGATCATGGAGGCATGCGACGATTACGACGCAAACATATTCTTTCTCACCGGTGGCACCCAGACCAACGCCACGGTCATAGATTCCCTTTTGTACCAGTATGAGGGCGTGATAGCGGTGGATACCGGCCATATCAATGTACACGAGGCGGGAGCCATAGAGTTTACCGAGCACAAAATCATCACAATCCCGAACAAGGGTGGCAAGATGGAGGCAGCCGCCCTCAATAAATATCTCAACGATTTCATGCACGACGGCAACAAGGCGCACGGAGTGTATCCTGGACTGGTGTACATCACTTTTCCCACGGAGTTCGGTACTCTTTACTCGGCCGATGAGCTTGATGAGATATACGGTATCTGCCGGCGCTTCGACATTCCGCTGTACGTTGACGGTGCCAGGCTTGGCTACGGACTCGCCGCAGACGGCAACGACATCACCCTGCCGTATCTTGCCCACCACTGCGATGTGTTCTATATCGGGGGAACCAAGATCGGCGCGCTGTGCGGAGAGGCTGTCGTTTTCACCCACAACAACGCCAACCGCCATTTTTTCAGCATTCAGAAACAGCATGGAGCGGTGATGGCAAAGGGGCGTCTGCTCGGCATACAGTTCGACAC
>NZ_BEWV01000199.1 GCF_002933775.1 Prevotella sp. MGM1
AATAAGCATTTGGCTTAACTCCTTAACTTCTTGACTCCGAAGAAAAATCTTCCGAACTCCTGTAAAACTACTTCTTAACTCCGAAGAAAAATTTCTAAAGAACTACTTCACCACTTTTATGTTGACGTTGCTCTTCTTTATATTCTTGGCGTTGGCAAACTCAGCGTCGCCACGGGTTATGATGTCTATATCTGTCAGCGTGATACCGTCTATGGGCATTTCGGGAAGTCCCTTGAATTCCATGGCACGTCCCGAGCCGTTGCAAACGACCCTGCGTATGTCTATATTGCGGAATATCGGGGTTGTCTCGTCCACTGGTTTCTTGTCTGACACATTGGGATTGTCACCATCGGCGATAGACTCGGCGATAGACTTTCCGCCGTAATACATATTGAACGTGATCGCGTCGTTCTTTATGTCGTTCATAGATATGCCGTCGATGAATATGTTTTCGACAATTCCTCCGCGTCCGCGGGTACTCTTGAAGCGAAGACCTACATCGGTACCGAGAAACTGACAGTCGGTCACCATGATGTTGCGCACGCCGCCACTCATCTCCGAACCTACCACGAAACCGCCATGACCGGCAAACACCGTACATCCGTCTACCACCACGTTCTCACACGGACGGCCACGACGACGACCGTCGGCGTCTTTTCCGCTCTTGATACAGATACCGTCGTCACCGGCATCAAACTTGGAGTTTACAATCAAGGCGTTCTTGCACGATTCGAGATCAAGGGCGTCACCGTTCTGAGCATACGATGGGTTTCGAGCAAGTACATCGTCTATTATGATGTTCTCGCACATCAGAGGATGTATGTTCCAAGCGGGGGAATTCTGGAAAATAACGCCCTGCAACAACACGTTCTTGCAGTTGACGAGACTCACCATCACGGGGCGCAGGAAACGTTTGACGCTGTTCCAGTCGTCTTCCGACTTCATTCCCTGCGGCACATTCATGTTAGCTCCGGCATCGCCCTTGGCATACCCCTCGGAGGGAAACCACAGGTCGGCACGTTTCAGTACGCCTCCCTTGCCGGTGAACGACTTCCACTGTGCCTCGGTCACCTTCGCTTTTTTGAGCGGACGCCAGTATTGGCCGTTACCATCTATAGCCCCTTTGCCGGTTACGGCAATGTTAGTGGCTCCGTTTGCGCTCAGCGGAGACTGGCAACGGCGTGTCTCAAGTCCCTCGAAAGATGTGCTGATAAGCGGATAGAGTGACTCGTCGGCCGCGAAAAGGATTACCGCTCCCTTTTCAAGATGCAGGTTGATATTGCTCTTCAACACTATCGGCCCTGTATGCCATATACCTCTCGGCACGACAAGCCGGCCGCCGCCCTTGCCGCTCAGGTTGTCTATCGCCTTGGCAAAGGCTTCGGTACATAGGGTCTTGCCGTCGCCAACGGCTCCGAAATCTTTCAGGTTCACGTCACGTTCGGGAAACACCGGTGCTTTCACCTCCGGCATCTTGAAAGGCAGGTTGGCCGTGTAGTGCTTGTAAGGATTGTCCGCATGCACGCTTGCGGCAAAGGCGAGCGCGGCGACAAAGATACTCAATAAGGTCTTTTTCATGCTGTTTTTATTGTTTTATGATTAGTAATTATTATATGTCACAGTGGTTTTTACAACACACTTCGATACATCTTAATCGATGCCCGACCGGCGTTCATTACATGCCACAGCGGAATGTGCGCCGCAATTCAGGACTCCTCATCCGTCATTCGACAGGCTATTATCACACGTCACAATCTCTGTTCCGGCGTCACGGGCGTCTCTTCTCCCATTATCTCACGCAGCGGTATCATCACGAAATCACGCTCTTGCATCAGCGGATGAGGGATTTTAAGGTCGGGCTCGTCGACGGTAATGTCGTCGTAGAGCAGTATGTCGATGTCAATCGCACGGTCGTGATACCGCCCCGCCACGGTCTTCTCCCTGCGTCCGAGCCGTCGTTCTATCCGCCTGGTACGGTCAAGCACTTCCCGCGGACTCATGACCGTATCGCAACAGACCACCGCATTGACGAAACGGTTGGCCGACTCGAAGCCCCACGGCTCGGTATCATAAAGAGCAGACCGGCACACAACGGTGCCGATCTGCTCTCCTATCTCGTCAATGGCCTCCGAAATGGTGCGCCGGCAGTCGCCTATATTCGCTCCGAGACCAAGGTATAACTTGTGCATGGACATATTATGTTGTTGCAGACATCCGGTAATCCGACTTCAATATCGGATTTGCGTCTCGATATTCTGTATACTATTGGGGTATAACCATCCGGCAATCCTACGGTAAACGGTATTCAAACCGACTTGAATTCACCCGCAGACAGGCCGTCGTCAGCCGGCCATCACATCATCAATCGTCAACAATGAGAAGCGCGTCGCCATAGCAACCGAAGCGATAACCGTTTTTAAGGGCTTTCGAATAGGCCTCCATCACGATATCGTAGCCACCGAACGCAGCTGTGGTCATGAGCATGGTGGACTCGGGATGGTAGAAATTGGCGATCAGACTGTTTGCCATTCCGAAGTCGTAGGGCGGGAAAATAAACTTGTTCGTCCACCCTTCGTACTCTTTCAGCAGCCCGTCGGTGCCCACTGCGGTCTCAGTGGCACGGGCTGTGCTCACTCCCACGGCGCAGATACGGTGCCCTGCCATCTTGGCGCCGTTAACAATGCGGCACGCTTCGGGACCTATCTCCATCTGCTCGGAACTCATCTTGTGCTTGGTGAGGTCCTCGACTTCTATCGGCTTGAAGTTGCCGAGACCGCAATGCACGGTGATATACGAGAAGTTATACCCCCTGATTTCCATCATTTTCATCAGTTCGCGGCTGAAATGGAGACCCGATGACGGTGCGGTGACCGCTCCCTCGTTCTTTGCGTATATGGTCTGGAAGTTCTCCATATCGTCGGCCGTAGCCTGACGGTGGTCAACAATATATCGTGGCAACGGAGCCTCGCCGAGAGAAAACAGCTCGCGCTTGAACTCATCGTGAGGGCAATCGTACAGAAAACGCAACGTGCGGCCGCGGCTTGTGGTATTGTCTATCACCTCGGCGACCATCGGCCCGTCTTCATCGAAGAACAGTTTATTGCCTATTCGTATCTTGCGGGCTGGCTCAACGAGCACATCCCACAGCCGGAGCTCTTCGTTAAGCTCGCGCAACAGAAATACTTCTATCTTGGCGTCGGTCTTCTCTTTCGTACCGTAAAGACGCGCGGGAAACACTTTCGTATCGTTAAATATGAACGTGTCGCCCTCATCGAAATAGTTGACAATATCCCTGAACGTGAGAAACAGCGGACTACCGTCGGCATCTTTCATCTCATTGCCGTCGGCATCGGTCTTGAACATGTCTATGGCCCGGCTCTTACGGTGCACGACCATCAGGCGACATTCATCTCTGTGATACACTTTATCTATCGTTCCGTCCTCATTTTCGAAAGCACGGAATGCCGGTTCGAGCGCCACTTGCGCCTCCGGCAACTTGAATTTGAATTGTGACAGTTTCATATTTAGTATTCTCCTTTCTTTATATTATCATATACAGGTCTTCGCGTCATCGTCTACCGGCAATGCTTTCCAGCCATGCGGGGAAGTCGTCCAAGGCGACGCATCGCTCCAGCCTTACATCCCCTATACGGGTACGGCACAACTCGGTGAGAAAAGCGCCGCTGCCGAGCGCTATCCCGATGTCGCGCGCCAAAGCCCTGATATACGTACCCTTGCCGCATACCACACGTATACCCATCTGCATCCTGACAGGGTCGAAAAATGTGAGTTCTATCTCGTCAATGCGCAATGTCTTGGGCTTGAGTTCCACTTTCTCACCCTTACGCATCATCTTATATGCCCGCTTGCCGTCTATCTTGCACGCCGAATACTCCGGCGGCACCTGCTGTATCTCTCCGAGAAAGCGCGGAAGAGTGTCGAGAATAAGCTCCCGGGTGATGTGCGCCGTAGGGAATGTGTAGTCTACCGTATGCTCACGGTCGTAGCTCGGGGTGGTGCATCCGAGTTGCAGCGTGGCCGTATATTCCTTGTCACGATACTGCAAAGCCTCTATTTCCTTGGTCTTCCGTCCGGTGCATATTATCAACACGCCCGTGGCCAACGGGTCAAGAGTGCCCGCATGGCCTGTCTTCACTTTCTTGATACCTATACGCCGCGATATGAGATAACGCACACGGGCAAGCGCTCCAAAACTCGACATGCCGTAAGGCTTGTTCAAATATACAATTTCTCCTTCGGTGAAATTCATCGCAGGGATACTTTTAATCATAAAACAGAGAACAAGACAGTGGCCGTTCCGGCTATGGCACAGTAGATACCGAAGTATACCAGCTTGCCTTTCTTGACTATATCAATCATCCATCTGCACGCCACGCAACCCGACAGGAACGCCGCCACGAAGCCGACCACAAGCGGAAGGGTGTCTATCCCGCCGAAAGTGTCCTCGCCCTTGACGGCCTTCATTACATCGAGAAGAGCCTCGCCGAGAATGGGCGGGATAACCATGAGGAAAGAGAACTGCGCGAGATTTTCTTTCTTGTTGCCCAGCAGCAGACCGGTGGCGATCGTACTGCCCGAACGCGACAGGCCCGGCATCACGGCACAAGCCTGCGCCAGACCGATAATCAGGGCGTCGAGCCAGCCTATATGCTCTTTCTGACGCGGCTTGGCATAGTAAGAGAATGTAAGAAGAACGGCTGTCACAAGGAGCATGCACCCCACGACAAGCAGTCCCGATCCGAAGATTTCCTCCACTTTATCCTTGAAAAACACTCCCACTATACCGATAGGGACCATCGACACGACGATATTCAAAGCATATTTGGTCTCCGCGTTAAGTTCGCACTTGAACAACCCGCGTACAATCCAGTCTATCTCGCTCCAAAGAATGACAAGCGTGCTCATCACCGTTGCCACATGGACAAGAACGGTGAAAGCCAGATTTTCCGCCCCTTCCAGTCCGAAGAGATGTGAGCCTATGGCCAAATGTCCGCTACTGCTCACCGGGAGATACTCCGTCAGCCCCTGCACAAGGCCTAAGATCAATGCCTCAAACCAATTCATCGGTATTCTCCGGATTTACGGTTTCTTCCTTTTTATCATCATTTCCCGCCACGGTCTTGGGCTTGTGAAGAACTGAATATATCATCGACAGGAAGCCGATGACACACAGCGCCGGAGCAAGTTTAATGCGTCGTGCGCTGAATATTTCCGGATTATAGGTCGTGTCTGTCGACCCCGGACCACTCATCAGAATAAAACCGAGAACTATCACTGCCATGCTCACGGCAAGGAGGATGAAGTTCACACGGTCGAAAGCAAAATTTCTCTTATCCATATTTATTATTGGTGATATGTTTTCTTACCGGTACTGAAATGCACGGCCGGCATATCCGGCACGTATCCACCGTATGGCGTACATGCATCCGTCAGATATTGTAAAGCTCCCCGGCTGTCATTTTCAGGAATTTATTGACAGACAGGTACGAGCACACTGCAGTAATCACTATTCCGAAGAGGAACACCGAGCCTGCCGTGGCGGCAAGTTCCTCCCATGTGACAATCGTCATGATGCCCGGCTCATAGCGATAGAGCATATAAAAGCCTCCGCCGAGAGCCGTACAGGCAAACAGGGCGGCAAGCAATCCTAGCCCCATGGCACGGCGCAGGAACGGACGGCGTATAAATCCCCATGACGCTCCGACGAGCTTCATGGTGTGAATGAGGAAACGGCGTGAGTATATGCCAAGGCGCACGGTGTTGCTGATAAGCGAGAAAGAGACGCAGGTGAGCAGCACGGCGAGCACGAGGAGCACTATGCTGACCTTGCCCAGATTATCGTTCACGCTGTCCATCAGGTCTTCCTGGTATGCCACGTCAGTGACTTCCGGCCGCTTGCGCAACTCTTTCGATATCCACCTGAGGGAGTCGCGGTTGGCGTAATCGGCTTTCATACGTACCTCGACAGTGGCTACAAAGGGATTGAACCCGAGAAATTCCGACGGGTCGGAACCCATCGCGGCGCACTGCTCCTGCTGGGCCTGTTCCTTGCTGATGTAGTCTATGTCATGAGAATAAGGCCTGCGGTAAAGGTCACGGCACAGCATGCGGGCCTGATTTACGGAGACCGAGTCTCCGAGCATTAACGTCACGGTGAGGTTTTCCTTGACATAGGCAGACAGGTTACGCGCCGCAAGCACGAAAAACACCATCAACCCGAGAAGGATCAGCACCAATGTGGTGCTTATACATAACGTCACGGCCTGCATCCCGCCACGCGAACGGTTCTTTTTCTTTCTTTTTCCCATTATCTTTTCGGACGTAATACACCAAAATTGATGCAAAGTAACAAAAAAATCCATTAACACACAATACATTTAACATGTATTAACCGCAGTCGTGCGGTATTTTTATGTACCTTTGAATTCCATTAAAAGAAATACAGATGAGTACTATCATTTATCCATCGCCAATATTCGGACCTGTGAGAAGCCGCAGGCTCGGAGTGTCGCTCGGCATCAACCTGCTGCCGGCCGACGGCAAGGTATGCACATTCGACTGCATATATTGCGAATGCGGATTTAACAAAGACCACCGCCCCACCCTCGGAATGCCGTCGCGGGGCGAGGTGGCGGCCGCACTCGAAGCCAAACTGCAAGAAATGAAAGCGGATGGAACGGCCCCCGACGTGCTGACATTCGCAGGCAACGGAGAGCCGACATGCCACCCTGAGTTTGCCGGAATAATAGACGACACCATATCGCTACGCGACCTCCACTTCCCGGACGCGAAAATTTCGGTGCTCAGCAACTCTACCCGCATCACCCGCCGCAACGTACACGACGCACTGATGAGGGTGGACAACAACATTCTGAAACTCGACACGACAGACATCGGGTACATAAATGCCGTGGACAGGCCGACAGGCACATTCGACCTCGAAGCCGTAAAGGAAGCTATGAGGGCTTTCAAAGGGCATCTCATCATACAGACGATGTTCATGACAGGAGAGGCCGACGGACGGAGCGTGGACAATACCGGCGACGAATATGTGGCACCGTGGCTCGAAACGGTGAAAAGCATAAGCCCCGAGAGCGTGATGATATACACCATAGACAGGGAGACACCGGCACACGGACTGAGAAAAGCTCCGAAAGAGGCACTCGACGCCATCCGCGACAGGGTGATCGCCTGCGGCATACCGTGCACCGCTTCATACTGAACGGCAGGGGGCTATTGTCCGAACGGCCGCGACAAACATCAGGCACGATGAAGAGCAGACAGCAAAAAACCATTGCATATAGCGTGAAGTATAGCATGAAAATACTTGATTACGGAAGAATATTTCGCTATATTTGCATCAAACCAAAAAGCGAAATCCATGAAAAGAATGATATTTTTATTACACTCAGCACACCTGCCGCTGCATATTCATACACTTACGGAATACCATAAAATCTGACATCCGCATGCGGCAGGGTGCTTGAAACGATACGTTTTACATATTTATTGTCCGTCGGCACAGGCCGACAGATATGCTTGCGGGGCCTCACCACTGTGTGAGACCCCGCAAACATGTTTACACGAAGATGAATATTTATGCAAAAACAGGCTTTATGCCGCCTCCAACGGGATACTGATCGGAGTACGTTCGGTAGCTAAACGGACTCCAACGGGATACCGAATGCAACGCAACGGGTATCCCAATGCAGCACAATAAGCATTCTATTGCAAAAAAACGGCAAATCAACCTAAAAGCAATGAGAAACCTGTCATTTTTCAAAGTATTTTACACCGTGTAACGACCCGTATTGCATAAATATACAATATCGGAACTGCCGCCGGCATTACGAACAATATTTACAAAATGACGACCTGACGGTCTGAGCCATACCGCATGCGGAACAAAAAAATTCCGGCCCGACCGCATGACAGTGATATACACCGATGTCATGCGGCCGGGCCGGAAACCGTTTGATGAAAAAACCTAAGGCTGTTCTATCACCAATCCGGAATCACATCTTGCCTATGATCCCGAGCTTGGTGGCACGTATGAATTCAATGATGTTGCGCACTTCCTTTCCGTCGGGCACCTGCTGTTCAATCTGCATCACGGCGTCGAACACCGATGTCTGGCCGTGGAACACAAGTCGGTAGGCATTGGCGATATGTGCTATAACCTTATCGCTCACACCGTAATTTTGAAGGATTACCTTATTCACGCCACCATAACGCACAGGGTTGTCGGTAGCCACGATAAAAGGAGGGATATCCTTACTGAAACGGCTTCCGGCCTGTATCATCGCCGCGTCGCCCACACGGGCGCCCGGATTGGCAATCACTCCGGATGAGAAAATAACACGGTCTCCAATCTCGCAGTCTCCGCCGATTTTCGTTCCGTAGCCGAACACGTTTACATTGCCTATCTTGGTGTCGTGCGACACATGCACGCCTTCCATAAGGAAGTTGCGGTTGCCTATCACCGTACGGCCGTCACTGAACGTGGCACGGTTGATAACCACATTCTCACGTATCACGTTCTCATCACCGATAATCAACTGTGAGGCGTCGCCACGATAGTTGAAGTCCTGAGGCACGGCGCCAAGCACGGTATTCTGGAAAACCTTGTTTCCACGACCGAGACGTGTACCGTTCATCACACTGACGTACGGATAGATGACACAGTCGTCACCTATCACCACATCGTCTTCTATATATGCGAAAGGATAGATGGTAACGTTTTGGCCAATCTTCGCTTTCGGACTGATTTCTGCTCTTTCGCTTATCATAAAAATGAGGTTTATATGTTAAATGTAAATATGTTAGATGCCTGATGTCAGATGCTGGATACGGTATGAAAAATGTGTGTCACGCCTTGTGTCAGGCGTCAAATGCCAGACGACAAGTAGCTTTCTGACGTTCGTCATCCAACATTTAACATCAGGCATTTACATTAATATCTTCCGCCGCCGAGTGCGGTGTAAAGACTCACCACGGCCTGCATCTTCGAGAAGTCGTCGGCAGCCTTCGACAGTTCGGCGTTGAGCAGGCTCGACTGTGCCGATATTACTTCGAGATAGGTGCTTCCGCTGCTTGCGTAGAGCTGTTTGGTGTCTTCCACGTTCTGGCGCAACACAGCCACCTGCTTGGCTTCGAGGCGGCTTTTCTCATCAGAAGAGTTGTACTGCACGAGAGCATTGCTAACCTCACTGCCGGCCTTCAAGATGGCGTTCTGCCAGTTGTTGTATGCCTGTTCCTGCTGAGCCTTGGCCACTTTCAGGCCGGCTACCAGCTGGCCGCGGGCGAAAATCGGCTGGGTAAGGCTTCCGATGGCAGAGAGCAACCACTTGCCGGGGTTGACAATGCCCATGCCGGAGTTATTGGTATAGGCACCCGAACCGCTGATGGTGATGCTCGGATAGAAACGGCTGCGGGCCGTCTCGGTGTCATAGAAACACTGAGCGAGGGTCATCTCGGCATAGTGGACGTCCGGACGGTTGTTGAGCATCTGTATCGCTATGCCGGTGCTGAACTCGGCGGGCAGCGACTGCTCATCGAGCTTGCCGCGGGCGATAGTCTGTGCCGGCTGACCGAGCAGCAACGAAAGCGAGTTTTCCGTCTCACGAATCTGCCTGTTGATGTCGGCGGCCTGCGCCTGGACTGAATAGTAGCTTGCCTCAGCGCTCTGAACACTTGTCGAACGTGCGCGGCCAAGCTCTTTCTGCAACTTCATCATCTCCCACGTGTTCTTCGTCAGGCCCACCATCTCGTCTACTATTGCTTTCTGCTTGTCGAGCATCAGCAGCGTGTAGTACATGTTGGCGATACCGGTGATTACGCCGGTCTTCACCACAAGCTGATAGTCTTTCATGCCGAGAAGTGCCACCTGGGCGCTGCGCTTCTGCGAAAGCAGGTTTCCAAACAGGTCGATGCTCCAACTTGCGCTAACGGGAAGAGAATATATTTTCGAGGGAGTGTGCCCGTCCCATGATGAAAGCGTGCCCTGGGGGGTAAGCGAGATGGAGGGCAGGAATGCCAACTTCGAAGAGAGGAGCTGTGCCTCTACCATCTTTACGTTGAGGGCTGCGTTCTGCAAGTCGAAGTTATACTTCAACCCGGTCTCTATCAGTCCCTGCAACTGAGGATCGGTGAACACACTGCGCCACGGCAGATTGCCGAAACTTGTGGTGTCGCTCACTGCCAGCGTGTCCGTCAGCGATGTCACATCGCGCACCAATCCCTTTGTGTTCACATCCGGGCGCTCGTATTTATTGTATAGTCCGCAGCTGCCGAGAAGCAGCGATGCGGACATTATCATCATTAGTTTCTTCATAATCTTTCTGTCATTTATTTATCTACGGGACGTGTGTATTGCAACAACTCCGAATCAACATGGGCATCATCGTCCTTAAACGCTATCGGCTTGATCTTCTCTTGTATCAACTGGAAGATGTAGAACAGCGCCGGAACAACCATAATCTGGCAGAGCATACCGATAAGCATACCGCCGACGGCTGCCGCTCCAAGAGTCATGTTACCGTTGTAACCGGCTCCCATGGGGACAAGCAACGGCAAAAGACCGATAATCATGGCGAGAGATGTCATGAGAATAGGACGCAGACGGGCTGCCGCTCCCAATACGGCTGACCATGATATGGCCATACCGGTACGACGACGCTCAAGGGCGAACTCCACAATAAGGATGGCGTTCTTCGCCAACAGACCGATAAGCATGATAAGGGCAATCTGCATATAGATGTCGTTCTGCTTTCCGAAGAGGTTGGTGAACAGGAATGCGCCGGCCAATCCGAACGGAATCGACAGTATTACAGACAGCGGCAGCACATAACTCTCATACTGGGCTGAAAGAATCAGGTATACGAACGTCAGACAGAGCACGAAGATTATAGCCGTGGAGTTGCTCGATTCCTGCTCCGAACGGGTCAGACCAGAGAACTCATACGAGAAGCCCTCGGGAAGACTTGTAGCGGCTACCTCTTCCATTGCCTTGATAACATCACCCGTAGAGTATCCTTCCGCCGGCGACGCATTGACGTTTATAGACGTAAACAGGTTGAAACGGTCTATCTCCTGAGGCGCGTAAATCTTCGTCAGGTTGACATACTCCTTGATAGGGCTCATGCCGTTATTGGTACGTACATATATGTTATCGAGACTCTTCAAGTCGCCGCGGAACTCATAGGCCGCCTGTATCATCACACGATACAGCTTACCGTAGCTGTTGAAGTTGGAGGCGTAAAGTCCTCCGAAGTATCCCTGCATGGTAGAAAGAACCACCGACGGGTCGATACCGCTCTGCTTACACTTCGATACGTCGACATCCATCATGTACTGAGGATATTTAGAATTGTACTGCGTCATGGCGCTGCTCACCTCGGGACGCTTGTTCAACTCGCCGAGGAACTTCTGTGTCGTCTCGAAGAACTTATTCACATCTCCACCGGTACGGTCCTGCATAGAGAAAGTAAGACCGTTCGTAGCGGAGAATCCTTGTACCATAGGCGGCTGGAATGCCAAAATCTGCGCGCCTTTGATTGACGCTGTCTGCTTGTAAATCATTCCGAGCACCATGGATGAACCGAGATTGTGCACACCTACGTACTTCAACGGTCCCTCGGCAGCGTTACGCTCCTCGAAACTCTTCAACTTCACGATGAACGTTCCCTGGTTTGAACCTTGTCCGCCGATAAAGCTGTATCCTGTGATACGCAGAGTATTAGACACCGCAGGGTTGCTCTTCAACATCCTGTCAACCTGGTCCATCACTCCGTTCGTCTTTTCAAGGCCCGTGCCGGGAGGCGTTGCCACGGTAACGAAGAGCGTACCTGTATCCTCGTCGGGCACAAGTCCCGTTCGGGTATTCATCATCAGTACGGCCATTGCCGCTATACCCACTATCGTCGCGCCTACGGCTATGAGCGGACGCTCCACTATACGGCGCACACCGCCCTGATATTTATTCAGCACTTTGCCGTAAGCGGCGTTGAAAGCGGCATGGAAACGATCCACTCTCGACATCTTACGTTCCGTTCCGTCGGCGTTGTGCGGCTTCAACAGCATGGCGCAAAGAGCCGGAGAAAGAGTCAAAGCGTTGAGCGCCGAGATCACAATGGATATGGCCATGGTAACACCGAACTCACGGTAGAACGTACCGCTTGTACCTCCGAGGAACGACACCGGTACAAACACGGCCGCCATCACGAGTGTAATGGATATGATAGCTCCCGATATTTCACTCATGGCATCTTTCGACGCGGTGACAGCACTCTTGTAACCGAGGTCAAGCTTGGCGTGCACGGCCTCGACCACCACTATGGCGTCGTCCACCACTATGGCGATGGCAAGCACGAGAGCGGCCAGCGTCAAGAGGTTAAGCGAGAAGCCGAATACATACAGGAAGAAGAATGTTCCCACCAGAGATACCGGCACCGCGATAAGCGGGATGAGCGTGGAACGTATGTCCTGCAAGAAGATATACACCACGATAAACACCAACACAAATGCCTCTACAAGGGTTTTGACAAGCTCGTCGATCGAAGCGTCGAGGAACTCGGTCACATCTTGCAGCAACTTGATCTGCACTCCGGGCGGCAATGCCTTCTCCGCCTCCGCCAACACGGCCTTTACATCATCCGCAATCTGAGTAGCGTTACTGCCGGCAGTCTGCGTCACCATCATCATACACGAAGCCTCACCGTCCACCGACTGCATGAACGAGTAGTAAAGACCGCCCAGTTCGACGTTCGCCACGTCCTTGACACGCACCGTGCGTCCGTCGGTATCGCTCGTGATAATCATGTTCTGGAACTCCTCGGGAGTTTTCAGACGACCTTTATATCGTATTGTATACTCGTACTGATTGTCCGTCTGCTCGCCGAACTTACCGGGAGCGGCCTCAATGTTCTGCTGAGCCAGCACGCCGGTGATGTCGCTCGGCATGAGGTTGTGGTTCTTCATCTTCACCGGATCGAGCCATAGGCGCATAGTGTAAGACTGCAAACCCATGGCCTGACACTCACCCACACCCTTCACACGCTTGATGGCGGGTATGATATTGATGTCGGCATAGTTGCCGAGGAACTTGTTGTCGTATTTCTCCGGATCACCGGTGATGGCGAAAATGAGCACGTTACTGTTCTGACGCTTCATCACCTGCACACCGGCACGGGTAACCTCGGCAGGCAACAGCGCCGAAGCCTGCGACACACGGTTCTGCACATTCACCTGTGCCATGTCGGCATTGGCGCCCTGCTGGAAGTATACGGTGATTGAGCCGGAACCGTCGTTAGTGGCGGCCGAGGTCATATAGGTCATGCCCTCCACACCGTTTATCTGCTCCTCAAGCGGTGTTATCACCGAGTTGAGCACCGTCTCGGCATTGGCACCGCTATACGAAGCGCGCACCATGATTGTAGGCGGAGCGATGTCGGGATATTGCTCGATAGGCAGCGACACCAGTCCGATAAAGCCCAGGATGACTATCAGGATGGAAATCACCGTCGATAGCACCGGGCGTTCTATAAATCTGTCTAATTTCATTGTTCTCTAATAATCGGTTTTACATTCCCATTGCTTTCTTAAACGCACTGAGGTCGCCCTGGGCCTCGCCGAGTTTCTCGGCTTTCTGCAATTTCTCTGCATACTGA
Source organism: Prevotella sp. MGM1 (assembly GCF_002933775.1). Taxonomy (GTDB): domain Bacteria; phylum Bacteroidota; class Bacteroidia; order Bacteroidales; family Bacteroidaceae; genus Prevotella. Next base: position 13,689 of record NZ_BEWV01000199.1, read on the forward strand.
GCCTCGGTAAGCGGTTTTATTTCAAGTCCGTCAGACAGTGCGGACACACCGTAAACAACAATAGACTGTCCGGCCTTCACGCCGTTTTCTATTATATAAGTCTTGCCGTCGTTATCCGGATTTACGGTAACGGGAGTATATTTCACCTTGTTATCCTTGCCCACGACATATACAAAATACTTGTCCTGTACCTGTGTCACAGCATCCTGAGGAACAACGATCGCACCCTGCTTGGTCTGCGGGATGATAACAGAGCCTGAACCGCCGCTCTTGAGTAGATGTTCAGGATTGGCGAAATCAGCACGAACCTGCACGGCTCCCGTCGAAGCGTCTATCACTCCGCTTATCGCCGCGATATGTCCTTCGTGTCCGAACACGCTTCCATCGGCCAGTTGCAACTTGACCGCCGGAAAATCCTTGACTGCCGCGGTCATTCCACCGGCTGCCCTGGACAGGCTCATGATGTCTTTCTCCGTCATGGAGAAGTACACCTGCATGGTCTTGATGTCGGCCACGGTTGTCAACGGCTGCTGAACGGACGAGCTGACGAGCGCTCCCACCTTGTATGGCAATTCGCCCACCACGCCGTCTGCCGGACTTGTCACATAGCAGAAGTCGAGATTTTGCTTTGCCGATATATATCCGGCCTCGGCCTGTGCCAGAGCGGCCTGTGCCGACTCGTACGTATTTGCGGCCGACTGCAGTTCGTAATCTCCTATCACCTTGTTCTCAAACAGCTTCTTACTGTTCTCGTATGTCAGTTTGGCCGTGTTAAGTTGGGCCTTGGCCGCATTTACAGAGGCCTTAGACTGGCGCACGGCAGCCTCATAAGTGACATTATCTATCACAAAGAGCACCTGCCCCTTGCGCACTTGCTGACCTTCATGAACATTCACCTTTGTGATAAATCCTGCTACCTTCGGACGGATCTCCACATCCTGCACACCCTTGATTGTGGCCGGATATGAATTTGACAACATTGCCTGCTGTGCCTGGATTGTCCTCACAGCATACTCATTGTCACCGAAATTGGGCTTGCCGCCTTTCTTGCCGCCTCCGCAAGAGACAAGCACCGCAGCCAAAGCCACCAAGAAAAACATCTTCTTCTGTTTCATACTTTCTTTTTATATACTATTGATTTACTATTATTGCTTTACAGGGTAGTTCCTTAACAGACAATCAAATTAAACGCAACAGGTAAGAAAACTTTTTTTACCTGTTGAGTTTCCAGGTTGCAAATATAGTCATAATTATATTATATGGCCGATTTCAGCTTTTTAATTTAACAATAATTATTCACAAGTTAAGGATTTGTAACTAAACATAGGCACGCTCCATGCAATCATACCAGCCTCATTTCCCTCGCTTTGTCCATAAGCAGGCGCATGAGCGGCTCGCGCTCGTTAGGCACCCGGTTATCGAGCACGGCATCCTTGAGAGCCTGTTTCAGAGCGCCCACTTCCCTGCACGGGCCGAGACCGAACATTTCCATTATCTCGTTACCGTCGATACATGGCTGAAGCATCCGTTTGTAGTCTTTCTCTTTCAGGTCGGCGAGCTTCTCGCGGACAACACGGAAATTCTCGAGAAAACACTTCTTCCGAACCTGGTTCTTGCTCGTGATGTCGGCCTCACAAAGTGTCATAAGGTCGTCTATGTCATCGCCGGCATCATTCATCAGACGGCGCACGGCACTGTCGGTCACCACCTCGTCGGCAATCACTATCGGCCGCATGTGCAGGTCCACGAGCTTCTGCACGTATTTCATCTTGGCATCCAGCGGCAATGCCAGCCTGCGGAAAGTCTGAGGCACCATCTTCGCCCCTATGAAATTATGGTTATGAAACGTCCATCCCTGAGCCGCATCCCAGCGCTTGCCGCGTGTCTTGCCGATGTCGTGCATCAGCGCGGCCCATCGCAGCCACAGGTTGTCAGAGCGCCGGCACACGTTGTCGAGCACCTCGAGAGTATGGTAGAAATTGTTCTTGTGCGACCTGCCGTTCTTCGTTTCCACTATGTCGAGCGCAGCCAGCTCGGGCAATATGATGTTGAGCAGTCCGCAACGCTGCAAGTCAACAAAACCGCGGCTCGGCGTGTCGGTCATCATTATCTTGTTCAGTTCGTCTTTTATACGCTCGCCGCTCACGATCTTTATCCGGTCGGCGTTTCGTTCGAGAGCCTCGAACGTCTCTTCCTCTATCATGAAGTTCAGCTGCGTGGCAAACCGTATGCAGCGCATCATGCGCAACGGGTCGTCCGAGAAGGTTATGTCCGGGTCGAGCGGGGTACATATCGTGCGCTCTTCAAGGTCATAAATGCCATCGAACGGGTCTACCAGCTCTCCGTACCGTCCGGCGTTCAGGCACACGGCCATGGCGTTGATCGTGAAGTCCCGGCGGTTCTGGTCGTCTTCGAGCGTGCCGTCTTCCACCACCGGTTTGCGCGAGTCGTGACTATAGCTCTCCCGGCGCGCGCCCACAAACTCCACTTCCATGTCGCCGAATTTCACCTGGGCGGTGCCGAAATTCCGGAATACCGAAAGACGGGCCTTGCGACCGAGCATCCTTTTCAACTCAGACGCCACCTCGATGCCGCTGCCCACCACAACCACATCTATATCGTTTGACGGACGTTCGAGAAACAGGTCCCTCACGTATCCGCCCACCACATAACACTCCACTCCGAGCTTGTCGGCAGCGGTTGAAATCTTGCGGAATATCTCTCTGTCGAGCACTTCCGCCAGTTCTTCGTCAGTAAGTATTTTCATTTCCTTGAATACACTCGTTCAGGCACCAACGCACCTTGTCCTTTTAAACGTGAATAAGGTTGCAAAAGTACACATTATATATGACATAGCCAAAAAGAAAAGACTTTTTCAACCACGCAAAAACAATATTTCACACACAGGGCACCATTATCCTCTCAACACACAAGGCAAATGAGACACAGACTGCCATAAAAACGACGTTTTGTAAACAAACAGTCACACAGGACATCACGACACCGAAGTGCATAAACATGCAATACCGGAAGAAAAGCAACGAAATATCCTTTGTTTTTTGATATACACACAACATGAAAACAATTAAAACGCCACTGTTCCGCAACCGGCATCCCGTCATACCGCAACCGGTATCCCAATGCAATGCATTTAGCGTCTAAACGGAATGCGACAAGTATCCAAACGCAACGCAATAAGCACCCTAATGCAGCACGAAAATATCGGTATAAACGCAAAAAGGCTCCCGATGCCACGCACCGGGAGCCTTTGAATAATTCGCCTATAATACGACCGTATATGCAAAAACGGCTTCACGACCAGAGAGACAAGCACATACCCTCATGCCTAAACCGCACACATATTACTACGGTGACGACCCCACCATATCGCGATTATCAAAAATCGCAGCCGTCAAAAACCGTATATTTATACACATTCCAATATCAACCATATATTTATCCAACACTTTTGTAAATATTTATCACGACAGAAACGCTTTTAAAGCGATTTGCCGAGAACAAATATACGCAAAAAAGCGATGGAAACAAAATGTCATCGCGATACACTTCACGATACACCGTAACAAAATACAACACCAACAAGACAAAGACACACATTAAATAAAAAACAATAAAAAAACGAAGTTTTATTCTTAAAATGACCGCACAGGCATTGATAATCGGGAAAAGATGATTAATTTTGCGGGACATTACCAAAAAGCTCATACACAATGAAATCGAAAACGCTTATCATATCGCTCGCCGCTGCGGCAGCCGTCTGCGGATGTAACAGCACACAAAAAGAAGCCGAGAAACTGCTCGAAAGCGCCAACTACGACTTCGTGCACGGACGCTACGACATTGCGCTCGATGCCATCGACTCACTGCGAAAGATATATCCCAACGCCATTGAGGTGCGCAAGCAGGCGCTTGAACTGCAACAGCGCATCGCCTTGAAGAAAGCGCAGGAAGACGCCGAGGAAGCAGACAAGCTGTATCAGATAGCGAGCAGAGACTATGAGGTGATGAGAAAAGCGGTGGAGAAAAGCGGAGCCTACGCCACACAGGAACAGATAGACGAACTGACAAGGAGAAGAATAGAGCGCGACTCCATGAAAATCATGATGGACACACAGTTTGCCAAAATCAGATACATACACCGCCGGCAGTTGCAAAACGACAAATGAGAAACCCCGATTTGGCTGTTTCGTAATATTTTAATAATTTTGCAGCGAATAAACAATCACTCACAATGGCAACAACCGAAACAAACACCGACGGACAGTTTGAACAGGTGATAAGCGAATGCCGCTCACTGTTCGGCAAAAAACTGCACGACTACGGTGCCTCTTGGCGCATACTCAGACCGTCATCGCTCACCGACCAGCTGTTCATCAAGGCAAAACGGATACGCAGCCTTGAAATAAAAAAGGTATCGAAAGTGGGTGACGACATACGTCCGGAGTTCATAGCGCTGATAAACTACGGAATCATAGGCCTGATACAGCTCGAAAAGGGATTTTCCGACACTGTGGACATGACCGCCGGCGAGGCCATGGAGCACTACGACCGGCACGCGCTCGAAGCGCTCGAACTCATGAAACGCAAGAACCACGACTATGATGAGGCCTGGCGGTCGATGCGCGTGAGCAGTTACACAGACTTCATACTGACGAAGATCGAGCGCATCAAAGAGATTGAGAATCTCGGGGGCGACACGATAGCAAGCGAGGGTATAGACTCGAACTACATGGATATAATAAACTACGCCGTATTCGGAGCGATCAAACTGAGCGATAAGTGAGAGCAGTTTCAGTAAACGCCTGCCGCCTGTTACTCGCCGTGACATTCATATTCTCGGGATTTGTCAAGGCCGTGGATCCTACGGGCACGCAGATAAAGATAACGGACTATGCCGAGGCAATGGGACTGGCGGGATACATCCCCGACTTCATCGCCATGATGGCGGCCGTGATTTTGGCCGCGGCCGAGTTCACCATCGGCATAGCGTTCCTGTTCGCCATACGCCGCAAACTGACATCGCAAGTGGCGCTTGCCGTCATGGCCGCATTTACTCCGTTCACGCTGTGGATAGCCGTTGCGGACCCGGTGAGCGACTGCGGATGCTTCGGCGACGCAGTGAAACTGACCAACTGGCAGACATTCTGGAAAAACACGGTGCTGCTCGGCGCGGCATTCGTGATGTGGCGGCGACCGCTCACAGTGGTGAGACTGATAGGCAAGAGCAATCAATGGATAGTGATTAACTACACGGTGGTGTTCATCCTGTTCGTCTCGGGCTACTCGCTGTACTACCTGCCGCCGTTCGACTTCCGCCCATATCGTATCGGGGCGAATATCAGACAGGGCATGGAAATGCCGCCAGGAAAGACCGGCCCGCAATTCGAGACAACATTCATAATGGAAAAAGACGGTGAGAGAAAAGAGTTCACACTCGACAGCTATCCCGATTCCACATGGACTTTCGTAGACAGCAAGACTGTACAGACGGCCGAGGGATACATACCACCGATACACGACTTCTCGATAGTGACGAGAGACGGCAACGAAGATATAACCGACAGGGTTCTCGACGACAAGGGATTCACGTTCCTGCTCGCGGCACCGCATCTGGAAACGGCAGACGACAGCCGGCTCGACATGATAAACGCCGTGTACGAATATGCCGAGGAAAACGACATACCTTTCTACTGCCTGACTGCAAGCGGAGAGAAAGCCATGAACAGGTGGCAGGCCATCACGGGAGCCGAATATCCGTTCTGCACCACCGACCCCACAACCCTTCAGACCATGATAAGGAGCAACCCGGGGCTGATACTCATCGAAAACGGTACCGTGGCAGGAAAATGGAGCTGCAACGACCTGCCGGACGAGAACTCGCTCACAGGCATTCTCGACAACATAAGGGCCGGGAACACAAACGAGCATTCGACCACCGGAAAGGTGGCGTTCATAATAATGTGGTACATTCTGCCACTCTTCGTCCTCACTCTGGCAGACAGGCTATGGGCATGGACAAAGTGGCTGAAAAGAAAGAAAAATTCGAATAAAATATATAAACTCTTAAAACAAAAGAAAATGAGAAAAAAAATTGTGGCAGGCAACTGGAAAATGAACATGAACCTGCAAGACGGTATCGCACTGGCAAAGGAGCTGAACGACACTCTTACTACTGACAAGCCAAACTGTGGCGTTGTCATCTGCACCCCGTTTATCCACCTGGCAAGCATCGCCCAATTCCTCAATCAGGACGTTATCGGCCTCGGCGCCGAGAACTGCGCCGACAAGGAGAGCGGAGCATATACCGGAGAGGTATCGGCAGAGATGGTGAAGAGCACCGGAGCACAGTACGTGATACTCGGCCACTCAGAGCGCCGCGGATACTACGGAGAGACTCCCGAGATACTGAAAGAGAAAGTACTGCTCGCATTGAAGAACGGCCTGAAAGTGATTTTCTGTATCGGAGAGAGCCTTGAAGAGCGCGAGGCCGACAAGCAGAACGAGGTTGTGAAAGCCGAGCTGGAAGGCAGCGTATTCAACCTGACAGCCGACGAGTTCAAGAACATCGTCATCGCATACGAGCCTATCTGGGCTATCGGCACAGGAAAGACTGCCACCGCAGAGCAGGCCGAGGAGATCCACGCTTTCATACGCAGCGTTGTGGCTGATAAATATGGCAAAGAAGTGGCTGAAGACACAACCATCCTCTATGGCGGAAGCTGCAAGGCAAGCAACGCTCCCGAACTGTTCGCCAAGCCGAATATCGACGGCGGACTGATCGGCGGCGCATCATTGAAAGCAGCCGACTTCAAGGGCATCATCGACGCGTTCAACTAACAACGGAGGAAGGTGAAGACTTGCTGTTTCGAGGATTGAAAATGGAGGATACAGGAATGAGGCATGCGTGACGGGATATCATGCCCGGTGCCACTCATATCTTCATCCTATATCCGCCATTCACAACCCTCGAAACATTCCCGACCCCGACCCCATAAAAACTCTGCAAAGAATGCGCAAAGCGATTATAATATCACTCCTTTCATGCTTCGCCGCCACGGCCGGCGCACAGACATTCATCGACAGGCTGCAAAAGAAGACCGCCGGCCAGGGTGTGGTGACCGTGACACAGGACGAGGCTGTGAGCAATCTGGTAAACGGCCCGAGAACGGCAACCGCACCGTCAAGAAGCACATCCGGCAGCAAAAGTATGCCGATGGCACGGAAAACGGAAAGCATGCCGGCAACAGGAAAGGTCAACACCGAAACCACAGCGTCCCGGAATACCGTAGCGACAGAGAGCGAGGCACCACGAACGACAACGTCTAGAACCCGAAAGGTTACCGGATACAGAGTGCAGGCATTTGCCGGCGGCAACACCAGGCAAGACAGGCAGAACGCCGAAAAAACAGGAAACAGAATAAAATCGGCATTCCCTGACGAGTCAATATATGTGCATTTCTATTCTCCACGCTGGATATGCCGTGTGGGAAACTACAAGACATACGAGGAGGCGCACCGCATGCTTGAAGCCATTCAAGGACTCGGGTACAAGCAGGCATCGATAGTGAAAGGAAAAATCAGCGTACAATATTAATCAAATGAACTTGGAAACAGAACACTGTGAGAGCCTCGACAAACTGGCCTCACACTACGAAAGCATTCTCGGACTGCTCGGAGAAAACCCTGAGCGAGAAGGCCTGGTAAAGACACCTATGCGCGTGGCAAAGGCCATGCGGGTGCTGACAAGAGGCTACGGAATGGACGCCAACAAGGTGTTGACAGACGCCTTGTTCAAAGAAGATTACAGCCAGATGGTAATAGTGAAAGATATTGACTTCTTCTCACTCTGCGAACATCACATGCTGCCTTTCTACGGCAAAGCGCACGTGGCATATATACCCAACGGATATATCACCGGACTGAGCAAGATAGCACGCGTGGTGGATATATTCTCACACAGATTGCAGGTACAGGAACGAATGACATCGCAGATAAAGGAGTGCATCGAGCAGACACTGCACCCGCTCGGAGTGATGGTCGTGGTGGAGGCACGCCACATGTGCATGCAGATGAGAGGCGTGGAGAAACAGAACTCCGTGACGACGACAAGCGATTTCAGCGGGGCATTCAACCAGGCAAAGACGCGGCAGGAATTCATGAACCTGATACACAGCAAGTAAAGCGGGCCTGAACAGAACAATAATCGGCAACCATTTAAAACACACGGACATGTATCAAGCAGACAGAGGCACATACAAAAAAGAGACTTTCACGGAATTATTCTACCACAGTTGTCTCGGGAAGCTCATCATCATGGCGGTGATTGTCGCCTTCGGACTACTATTCGCCAACCTGTCGGTTCCGACCGAGGATGACATGATCTACAACACGGCCGACGGAATAAGCCAGTGTATCAACGAGAACAAACTCTCGAAAAATGATAGAATCGATGATGTGGTACGCAATTTCACGGCTATCTTCACCGACAGTGACTCTGCCTCGATAATAAATAACCTGAAAGACTTCGACAAATACAACCGTCTCGAAGTATACAGACACACATTCTACTCGACAGCACGGGTACACAACAACTTCCGCCCCGAGGGCACAAGAGTGGCAATAGGCATCTTCGGAATAGTAATCCCAACTGTCAGCTACAACGATATTGTGATGACCGTGGGGCCGGTAAGAAAGGAATACAACCAAAAGATTATCGAGACAAACTACGATGACGAGTATTTCGGCACCAACCCCGACCTTGGCAACACTTACAATACCTACCAAGGCGACGGCAGCGCCGAATGAGACGCAAGACACCCTTTACACACCCCGCACGACAACGGACGCCCTATCTCAGACTGCGGAAAAATTCTTTCATCATCATGGCGCACTCATCACCGAGCACGCCGGTGACTATCTCTGCCTTCGGATGCATCGCACCGGGGGCAAGTTTTTTATAGCCGCGTTTCTCATCGGGCGCGCCATAAACTATACGGGGTATCTGTGCCCACCCGATAGCGCCCGCACACATGGCACACGGCTCGACCGTCACATACAAAGTACATCCGGTGAGATACTTGCCGCCAAGCATATTGGCGGCCGATGTAATGGCCTGCATCTCGGCATGGGCTGTCACGTCGTTAAGAGTCTCGGTGAGATTATGTGCTCTCGATATTATCTTCCCTTTGCACACTATCACCGCCCCGATGGGAATCTCGCCGGCTTTGAGTGCCTCTTCGGCCTCTGTAATGGCCTTGCGCATATACTTCTCGTCTTCTTTAAGTTGCTCTTCCGCCGTCATATCCATATTATTTTTATATACTGCGACAAGTGGGCCTAAGCGATGTGGACAGCATTGGTCGCCAAGGCACAACTTATCTGATACAAAAGTAATACAAATTCTTTGACGAACGGGATAAAAATGCTATTTTTGCAATAATAAACAACAAACCAACCGTCCGCCTGCCGATAAGCCGCTACAAACGCATTACAAGCATATCCACAAATCGGACAACATATAAAAAGAACGAGACAGATGGCAGAACACAATGATTTCGGGCAATGGGGAGAACGCGTCGCAGCCGACTTTCTCGAACAAAAAGGGTACGGTATCATGCGTCGCAACTGGCGGTTCGGCCATCGCGACATCGACATAATAGCCGTAGACAGAGACACTTTGGTGATAGCCGAGGTTAAAACAAGAGCCGGAAACACACTGACGGAACCGGAAACGGCCGTCGACAGCCGCAAGATGCGCTCGCTGGCAATGGCGGCAAACGCTTTCGTGAAGAAACATGGAATAGACGCTCCGATACGTTTCGACATCATTGCCGTCACCGGAGCCAGCGGAGGCGAATACAGTATAAACCACATCAAGGACGCTTTCACCCCGCTGCCTTACTGATATAAGAACGGCAGAGAAACCCACACAATGGAACATATAAAGACTATTTTCATCGAAGAGACCGGCTCGACGATAGATTTCCTGCGGTATTACCGTGGCGAAGAGGGAACCCGCATGACAGTGGTATGCGCCGAAAACCAGACCGCCGGCCGGGGCCAAGGCACCAACCGGTGGGAAAGCGAAGCCGGAAAGAACCTATTGCTCGCCGTCAAGGCATATCCGAAAAATGTACAGGCACACCGGCAGTTCGTATTGCTCGAAGCGGGAGCGTTGGCTGTAAAAGACGCGTTGGAACGACACACGGACGGCATCTGCGTCAAATGGCCTAACGACGTGTATCACGGCGACTGCAAAATAAGCGGCACCCTGTCCGAATGCACCATCGCCCACGGCCTCGTCACGAGTTGCATAATAGGTACGGGCATCAACATAAACCAGCGGCTGTTTGCCGGCGACGCTCCAAACCCGACGTCACTGGCGGTAATCAACGGAAAGGATGCCGACCGAATGGAGGTTCTCGGAGTATTCATCAGACACCTGTCGACATATCTCGACATGATAGACGGCGGACACCACGATGACATACACGCCATGTACAAGGAGGCATTATACCGCCGACACGGCATCCACGCATACCGGGACAAGGACGGAGAGTTTGACGCCACGATAGAATCAGTAAGTCCCAACGGCATGCTAACGCTCGCTACGGCAGACGGGAAGCGACGCGAATACGCCTTCAAAGAGGTGTCTTTCATCATAAACAGCAATCAATCAAACAACAAATAACATTATGGCAAAGTACAAAAGAATATTGTTGAAGCTCAGCGGCGAGAGCCTCATGGGCAACCAGAACTACGGAATAGACCCCGAACGGCTGGCCGACTACGCCCGCCAGATTAAGGAAGTGAGCGAAATGGGAGTGCAGATAGGCATCGTAATCGGCGGGGGCAATATCTTCCGGGGCCTCAGCGGCTCGCAGAAAGGCTTCGACCGGGTGAAAGGCGACCAGATGGGTATGTGCGCCACGGTTATCAACTCGCTCGCACTCAGTTCGGCACTCGAAGCCATCGGCGTGCGCACCAGCGTGCTCACGGCTATCCGCATGGAGCCGATAGGCGAGTTCTATACCAAGTGGCGCGCCATCGAGGCCATGGAAGCAGGCCGCGTCTGCATCTTCTCGGCAGGCACGGGCAGTCCCTACTTCACCACCGACACCGGCTCGTCGCTGCGCGGAATAGAAATCGAGGCCGACGTGATGTTGAAGGGAACACGTGTCGACGGTATTTATACCGCAGACCCTGAGAAAGACCCCGAGGCCACCAAGTTCGACGAGATAACATACGACGAGATTTACACCCGCGGCTTAAAGGTGATGGATCTCACGGCAACCACGATGTGCAAGGAGAACAACCTGCCGATATACGTGTTCAACATGGACGTTGTCGGCAACCTGAAAAAGGTGATGGACGGCGAGCCTATCGGCACGCTGGTACACAACTGACAACCTTGCCGACGCACATTCACGGTATGATGCCCACCCGACGAGGCTGCCGCAAGCAGCGGAATGTGAGCCGAAAGCAAAACAAATTACAAACAATAAGCGACACATTGCCAATCGGCGGGCAAACGGCCGCAAATATCGGGGAAAGCCGTTCCGGCTTTCCCCTTTTCTTTTTTGCCTCAACTCCATATCCCGTGTATTTCCGTTCGCACAGCCTAAAAGGTTTCACTATACTCATCTTTTATTGCTTATATCCGAAAAATATATTAATTTTGCAACTTAGTGTAATGATTCTTTATGGTTGACGATATGTCAAAACGTTTTTATTCGCATCGCACATACATATTATATATAGTGGCAGCGGCAGTAGCCACGGTAGTTTTATCCGCCTGCTCGGCACCCGAATACCGCCGGGAACTGATTGAGGCGGACAGTCTTACATCCGTAAATCCCAATGATGCGACGGCCATGCTCGACTCTATCAGCAGCGCAATGGCGGCCGCTCCCGAGCATGAGCGGATGTACTACGAGTTGCTGCGCATCAAAGCGGCCGACAAGGCATACGCCACGCACACGTCGGACAGTGCTATTCTCAAACTTGTGGAATATTACGAGAATGGCGGCGACAGCCGGCTTCTGCCCGAGGTATACTACTATGCCGGAAGCGTTTACCGTGATCTAAACGATGCCCCACGCGCCATCGAATTTTACCAAAAAGCGGAAGAAACGCTGAAAGACAGCAAAAACTATCGGCTCCTGAGCAATATTAGCGCACAAGAGGGATTTATTTTCGGGCAACAATACCTTTATGAAGAAGCATTACAAGCACATTTGAAAGCATATAAATACGATAGCATTCTAAAAGATACCGTGAACATGGTATATTCTTTACGAGATATTGCAGACATACACAGATACAACAAAAGTCTAGATAGTTGCCTTATATATTTCAAAAAGGCAATGTCTTTTGCTACAAAAATAAATAATCATGAAATAATAAATGATATAAATTCATCTATAACCAATTTATATATAAAAAAACAAGACTATGATACTGCTCTAAAACTGCTCAAAGCCAATTTATATAACAATGAGAATAAAAGTAAAAGCCATGATTATAATATGGCTGTCAATATTTATATGCAAACTAACCAATATGATTCCGCATATAAATATTCCATGAAGTTATTAGACATTGGTACTATGCACGCAAAACAAACTGCAAGCGAAAGTCTTGCCAAAATTTATTTGAATAAAGGTGACTATATCAACGTCGAGAAATATATGCAGTTAACCAAGACCCATATAGACTCCATATTTAAAATCACCGCCGCCGAATCTGTGGCTAGAATGAGCTCACTATATAACTATAAACTGCGCGAAAAAGAGAACTTGGAGCTGAAAGCCGAAAATGCATCGCAGCTGAACATCATTCTGTTCAGCTGCATAATAATCTGCGCAATATCGGGAATTCTCGCAATATACATCATCAGAAACGTCCAAAAACGCAAGGAGCAGACCGAGAAATTCAAACGAATGAAAGCGGAACTGTTCAAGCAAAGCGAGGCATACATCAACGAAAACAAAGCCAAAATAGCCGAACTGGAAAAACAACTGTTCTCCACCGCCAACGAAAACAAAAGCCTCACGGAAAAGATAGAGCAGCAAAAGGCAGACCTGATACTCGCCAACGAAAACGCGAAACGAAAACAAGCAAGAAACGAGGCGGCAAGAGCAAGACTCGCAAATACCGAAATATATAAAACAATCATTCAGCGGGCAAAGGCAGACAAGGTGCTGCACGTTGATGAATGGAAAACACTCGACGAGACTATCAACGCAGAAATTGAGAATTTCCGCAACACAATCTACGAATATCATGATATCAGCACGCAGGAATATCGCATCTGCATGCTCATCAGACTCGATATTCCGATAAAAGACATAGGCACCCTCCTGAGCCTCTCCACCAGCGGAATATCGAAAGCCAGAAAGCGGTTGCAAGAAAAACTATTCGGAAACGACGGAACCGCAAAAGACTTTGACGCTTTCATCAAATCCCTGTAAACCAATAATTTAGCTCTCTTTTGTCAATAACCTGTCAACTCTTGACGGCTATTGTCAACTTAATGTCAACGCTTTTCGTTGGCATTCTTTTTTCGTATTCATACTTTTGCATCGAAATCAGAAATCAAACGAAATCGAAAAAAATAAAAGTATGAAAAAGAAATTTATGATTTGTTGCATGGCAATCATCACAAGTATGGGCATGCACGCACAGGGAAAAACAGTTGAACTACATTGGGATATTCCAAAAACTGACCAACATCGCTTTGAAGTCCCCACGGTAAAGTACGACAAAGACGAAGTTACCATCAGCGCAGACACCATTATATATAATGCACATATTATAATAAAAGATGCCACCGGAAACACAATCTATGATAAAAAGAAAATGATAAACCCGGCAGAAACCACATTAAGCATTCCCGAAGAATATCAAAACGACAAATTCACTATCGAGATTTACTATAAGGATAAATACGTTTACGGATATTTTGAATAAACAAATTATAATCAATTTAAAAATCAACAAAATGAAAAATATTTTAATGAGCACTATGCTCGCAGTAGTAATGCTTGCTTCTTGCAGCAATGAAGAATACGTAAATAATGATACCGAGCCATCGGATGAAGTTGCAAGGACATTTAAATATATGTCATTAAATGATCAGTTGGCACTTAATAATTCCCAAACTCGCACTGATAAAGTAAACCCAGATTATTCTGAAAAAAATAACGTTACGATAGTTATATGCAGATGGTCTGAATGGGGAAGAACAAGCAGAAACTGCCGAGGCTTCGGATTATGCAATTTTGAATGGTTCCCTAAAAACACCAAATTAACATACGATAAAAAATATGTTACAACCTATTTGCAACAAGACGAAAATGGGAAAAAATTTGTAGATTTATTCTTATCTGAACCGCTAAAAGATATCAATCCCGAAGAGATACCAAATTTGCATATTGATTGTAATTTGACTGGCACATACGATAAAATTCATGCGGACAAAATCGAATTAGATAGTATAGGAAATCCTGTTTATGCAGGCCATATTGAAAAAATGCCAACCTCACTTACAATGAAAAAAGGTGATTACCAATATAACCCCAGTCTTGGTACAAATGGCGGATATCGTATTTATTTTGAATAATAGCCATATACACTGATAATGTTCATAACACTATATGATGATATTGTGTTATGAACACTATATGACTACTGCATAAAAAAAATAACATGAAGCATTTTTTTATTTTATCAGTATTTCTTGCCATGCTGCCCATGAGCGGAAATGCACAGTGCAACCCCAACGCCACGACGAAATACCTATGCCTCGGCATCGAGCCGAATATAGGAGCGTCGTTCGGCAACAAGGGGATGAGGATGAACAACTATGCCCTCGACCTTTACTTGGGCATACAAGGGCGGCTGAACATCGTGGGAAGCGTGGAGCAGACATACAACTACTACAAGATGGACGACGTGAAAACGTATTTCTCGAACACGGGACTCGCCGGCGGACTGGCATACCAATTCGTAAAAAACGCCAAAAGTCACTGGCAGATGAAAGCCAAAATGGGAAGCACGATAGGGCACGCCGACTGGAAAAATACGTTCTATGACGTATCGGTGAGTTTCGTTCCGCAAATAGGCAAATCGTCGTCGAACGGCTCACTGAGCCTGGGCTACCGCTATGCCCACTCGAGGACAGAAGACATCGGGCACCATAATTTCATCTATTTCGCACTTGGTTTCGGACTATGATTATTTAATATAATCATAAAAAGATATCAATACTAATAAATACAAAAACAAAAAGCATTCATCCATGAACAAATTTATATTGACAGCCCTGCTGATAGCAGCTCCTTTTCTTATGCACGCAGAAGAAAAGGAAAGATGAAGTGGCCAGATTTGGCTTGTACACCGAATTGAAGTTAGACGCAAGTTTCAGGCAGCATGGCACCGAAGCCGGAGCACTTAACCTGACATTGGGTTTTGAGCCGATAAAAAAGTTGTCTGTGGCGTTCAACTGGAAACCGACACTGACATTGTATAACAACAATGACTTGAAAACCTCTTCTCGTCACCCGATGTCATCGGCGGAAGCATCGGATACAGAATCTTCCGGTAGAAAAACGGCACGAGATACGTACCCGAAGGTCAGTCGCTCGACATCCGCACTTCCATCAACTCCACACTGGGAGGCAATGATTTGAAATTCACTTCATACGACGTAGGACTGTACTACTATCAGCGGAAATCCGTTTCCGCTCCTGTCACGGGCATCGGTTTCAGGCACACATCATACCACACACCGGGCATTCAAGACACCTACTGCGTGTTTATAGAATGCGGTTTCAGGTTCTAACCTTATATAATACCGATACCATAAACACCAAGTGAGGCCCCGCAGCCTGCCGCCATAACCAATAAAGATGTTACACTATCTACATGCAGACATGCGGCGGCCTCACTTTCGCCAATCAATCGTAAAACAAACAAATACCCTTAACCACAATGAGAATATCAAATCCCGGAATATTCATGCCGCTATTCTTCACGTTTTTCTTGATAATAATCACGTGGTTCTTCACGCCCGACACGCCGTTATGGCTCTTCACCCGGTTCACGCTGATAGCAAGCATGGCCATATACCTGTCTACCTGCTTCCTGAAATCGGACAACAAGAACCTCGCCCACCTCACGCTCACGGGCGATGCCTTCGTCGCCGGGGGCTTGTTCATGGTTGCGGCATTCGCCGACTCCGAGCATCTGCAATTGTGCATGATACTTATCTGCGTGCCCCTGGCAGACATGATGCGGTATGTTTGCCGCGAAGACCCGCCAAAGAGGTACTACCCCATAGATCACCGGAACACGTGGATAGTGTACACCGAGATTGCGCTCACGGTGCTGACATACACCGTCATCGTGATATGTAATTTCAGATACCCGTCGCTTCTCGACGTAGTGTTTCTCTCGCTGGCGGCCGTGGCTTTCCTCATCGGTTTCTACCTGATGACAAGCGAGGAAGCACTGATGCCCGAAGAGAGGGAAAAATATCTGCCCATGACATTCTTGGCCGTCCCGCTGGCTTTGTGCTCGCCATACATATACCGGAGCGTGGGCAAAGCCTCGTTTGTATATTGCATCGCCTTAGCGTTGGTGATTGTCGTCATTCTCACCCTCGACACGATGCGATTTGCTGCGCGCGACAGATGATTGCAACAGCAAGATACATACTCTCCGCTGCACGGCAGTGACATTTTATACTTTAGATTGTTGCGCTTTCCGCTGTTTATTCGTACTTTTGTAGACAATAAGCCACGACAACTATACAGTTTGACAAGAGATATGGAATACTCACTGTTATAATATCACACCGCATTAACATGGTGAAAACAGTGCCGAGGAATATATAAATGATAACAACAATAAACATAATGGCATGAAGAGACAAGAAAACATGAAGAAAATGATCTTCATACTGCTGTTGGCGGCCATGCTGCCGACGAGCATTATGGCACAGTGCAACCCCAACGCCACGACGAAAAACCTGTGTCTCGGCATTGAGCCGAACATAGGAGCGTCGTTCTGCAAACAGGCAAGTCTTCATCGCACGGGTTGCTGAGCGTGGGTTGCCGCTATGCTCACTCTCGGACAGAATACATCGGACACCATAGTTTCATATATCTCGGCCTCGGACTATGAGAAAACCGGCACGGTGGCTTTTGATTATTCAACTGTTTCGTAATGAGTGATATGTAAAAATAAAATCACAATACAATAACTGTATTTTTATACGCCATGAGTAAATATTTATGCAAATATATAAACGGCATACACTTGTTTTTCTTTGTTTTTTGATACTTTTTCAATTGTCTCAAAACAAAATATCCGTTGCTAATATACAAAATTTTAAAGCGGAATGCAAGAGAATTTTAACGGTAAAAATGCATTTTTACCGTTAAACGCTTTCCTCGAAGTCCACATATTCACCATCGCCGTCGGCGAATATCTTACGGTCGGCGGTCGCGGGGTCGCGGTTGTCGATAATGGTTGTACCCGAGGCGGTGGTGTGTGTCCGTGCGCCGGCTGTTCCGCCGTTCATGCCGTTCCATGCCGACGATGACGATCTGCCGCCGGCACGCTGTCGGTCGCCGTTGCGGTTTCCTGCACGGCTGCCTCCGGTGAAATCGCCCGTGGCAGCGCGTGCCGCGTCGCGAAACATGCCGAGACCTCTCGCCACAATGCGTACCACCACCATGGCCGCCACGGCAATGATGACGAACATCAACAATAATATGAACAACAGGCCTTGCAACATGGGCAGATAAAGACTTGGTGACTATGCCTTGCGGCGCGATGTGAACACCGACAAAGCCACATACCACGCTATGACGGCGGCAAAACCGCTCATGCCGAGCAACAGAAGCATCGGCACGCAGGTGACGATGAAGATATACTTGACCTCGTTGCCGCTCCACCCCCACGTCTTGAATTTGAGGGCAAACATGGGTATCTCGGCCACTAGAACCAAACTGCTGACGAACACCATCAGCACAACAGCGGCCACCGCCCATGGCGATGACGAAAGCACCGAGCCTCCTCCGACGATCAGTGATGCCCAAAAGAGCGCATTGGCGGGAGTCGGCAGGCCGATGAAAGAAGTGGTCTGCCGCTCATCGAGATTGAACTTGGCAAGGCGGAGAGCCGAAAAAGCAGCCATGACAAACGCCACATAGGGAATGAAAGTACCGATAATGCCGACAGACGGCGGATATATGGCGGTATCGAGAAAGGTAAATATCATCGCAGATGGAGCCACACCGAAAGTGACGCAGTCGGCAAGGGAGTCAAGTTCCTTGCCTATTGGCGACGATACACCGAGCAAACGTGCGCTCATTCCATCAAAGAAATCAAACACCGCACCAATTATTATAAAAAGAAACGCCGTCTCGTAACATCCGAGAAAGGCGTTGTATACTGCCACACACCCCGACATGAGGTTGCATGATGTTATCGAGTTGGGTATATGACGTTTGATACTGTTGGCCATTGTCACTTCATTTTTGCTATTACCGTGAGGTCACCTGTGGTCTTCTGACCCATCTTCACGCACACCTCGGTGCCTAACGGCAGGAACACATCCACCCGAGAGCCGAGCTTTATGAAACCGAGATGCTCGTCGATGAAGCACTCTTCGCCCGCCTTGGCGTATGTGACGATGCGGCGCGCCATGGCTCCCGCTATCTGGCGGCAGAGCACCTGCTCGCCCTCGGGGGTCTCGATCATCACGTCGGCGCGCTCGTTCTCCTCACTGGCCTTTGGCAGCCAGGCCTTGTGGAAATTACCGTTGCGATGCTTTACAAACTTCACCTTGCCGTCCACGGGGAACCAGTTGGCATGAACATTGAACAGACTCATGAAGATGGATATCATCAAACGGCGGTCATGGAAATACTCGTTCTCCTCAACTTCCTCTATTACCACTATCGTACCGTCTGCCGGTGCCACAACAGTACGCTCGGTGCTGCCCTCGAAAAAACGTTTCGGGCAGCGATAGAAGTTGAGCACAATCATCCAAACAATACTGAAAACGCACACAAACGCAGCGAACGGCACCTTGCAATCGACATAACGCCACAGCAGAAAAGCCACGGCTATGAGCAAGATAAGACTTACAGTCAGAGTGTTTGTTCCTTCACGATGTATTCTAATCTTTTTCAGTTTCCTAAGTCTTTTATCCATCAGTAAGTTTCAGGTTATATGTATATGCCTTGCAAAGGTACTCTTTTTTTACTTACCCCGCAAACTTTTTACCTTTATTCTTTGGCTGTATCAGGTTTTAAGCGTAACTTTACGCCTCAAAAATCAGGAACAGACAAAGATACCGCATGCAAGATTTCGTACACCTACACGTTCACACCTACTACTCTATCCTTGACGGCCAGGCGAGCATCCCCAAGCTCGTGGACAAGGCCGTGGGCAACGGTATGCGCGGAATGGCAATCACCGACCACGGCAACATGATGGGCATAAAAGAGTTTTTCAACTACTGCAAAGGCATCAACGGCAAGCGCAAGGACAAGGGCGAGGAACCGTTCAAGCCTATTTTCGGTTGTGAGATGTATGTGGTGCGCAACGGCCGACGGCTTACAGACAAGGACAAGTCTGCGGGAGACTCAGGCGGTAATCACCTTGTGGTGCTGGCGAAAAACGAACGCGGCTATCACAACCTTATTAAACTGGTGTCGAAAGCATGGGTAGAGGGCTTCTACGGACGACCGAGAACGGACCACGTGGAACTGGAAAAGCACAGCGAGGGACTCATCGTCTGCTCGGCGTGCATCGCCGGCGAGGTGCCCGCCAAGATTCTTAACAATGACATAAAGGGTGCCGAGGAAGCCATTTTATGGTTCAAGCGGGTATTCGGCGACGACTATTACCTGGAATTGCAACGGCATGAGGTGAAGCGCCCCGATATTAAGGCCAATCGTGAGACGTTTCCTTTACAGCAAAGAGCCAACAAGGTTATAATCGAACTGGCCCACAAGCACGGCGTGAAACTGGTATGCACGAACGACAGCCACTTCGTAGACGAGGAGAACGCCGAGGCACACGACCGTCTGCTTTGCCTGTCTACCGGTAAAGATCTCGATGACCCTACACGCATGCTGTATTCGAAACAGGAATGGTTCAAGACCAGGGAGGAAATGAACGAGGTGTTCTCCGACGTTCCCGAAGCGCTGGCCAACACCTGCGAAATACTCGACAAGGTGGAGACATACTCGATAGACCACGATCCAATCATGCCGTTCTTCCCAATCCCCGAGGAGTTCGGCACGGAAGAAGAATACCGTGCGAGACTCACGGAACAGCAACTGTATGACGAATTCACATCGGACGAGAACGGCCAAAATCCGCTTCCGCCCGAGGAAGGAGCGAAAAAAATAAAGAAACTGGGCGGATACGACCGTCTGTACCGTATCAAGTTCGAGGCCGACTATCTGAGCAAACTGGCCTACGACGGAGCGTACAAGCTCTACGGCACGCCACTGTCTGACGAAGTGAAGGAACGTGTGAACTTCGAACTGCACATAATGAAGACGATGGGATTTCCCGGCTACTTCCTCATCGTGCAGGACTTTATCAACTCCGCCCGCGAGGAGCTGGGGGTGATGGTCGGTCCGGGGCGCGGCTCGGCTGCCGGTTCGGTGGTGGCCTATTGCCTCGGCATCACCAAGATAGACCCCATCAAATATGACCTCCTGTTCGAGCGCTTCCTCAATCCCGACCGAATTTCGCTCCCCGATATAGATACCGACTTCGACGACGACGGCCGCGGTCGTGTGCTCGAATGGGTGGAAGACAAGTACGGGCACGACAAGGTAGCGCACATCATTACCTATGGAACCATGGCAACCAAGAATTCCATCAAGGATGTGGCGCGCGTGGAGAAACTGCCGCTCGAACGAAGCAAACAGCTATGTAACGCTATCCCCGACAAACTGCCCAATGGCCTGAAGATGAACCTGGCCAATGCCATAAGCGTAATCCCCGAACTGAGAGAGGCGGAAGCCAGCGCCAACAAACTCGAAAGCGAGACGATAAGATACGCCAAGATGCTCGAAGGCACGGTGCGAAACACCGGCATACACGCCTGCGGAACGATTATATGCCGCGATGCCATCAGCGACTGGGTGCCGGTGTCTACGGCCGAAGACAAAAGCAATCCCGGCCACAAGTTGCTCTGCACGCAATACGACGGCCACGTCATCGAGGAGACCGGCCTCATCAAGATGGACTTCCTCGGCCTCAAAACGTTGTCACAGCTCAAAGAGGCCGTGGAGAACGTCAGACTGAGGCACGGTGTGGAGATAGATCTCGACAACATACCGATAGACGACGAGCTGACATACCGGCTTTACTGCGAAGGCCGCACGATAGGCACGTTCCAGTTCGAGTCCGCCGGCATGCAAAAGTATCTCCGCGAGCTGCAGCCGTCGGTCTTCGAGGACCTGATTGCCATGAACGCGCTCTACCGTCCGGGGCCCATGGACTACATTCCGTCGTTCATCGCACGTAAAAACGGACGGGAAGAGATTAAATACGATATCCCCTGCATGGAGAAGTACCTGAAAGACACATACGGGATTACGGTCTATCAGGAGCAGGTCATGCTTCTCTCCCGGCAACTCGCCAACTTCACCAGAGGCGAGAGCGACGCCCTCCGCAAGGCGATGGGAAAGAAGAAGAAGGCCATCGTAGACGCCATGAAGCCTAAATTCATAGAAGGCGGCAAGGCAAACGGCCACGATCCGAAAGTACTTGAAAAGATATGGTCCGACTGGGAGAAGTTCGCCTCATACGCATTCAACAAGAGTCACGCCACGTGCTACTCGTGGGTGGCTTACCAGACAGCATATCTCAAAGCGCACTACCCGGCCGAATTCATGGCTGGCATCATGAGCCGAAGTCTCGACAACATAAACGATATCACCAAGTTCATGGACGAATGCCGCGCGATGGGCATCCCGACGCTCGGCCCCGACGTGAACGAGAGCCGCCAGAAGTTCAGCGTAAACAAGAAAGGGGAAATCCGGTTCGGCATCAGCGCCATAAAGGGCGTGGGCGGAACGGCGGCCGACGCCATCATATCGGAACGCGAAACGAACGGCCCTTACAAGAGCATTTTCGACTTCATACAGCGTATCAACCTCAACGCCGTAAACCGGAAATGCGTCGAATCGCTCGTGCTCAGCGGCGGTTTCGACAGCTTCGGCATCAGGCGCGAGGACTTCTTTGCCAAAAATCCGAAAGGCGAGGCATTCATAGATACCTTCGTACGTTACGGACAGACATTCCAAATGGAGATGAACCAGATGCGCAACTCGCTCTTCGGAGGCGACAACGAAGTGGAGATTGCCACCCCGCCGATAATAAGGGGCGAGATGTGGAGCGATATCGAGCGGCTCAACAAGGAACGGGATCTTGTCGGTATATACA
Organism: Prevotella sp. MGM1; assembly: GCF_002933775.1. Classification (GTDB taxonomy): domain Bacteria; phylum Bacteroidota; class Bacteroidia; order Bacteroidales; family Bacteroidaceae; genus Prevotella. The sequence continues at coordinate 36,195 of NZ_BEWV01000199.1, forward strand.
TATCGGCGCACCCGCTCGACGAGTACAAGATAATACTTGACAATCTTTGCAACACCAAATGCAGCGAGCTATCGGACATTTCGCAACTCCAAGACCGGGAAGACATCATCATGGGAGGTATCGTCACGGCTGTCACTTCGAAGTTCACGAAAAACGGAAAGCCATGCGGTTTCGTGACGATAGAAGATTTCGAAGGCTCCGGCGAGCTGGCACTCTTCGGTGAGGAATGGGGACGCTGGAACGGCATGTTCAAGGAAGGATGCACCATTTACATGACAGCGAAGTGCCAGCAACGCTACCGCGACAGCAAATTCTTCGACCTTCGCCTCCAAAACATCGAGTACTTACAGTCTGTGAAAGACAAGGCCATCGACCGGATAACCATCTCACTTCTAACAGATGAGCTGAACGACCAGATCGTTACCGAACTGAACGAGATCATAAACGAGAACCCCGGACAGACCAAACTGTTCTTCCGCCTGCACGATTCGAGCGGCAAGAACCACGTGTTGCTACGCAGCGGCAACCGGATGGTAGACGTAAAACGAAATCTCATAGCCTATATCGAGCAGAACAAGAACGTGCTCGACTATAAGATTAACTGACGGACGAACGCCGACGGCATTTCAAACATCAGGCAACAAATAAAGCAGATGGTCGTGAACGAAAGCTCACGACCATCTGTTTTTTATTCCATTAAAACTCAAAAAGCCTTCACACAGACATTATCATCATCTCCTCCGCCTGCCGCTCCACAGGCAAACAGCCGCAAGTATGCCCATGACAAATATAAACAAGAGCGCAAACACACCGGAAGATGTGTATATCCGGCCCGTATGCGCTTCGAGAGCCACGTTCCACAGCGACATTGGCAACGTGGAAAGGCATTCCGGTTGTCCGATCACTGATGTCCCGTTATCATACTCCACTACCGTGGGCATCGGCTCGCCGGTAGCCGAACGCACACATATATCGGCTGAATAGCCGCTCACGGCATGCTTGCCGAATGGAGGCCCCGGCTCGGGCGAAACACTGTCGCCGGTAAACCGGTCGGTAATGCGCCCCGTACTCCTGTCCCAAAGGTACATCCCCGAGAACGAGCCGGCAAGCCAACGGTTGCCTCCCGGCTCACGTTCAAGCACGTTCAAGCCCATCACACTGACAGCGGGAGCTTCGCGCAACGGCTCGGGAACACTCCCGAACTCCTTTAACGAGTAAAAGCCTTCCGACGTGGAGAGCATCCAGTCGCCCGCTACATCATCCCTGCGCAGCATCCGCAACTTGTCCGTCCAAGGATTGCCACTGTCCAACGACGTGAACGGTACGGCCGGAACATCGCACGACAGCAATCCTATCATGACAGGCGGGCGCAGGCTCCACCCGGTGACAACCACCAAAAGCAACAGATACAGGGTCTTGCGGCCGGCATAGTCGTGCACCCGCCGCATCTTTTTCAATGCCGAAGAAATACACGCGCCACCCTTTCCACGCCTCAACACACCGAGCAACAGCCAATAAGCCACACCCGTAATACATAGGACGACAAGCACAACGGCGACCAAATCCATCACCAAACGCCCCGAAAGGCCGAACAATTCGCCGCTGTGAAGCATCCATACCGTGCGAAAGAGGCTCACCGTGCCATCATGACCGGCAGGAGCACGCAATACAACCCGGCGGAACCCGCTGCCGCCCGGGCCGGAAACATAAAGGCACGAGCGTCCCACGACAATCACGCTGTCGCCGGACACCACCATGTCGGAAAGCCGCTCGCCGCCATTCGGCAGGGCCACTTGCGACCATCCGCCACGCTCTCCGCGCATGAAAAGGCCGAAAGGCGACAGCGCATAGAGTGTGCCCGAGGCCGCGCGCGCCATCGAACGGATGTTACGCATATCGGCGCCACACGGCAAGCCGTCGTTAAAGTCGGTCACGCGAACGGCGGAGCATAGCCCCGCCGGCAGGCTGTCCAACGCCACAAAAGGCTCGCCGGACACCAGAAACACCCCGCCGGCACCATAGACAAGCACCCGCCCCGCACTATCGGGCGAGTGCTTGCCACAGTCAAAGCGGCCGTCGCAGACCAATGTGCCGCGAAGCAAACCGTTATTCCAATCTTGAAAGCGATATACGGTGGGCAGCAAGCCGCGGCTCACACTCAATCCGGCAATGGCCCGGCGGTGGTTCAGCAACACGCCCGACACACAAAACACCACGATGAAGAAGCATGCGGCCAGCCCTGTCCATTTATGCAACGTCCTCCTGCTCACGCTTTCCTCTTCTTTACGGCCTCAACCCACATATATAAGGCAAGCGACACGAACGCGATGAGCATGACTATCATCTGCACCGCATACTTATGCGGCTCCACCCATATCTCGTTAAAGAAGTCCATGCGGCCGAGAATCTCCACCGGTGTCCAGAATACTATCACCGTGGCGATGGACATCCGTATGTTGGCACCCCACGAAGCGAGGCGCAACTGGCGGCGGAACATCAGCACGGCACCGGCCAAACAGCCCACGCCGACAAGGAAAGTGACGGGATGGCGGTCGCCGAGGAAGCGGCTGTCGTAGCAGAACATGAGCAGAAGATAGCTCGTCCAGAGAATCATGTTGAGCTCCATGAACGTCACTATGCTCGTGTGCCGGGTCATGGGGCGCGCCGCTATCTCCGTCTTCCGCCCCAGAAACAGCGTCCGTTGCCACCAGTTGATGAAGCCGCAACCGGTTTTAGTGCAGAAGACATACAGCATCATGACCATCATCCACAGGCCGAACGTGGCCGGAAGAATAAGGTACTCGGGCTTGGTGACTATCTCGCCGTCGACAATCTCGGGCTGCGTGCCCCAGCGGTTGGCGTAGTACTGAAAAAGAAACTCCACCCAACCTGTCCAGAAGAGCAGGCCGCCGAAAAGCCCGAGAAGCGTCTGCCGGGTGTCGCCCCGGACGAAAACACCCGCCACCACGACAGCCAGCCCCGCGCCTCCCATGGCGAAAGCCCAGCCGTGCACGGCCGAGGGAGGCATCGTCCGCTCCATCATTATCATCAGTGCGTGTCCGAGAGGCATCATGAACAGCACCAACAGAAAACTCATTACCGTTTTCCACCAGTTATTTTTTCTTTCCATAAAACAAGTTATTGTGCTTCCGCTGTGTATCGCCCGCCGGCCGGCACTCCGGCCGACAGCCACGAGACACAAGACGGAGGGTTAAAAAATCCTGTCGATATCCACCGAAAGGCCGACGCTGACGGTGGTTCCTGTTGTCACGGGCGACTTGCAGTAATAATACTCCGGCACGTAGCCTAACAGGTTGTCGACCGTCACCGACAGGCGGCAGGCGTCGAAAAGACGGTGCGAGGCCGTCAGTTTCCAGATGGCGTAGCCCGGATAATGCCGCTCCACGGTCTCCTCGAACGAAGCCAGCGAGTACTCCATGCAGTCAGCCGAAGAGAGCAACCGCCCCGAGAGCGATATGCCCGTGGCCTGCCGTGCGCTCCACCTCCGGTCGTAGTCGAGGCGCACCGTGGCCGCATGCGGACGGGTAGACAAGCCCACCGGCAGTCCGTTCTTCACGCTCTCATGGGTATATACGTAAGACAGATGAGCCGAAATGCCGCAGGGATAGCGTGCCGACACGCTCGCGTCGACTCCCGATATGCGCATGGACGACATGTTGACGTACGACTGTCCGCCGAGAGCCGTGTTCCACGCCGTGCTTATCCTATTGTCAACGAAGTTGCAGAAGCCCGTGACCGTGATGTTATACCGCCCCCGCGTGTACTCGGCCGAGAGTTGCAGGTTGTCGCTCGTCTCGGGACGGAGGCCGCTGTTGCCGTAGATCATGAATATCCCGGCCATGTCGTAGTCCATGAACATCTCTTTGAGAGACGGCGCGCGGAAACCGTCGGAGTACGAAGCGCGCAGCGACAGGTGCGGGAACCTGTACATCAGGCCGGCCTTCGGCGACACATGGCGCACGGACGCACCAGAGAAATAGTCGAACCGCAGGCCGCCGATGACGCTGAGCCGCTCTGTCAGCGCCCAGTCCATCTGCACGAAAGCGTCGATATTATACTGGCTTCGCGACCCGTTGCCGTCAAACTGGTAGGACATGAGGTAATCGCCGAACCAGTCTCCGCCGACAGAGAGCACCGTGTTTTCGGCAAACGAATGGTTGTACAACGCCCGCACCGCATGCTGGCGGTTGCTGTAATTGCGGTCGTCGCTGCCCGTCTTCACCGTATATTCGCTTTTGTCGTATTGGTCATAGCCGTAGCTCAGCTCGATGTTTCCCGCCGAACCGACCGACAAGTCGGCTCTCAGGCCTCCCGAATAATCCCTGTAACGGTCTTTGACGCTCTTCAACGTGTTGCGCTCACGGAAGAAATAACCGCCCCGGGCGGTGAGCGTCAGCCGCTCAGAGGGTTTAAACACGAGTCGTTCTTTCACGTTCCACGTCGTGTTTCCTATTATTTTGTTGAAGTCGCCGGCCGTGATTTGCCCTGGCTTCAGCAGGTTGATGTCGTCTACCGCCGTGCGCTGCACCGTGGTGACGCTGCTCAGCCCACCACTACGCAGCCCGAGCAGCCCGCCGTAGCGGTATTCGCCGTGCGCCCCGTGGCGGCCGCCGGCATTGGCCGACCAGTCGCGGCGCTGCTTCTTGCTGATGATGTTTATCACCCCGCCGACAGCGGCCGAGCCGTAGAGCGACGATGCCGCCCCTTTCACTATCTCTATGCGCTCGATGCTTTGCAGGTCGATGCGAGAATAGTCGATGTTGTCCATCGTCTCGCCCGCCATGCGCTCGCCGTCGACAAGAAACAGCACGCCGTTGCCGCCGAAGCCCTGCATGTCGAGCGTCGTCTGCTGGTTCATGGCGAAGGTGAACTCCATGCCGGGCAGTTCCTGCTGCAACAGGTCCTTGATGTCGGCGGCGTTGCGCTTCTCTATATCCGCCGCCGTGATGACACGGGTGACTATCGGCACGTCTTTCAGCGTCTTCGGCGTGCGTGTCCCCGTGACCACCACCGTGCCGAGAGCCACCGAGTCGCTCACCCCGGCTGCCGCCGACAAGCCCGCGGCCGGAATTTCCGCTCCTCGGCCGGCCGACACGGGAGCCGAGAGGACAAACGCCGACATGACAAACGCGAAATACCTGCTGCCGGACATTATTTGTTATCGGTGAATTTGAACACGAGGTCGAAAGGCATCTTGCCCACTTTCAACGAATATGTGAGCGCGAGTTTTCCACCTGTCACCGTTCCGTTGAGCGCTCCCCTGTATTCCTTTCCATCCACTTCAAGGTCTATCTCGGCCGGGCCGATGGTATATGCGCCATTGCCTGACGAGGCCACACTCACGCCTTTCATCGTGAAGCCGGCTATTACCATATCCGTGCCGCCCATATTATAAGACGCTCCCGGCAGCGTGAGCGTCGCCGTGCCGTCGCTCCCGGCAGCTATTTTCACCGTCGTGGCAAACGGGTCTATCGCAATACCGGGCATTGCGGGCAGGCTCATGTTCATCACTCCGGAGTAGTCTCCCGCCACATTCCCGGCAGCCGACGGAGTGCTGCCGCTTTCTTCATCGTCACCGCAACTTGCCGTTGCCACTGTCATGGCCGCCATCATCACGACCATCATCATCAAATTGAAAATCTTTTTCATTCAGTTTTAATTTTATTGTTTTGTCTTTTGTCTTTTTCCGGGTGCAAAATTAATTCTATTCCATTGACGGTGCAATACTTAAAAATTATGATTTTAACAATAAACGACTTTTATAGTTCAGAGTGTAGAGTGCGGATGAATAATATTTATTATTGATTTATGTATTTAAAGACAAGAGGGTGAACTCTATTTACCGTCCATGCCGGCCTTGTCTGACTACGAGTAATAATATAAAAACGCAAAGGGCGCAAAGACGCAAAGGTACATACCTGCCTTATTTAAATACGAGTAATCATACCTCTGCACCCTGAACCCTAAACTCTGTACTACGGATAATAATACCTCTGCACTACAAAACGCTTCTTCTGAATAATGTTGACAAAACGCGTTCCATAATTCGTTTATTTCAAAATAAAAACCCCGCGGCCGAAAATATCGCCGTATTTTGAGGTTTTCGCAAGTGCTTGTGTTTCAGCGTGATATGTCTGCCACCCCTACTCCACACAAAAAACCTACTCCACATACAATCCCGATTTTTCACAACCGGCGTCCCGTTGCGCCGCAACGGGCATTCCGTCATCACCCGACGACCAACCCGACGCACTGCAACCACTATCCAAACGCCCTCCAACGACTATCCCGTTGCAAAACAGCGGCAAAACCACCGTTTCTCAAAGAGCGGCCCGCAGCCTTGTGTATCGCAATCCGTATCGCACTGTTTTTTCTATTTCGACGAAAAATAAAGTGTTAAATTCGTGATATTATGTTTACAACCGCGGCATAAACCGTAGCGAACAACACCCGGCTGAAGCGTATGCCGCAGGCCATCGACCGCTCGATACAAAACAATGACCACTATATATATAATGTCCTTACACTGTCCCGTGCCCCAATCCCGCCGCATCCGCCGCGACGGCACGGAACCGAAAGGAACATTAAAAACATATTACTCTCACATAAAATTAGGTTATTTAACCACCCGCCGCTTGGCAGCGAACAAATAATGTCGTATCTTTGCACTATCAATTAGTAAAACACCATAAAACAAATAAAGCTATGGAAGTAAAGATTACAAACGAGAATTTCGAGACATTAAAGAATAGTGAGCAGCCGCTCGTAGTGGATTTCTGGGCTACATGGTGCGGTCCCTGCCGTATGATAGCCCCCATCGTTTCCGAACTCGCCGATGAGTACGACGGCAAGATAACCGTGGGCAAGTGTGACGTTGAGGAGAACGATGATGTGGCTGCCGAGTTCGGAATACGCAACATCCCAACCCTGCTGTTCTTCAAGAACGGCCAATTGGTAGACAAGATTGTGGGAGCTGCCTCAAAAGAGAAGATCAACGAAAAAATGCAAACCCTCCTCTGATTATGGCCGACTTTGAAGACGAGTTGCGGATGGACGAGGAGGAGAACGCACGCGAGGCGGAATTCATTCTCAACAATCTGCCGGCGGAAATAAAAGAGAAGTTCTCTACCGATGACATCCTGTACATGATGGATGCCATAGTGGAGTACTACTTCACCAGCGGAGTGCTCGATGCCGAAGGAGACAGCGACGGGTACATTGACATCGACCTGCAGAAAGTGGCAGAATACGTATGCAAAAAAGCTGAGGAAGACAAACGCGGAATATATGACCCCGACGAAATCTTCTTCGTGGCACAGGCCGATCTCGACTTTCAGGAAGGAACGGAATAATTTTCATAACGGTTTAAAGGAAAAGAGGAATGACAAGCTATCGCTGTCATTCCTCTTTCAGTTTGTCACGGCAAGGTTGCTACGGCATTCAATAACAAACCGCCATGGTTCGCAATAACGCTCATAATAATACGGCTGTATATTTCAATCCTTTATCAAAACAGTCCTTCCACCGTCTTCACGCTCGGCTATCTCCACCCTCAGAGCGTCTTCGGGCAACAGGTCTTCTATCAGTTCGGGCCACTCGATGAAACATAGAGCGCCACTGTAAAAATAGTCCTCGTAGCCCATGTCGTACACTTCGTCGAGTTTCTTGATGCGGTAGAAGTCAAAGTGATAGATGAGTTCATCGGTGGTATCGCTGCGATACTCATTGACGATGGCAAATGTGGGCGATGTTATGACGTCCGTGACGCCGAGTTCCTCACACACTGCCTTGATGAACGTAGTCTTTCCTGCGCCCATTTTACCATAGAAAGCTATCACCGTGCTTTCTCCGAGGGCAGCCACAAACTCATGGGCCGCCTCGCGGATATTTTCCAAATCGTTTATCTGTATTTCCATTTGCTTAATTCGTAATTTTCAATTTAACAACTGCATTTTCAGAATCCGCAACCAATCGCTGCGATACAAGCCTCATCACCGTTTCTTTCCTGTCATCGTCACCACAGGGATTATCATCTCTTCCATAGATATGCCGCCATGCTGGAATGTGTTTTTATAATAAGACACGTAGTAATTATAATTATTGGGATATGCGAAAAAAGAGTCACCAGTGGCGAAAACATAACTCGTACTGATGTTGGGAGCGGGCAACTGGGCTCGCCTCGGGTCTTTGATGACAAAGAGTTCCTTGCTGTCGTAAGCCAGGTTCTTTCCGAGTTTATAGCGCAGGTTGGTGTTGGTATTGCGGTCGCCGATTATTTTGACCGGCTTGTCTGTACGTATCGAGCCATGGTCGGTGGTGACAATCACTTTACAGTCTGTCTGCGACAGTAGCCTGAACAGTTCGGCTATAACAGAATGGCGGAACCAGCTCAGAGTGATGCTACGATATGCCGACTCGTTATTTGCCAGCTCACGGACCATCTTCGACTCCGTGCGTGCATGGCTGAGCATGTCTATGAAATTGAATACGACCACATTCAGGTCATTCCGCCCGAGATTTTTGAACTGTTGCATGAACTTCTCCGCTCCCGCAGAGTCGTTTATCTTATGATATGAATAGGTGTGACGACGGCGATAACGGTCGAGCTGCGTGCCGATGAGCGGTCCCTCATTGAGGTTTTTTCCTTCCTCCTCGTCTTCGTCAACCCATAGCTCGGGAAACATCTCGGCAATCCTGTTGGGCATCAAACCGCTGAAAATGGCATTGCGAGCATACTGCGTCGCGGTGGGAAGGATGCTGAAATACAAGTCCTCCTCTATGTCGAATGAGTCTCCTATCTCACCGGCTATCATCCGCCACTGGTCGTAACGGAAGTTATCAAACACCACAAGAAAAACCTTCTCGCCAGCGTCGAGTGCCGGGAACACCTTGCTCTTGAACAGCTCGGGACTCATCATGGGGTGGTCCAAGCCCTGAGATGACGGATTAAGCGCGTCTACCCAATCGAGATAATTCTTCTTTATGAACTTGGAGAAGCCGTTGTTGGCCTCTTCTTTCTGCATACAAAGCATCTCGGTCATGCTGCTTGACGTGCCGCTAAGTTCCAACTCCCAGTGCACAAGCCTGCGGTATAAATCAATCCAATCCTGATATGTGCGGCAGTCGCTTATCTGCATGGATATCTGTTGGAAATTCTGTTGATAGCCACTCTGCGTCACCTCCGTCACAATCTCCTTGCGATGTATGTTTTTTTTCAGGGCAAGCAATATCTGATTGGGGTTAACCGGCTTTATCAGATAGTCGGCAATCTTCGAACCTATGGCCTGGTCCATGATGTTCTCCTCCTCGCTCTTTGTCACCATCACCACCGGAACCGCGGGAGCAATCTCCTTTATCCGTTGCAATGTCTCAAGTCCGCTGAGACCGGGCATCATCTCGTCAAGCAGCACAAGGTCAAAGCTCTGCTGACGGCACTGTTCGACGGCATCAAGACCGTTTGTCACCGTGACCACCTCATAGCCTTTCTTTTCAAGAAACAGCAGGTGCGCCCGCAGCAATTCGATCTCATCGTCTGCCCAAAGTAATAATCCGTTGCTCATCTGTAAAAGTCTTCATCAAAATCGAAACCGTCTGCCGGCGGCTCATTGTTATTATTGTTCGGCGGCAGTCCGATACCGTCGAAAAGTTCATCGGCATTGCGGGTACCGGTTCCGTCGTTATCACTGCCGGCACCTTCGCCATCCTCATCCGCTCCATCTTCCCCGTTTTCAGGTTGCTCTATGGTCTCCGGAATATCGAGCAGGGACTCATCGCTGACCCGCAACGGAGCGAACGAGCGTTCGAAGAACCGCTCATAGTCAACATAACTATACCGGATGCCAAGCAGCTTCAAGTTCTCCTCACTTATTATTATACGGCGACAACCTTTCAATCGCTCCGCCATATCTTTGTCTGAATAGAGACGGCGGGCATATTGCAGGGCCTCATCGTAATTCAGGAAACCGCTGATAAGCATGCGGCTGATTTCTCCGTCGTCATCGACGACAATATCGAAATTACGGACGAGGAAATTGGAAAAGTTGTATCTCGCCATCTCATAAAGCAGCTGATTGGAATTGACAGAGTCCGGACGGAACGCAAGGAGGAACACGAAACCGGTATTCCTCTCCATGCTCAACGTATCGGTGGCTGTGGAGTCACTGTCAGCGGACACCCCGCGGCGAGACCATATATCGCCTATATCAAACTTGCCGCCATGCAAGCGCCTGCCGGCCTGCACACCTTTTATTATCATCCCGGCCAGTTCGGTAACCTCACTGTCGGGATATTTCTCCACCACTTCTTTCATATCGGCCACACACGCCGCAGCGTCTCCGTCGTTAAGATGCCCCAATCCGTTGATGAAAATGAACTTTGGACGGTTTATTCCGAGAGGGAACCGCTCGGCAGAAAGTCGTGCGTTCGCTTTGACCTCATCATACCTGTCGGCCTTGAAAGCATCGTATGTAGCGGCGTAGAGCGAATCTTCTATATGAACGCCAAAGCGGGCGTTCTCGGCAAAATAAGGATCGCTAAGCAATATTGTCCATTTGCTGTCGGGATAAGTATCGCGCAGACGAGCAAGGCAGTGTTCGGCCATGGCGGTATCGCCACGACGTGAATAAATAAGAAACAGGTGATACCACGCCTCGTCGTTTCTGTCATAGTCGGAATACTGTCCCGTGAGCCGAGTGAGCGCTTTCTCGCTGAGAGTGAGATTATCGAGTTTATCCTTGAAAATGACTCCTGAGTTGAACAGCCCGTCTTTTATTATATTGTCGCTTTCAGCCTTTTGTTCTTCCGTAAAAGGAATCTGTGCCATATAATACTCACGCTTATGGGGATCGTCAGCCACGCTATCGGCCGCCGCCCCGAAAACATCAGTAGTCACACTGTCGGTGGCAATGGAGTCGGAAACAGCCGTATCGTCAGAAAGTTCATCGACATTATTATCCACACCGGCCTCCATGTCGGCGGCAAGATTTACCACGGTGCGGTTGACACGCTGCCAATCGTCCGTATTCTCACGCTTTCCCCACAACCGTTGAAATGCTGCCTTACCCTGATTTACGACCATCGGATTGTAAAAATACCACTGTCCAGACTGATTTACAGGAGCCGCGGGGGTATTACCGGCCGCCTGGCCGTTGCCTTGCGCACCTTGCTGCTGCAACTGTTTCTCGACCTCAGCCTCCCGGGCGGCACGTTCTTCCTCCTTTTCCTTTTTCTTCAACGCCTCTATCACACGATCAATAGCGGCATTGCGCTCTGCCTCAGGCATTTTGGCCAATAGCTGAAGAGAGTCTTGCAGATGCACCGCCTCGGTATGGGGGACAAGTTCATCAAGAACCTTGGAACGCCGGGAGAGTTGCTCGTAGTCGTCCCGTTCCTTATCGAGCAGGCCTATCGCCTCTCCATAGCAACGCTGGGCATCGGCATACCGCTCTTTCACCCAATAAAGATCTCCAAGTTTCAGCAACAGCACGCCTTTCTCTATTCCGCCACGAACGGACTTCTCATTACCTTTCTCGTATGCCGCAATGGCATTCACTGTATCGCGCTCGGCAAGATATATGTTGCCGATGGCATAATAAACCTGATCAAGATAATCCTTATTATTGTCTGAAACAGCCATGCGGCGCAACCGACGTATCATCTGCCTGGAACGTCCTGCCGCCATGACCTCGGTCTGGGCTATGCGGGCGTTGAACTCCAACTCATACGGAGGACTCTGCCGCACGACCTTGCGAAACGCCCTATATGCCTCCTCACGATTGCCAAGCTTGGTCTGGATCTGCCCCATGAGATACCACTGACGGGCACGCTGCTTGCGGCGCCGTTCATGTTTTATCACCCGTGAAAGATATTTCACCGCCTCGTCATATTGCCGTGCATGTATGTAATAGTCGGCATAGGCATAGTCCCAGTCTCTCACCGCACGATAATGCATAGTGTCACGCCGCATCTTCGTTATCACGTCCTCGGCATCGTAGAGCCAGTCGAGTTCGGCATAGCTTTTTGCCAGCCATGCACGGGCTATGCCGTTGATGGCCGGTTGTGTGGCATACAAGCGGGACATATAGGAGAATGTGGCGGCAGCCTCATCGAAATCACCTTTCTGAAACTGTGACTTACCGAGCAAAAGCCATGCCCTCCACAAGAACGGATTATACTCGCGGCGGTTGAGCCACTCTATATCCTTGGCTGTCTTGCGACGGCTCTTGGTCCATTCGGGACGCCGCTTGATGCTGTGCAGCTTTATGGCCTTCTCCGATTTCTCTATCGCACGGTCGAAATTGGTCTTGCCAAGATCGCGGCTTGCCTTGTTGCCAACAGTATAGAGAGGTATCATCTCCGTGAAATTATCCTTGTTGCCGCTCTCTTTGGCCAGCGCTCCGTCTATAAATGCCTGGCTTCCGTTATAATAAGTATTGTATCGGGCGTTGAACGAATGCCACCAACGGCTCTTGCCGGTGTTCTTCTGCGTGGAACAACCCGCCACCACAAGCAGAACCGCGGCGGATAAAAGCAGGACTATATGTCTCGTTCTATGATGTGTCATCATTATATCTAAACTTCAGATATGTGGTTTTATTGTTTGCCAAAGGTTTTTCTTTTGACTCAACCGGCTATCAGAAGCATCATTTCATCTTTTATCTGGTCGGGTACGTTGATGCCCCGTAGCGAAAGGCTGCGACACCAGTCGGCCACCTCCTCCGGTCTCATGGAAAGCATCACGGCACCAAACTCATCGGCCTCGTCATCCGTATATCCGTCAGAAGGTCTGCCGGAATATGCGTCAAGCTCCTCGTCATCGAAATATTCGGGTTCTTTCGCTGCCGCTTCGAGCATGCAATCCATATTGCATTTAGTGCCGCCACCGGCACATCCCGAGCAGTCTTGCCCGACTGTCACCACACCGCCGTCATCGTCTGTGCGATAGAACAGTTTTGCCATTACGGCGGTCAATACGCCAAGAACAACTATTGCCGCTGCTAAAACGAACATAAACTATGGATTTACAGTTGGCGTATATCAAAGTCAACACGCCGCAAATCGTTCCAATACTGAGGATATGACTTGGTGACAACACCGGGATTGTTTATCCTCAGACCATCGATTTTCATCGAGAGAGGAGCAAAAGCGAGAGCCATGCGATGGTCTTCGTATGTGTCGATGACAGGTATCGGCTCGGCATCACACCGTTCTCCGGTCCATCTGAGTTCACGACCGTCTATTTCCTCTATGACATAACCGAGCTTGCGCATCTCAGTCTTCAATGCCTCTATACGGTCGGTCTCCTTTATTTTCAATGTCTGCAAGCCCTTGAAATGAAACGGTACGCCAAGTGCGGCACAGCAAGTGACAAACGTCTGGGCGAGATCGGGAGCATTGATGAAATCATATTCGAGACGCGGCACCATGCGACCGGTATTCTCTATTGTAACCATTCTCGGCACATCGGAACCGGAGACATCGAAAACAGTCTTCACTCCAAGCAGACTGAAAAGATATCTAACCGATGAATCGCCCTGCCTGCTACTGTCCGTCAACCCGGAAAGGGTAATCCTGCTGCCCGGCCCGCCAAGAGCGACCATCTCATACCAATACGATGCGGCACTCCAATCATTCTCTATATCATAATGATGTGCCGCATAAGGACGTGGTTTGACCTCTATAGTCCGATTGTCTTTCCACACTGCATCCGCTCCAAAATCGCCCATCATGCACAACGTAAGGTCGATATATGGGCGGGAGATTATTTCGCCCGTGAGGTTGAGCGTAAGCCCGCTACGCATCACGGGACCTATCATCAACAGGGCGGAAATATACTGCGAACTGACGTTTCCTTGTATTTCAAGTGTTCCTCCTTCTATCTCTCCGCCGGTGATACGCAGCGGCGGGAAACCTTCTTCACCCACATACTCTATGTTTGCGCCAAGACGGCGGAGAGCATTCACGAGCACACCAATCGGACGATGGCACATACGGTCTGTCCCGGTGATGACATGCGTACCCGGACGCACTGAAAGAAAGGCAGTCATGAAACGCATTGCCGTGCCGGCAGCCTTGATATCAATGACATCAGGCATGTCTGTAAGAGCTTTTACCATCACATCGGTATCATCACAGTCTGACAGATTGCAAGGTATCACATCGCCACCGGCAAGAGCGCTGATGACAAGGGCACGGTTACTGATGCTCTTAGACGACGGCAATTCTATCTCTCCTACAATCTGCCTCGGGGCGGTCAGTTCATATTGCATGTTTATATGGTTTTCTTTTTAATCTTAATAAATAATATGTATTACAAAAAAACACGGAATGAGCGAAATGAAACTCACCTCAAGCAACCGGGCATGATCATCAACCTGCGCCGAGACGCGCTCTGTCTCATCCGATGATGGTGCAAATCGAGAGAAAACATAGTTGTATGAAGCCACCGAAATGCGCCTATCTCGTGCAAAGATAGCCTAAATAGAATACACGGCAAAGGAAATAACATTAATTAATTAGCACACTGAATTTCCGTTAATCATAAGACAGGCGTCACAATATTTCTCTCGCAATCCAAGCACATGCCTCAGCATCGGCCAGTGCGTGATGATGCCGAGCGAGATTATAGCCGCACTCGGCCGCCACCGTTTGCAGCTGATGATTTGCCAGATACGGAAAAGCCCGGCGTGACGCCGAGTACGTGCAATGAAACAGATAGTCGGGATAGTCCATCTGATAGCAACGGAACACGGCTTTCAGGCATCCTTCGTCAAAGGATTTATTATGGGCCACAAGCGGCAGACCGGCTATCAACGGTTCTATATCCGCCCAAACTTTCGGGAACACGCGCGCTTCCTCTGTATCGTCACGGGTGAGTCCGTGCACCCGGGTACACCAATAGTTATAATAGTTTGGCTCAGGCTGAATAAGCGAATAGTACGTATCCGTTATCTCACCATCCCTGACCACAACCACACCTACAGAGCACACGCTCGTGCGCTCATTATTAGCTGTCTCGAAATCTATCGCCGCAAAGTCTCTCATATATATCCACGCATTTAACAGTTCAAACCAAACGATTGAAGGTCTGCCGGCATTTTACTTCTTATCTCACTTTAATCCAAAGAAATCCAAATCCGGATTTTTCATTATCACCTCAAACATATCACGCAGTGTGCATTACTTTCATCACTGGCGAATGGTGCCTCCTTATCTCTCCGAGTAATAAAGCGCACGAACTTAGAGCGTATCATACTCTCGGTATCTTTTGCGCAATCATCATCCGGGTCGAATTCTGTTACCATGAATTTACCTACACTACCGCATTTGCCGTCGTTTACCATAAAATCACAGCTGTCATAGTCTCTATCCACCAAAACTTACGGGATTTGCAATCTTTGCGACCAAACGCTCTTTCCATACCAAAGCAACTTTATTATTAACATGTGTCACACATTATAATCCGCTTTGCGCAACCACCGCGTTTTAACAAAAGAACCGATAAACAGAACCCACATTGCAAATTTAACCATTTCCATGGAATTACGAACAGAAAGACAAATGTTTAATAGCATGAGGAATGGAAAAGGCGGCACACAGCAGGATAAATAGCCGACGGAGACACCGTATTTTTAAAGACATAAGCGAATAGTGGAAAAGATATTCAAAAGCAGGAAACAATAAAAGAGCATCTTCATGCTGCCGCGATTAAACCATACATCATGTATGTCCGTCTAATAAAAACGGGATTTGAAATACTACTATCACTAAAACAATATCATAATGAACAAACTGTCAAACTATCGTTTTGCCGCGCTTGCATTATTGTGTTGCGCGGCCATGCAGCTTCACGCACAGGATCCGCGTGAACGCTATTACTACTACGAAGTGCTTGAACCCAAACACGAATACAAGCCAAAAGTAGACGGGTATGCAGCCGAAAGGATCACGGAGAAACTCAACCGCGGGCTTACAGCCGTACCGGCCAAGGACGGAAAAAGCGTATATCTCAGCTGGCGGCTGCTTGCCTCCGATGGCGATGGCGCAGCATTCCACGTCTACCGTAAGACAGGAGGCAAGACAAAACGTCTCACACGCAAACCAGTCACGACAACATGCGACTTTACAGATAAGGCTCCGACGGCAAAAGCTGTGTATAGCGTGAAAACAGTAAAAGGCAACGCCGATGAAGGACGGATTGAGGTTGAACTCGCAAAACTAAAGCCTTACACGTCAATCAAACTGAAAGATAACGACCGGGCCGGAAAAATCGCATTGGCCGACCTAAACGGTGACGGCACTTACGACTACATAGTGCGCACCCCTTCGAGCAACGTAGATCCAGGAATGCCAGGCGACAAGACCGGAATAACCTATAAGATATCGGCCTATCTCAACGACGGCACATATCTGTGGACATACGATCTCGGGCCGGGCATAGAGCCGGGAATATGGTATTCGCCTTTCGTTGTCTACGATTTCAACGGCGACGGACGTGCTGAGGTAGCGCTAAAGACTTCCGGCTCCGACTTTATCAAAGACCCGAAAGGCCGTGTGTGCGGCGGCAGTGAGTTCATGACAGTACTTGACGGCATGACAGGTAAGGAAATAGCTTCCGTGCCGTGGCCCGAACGTAACGACCGATATGGCAACCTGGTACGCCAGAACCGCAACCAGATGGGCGTGGCATTCCTTGACGGCAAGACTCCTTATATTCTCGCGGCGCGCGGCACTTACAAACTGATGGTGGTCGACGCATGGATGCTTAAAGACGGGAAACTCACTCGGGCATGGCGCTGGGACGGTGACGAGGAGAACCCGGTGATACGAAGCATGGGGGCGCACAGCATGGTGACAGGCGATGTGGATAACGACGGGCGCGACGAGATACTGCTCGGCTCGTGCATGCTCGACGACAACGGTACGGCACTATGGTCGTCGGGACTCGGTCATAGCGACAAGGCTTATCTGTGCAAGTTGCGTCCCGACTGGGAAGGGCTACAAGTATTCCTGGCTATTGAGCCGAAAAAAGAAGACGGAAGAGGCGTATGCGTGGTTGACGCCAAAACAGGACAACAGATATGGAATATCGGACATACTACATATCACGTGGGTAGCGGTATGGTGGCCGACTTCAATCCCGAATGGCCCGGAATGGAATGTTTCGCCGGCGAGGATCGCAAGGGTGGCAGCACGGATAAGTATCTGCTGACAGCAGACGGAAAGAAAGTGGAGACAAAACAGGGCGGAGTACCGGGAACCCACCCCTGGCTGTGGTGGGATGCCGACTTGCTTCGTGAGACTATAACCCGCAGCGGCAATAACGGTGACCGCAACAGCGGCCGCTGGACACAAAGTGTGTGGAAATGGAAAGGCGAAACGCTGACAGAAGACATCGAAGGCAGCATATTAATGACAGCTGACATTGACGGCGACTGGCGCGAAGAGATTATAACGGCATTGCCGGGTGAGTTGAGAGTATACCGCACCGCCATTCCGGCACGTGACCGCCGCGTCACACTCATGCAGGATCCGCTATACCGCAGCTATATAATGCACGGCAGTATGGGATATCCTCAATCACCGGTCACTTCATATTACTTAGGAGAATAAGCTTGAATAGAGAGCCTGCGTCATTCATGCCGGCTCTCTATTATAAGTTTTATTGAAATATCTGTCTTAAAATCATCTATAAAGATATTATTTCTTTATTTCATATTTTACCGTCTGACTCCACGAAACATCTATTTTTCATATCTGAGATAAAAAAACACCGACAAAATTTGCATCTTTCGTCTATTATAAGTAACTTTGCACCCGCATTAAGGATATTACATACTTAATCGGGATGTAGCGCAGTTGGTTAGCGCACGCGTCTGGGGGGCGTGAGGTCGCAAGTTCGAGTCTTGTCATCCCGACAAAACCTGCATAAATCGTTGTAGAACAACTCTTTATGCAGGTTTTTGCTTTTAATGGTCGGACAGAAGTCAGACAACACATATCTATCGAGTATTAACGTATTTCTTTTCGTCGCTGAAAAGAAATAAAAAAAATGCCTACAACCGAAAAAATCGCAATTAATGAAATAAAGGGATATACACCCCCTTTATTGTCAATGGGAAAACAAAATTTTGTTTATTTCTACGCATTCGGGGTCAGCGGATTTTTCCGGTGGGCGGGAGAGAGTATCAAGAGTATAATGTG
>NZ_BEWV01000200.1 GCF_002933775.1 Prevotella sp. MGM1
GACGGATTTTTATGTTCACCTGAACATAGCAAGGTATGTTTTCAGCCGCTCAAAACATTTTGAGCAGCCGTGAAAACGCCTTGCCCTTGCAGGGGGCGGGCTTACCCTCCGAAGTCGGGAAGCCTCTCAAACCTGCGGTGTCTGTGACCCATAGCGGCGGCTTATGCCGCCAATCCGCTAAATCCAAAGTAATATGAGTGAAAAAAGAAGAAACAAAGGCGGGAGAAATCCCAAACCTGATCCGGCGGTGTTCCGTTACACCGTCCGTTTCAACGAGGAGGAACACTACCGTTTCCTCTCCATGTTCGAGAAGTCCGGCGTTTACGCCAAATCAGTTTTCCTGAAGGCGCACTTCTTCGGACAGCCGTTCAGGGTGGTGAAAGTGGACAGGACGCTGGTGGATTATTACACCAGACTGTCCGATTTCCATGCGCAGTTCCGCGCGGTAGGCACGAACTACAACCAAGTCGTGAAGGGACTCAGGCTGCATTTTTCCGAGAAAAAGGCGATGGCGTTGCTCTACAAGCTGGAGCAGCAGACCGTCGAACTCGTGAAACTGAGCCGTCAGATTGTGGAATTGTCGAGAGAAATGGAGGCGAAATGGTCGCAAAAATCAGTGTAGGAAAGTCGTTGTACGGCGCGCTTGCCTACAACGGGGAAAAGATCAACGAGGCGCAAGGGCGGCTGCTCACTACCAACCGTATCTATAATGACGGTTCGGGAACGGTGGACATCAACAAGGCAATGGAGGGCTTCCACACCTTTCTGCCGCCACAGATGAAAGTGGAGAAGCCGGTGGTGCATATCTCGCTCAACCCACATCCGGAGGATGTACTGACCGATGCGGAATTGCAGGATATAGCCCGCGAGTATCTGGAAAAACTCGGTTTCGGCAACCAGCCGTATCTCGTTTTCAAGCATGAGGACATCGACCGCCACCATCTGCATATCGTGACGGTCAGGGTGGACGAGAACGGCAGGAGCATAGACACTCGGAACAATTTTTACCGAAGCAAGCAGATAACACGCGAACTGGAACGGAAGTACGGTCTACACGACGCGGAACGCAAGAACCGCCGTCTTGACACGCCGCTGTGCAAGGTGGACGCCTCTGCGGGCGACGTGAAGAAGCAGGCAGGGAATATTGTCAAGGTTCTGAACGGACAGTACCGTTTCCAGACGATGGGCGAATACCGCGCACTCCTTTCCTTATATAATATGACGGTGGAGGAAGCGCATGGCAATGTGCGCAGACGCGAGTATCACGGGCTGGTCTATTCCGTCACGGACGATAAGGGCAACAAGGTCGGCAATCCTTTCAAGTCCTCGCTGTTCGGGAAATCCGTCGGTTATGAAGCCGTGCAGAGGAAGTTTGCCCGTTCCAAGCAGGAGATTAAGGACAGGAAACTCGCCGGAATGACGAAACGCACCGTCCTTTCCGTGCTGGAAGGCACGTATGACAAGGATAAGTTCGTTGCCACGCTCAAAGAAAAGGGCATCGACACCGTGCTGCGCTACACGGAGGAAGGGCGCATCTACGGAGCCACGTTCATCGACCACCGCACGGGCTGCGTGCTGAACGGCTCGCGCATGGGCAAGGAACTTTCCGCCAATGCCTTGCAGGAACACTTCACGCTGCCTTACGCCGGACTGCCGCCGGTTCCGCTTTCCGTTCCGGTGGAAGCCGGGGAGGATATGCGCGGACAGGGCGCATCCGACGATGAAAGCATGGCGGGCGGTGTCGGCCTGCTCACTTCCGAAGGTCCGGCGGTGGACGCCGAGGAGGAAGCCTTCATCCGTGCGATGCAGCGCAAGAAGAAAAAGAAGAAGAAGCGCAAGGGCTTGGGAATGTAACCGGGGTATCAACAATCAAAAAATAAATGTATGTCACAACAAGAAGACGATTTGAGGGCATTGGCGAAAATCATGGATTTTCTGCGTGCCGTGAGTATTATTTTAGTGGTCATGAACGTGTACTGGTTCTGCTATGAAGCCATCCGGCTCTGGGGAGTGGATATCGGCGTGGTGGACAGAATCCTGATGAACTTCGACCGCACGGCGGGGCTGTTCCGTTCCATCCTGTACACGAAACTGTTTGCCGTCCTCCTGCTTGCCCTGTCATGTCTGGGGACGAAGGGCGTGAAGGGGGAGAAAATCACTTGGGGACGGATCTGGACGGCTCTTGCCGCAGGCTTCGTGCTGTTCTTCCTGAACTGGTGGATATTGGCATTGCCGCTGCCGGTGGAAGCGGTGACGGGGCTGTATGTCCTGACCGTCGGCGCAGGCTATGTCTGCCTGTTGATGGGCGGTCTTTGGATGAGCCGCCTGCTAAAGCACAACCTTATGGACGACGTGTTCAACAACGAGAACGAGAGCTTCATGCAGGAAACACGGCTTATCGAAAGCGAGTATTCGGTCAATCTTCCGACACGGTTCTACTACAAGAAACGTTGGAACGACGGCTGGATCAATGTCGTGAATCCCTTCAGGGCTTCCATCGTATTGGGTACGCCGGGCAGCGGGAAGTCATACGCGGTGGTAAATAATTTCATCAAGCAGCAGATTGAAAAGGGCTTCTCGATGTATGTGTACGACTTCAAATTCAGCGACTTGTCCACGATAGCCTACAATCACTTGCTGAACCACTCGGAGGGCTACAAGGTGAAACCGAAGTTCTATGTGATAAACTTCGACGACCCGCGACGCTCGCACCGTTGCAATCCCATCCACCCGGATTTCATGGAGGATATTACGGACGCTTACGAGAGCGCGTACACCATAATGCTCAACTTGAATAAAAGTTGGGTGCAAAAGCAGGGCGACTTCTTTGTGGAATCACCTATTATCTTGTTCGCCAGTATTATATGGTATCTCAAAATCTATAAAGGCGGCAAGTATTGCACGTTCCCCCATGCAATCGAGTTCCTGAACCGCCGTTACGAGGATATTTTCCCTATTCTGACCTCTTATCCCGAACTGGAAAACTACCTCTCGCCATTCATGGACGCATGGCTCGGAGGGGCTGCGGAGCAGTTGATGGGGCAGATAGCATCGGCGAAAATTCCGCTCTCGCGCATGATTTCCCCGCAGCTCTATTGGGTGATGTCGGACAGCGAGTTCACGCTGGACATCAACAATCCCGAAGAGCCGAAAATCCTCTGCGTTGGCAACAACCCCGACCGTCAGAATATCTACGGTGCGGCTCTCGGTCTTTATAACTCCCGTATCGTGAAACTCATAAACAAGAAAGGTATGCTGAAGTCGTCGGTCATTATAGATGAACTACCGACGATATATTTCAAGGGGCTGGACAACCTTATCGCCACCGCGCGAAGCAACAAGGTTGCCGTCTGTCTGGGCTTTCAGGATTTCAGCCAGCTGGTGCGTGACTATGGCGATAAGGAGGCCAAAGTGGTGATGAACACCGTCGGCAATATCTTCTCCGGGCAGGTGGTAGGCGAAACCGCCAAAACACTATCCGAACGCTTCGGAAAGGTGTTGCAGAAACGGCAGTCCATTTCCATCAACCGGCAGGACGTTTCCACCTCCATCAACACGCAGATGGACGCGCTTATCCCGCCGAGCAAGATTTCCGGCTTGACGCAGGGTATGTTTGTCGGTTCGGTGTCCGACAACTTCAACGAGCGTATCGAGCAGAAGATTTTTCACTGCGAGATTGTCGTGGACGCCGAGAAGGTGAAGCGCGAGGAGAAAGCCTACAAGAAGATCCCCGTCATTACCGACTTCACCGACGGGGACGGCAACGACTGCATGAAGGAAACGGTGCAGGCGAATTACAGGCGCATCAAGGAGGAGGTGAAGCAGATTGTCGCCGACGAACTGGAGCGTATCGCGGGTGACGAGAACCTGAAGCATCTGTTGCAGCAGAAATAATATATCCGTTTATATATGGAAAATCCGTAGCCGATGACCGGTTACGGATTTTTATTTCATTATGTCTGCTTTTCTTTTTCCGATTTGAGTTGTTTGTTTATGGTGGAAATGACAAGTGTCAGCAGGTAGTTTTTCAGCTCTGTGTCATCTTTCAGCAGTATGCTGTATTCTTCGGCGAACATTCTCAAAAATCTGGTTCTGAGTTTCGACATTTCCTCACCGAAAGGTATCTGCCGGTTTTCATTCCAATACTCCATTGTTAGAGAGGCTGCCAACCATTTGAACTCCGCTTTCATTTCCTTGCCGAGTTTCTTGAATCTGGTTTGCTCAGTAATGGGAAGGTCTCTATATGGCATCATATCAACCGGGTCATAAACGGATATGCAGCCGATGCCGTAATCCATGACTACAGGCAAATCCGTATTCTTATGTTTCTTCTTTTTTGCCATGCCTATTGCTGCTTCAACAATTCCAAGCCTTTCTCCGTAAGGCGATATTTCTGTTTCGGATGGCTCGGTTGTTCCGGATATAATGGAATGACATAGCCTTCATCCAATGCAGGATGCAGGTAGTTTGTCCTGAACGTAGGGCGATGGTTCAGTTCCAATGCCTCCATTATTTCTTTTACGGACAACTCTCGTTCATCCAATATTTTCACCAACGCGAATACTTGGTCGGTGCTTGGTCGGTGCTTGGTCGGTACTTGGTCGGTACTTGGTCGGTTTGTCACCTCGCATTTGAATATCAGCGTTACACTGTCACTCCATATCCTGTATTCCGGTTCGGGCAATCCGGCTTTGCGGCATTCCGACATCATCAGTCCTATACCGCGTCCCCAGCTTTCCAAGACCTTCCGTTTATATAAGGCATTTGCCAATAATGGATTTTGTGGTTTGGATTCATGCTCGGACTTCATCTTTTCCGCATCCCAGTTGGGCGGAAAAGTTCCGGGGTTCTCAATTTCCACGCGGTCATCATAAATGGCTATGCCCACTGAACCGCCGGCCTCTTTGTACGACCTGTGGGTGAGCGAGTTCACTACACCTTCTCTTATTGCCTTGTATGGGATGGTCAAATGCTCCTCCCGTTCCAATGTGTCTGTTGTGCCGGATAAGGAAAGGTGCTTGAATATAAAAGCCATCGCTGCGTTGAGCAATTGAAAAAAATTGCCTTGAATGCGTTGGCTGTCCATGAATACAGTCTTGTCAGTACCTTTGAA
This sequence comes from Prevotella sp. MGM1, assembly GCF_002933775.1. Lineage (GTDB taxonomy): Bacteria > Bacteroidota > Bacteroidia > Bacteroidales > Bacteroidaceae > Prevotella. The sequence continues at coordinate 5,114 of NZ_BEWV01000200.1, forward strand.
ACGCGCCAGCCGAAGCAGGCATTGGGGATATTCCATGTCCTCGTGCTTTCCAAACAGCACGGCTGCCGCATTGTTCAACACCCCGTTTTTCTGTAACCCGAACTTTTCCAATATGACAGGAACGTCAGTGCCCGTATCCTCCGGCAGACGGCCGCATTCTATACCTAACCTTACAGTCTTCAATACCTCATTGGCGTCCAAGTCCTGCAAGGTCAGGTTTCTGTTCTCTAAAAGTTCCCAGCGGTATCGGTTGCCGTCACGTTGCAACAGCAAGTCATTATATGCTGTCTGCGGCATCGTCGTGGTCGCGCTTTCTACCCGCATATATGGTCTTCCTTTATAGGAGAACGGACGGTTGAGCTTTGAGTTTTCAACGTGGAAAGCAATTACTTTCTTCTCACTGTCAGGCAACGGTGCATAGGATATTTGTACCATTGCCACCGGTTCCAACCGGTTGATCGCTTCCGCTATATCCCTTCTGGTCTTGTCGCTTACTTCCTGTCCGATGATTTTTCCCTTGTCGGTGACGCCGAAAAGCACCGTGCCGCCTTCTCCGTTAAGGAAGGCGCAAAGCGTTTCCATCCCACGCTCCAATTGTCCGGTGGTTTCCTTGAACTCTATCCGTCCACATTCTTTTCCGGCTATCAGTTGTTTTACTGTATCGAGGTTGTCTATGCTCATATTCAATTTGTAACGATTATGCAAAGATAATGTTTTTGGCTGACTTTCGGGACAATAGCGCGTGGAAAGTACAGATTCGGCATATATAAATCAGAGGACAACGCAATGCCGTCCTCCGACTTGTATGCGAACTATCTTCTCATGCGTTCCATTTCTTCATCATGACGGATCTTTTCATTCAATTTTGCCAGCATCTTGTCGAGGAAATAGGTTCGGCTGGTATTCTTGCGTAGCTTGATGGCGGAATAATACCGATAGCACTCTTTGGTTTTGATACCGAAAAACTCATATAGAGCGGCGGACAGCTCTTTCAGCGAGGTTTCCCCGTTATTGATGCAACCCATTTCATCAAGACCGTAGATAAGCTCCACCAAATCAAGTGTGTTGCCCGTCCATTGCAGTAGTCCGGTTGTGTTTTCGGTTGTATTTTCGGCGGATGTGTGGATGGGGAGCAGTGGTGGCACTTGGGGAGCGGCAAGGAACTTCTGCATCTTCCTTACGAAAGAGAGTGCCTTGCTGATATAGGATGCAACCTCCCTCTTTTCTTCGGGGAGATTGCGCACGGGATGGTGCTGCAACTCGATTTCGATGTAAGCCAGCGCGATGATGGTGCGGTTGGTGTCCACGTTGCCGCTGCATAGCTCGATTACTTGGGTAGCGAAAGCCGCGTATGCCGTTTCCATATTGCAGTCCCCGGCTTCGTTTATACGGCGGAAGAATTCGGTTTCCGCCAATAAAAAATAATTCATGTCCTGTCAATTTTGAAATTTAACACTCTGTTTTTCGGTATGCGCACATGAATATGATTGGCAAAAATCATGTACATCAAACAAAAAATCCGGCACATAGTCTGCAATATGCTGGATTTCAGAGTAATAATTTCAAAATTTATTTATCCGACAGGAGTTGTATTCAACTTAAGGTGTTAATCTACTGAACATTAGTCCATTTTCCGGACATCAAACGCACGCTTTATAGATATGGCGGACCACTCCGTTGCGGTATGCTTTCTGTGAGGTCAGCGTCCATTGTTCCTGTGGCAAGACGGACTGGAAGAAACGCTTTCCCGTTCCGGCAATGAAAGGAATTGTGTATAGTATGATTTCATCCACCACACGCATACGCAGCAGCCCGTTGATGTAGTCCGCCTTTTCAGGAGTGGCTTCCGCCAGATAGCAGATGTCTGTTGTGGATTTCCGCCATTCGTCAAGCATGGAGATGGAATAATCCGGTGTGATATGATAAAGGGCGTTTTCCCTTATCTCGTTGATACCGCAATCTTCAAGGCGCAGTTCCTTATACGCTTTGCAATACAACTCGGAGCTTTGACATCCGTCCATCGTGAGGACGGCAAGAATCTGTACTTTACCCATTATCGTTTCCTTTCGTTAGGCAAGGGCAAAAAAGTAGCGTGCAAATCACACTACTTTCAAGCGACGGCTCTGGTAAAGCCTTTTACGGAGAGTACGTGAATGCACGCTATGCGTAGGCATAGCATAAGCATCACGCAATCGTCTCCGTAGTGTCAATTTACCAGATTTCTTTGATGGAAAAGTCGAGATAAGTCAAATGAGCTAATTATACTTGTTATCAATGCAATAGCAATTATCAATATTGCGGCGATTTTCCTGCTTTTGACCCGATTTTCTCAAAAAGTACACCTTTTGTACCCTCGATTATGTACTGTAGTCAGAGGGTAAATGTTAAGGTCTATAAACGGCGATTTTCAGATTATTATACCTCGGATTATCTTTGCGCAAAATTATAATTGTATGGCAAAATTAGAAAATCGCAAGAAGCAGAATCCCAAGCTCCGACAGTCGGAACTGAGCGACGGACGTGCCAGCCTCTACCTTGAGTATTATCTCGGCAGAAGTGAATCGCCCGTGCTTGACGAGGACGGGAATCCGGTGTTTTACACCGAGGGAGCGATGGCGGGTAAACCGAAATATCAAATCAAACATTCCCGCAAGAAAGAGAACCTAAATCTGTATATCTGGCTTCATCCCCGCAACCAGCAGGAGCGTATGCAGAATAGGAATACTCTTGCCCTTGCAGAAAAGATACGTTTTGAACGTGAGCAATCCTTTTTGGAGGACAGGGAAGGCTATCGCCTCCGAAAAGACATGGACGAGGATTTCCTTGAGTTCTGCAACGAGTTCATCAAATCTCCGGCCCTCACCAAATATACCCGCATAACGCTCGGGCACGGATTGCAAAAGTTCAAGAACTTTCTTGCCGACACGCCGAGATACTCTCTCTACAAAAACAATCTCAAGATGACGCAACTGACGGTTGACATGGTGGCTGCCTATGTTGAGTATTTGAAAGAGAACGGAACAGGCGACGGTCCGAAAATCTATTTCCGAATGTTCAAGCGTATGGTTACTGCGGCTGTTGACAAAGACCTCATCAAGAAAAATCCGTGCCGAGGTTTCGTGTTGAAGAACGACAACATGACGTTGCAAAAGGAGATTCTTCTGCCGGAGGAAATACAACAACTGGTAGCTACACATTTTGAGGGAGAGAAACCGGAGATTCACCGAGCATTCATCTTCGGTCTTTACACCGGCGTGCGTTGGTGTGACACAAGCCAGTTGACCTACCGCAATGTGGACTACTCAACCAGGACATTGCGGTTCCAGCAGCAAAAGACAAAAGACCACAGCAGCCGGAGCTGGGTAATCGTTCCGTTGAACGACACCCTTATCCGTCTAATCGGCGAGCCGGGAAACGACAACTTTGATGAACGGATATTCAAACTCCCGCATTACAACATCTGCAATCTCTATCTGCGTAAATGGGTAAAGGAGGCAGGCATCAGGAAGAAAATCACATGGCATTGCGCGAGACACAGCTTCGCGGTGAACGTCCTCACCAAAGGAGCGAATATTAAAACGGTGTCGAGTCTTCTCGGACACACCTCCATAAAGATGACAGAGCGATATCTCCATGTCGTTGACAGTCTGAAACAGGACGCAATCAACTCCCTCGGTGAAATCAATTATGCACCGATGTAAGGTTGTAACCATCCCAGGCTAAGCCGATAAGTCAGCAATCATTTGTCGGCTTTTTTCTTCACTGCAAATCACAATGAGAAACAAAAAGGAAAAATCGGAGTGTGAAATCGGCAACGGGGATTACGACTTTGGAGTAAGGCCAACCAACATATTGCAAGGGTTTTGAGCTGCAAAATCAATTTCATGCAGCTCAAAACATACCTTGCAGAATCCCGACGGATTCCGTTCGACCTACAGAATCAGAAGGCTTGATAGCACCAAATTACAATAGGTTACATACAGAAAAGGCTATTGTAATCGGGATAGCGACGGTTTCAATTATTTGCACATCAATATTGACAAAATTCAACTTCTTGCAATGAGGAAGAATAAGATTGGACTCAAGATAGTTGATATATCAACACGCGATACATAATGCTGTCGATATTGTAATTTGGCTAACGCATATTACTACAGATAGTTACTCGTTGAAGTCTTGATTGCAAGTATGCTGTTAGTAAGTATTGACGTATGAACGTACTGACGTATTGATGTATGAACGTACTGACGTATGAACATCTGAACGTATGAATGTACATACGTATGAATGTACATACGTATGAGCAGATGACTGAATTAACTTATGAGCAGATGGATGTCAAGCCTTATGTATGAATGACAGGAAGAATTGCCGTTTGAATGTCTTACAGCTTTGTCATTCATATGATTGCCCGTCTGACTTACCTCCGACCGAAATTTCGGTCGGATGCGATAAAAATGGTCGGATTATGTCTGTTTTCGGTCGGATGGACTTCAACTATTTCTTTGGGAAGTTCTTTGGTTTCTCTGGGATTTTCTTATTCTTCCATTCCTTTGCAGCTTCTGTTAAGCGGTATTTCTGCTTGGGATGTTTTGGCTGTTCGGGATACAGTCGCTCAATAGCACCTTCCTCCAATGCCGGTTTAAGATAGTTCTTTCTGAAGTATCTTATATCCTTTAATTCGCATAGTTCGGCAAGTTGCCATACTGTCATAAAATCATCAGTGGCTTTCTCTATCAACGTCTTAACTGGTAGAGAACTGGTAGAGAACTGGTGGGGTACTGGTATAGAACTGGTAGAGTGCTGGTTTGGAACTGGTTGGGTATTCGCGCCTTGTTCAGGGAATGTTTTGCCGGGTCGTTTGAAGGTAACGATTACAAAGCCTCCGTCCCAACGCCATGTGGGTTCATCTACGCCTTGTTCGCGGCAAGCATCCATTATACGCTTGGCTCCGGAACCCCAGCTTTCCAGATAGGTTGACTTATACAGGGCTTCGGCAATCTTAAGATTGTATGGGTAGGACTCGTGCGGCTCCTTGATGGATTCGGGTGAGATTTGAGGAGGAAATATGCCGGGATTGGCAATCTCGATGCGGTCATCGTAGATAGCAATACTTCCTGTCAGATTATGCTTCTCCCATTGACGATGGCACAGACTGTTGATCAATGCTTCGCGCAAAGCGTGATACGGCACTTCAAGCCGTTCCTCGCGCTGAAGGCTGTGGGTTGTAATCTTTCCGCTGAGATTGAGGTGCTTGAAGAAGAAAGCCATACCTGCGTCAAGCAGGTCGAAGAAGTTGCCTTCGGCTCGTTGATTGTCGATAAACTCATTCTTATCGGTACCCAAGAACCGCGCCATACGAAGCCTGAACTGCGAATACTCGCTGATTTTGTCCGAGAAAAGCATAACGGCACCATTGGTCGGGTTGCCGTTTTTCAGCAAATTCCATTTAGCCAACGTGTCATCAATCGGCGCACTCATCGCGCTCGCCGGAATTCGACCGCCCTCTACACCAAGACGGATACACCCTCTGATATGCTTTTCGTTTAAGTCGGCAAGCGTAACATCATTTGCAATCTGGCTTTCCCATGCGTAAATCTGAGGCTGATGCGCCCGGATTCGTTCATCATACATCTCATGCGGCATTACCTTTGTAGTGCTTTCGACCTTGTAATACGGGCATCCGTGGAATGTATGAGGACGCTCGCCCCACACCCAGCCATCGAAGTGTATGGCAATCGCTTGATTCCCCGGACGGTCAGGCACATCAACATAATGAATCTTCACATCGACAGCGGGCTCTAATCCGGCAATGGCTTGCGCAATTTCACGTTTAGTCGTTTCCGTAACCTGTTGTCCAAGAATCTTCAATCCTGTCGGAGCAACACCGAAAATCAGCCAACCGCCATCGGTGTTGAGAAACGCACATGCCGAGTGCATACCGTCCTTCAGCTCGCCGGTAGACTTCTTCAGCTCCAAAGTTCGCGACTAGTCCGCCGCAATCAGAGCCTTTATATCGTCAATAGTCATTTCCATAATAATCTCAAAATAGTACAAATTTAGCTTGTCTTAGGTATTCTATGTCTAAATTCAAACTCATCTACATTTGCCTAGGCCCTTTTTCTCAAAATAATCATCAAAATGAGTTTTTAACAACTCATATAAATAAGTTAGGCAATTGTATTTTCCGAACAATATCGTCATGTCATCGAGCCCTCCGCTCCTAAAACAAGCATATTCTCTATCATTAAAAAACACGGTATCTTTCTTAAATAAATCGGAGGGTGAAGAGATATTGTTCTCTTTCATTATCGTAGAATTATTTATATCTTCAATAGTAATGATTCGTTCATTATAAGGCAATACACTTCGAAAATAATAACTGTAAAATATAAACTTATGTCCTGGATCAGAGTAGTCCACTAAAAAGGAGATAAGATTACCTCCATAAAAAATGTCAAGTTCATTGGCTAATAATGGAAATTCAGATTGTATGAAATTTTGATATGCGCGAAGTGTATTTAGAATCACTATGCGAGATTTTTCCAATGCAGTGTAGGGTGAATAATCATCATACACCATCCCTGTATTACCAAAAGAACCTCTTTGTGGATATGGCCTTGAAATTGATGTATAACCAATATCGGCAAGGCTTTTAGCGGCATCATAAATAGTATTTAGATATATGGATTTCCTACCAGATACTAAATGAACAGGCATTTTTTCTATATTGGGATAGTTTGATTGAAAATACCCAATCAAATATTGAATATCTATTTCAGAATTCTTGTGCAAATGTAGGTGTCTCCAATTCGCATCAACAAATTCATATAGATATTCTATTAAAAACGTATCGTTAAATGGGATGATTCGACGTGTTTTTAGAAAGTCTTCTACATGTTTCTTTATTATAGAAAGAGCGTATAATTGAGGGTTGGTTTTAATATTATTTTCTGCTTGTGAAAATGACGCATAATCATGATTATGAGATAGCTCAAAAATTGAACACTTCGGTAATTGTACTATTGGCGAAACGAGCTGCCCTAGATTAATATTATAGAGGGAGAATTCTAATGAGTCATCAGAATAGGTATAAATTGCAATGCCTCGTTTCCAAACGTTAGAAAACAGAGTACGTTTTAGGCAGTTAAAATCAACGTTCAGAAGATGGTTGTATTCATCTGAAAACATTTGAATTTCTTGAATGTCGGTAGGAGTTAAATCCGTGTCTGATTCGGGCATGCTTAAGAGATAGGACTTAAGTTCCTTGTTCTCTTTAAGAATCTCTTCTCCATGTGCTAAGAAATGCGTGCGATTATTACAAATGCTTAACCACTCATTTAGAACTATGTCGATGTTATCTTTGTGTAATTCTTCTTTCTCAGTGAAATGTAATGTAATTGTGTCTTGCTCTTCTTTATCACGGTTTTCGTTTATAAGATTTGGAGAAATATACTTATACAAAACTTTGTTCTGAGAATGATCTACCGCCAATAAGAAAACATTATCGGTTGTTGCTTCGGCATATGCAAATAAAGATGTCGGGCAAGGGAATTTGTTAAGTCCCTCATCTCTTTTTGTCACTGTTTTAACCTGAACCGTAATTTTTCCACTAACTCTATTCGATGAGTCTAGTAATTCTATGTAGCCATCAATATTGGATTGGGTAGTTCCCAAATCAATATTATTAGACGTTCGGCCAAGCAAAAGAGTACGTATGAATAATACGGATCTTTCTTCTTTAATGCCGTTCGCATCTATTGATACTTTTGCTTTGAAAGACATAGTGCTACAGTAGTTTAATCATTATACCATACGTGGAATCCTCAAACTCGTTTAATCTACTTACCACAAATCAATCACTTAGATTGAATTGTCGAGCTTATGGATGAATGTTTCAAATTTGATTACTGAAAGGAAGACGTTTAATATACTCCTCCATAAATTGCCAATCAGGTTTTCCTGAAGAATTTACAGGGAGTTTAATCATGGAAGAAGGCATACGGATGGGTCTCCATTTTCTACCATAATTCCAACGATACCTATCAAGTTCAATGATGCTACAAAGGAACATTCCTATATACTTGTTCATATCTCTATCCAGTAGATATAGCGGATTGACATCATGTGAACATGTGAATGCTTTTGACTGATAAAACGCGTAGCCAACGGAGCCATTGTTAGAAACAGTAATGCAATTAGGCTTAAATATTTTTTCCTCTAAAGGTGAATTGGGTAGATCTCCTGTTTTAGTGGAAATCATAATTGTTTCTATATCGGTCAGAGATGTTACACCATTATTTGCATCGGTTGCACCGATAAAAGGGATATCTCCATTTGGGTTATGATCAGGTTTTTTATTATAGAAACCTTTGCATATTTTGAATACTTCATCGTATCTGAACCATTTCCAATCTCGATCAGAAAGTTTAAGAGAATTTTGAGTTATGGGGGTCTTGTCTACTCCCAAGCCCCATATTGTCTTTGCACGAGAAGGAAGAATAGGCATTATGGAATTCTTAATATAAGAATCTATTGCTACCCAATCGACATTCCCGCTATCAGTTTGAGGAAGTGGAATTGTGGTGTCTTTGAGTGTTTTTTTCCATTTTCTACCATACGAAAAGCGCGGACGTTCTAAGTCAAAAAGAGATATAAGGTACATGGCGATATATGGATTAAGATTGTCATTATAGCCTGCAACTATATCAGATGTGGCTATAAAAGGCCTATCCATATATAACGTGTAACCAACGGACCCAGCTCCATTGCAGATGAAACAGATACAATTACCTTTCATGGTGAGAGAACTGTCTTTAGCACAATAGCGCATCACTCCGTTTTCATCCTTTTTGGCTCCAAGATATGGTGTAGAATCTCCATCAGATAATATGTTGTTATTACCTTTGCCATTTATAAGTAAAGGGAACAATTCCTTTACCGAAAAGAGTCTTGTATTACTAAAGGGGTTCATTTTTAGTTAGATATGCAGCATACGATTTCATAACAGAGATGAAATTATTATCTGATAAAACAGAGTAGTCTGTTTCCATATACGCTTCAGCACACCATTCATCTTTTGATGTAATCACACGGTTCACACTTTTACCCGGCATTTCCAAACGGTGTCGATATAATGATAACCACTCAGACTCAATGCTGTCCCAAACCTCATTTATATCGACACGGCCAACACCTTTTCTTTTTTCAAACCCATCTACACGATAATATCCGAAGAACGTTTCAAAATTAGAGGGATGCGGCTGTCCCAAATTAAACACCATACATATAGCCACAGCACTTGCCCCAGGATAGAACATATCAGGAGGTAAAGAAAAAACGGCATCTAAGGTGTGCTTCTGAAGCATTTTCTCTTTGAAATCAGTAATGATAGAACTGGATGTAAGTGCACAAGCCATTGGGAGTAATGTCAACAGTTTCCCATGATTTACAGCGTCAGCTATATATTGCACAAAGCCTAAGCCTTTTGTCGGGTCAGTAGATTTAGAACCGAATAGACGAGCATAAGGGGTGGGTACTTGATTTTTGGAAGCATTATATGGAGGATTCATTAAGACTAAATTTATGTCAGAAGATTCAATCCATTGCTTCTTATCGAAACAAGATCCTGCCTGAATGTTAGAATTGCCGTCACCATGAATTAACATATTGGTGGTTGCTAATCCGTATACATTTTCGTCAAATTCGATGCCATATATTTGGTGCTCCTTTACATGCTTCTTCTCGCTTGCAGTCTCACATTCTTTTAGAATTTGAGACATCGCTTGGACTAAGAAGGTGCCTGAGCCACAAGTGGGATCGAGTATGCGAATATTACGATGAATACCCGCAGCTTTGCACATGAAATGGGCGATATGATTAGGAGTAAATGCTTGATTCTTATCTTCTCTTGCTACATATTTATTGAATGTGGTGAAGAAGTAGCTAAGTATGTCATGACCCTCAGTGGTGTACTCATTTATATACGGTAAAATATTCTTTTTGATAAAAAGAAGAATTTTTTGATATTCATCAGAGCGCAAGGTTGATACGCTTTGGCTCTCAAGTATATTATTTTGAAGCACCAATAACTTCTTTGCTCTATCAAGGCTGTCATGGAGCATTGATGCTAATATTTCCTTGATTCCCGCATTGATTTGAGATGTTGAAAGGCCTTTAAATTTCAAGCGTTCTTTTAATGCGAGAAGGCAAGTCCCTACAAATTGGCTTCTTAACTTTTCAGGAATACCATTGTCATGAAGTATTTTATTTAGTTTGGATGTATTCTCTAAAACCGCATTTCTATCATTAATATTTTGAGGAATAAAAAGCATTTTGTATTCTTCAAAACTTTTTAATTTTGAATCGGCTAATTCCAAACCAGATGCTTCATTATTAGAGAATTTCCATACTTTAATTTGATCATTATCCGTATTGGCAAGTATGGCTATAATATTAGTTTCTGAATTTAATTCTTGTTCTAAGGCTACGTATGCAAATAACTGCTCTTTATCTGCATTTGTAAACCTACGTTTGGTTTCGATTAAAACCGCAGTCTCAGAATGTTCATCAAAGAAACGAATATCAAGTTTATAATGGCCGCTCAAAGAGCGGTCTATCACTTGTTGATAGCTGAACTCGTTGTTCTCGATATTTGAGACCAAGAACTGGCGCCCAACTGTATGTATCATATCTATTCGATCCATAGACATACTGGAAAGCGAAACTCCAGCGTAGCTATGCGAGGCCGACCAAAGCCTTTAAGCGACTACGTTGGAGCTTCCAATGTTTTTGTTTACGGCTTTCGCCGTTATGTCGTTGTGATATTTTTGGTCATTTCGCGTACGATGCTTAGATTGCAAAGTTAGCTATTTTTCGTGAGATTAACGGTATGCAATCCTAAAAATCTGCGAGTTGATTCAATCGAACTATTGTTTTCGACATCTTTCCCATATAACGTGTATCTCATAATGCGGTTCACAAGACACATCAAGGATACTTGTTTGAGAGAATTTCTAATGCTGTTGAATGGGATGCACATCCGGAGAAAAGTCGCAAATCAACGCAGTTAAAAATCTCTAACGGATGACAATTATTTCAAATCCATTTGCTCATGCTTGCCGCCATCTTCCGTAAAAGTACACTATTAGTACACTACAATCTGTAGATATTACTGGTAATCAGTATGGTTGTGGATGTATATGAAAATTTTTCAGATTTTCGCTCGAAACGCCTTGCGGTCTTATGTTATATATAGGCGGCAAAAGGATCTGCCAATCGCCGTTACCTTCTGATATGTCATGCAAAGATAGCCATTTTCAGCGAATTGCGGGCTATGATTGCTCAAATTTATATTTCAATCCATATTCTTCCAGTTTATTATAGAGTGTTGTCCTGCCTATTCCAAGCAGTTCGGCGGCGACCTTGCGGTTCCCGTCAGCTTGCTTCAAAGCGCGTATAATCCGCTCTTTATCTTCCTCTTTGTTGCGCAGGGAGAAGCCGGTAACAGAGGTTGTTTCGGTTATTCCAAGTTCCAGATGCTCTTTCGTGACAAGTCCCGTCTGTGCCTGCAACACCGCGCCCATGATTTTCTGACGAAGCTCGCGCACGTTGCCCGGCCATGAATGGGTCAGCAACGCTTTCCGTGCTTCGGAGCTGAATCCGCTAACCTTGCACTCCAATTCATTATTGGCAATCTCGCGGAAAAACTCTGCCAGCGGCATGATGTCTTCCTGACAATCACGCAGCGGCGGAACGGTTATCTCGAAGTCGTGCAGACGGTACAGCAAGTCCTGCCGGAAACGCTTTTCATTGACCGCCTTTTCCAGATTCTCGTTGGTGGCAGCGATAATACGGACATTGAAACTTCTATCCGTCCTGTCACCAACGGGGCGGTATCGCCGCTCCTGTATGGCACGCAGAAGCATCTGTTGGGTTTCCGGTGCAAGGTTGCCCACTTCGTCCAAAAACAGCGTGCCGCCTTCGGCTTCATGGAAATATCCTTTCTTGGCACTGTCCGCACCGGTGAACGCCCCTCTGACGTGTCCGAAGAATGCCGACGGTGCAAGCTCTTTGGTGAGTGAACCGCAGTCCACAGCCACAAACGGTTTTCCTGCCCGCTTGCTCTTGTCGTGCAGCAGATGGGCGATATGCTCTTTGCCCGTACCGTTCTCCCCGAATATCAGCACGCTCATGTCGGTGGGGGCTACCAGCCTTATCCGGTGCATGATTTTCTGAAAGGCGGAACCGTCACGGGCAAAGACGGGCATACGGTTTCGCCCGATATTCCGCTCTTTCAGTATGGTACGGAGCAGAGGTACAAGTTTGTCCTCCACGAGTTGTTTGGGTATGTAGTCCAGCGAACCGAGTTTCATACTTTCGACCGCCGTATGCACTTCGGCATAGTCGGTCATGATAATGAACGGCTGCATCATGCCTTCCTTGCGCATCCAGCGCAACAGGTCGATACCGTTGCCGTCGGGCAGACGCAGGTCTGAAACCACGATGTCCCCGTCTGCGGCTTGTTGCAGATATTTCTTCGCGGTCGAGAGGTGGAACGCCTGCACGGTACGGAATCCCTCACGTGCCAGCAGGTTGCAGACAAACTCGCAATACACGATGTTGTCCTCCACCACTATGATTTTTGTCTTATCCATTGTTATATTTCTTCCTTTCTTCTTTTGCCAGCCGGATTATCTCCGAACCCTTATCCAGCACAGCTTTTATAGCATTACCAATTGTTTTTTCGTCAGGCGTGCCATCGCTATGAAGCAATTTTTTGTATAGTTCCCTTAACGGCTGGTCGGCACGGAGTATCTCCCACGAGCTGCGCAGGTGGTGTGTAAGGGCGTCCAGCTCCTGAAGGTCTTTCCGTTGTTTCGCCTCCCGAACCGCCTGCATTTCCTTCTCGGTTTCCGTAATCAGTTTCTCCAGCATGACGGATTCATTGCCGTAGGATAGCAGGGATGTGAAATCCGGCTTTTCATTTTGTGCCGCATTCATGGCACATTTATTTGAAATCTCCATCAGTTCAGATATAGAGAACGGCTTGAACAGGCATTCTGTGAATCCATGTTCTATAAGTTCCTCTTTGCCGCAACTGCCCGAAGCGGTTGTCACGACTACCGGGATATCCCTTGAATTGCCAACGTTGGAAGTGCGCAACAGTTCCAGCAACTCGAAACCGTTTATATCCGGCATATTCAGATCCGTCAGAAGAAGGCTGTATTCCTTTTTTCGTATCAGTTCCATCAGTTCCGCAGCATCGGTACAGGTATCGCAGTGTATCCCTTCCTGTGCATACATTTCTTTCAGCATCAGGAGCAGCACTTCGTCATTGTCGATGGCAACCACATCGTGGAATGTATGGTTATGATGAACCTGTGCTTGATTTATCCGTTCCGGAATTTCCTCGGCTGTCTGCATGGGGATTTCCACAGTTAAACAGCTGCCTTTGCCTTTTTCGCTCTCCAGCCGGATTGTGCCGCCGAGCATTGTCACGATACGCTGCACGATGGACAATCCCAGCCCGAAGCCGTCTTTTGCAGCGGCGTTTGACAGACGTTCAAACGCACCGAATATACGTTGTTGCTCCTCTTCGGTCATGCCCGTCCCCGTATCTTCGACGATAAGTGTCAGCATCCCGTTAGTGTAATCCGTTGTCAGAGATACGCTGCCGTTCTCCGTGAACTTGATGGCGTTGGACAACAGATTATTTCCGATTTGCAGGATGCGTTCCTTATCAGTCAAAACAACCGTATCAGTTTGATTAATTATGGTAAGAGCCAGCCCCTTGTTCATAGCGGTTGGCATAAACTCCGTTTCAAGGATGTGCGTGATTGCCGAAATTTGGCAAGGAGAGAAATTCGGCTGCTCCTTGCCGTTGTCCAAGCGGAAGAAACTTAGCAGCGTATTGAGCATTTCACGCATACGCTCAGAAGATTGCCGGATGTTTTGGATATACGCCCCGATTTTATCAACATCGCAATCTTTTTGCATCAGTCCGGCATAACCCGTTATTGCCGTCAGAGGCGTGCGCAATTCATGGGTGATGGTATGAACGGCTTTCTTGCGGGAAGCAATCAGTGCCTCGTTCTGTTCAACAGACTGTTGAAGTTGTCCGATTAAATCCGATGTTTTCAGTCGGTATCGTTTGATTCGGATGGCATCCCTATGTATAATTATGAACAATACGAGCAATAACAGAAGTATGGATAATGCCAGACTGCCAATTTGCCTGAACGACTTCTTACGCATGGTGGCTATCTCGGTTTCTCGTTCTTTCAGGTCGGTCTGAACATTGTTGTCGATATGACGGATAAGCCTACGTAATTGGCTGTTTAGGGCTGCATTATGTGCGGCAACGCTGTCGGTCTGTTCGCTAAGTATCCGGTTCTGGGCTTTTTGTTTGGCAATCACATCGTTGTTAAGAGAACAGAGCATCGAGGTTGTTGCCGACGGTTTTGTTTCCTCCTTTTTGCCGAAGATGCCCAAGAACCCCTTGCGTTTAGTCTTGCGGGGGCTTTCATTTGCGCTTTGACGGACTATGAACGGCACTTTATCGGCTATACGCCTATTGAGTGTCCTCTGACGGGAATGTATATCCGCCAGCTCCCTCATCTGTACTTCTTTGCTTGCCAATATGTCACGGATGCTGTCTATCCCGACACGTTCCGAACTGAACACCTCGCAGAAGACACACAGTGTACTGTCAATTACCATTCTTTGCTGATGGTATTGTTCTGCATCGCCCTCTTTCCATTCCGATACGGTTTCTCCCAGCAATGACAGCCCTGTAATCCGTATGTTCAGGCGGTTTATGTTTTTTCGCAACTCGCTTGCCTTACGGTTTTCCTCCTCGGACAGAGCCAATGTGTTTTGTTCGTTATGGTAGGTATAGGCTACCAGCAGTGACAGGATGAATATGGAAATGTAGCCTGCGGCTACCAGTATGCGGTAGGATTTCATAAGCCGTATATATAATGATTGCGAAACTTCTCATTTGTCAGGAATATGCGTGCCGCTATAGCCGCACCTTCCAAATCTTGCCGGAAACGTGCTCATGATTCACTGTTCCAGTATTTCATCCTTCTCTCGCACCATTCCTCATATCCCTCTTTTTTCAGTTCTCCAGGTGTCTTGAGAACCTGCTGGTTGCAGAAGTCGGAAAAATTACTTGCAGAGAGGAACCGGTTGCGTTCAGCCACTTCCTTCAGGGCAAGTTCCGGACGGTACGAAAGATCTTCTTTTATACGGCTTATGCGCTCCTGCCGGAGCCAGTCGGTCGCGGAACAGCCGTAATATTCTTCAAAACGGCTTCGGAAATGGGAATAGCTCATGCCACACATCCCTGCCAGCTCCTCTGCTGTAAAGGTGTGCCACTTATACATCTTCACTTTCAGGCGGAAGACCGCTTTTTCCAGTTCTTTCAGACGGCTTTCCGCATATTGCATTTCAGATTCCTTCAGAGGGCTGGAGATATGGCGGAGGGTGTCACGGCGCGCCCTGAAAAAGTAGTCGCACACCCGGTTGGTCACGCAGTTAAGATAGGAGCGTCCCCTCATGCAGCGGAGCAGGTCGCAGAAGAACATCAGTTCCGGTGTCCGGTACTCCGTTTCATAGACGGCTACGAGGTCATTGCACAGGTAGCAGAATGCAAAGTCTTCAGGCGAGCATGCCACAAGAGCCATGTAAGGCTTATAGTCACGCATTTTCAATGTAGGCTGGACAGGAACGGATTTGAATGTGCTGACAATCAGGCGCAGCACCTCTGTATCATGGGCGAAACTCTCCATTTCGCGTACCATACGGCTTACGGAGTAACGTTTCTTTACAAGCTCTTCCGCCTTGTCTGCTATGCTGTGCAGGCTTACGGAGTGTATGGGATATATATCGGCTGTGTGCCGTAGCAGGGCTGTCAATCTCATTATGTTGTTTTTGCGGCAAATATCGGGTTTATAAAGTAACAAGCAGTTCCAAATCTTGCCGAAAATCCCAACACGGTCATATTTTTCCTTGCCGTTGCAACGCTTCCAAGAAGAAAACGGCAATGGTAGACACTACATACAGCGCAAGAACCCATGCACCGGATTTGCGTTGCACCGGGCTTTCATCGTCATATCTGGCTATAATCCTGTCGTAACGTTTCCTGAAAAAGAACCGCCAGCTCAACAAGGCAATAATGCCGCCCTCGATAATATAATACTGAATATCGGAGGGATATGCGACAATGCCGTATCGGGTCAGCATCCCCCATACGGTCAATACGTTGGTACTCAGTATGACCGAGAACATAAGCATCCCCATAAACACGGCTCCTTCCGCCAGAGAGGAATGAAGCCATAGTCTATAAAACCGATAATACAGATAATCTATCATATCCTTCGGGTAACTATATCATGTTGAATATCACTTGGTCATTCCTGTAAGAAACTCCTGCGGATGCTGTTTGATGTATGTGCCTATCATCGTGTAGAGTTGCCGGTCATTCTTCATCAAGGCATAGTACTCATCATCGAAGGTATCAAAGAGCTTCTCTTTATAGCCGTGGGCGAATCCTTCCTTCGTTCCGTCCCATACCGATTGCAGTTCATCACGGTTGGCGGCATATTGGTCGTTGGCTCGTTTCACGACATCAGCGATCCGGTCTGCTCCGAGCTTGACAAAGGTGTCCTCGGCTTTTTGCGCACGTTCGCCACCGGAATTGTAGTAGTATTGGTTGAAACCGCCGTTGATGACTTCCGCGTGCAGTTCCACCGCGCACATTATGCTGTCGAACACTTCGCTCTCCATATCGCTTGCCAGCTCTCCGTCAATGTATTTCCGGCAGAGTTTATCGGCAGGAAGACGCTCTATCAACTCTTCCGTTATCTGTTCGGAGCATCTTATCCCGAACAGTTTCTTTATCCATTGCATCATTGATTTCGGTTTTTATTATTACTTGAACATATTTTTTTCATTACCGTGTAAGACATATTCTGGCCTTTTATCAAGCAGTATGAACTGCGGCAACTGTTGCGCCCGCTTCCACATTGCCGGATTGTACGACCATAACACGGGAAGTTCCACTGGAGAATGCTGGAAGAAGTAACGCTTTGTTTCAAGACTTGGTAATATGGATATTATTGCTCCGTTGCCTTCCATACTCGGATGATAGCAGAAACGGAAACTCATATAGGCATATCCGGGGCTTCCTTTCCGGGCGTCAATTTCAAGAGACTCCACAATCGTGTCCTCTTGTGTTTCCTCACTGTCGCTACGCTCGTCTGCTTCGGGAAGACCGCTGTCGTTGTCAAGATTTAGTTCCGGGAAATTCAATATCCCATCCACGGTTGAAAGCATGACACAGGCATTATACCGCTCATGCTTCCTTATGGATTGATCCGGTACTGTGACGCGGAGCAGAACCCAGCAGGAATCCTCCTCAATCAAAGCTTTCTCTATAGCAAATCTGACCTGCGGACGTTCCAACGGACGCAATTTTCCGTGAATGATTCGATAAGCCCTGTCACAGCCTGAATTGTTCACTTCACTCAGACAAATCCGTGAATCCTGAGCAGCACCGGTTTTGCGGATTGTGGCACATCCCGCAAATGCCAACGATAATGCCGACATCATGGTCAGCAATATTATATTTCTAAAATGATTGTTATTCATTGTTTAATGGTTAGCAGGTAGCATCGTCAGATGCTATCTTTCGTTGTTACTAACTTATTTACAAATCCCAATCCGGTGAATAAACACCCAATCCCAATAAGGGGATAAACAATGCCGCACAAGACTGCAAGCATATTCAATCCCCGTTCATCTCCTATGAAGCCGTCTAAACTGACAGCTTGCAATATGAAGTTTGTAATTTGCCAATCCAATAGACTTTGGTCTATACTGATAAAGGCAAGCCACAAAAAGATAGAGCAACATTCCAAGCCCAACAATAACATTATGGTTTTAGGTTGCATTGCATATAGTTTATAGACCTTGTAGATTACCAGTATATCTATGATTACAAGCATACCCAAAAGACAATATTCCATAATGCCATATATACCGAACAGACGACCAAAGCCTAAGCCACCACAAAATAATGTAATGGCTATCAGCAAAGCACTGAAAGCTGTCAATAATACTATGGATTGAACTGTTTTATTCATCTCACTATTGTTAGTAATGGGATAGCGTGGAATGCTGGTAGGCGTTATCACGCTTTGTTATAAACTCAATTTACCTATTGGTATAATAGTCTTTAAGTAGAAGCGGGAGAAAAAGCCAACTTACTATGCCTATTATAGAGATAGCAACAAAAAAACAATTCTTCCTGTTGGTGTTATTGTTCCTGTAATGGTTGTCCCATCTTCGGTATCTTTTTGTATCATCCCAAAATACGATTTCATTTATAAGCATAAATAAGATGGAAACAGATAGGAAAGCAACGTATTTGGCTTCATGAACAAAATGGATTGGTGCTATCAGTGCCATTATCAATGCAATAAATGGGAGATGGAAAAACAAAAAGCCAATGTTATTTCCAGCTCTACCATATCCAAGTAATCCCCAGAAGAAATACCTAATTGTAAAATACCAATAAATATACCAGTTCATAATGTCAATTTCAAATTGATGATAATGGTTAGAAAGGAGCATCGTCAGATGCTATCTTTCGTCGTTAGATACTGATTTTATAGTTTCAAGAATATTGCCCGATACAATATTTTGAATACCACTGAATATATCACTGCCATAATAATAAACAAGATTGTCGTAATCAGCCCACACTTGTTCTTGTTCATCTAACCACACAATCAAATAGCCGGGATGAATGTCTGCTAAATAGATAACCTTATTGACCCCTAACTTCAAAGCCACTTTTTGCATAGCTTCCGGGCGGTATTTCTTTATTTTCTTGACATCAAAATAAAGAATATCAGATTGGTTCAGTTCTAATTTCATGTTATAGAATAGAGCAATCTTGCTTATAATACTTTCATTCAAGGGATAATCAAACTTAGAGTAGGATTGTCTTAACTTGTCTATGTAAGAATCCTGCATCATTTGAAAATTAAATTCGTCCCAATGGTTATGAACAAGTATTTCCTTTATTGCAGTAGGTATAATCATTTCTAATTGTATCTGTAATCATTCTATTTTCCGCCACGACAATTTTATCGGCTGTTTTTCAGCCGATAA